>JANLVT010000080.1:0-48700 GCA_031364125.1 Lysobacterales bacterium | reverse complement strand
AACCGAAGCAAAGCACGCAGCGCTATGAGCGCACTCCCGCAACAGGCTAACTGAAATGACCGAAGCAACGACCGAAACGAGCGGAAGAAGAAAAGCTGAGCGAGACCGCGAACAAGACGATTGCCAGCGCGTCAGCTGCAGGTGCTTTTTGCAGCCCAACGCTTAGTCGACCCCATATACGGGGCGGTAAAGAATACTGACCCCGTCTGCTCGTGTGTGTCAATCAGAAAAAACCTACAACCGATCAAGCCCTTGCCTGATTCTTGAAGGTGACCTACAGCTTTACCTTGCTTTCCTATGTCCCATCAGGAGAGCGGTATGCCGTACCGCCACAAAGACAAAGTGATATCGGCTTCAAGCGGTGAGCGCGAGAGCCATCCGCCCAGGTTGCTGGATCAGGTGAGGGCGCGTTGTCGTCGGCTCAATTACAGCGTGCGCACCGAGCGCGCCTATATCGGTTGGATCCGACGTTTCGTTCTGGCCAACGGGAAGCGTCACCCGCGCGATCTGGGTGCGCAGGAGATCGAGAAGTTCCTCACCGATCTGGCGGTGCGCGGCAACGTGGCGGCCAGCACGCAGAATCAGGCGCTGTCCGCGCTGTTGTTCCTGTATCGCGAGGTGCTGGGGCTCGATCTGCCATGGATGGAAGGCGTGACACGCGCGAAGCGTCCGCAGCGCTTGCCGGTGGTGCTGTCGCGGGCGGAAGTCGAGCGTCTGTTGACGATGATCGATGGTGAGGTCTGGTTGATGGCTGCATTGCTGTACGGCACCGGCATGCGGCTGATGGAATGCATGCGCCTGAGGGTGAAAGACATCGATTTCGAACGTCGCCAGATCACCGTGCGCGATGGCAAGGGCGCGAAGGATCGACAGGTGCCGTTGCCGGACAGTGTGCGCGATCGTTTGAAGTCGGCCGTCGAGCGCGTGCGCATCCTGCATGAACAGGATCTGCTTGCAGGGAACGGGACGGTGTGGCTGCCGCATGCGTTGTCCAGGAAGTATCCGAATGCCGAACGTGAATTCGCATGGAAATATGTATTTCCTGCGCGCTCGCTGTCCATCGATCCGCGCAGCGGCGCAAGACGGAGACATCACGTCGACGAGGCGGTGCTGCAGCGGGCGATCAAGCTTGCGCGTACGCGCGCCGGCATCGACAAGCCGGTGACGCCGCATGTGTTGCGGCACAGTTTCGCGACGCATCTGCTGGAGTTCGGCGCCGATCTTCGCACGATCCAGGTGTTGCTCGGACACAAGGATGTCGCGACCACGCAGATCTACACCCACGTCCTGAATCGTGGTGCGGGCGGCGTGCTCAGCCCGCTCGATCGCTGAGGCCGCCATGCTCGATCTTCGCTTTGCTCTGGCTTTGCTGTTGGGCGTGATGACTTGTCTCCGGCTTCCGTCGCCGCCCGGCATGTGGCTTCTGGGAGTCATTGCTGCGATCGCTGCGATCGCTGCGTGCATGCGAGGCCGGTGGCGACATCTCGCCATCTTCGCGCTGGGTTTCCTGCTTGCCGGTGCGCATGCTTCGTTTGCCTTGAAACGGCAGTTGCCATTGGCGATGGAGCATCGGCAGGCGGAACTGACCGGGACGATCATCGAACTGCCGCAGCATGAAGCGCGGCGTACCCGGTTCGTGCTGAAGGTGGACGACGCGCCATCGCAGCCGGAAGCACTCCGCGGGCGGCGCGTACGACTCGCGTGGTACGACGATTTCGACCTGGACAACAAGCCGGTGGATGCGCCGCGTCTGCGCATCGCTGCCGGCAGCCGCTGGTCGCTGTCGGCGAAGCTGCGCGCGCCGCGGGGGTTGCGCAATCCCGGCGGTGTCGATGGCGAAAAGCATGCGATGGTCGAACGGATCGTGGCGACAGGTTATGTGCGCAATCCGCAGTTCGCGCATGAATCGACCCGGCCACGCGGGATCGATGCGTGGCGCGAAGCGATGTCTGCGCGGATCGCCGATGCGGTGCCGCAGGCATCGTCGCGTTTCGTGCGCGCGCTCGCGCTGGGCGATACGCGGGCGCTGGACGACGACGACTGGGCGCAATTGCGTGCGACCGGATTGACCCACCTCATCGCGATTTCAGGATTCCACGTCGGTCTGGTCGCGGGGTTTTTCGCATTGTCGATGCGCGCGCTGTGGTGGTGCTGGCCTGCGCTGGGCCGCCGCGTGCCGCGGCCGCAGGCGACGGTGCTGGCGGCGTTGTCCGGCGCGGCCTTGTATGCGGCATTGGCGGGGTTCGCGCTGCCGACCGTGCGCACGGTGTTGATGATCGCCGTCGTTGCGGTGGCGTGCCTGTCGCGTCGCGGCTGGCGACCGGTCGATGCGCTGTCGCTGGCGATGATCGCGATCCTGTCGTTCGATCCGCTTTCCGTGCTGACTGCGGGTTTCTGGCTGAGTTTCGGCGGCGTTGCGTGGCTGCTGTGGTGTCTGCCGCAGGGCGGGCAACGTCCGTTGCGCGAATTTCTGGCCGCGCAAGGCGTGGCGACGGTGGGATTGTTGCCGCTGACGGTGGTGCTGTTCGGCCAGGCATCGCTGGCGGGGCCGCTGGCGAATCTGCTGGCGATTCCCTGGTGGAGCCTGCTGGTCGTGCCGCTCTCGCTGATCGGCACTGGTCTCGAATCGCTGCACGTCGGTTGGGGTGGCCCGGTATGGCGCTTGGCGGCGAGCGTGTTCGATCCGAGCTGGTCGCTGTTCGGGTGGTTGGGCGACAGCCCGCTGGCGCTGTGGTGGCTGCCGGAGCCGCGTTGGTTCGCGCTGCCGTTGGCGCTGCTGGCGGCATTCTGGTGCCTGCTGCCGCGCGGCGTGCCCGGCAAACCGTTGACGCTGCTGTTGTGGCTGCCGCTGCTGTGGCCGGATCGCGAATTGCCGCGTCATGGCGAAGCAGAGTTGGTGATGTTCGACGTCGGACAGGGGTTGTCGGTGCTGGTCCGTACCGCGAATCACACAGTGTTGTACGACATGGGGCCGGCGATCCCGGAAGGATTCGATGCCGGCGAACGCGCCGTCGTGCCCGCGCTGCGTGCATTGGGCGTGCGGACGCTCGACGCCGCGGTCCTGAGCCACGGCGACAACGATCATGCCGGCGGCTATGCATCGGTGGCCGATGTGCTTTCGATCGGGCAGCGCTTCGCGCCCGAGGCCAGCGGGCTGGACGCGAAGATTCCCGATCTGAAGACTTGCCGGGCCGGACACGCCTGGACCTGGGACGGCGTCCGCTTCCGGTTCCTGCATCCCCCCGCGCATTTTCCGTATCTGCGCAACGAATCCAGCTGCGTGCTGCGGATCGAAACGATGCATGGCGCGGCACTGCTGACCGGCGACATCGGCCATGTGGTCGAGCGCGATCTGCTGCGCCGCGATCCGGCCTCGGTGCGGGCGGAGGTCGTGCTGGTGGCGCACCACGGGAGTCAGGGGTCGTCCGATCCCGGCTTCGTCGCCGCCACCGGGGCGCGCTGGGCGCCGATCTCGTCCGGTTACGGCAACCGGTTCAGACATCCCAAACCGCAGGTGCTGGACCTCTGGCGCCATCACGGCGCCGAGACGCCGGTGACGGCGGAGGCCGGCGCCCTGGGGCTGCGGATCGGGCACGACGGCGTGATCGTGCAGACCGAGCGCAGCCGCCATCGCCGGCTGTGGGACGCGGTCGGCAGGCAGGCGCGGGCGGCTCAGTTATCCTATCCCCCTGAATGATTTGAACTTGCGATCTGAACTTACGCGGCCCCGGGCCGGAGGATACGACGTGCTGGAACTGGTCAAGGCGGGCGGATGGCCGATGATTCCCTTGCTGCTGCTCACGGTAGTGGCGCTGGGCATCATCCTGGAGCGCTTCTGGAGTCTGCGTCGCAAGACCGTGCTGCCGCCGGGGCTGGGCGCTGAAGTCCGCGCCTGGGCGGCGCGCGGCAATCTCGATCCGACCCACATCGACTCGCTGCGCCGCACCTCGCCGCTGGGCGCGCTGCTGGCCGCGGCGCTGGACGTGCGCAACCGTCCCCGCGACCAGATCCGCGAGCGCATCGAGGACGTCGGCCGCCATCTGGTCCACCGGATGGAGCGTTTCCTGAACGGTCTGGGCACCATCGCCGCGGCCGGCCCGCTGCTGGGCCTGTTCGGCACCGTGGTCGGCATGATCCAGATGTTCCTCGGCATCCTCGACAGCGGCCTGGGCGACGTGAACCAGCTTGCCGGCGGCATCGGCAAGGCGTTGATCTGCACCGCCACCGGCATGATCGTGGCGATCCCGGCGCTGATGTTCCACCGTTACTTCCGCGGGCGCATCGCCGGCTACATCGTCGACATGGAGCACGAGGCGATCCAACTGCTCGATACCCTGGACACGCCGCGCAACGCTTCGGCGCCGATGTCCGCCGGCGCACGCGGCATCACGCCGCCGGTGTCGGGAACCTGAGAGCCTGTTCATGGCATCCCCATACGTCGCGTTGCGTCACAAAGCCGCTCTGGGAGCCGCGCGTCGCGCAGCGCCAGACTGGCTGTCTGGTCAAGCGGCGCGCGGCTCCCAGAGCGGCTTTGCGGTGCAACCCGCAGGGCTGCCCCGGAAGGGCCGCAGCGCCGTGTCCTCGTTCGGTCATGGATCGACATCCATTCCCTCACTTCTCCTTGCACTGCGGCCCTTCCGGGGCAGCGCGGCGCATGGGGATGCCATGAACAGGCTCTAACATGCGCATCCGCGATTTCCGCGCCGACGACGAGCCCGAGATCAATCTCGTGCCGCTGATCGACGTGATCCTGATCCTGATCATCTTCTTCGTGGTCACCACCACCTTCGATGCGCGCTCGGTGCTGAAACTGCAGCTGCCGCAGGCGAACGGCGAGCCCAGCGAAGCGTCGGCAAAGGCGCTGAGCCTGCTGGTGAACGCCGAGGGCCGCTATTTCGTGCAGGACCGCGAAGCCTTGCGCACGGATCTGGAATCGCTGAAACGGACCATCGTCGAAGTCGCGGGCGACGACCGTAAACGCCCGGTGTTGCTGCGCGCCGACGCGCGCACGCCGCACCAGTCTGTAGTCACCGCGCTGGACGCATTGGGCCAGCTCGGTTTCCGCCAGATCAGCATCGCAACAGCCCCAGAACAGCGTGCGCCGGAACAGCGTGCTCCCGCCCAAGCGGCTACGCCAGCGGCGCCCAGACAATGAGCAAGCCCGAATGAGCAAGCCCGACCGCGCCCCGGCGTGGCCGATCTACCGGCGACTGCTCGGCTTCGCCACGCCGTACCGCAAGCTGCTGCTGCTGGCCCTGGGCGGCATGTTGATCGAAGCCGCGGCCGGCTCGGCGTTCATGAAGCTGATGGAACCGGTGGTCGACGAGACCTTCATCAGCAAGAACTCCGAGCTCAGCCTGATCCTGCCGCTGGCCATCGTCGGCTTGTTCGTGATCCGCGGCATCGCCGGCTACATCACCGATGTGTGCATGGGCACATCCGCGCGCAGCATCGCCCGCGACCTGCGGGTGCGCGTGCTCGGCAAATATCTGCGTCTGCCCGGGCTGCGTTTCGACAGCGAACCGGTGCCGTCGATGCTCATGCGGCTGGGCTCGGACAGCGATCAGGTGGCGAACGCCGCGGTCGACGCCGCCAAGGTCATGCTGCAACAGTCGCTGCAGATCATCGGCGCGCTGGTGGTGATGCTGTGGACCAGCTGGCAGGTGACCATCGCGATCCTGGTGTTGGCGCCGCCGCTGGCGGTGCTGATGGACAAGGTCGCCAAGCGCTACCGGCGCTTCAGCCATCGTGTGCAGGAAAGCGGCGGCCGGCTGATGCAGGCCGCGGACCAGACCCTCAACAATCAGCAGGAAGTGAAGATCTACGGCGCGCAGGCCGCCGAGCTGGCGCGCTACGGCGCGCTCGCCGACGAAAACCTGCGGCTGTCGATGAAGGTCGAATCCACCCGCAGCATTTCCTCGGCGGTGGTGCAGCTGATGGGCGCGGTGGGACTCGCGTTGCTGCTGTTCTTCGCCGGCCGCGAGGCGGCGGCGGGGCGGCTCACCGCTGGCGGTTTTGTCACATTGATGATGTCGATGATGGCGATGATTCCGGCGCTGAAACAGCTGACCAACGTCCAGAACATGCTGCAGAAAGGTATCGCCTCGGCCGAGCGCCTGTTCGCTGTGCTGGATGCCGACGAGGAGCGCGACGGCGGCGCGCGCGAACTGAGGCGCGCGCGCGGCGAACTGGAATTCCGCGACATCGGCGCGCGCTACCCGGGCCAGGGCGAACCTGCGCTCGCGGGCATCACTTTCGTCGCGAAGCCGGGCACCGTCACCGCCATCGTCGGCCGCTCCGGCAGCGGTAAGTCGACGCTGATCAAGCTCATTCCGCGTTTTTACGAACCGGCGTCCGGCGAAATCCTGCTCGACGGCCACCCGTTGACCGATTACCGCCTCGCCGACCTGCGCCGGCAGATCGCGCTGGTCGGGCAGCAGGTGATGCTGTTCGACGGCAGCGTGGCCGCGAACGTGGCCTACGGCGAGCTTGCAGATGTGCCGGGCGAGGGCGTGCGTCACGCGTTGGACGCCGCCAACGCCAGCGAATTCGTCGACAAACTGTCCGAAGGCGCCGAGACCGGCATCGGCAGCAAGGGCGGGCGCCTGTCGGGCGGCCAGCGCCAGCGCCTCGCCATCGCCCGCGCGATCCTCAAGGACGCGCCGATCCTGATCCTGGACGAAGCCACCGCCGCGCTGGATACCGAATCCGAGCGGTTGGTGCAGGACGCGCTGAACCGGCTGATGCCGGACCGCACCACGCTGGTGATCGCGCACCGGCTCTCAACCATCGAACACGCCGATCAGGTGCTGGTGCTGGATCAGGGCCGGCTGGTGGAGCAGGGCACGCATGCCGAGCTGCTGGCGCATGGCGGGCTGTACGCGCACCTGCACCGGATGCAGTTCCGTGAGCCGGGCAGCGCGGACGCATTGGCATGAGCATGCCGGCATGAGCCGGTCGTCATGAGCGGCGCACGCCGGCAGCCGCCGACGTACTGGTTCGACGGCAGCGCGCCGCCGTGGCCCGCGCGCCTGCTCTCGGGCGCGTACGCGGGCGTTGTGGCCGCGCGGGCGGCGCTGTACCGCAAGGGCGTGTTCCGCAGCCTGCATCCGGGCAAGTCGGTGCTGGTGGTCGGCAATCTGATCGCCGGCGGCAGCGGCAAGACACCGTTGACCATCGCCATCGTCGAACGCCTGCGCGCCGAAGGCTGGACCCCGGGCGTGGCCAGCCGCGGCTATGGCCGCGCCAGCGCCAACAATGCCCGCTGGGTCGACGCCGGCACCGATACCGCGCTGGGTGGAGACGAGCCGGTGCTGATCGCGCGTCGCACCGGCGCCCCGGTGCGGGTGGATCGCGACCGCGTGGCCGCGGCGCGGGCGCTGATCGAAGCGGGCTGCGACATCGTGGTCTGCGACGACGGTCTGCAGCATTACCGGCTGGCGCGCGATGTCGAAATCGAAGTGATCGACGGCCGCCGCCGCTACGGCAACCGTCGGCCGCTGCCGGCCGGGCCGATGCGCGAACCGCCGGGACGCGGTGATCGCTGCGATTTCCGGGTGGTGAATCTGGGCGGCGACGAACAGCAGGAGGCCGGCTTCGGCGAATGGTCCATGCACCTGCGCGCGCAGGACGCGGTGCCGCTGCACGGGCACCGCGGCGCGCCGCTGTCGGCGTTCGCGGGTCAGCGCGTGCATGCCGTGGCCGGCATCGGCGACCCCGAGCGCTTCTTCGCGATGCTGCGCGGCCTCGACATCGCGGTCGTGCCGCACGCTTTTCCCGACCATCATCGCTACTGCGCCGAAGATCTGCAGTTCGGCAGCGACCTGCCGGTGCTGATGACCGAGAAGGACGCGGTGAAGTGCGCCGGATTCGACAGCGAACGCTGCTACAGCGTGCCGATCCGCGCCGAATTGCCAGAAGCGTTCTGGGTGGCGTTGCTGGATCGGTTGAAGCGGTGACTTGGGGGAAGGGCGCAGTGAGCCTGTCATCCAGAGTGACAGCGTAGTCCCCGGCATTGTCATCCCGAACGAGGGCGCAGCCTGAGGAGGGATCTGCTTTTGCTTGATCTCCGGCGAAGCCCAGCAGATCCCTCCAGTCGCTGCGTGAGCGTTCGGGATGACAATGATTTTTGTCGATGGCTCACCGCTATCATTCGCCCCATGCCCGCCATCTCCGATTTCGTCGTCGCCATTCCCGCCCGCTACGCCGCATCGCGGCTGCCGGGAAAACCGCTGCGCCCGCTCGGCGGCGAGCCGCTGGTACTGCACGTCGCCCGGCGCGCACTCGCCGCCGGCGCGCGCGAGGTCTGGGTCGCCACCGACGACGCCCGCATCGCCGATGCTCTGACCGCCAGCGGCGTGCGCATCGCGATGACCTCGGCCGATCATCTCTCCGGCACCGACCGCCTGGCCGAATGCGCCGCGTTCGCCGGCTGGAGCGACGACATGGTGGTGGTCAATCTGCAGGGCGACGAGCCGTTCGCGCCGGCGGCGGGGATCCGCGCCGTGGCAGAGACCCTGGTGGCCTCCGGCGCGCCGATGAGCACGCTGGCGACGGAGATCGACGATGTCGCCGCGCTGCTCGATCCGAACACGGTCAAGCTGGTGCGCGCCGGCAACGGCGACGCCCTGTATTTCAGCCGCGCGCCGATTCCCTGGCCCCGCGACGCTTTCGCCCGCACGCGCGAGGCGCTGCCGCCGGGCGGGCCGTGGCTGCGCCATATCGGCATCTACGGCTACCGCGCCGGGTTCCTGAAGCAGTTCGCGGCGTTGCCGCCGTCGCCGCTGGAGCAGATAGAGTCGCTCGAACAACTGCGCGCGCTGGAGGCCGGGCACCGGATCGCGGTGGCGATCACGCCGGCCGCGTTTCCGCCCGGCATCGACACCCCCGAAGATCTGGAACGCGCCGAGCGCCATCTTGCGGCGACGGGGGTAGCCTGAACGATGCGTCTGCTGATGGTCTGTCTGGGCAATATCTGCCGGTCTCCGCTCGCTGAAGGTGCGGTTCGAGCGCATCTGGACCGCAGCGGACTGGACTGGGTCGAAGTCGATTCCGCCGGCACAGGCGGCTGGCATGCTGGCGAGCCGCCGGATCGCCGCAGCATCGCGGTGGCGGCCGGTTCCGGCGTGGATATCCGCGGCCAGCGCGCCCGCAAACTGCGCGATGCCGATTTCCAGCGCTTCGATTGGCTGCTCTGCGCCGACCGCAGCGTGCTGCGCGACGTGCGGGCGATGGCCCCGGCTGGGGCGACCGCGCAGGCGGCGCTGCTGCTGGAATGGGCAGGACTGGGCGAGGGCGGCGAGGTGCCGGACCCCTACACCGGCGGTCCGGAAGACTTCCGTCGGGTCTGGGCGATGGTGGATGCCGCGGCTGCGGGCATCGTGGCCCGGTTCTCATCGACGCATCCCACCGTATGATCGAATGTTGACGCTCGCCCGCAGACTAGGGATGCTGTTCTACTGATGGATATGTCGCCCGCCCCCGAATTCCCCGACAGCCTCGAATGGCTGAATCTGGCCAAACCGCTGCGGATGGCGCAACTGCGCGGCCGCATCACCGCGCTCGCCTTCGTCAATGCCGGCTCTGCCTGGTCGCAACAGCGGCTGGCCGATCTCGCGACTCTGCGCAGGCGCCACGGCGAACACCTGCATGTCGTGGCCATCCACGTGCCGCGCTTCGACCACGAACGCGACGCGCGCCGGGTGTTCAGGCGCCTGCACCGGTCGGCGATGGATTTCCCGATGGCGCAGGACGCCGATTGGGTGCTCTGGCAGCACTACGGCATCGACGCCTGGCCCACCGTGGTCTTCATCGATGGTCAGGGGCGGGTGCGCGACCGCATCGTCGGCGACACCCCGGTGCGCGACCTCGATGTGCTGTTCGCCCGACTGCGCGCCGAGGAAGTGCCGCAATCGGTGAACGACGAGCCGGTCGAACTGCGGCGCCACCGCGAGCCCGATCTGCCGCTCCGCTTCCCGATGGGCATCGCGGTCAATCAGCAATACCTTTATGTGGTCGATTCCGGTCACCACCGCGTGCTGGAATGCGAATTCAACGGCCGCATCCGCCGCCAGTTCGGCAGCGGCGGCCCCGGCTTCATCGATGGTCCGATGGAACTGGCAGCGTTCCAGAACCCGCAGGGGCTGTGCCTGCAGCGCGATGCGCTGTACGTCGCCGACACCGGCAACCACGCCGTGCGCCGGATCAAGCTGGGCAATGGCGATGTCGACACTCTCTGCGGCGCCGGACGTCCCGGCGTGCCGGTCGAAGGCGTGGTCCACGATCCGCGCTCGGTCGCGCTGGACCAGCCGCGGGCGGTCGCGATTTCGCCCGCCAACCTGATCTGCATCGCCACCGCCGGCGACAACAAGATCTGGGCCTACGATCTCGGCGAGCGCTCGCTCAAGCTGCTCGCGGGTTCCGGCGCGCTGGATATTGTCGATGGAGAAGGCGCCGCGGCCGCATTCGCGGGCCCGAGTTCGCTCTCCATCGTCCAGCAGATCCTGTACGTCTGCGACGAAGCCGGTTCGGCGGTGCGCAGCATCAATCTGCGTACCCGCCAGGTCACGACCCTGGTCGGGCACAGCGCGTGGCGGTTCGGCAGCCTCGACGGTTCGCGCAGCGACGCGCTGCTGCAGCAGCCGCAGGCGATCGCGCTGGACGGCGCATCGCCGGTGCTGTGGATCGCCGACAGCGGCAACGACCAGTTGCGCACCCTGCGTCTGGGCGGCGGCGAACTGGCCACGATCAACCTGCCGCAGCGCCTGCATCTTCCGGGTGGTTTGGCGGTGGTGGCCGGCGTGGTGTGGATCGCCGATACCGACGCCCATGCGGTCCTGCGTTTCGATACCGCCGATGGCAGCCTGCGTCAGGTTCCGATCGGCGAATGACCGCCCGGATCGACGCGCCGGCCGACGATGCATTCGACGGCCGCGCTTATGCCCGTGATCTGACCACCGCGCCGGGCGTCTACCGAATGTACGCCGCCGACGGCAGCCTGCTGTACGTGGGCAAGGCGGCGGCGCTGAAGAAGCGCGTCGCCAGTTATTTCACCAAGGCGCTGCCGACGCGCACTGCGTCGATGGTCGCGCAGATCGCGCGCATGGACGTCACCGTCACCCGCACGTCGGCCGAAGCGCTGCTGCTGGAAAACCAGCTGATCAAGTCGCTGCTGCCGCGCTACAACGTGCTGCTGCGCGATGACAAGAGTTATCCGTATGTGGTGCTGACCCGCGAATCCTGGCCGCGGATCGCGTTCCACCGCGGCGCCCGTTCGCTGCCCGGGCGCTATTTCGGTCCATATCCCAGTGTGCTGGCGGTGCGCGATACGTTGAATCTGATGCAGAAGATCTTCCGCCTGCGCAGCTGCGAGGACAGCGTGTTCCGCAACCGCTCGCGGCCCTGTCTGCAGCACCAGATCGGTCGCTGCAGCGCGCCCTGCGTCGGGCTTGTACCGGCCCGCGACTACGCCGACAGCGTCCGTCAGGCGACGATGTTCCTGGATGGCCGCAGCGACGACCTCACCGTCGAACTCACCACAGCAATGGAAGACGCCAGCGTCCGTCTCGATTTCGAGGACGCCGCGCGCCTGCGGGATCTCATCGCTTCGATCCGCAAACTGCAGTCGCGGCAATATGTCGACGGCAACGCCGCCGATCTCGACGTGCTCGCCTGCGCGATGCGCGGCGCCCAGGCCTGCGTGATGCTGTTGATGTTCCGCGACGGCCGCAATCTCGGCACCAGAAGCTTTTTTCCGAAGACCAACGGCGAAGACAGCGCGGAGGAAGTGCTGGGCGCGTTCGTTTCGCAGTACTACGCCGAGCACGGCCCGCCGCGGGAAATCGTGCTCGATCGCGATATTCCCGAGCGCGAATTGATCGAAGAAGCGCTGAGCGCGTCGGCAACCCGTAAAGTCCAGATCAAGACCAGCGTGCGCAGTGAACGCGCCGGGTATCTCGATCTGGTGCGCCGCAATGCCGAAGTGGCGCTGGCGGCGGAGATCGGCAGCAACGCCGCGCAGCGCGCGCGCGCCGAAGCGCTGCGCGACCTGCTGGGGCTGGGCGAGATACCGCAGCGGATCGAATGCTTCGACATCAGCCACACCATGGGCGAAGCGACGGTGGCATCCTGCGTGGTGTTCGACGCGGATGGCCCAGTGCGCGGCCAGTACCGACGCTACAACATCGAGGGCGTGGCCGGCGGCGACGACTACGCAGCGATGCGCCAGGCGCTGGAGCGCCGCTTCCGTCGCGCGGTCGAAGCGTCCGCAGACGCCGTGGAAAATGCCGTGGCGGAGTCGATTCCGGACGAAGTTGCGGACGTTGCCGCAACGGCCGCTGCGTCGTCCCGTGCCCCGGTCGTGCTGCCGGATCTCCTGTTGATCGACGGCGGGGCAGGGCAGGTGGCCCAGGCCAACGCTGTACTGGCGGCTCTGGGCGTGGTCGATGTCCACGTGGTCGGGGTGGCCAAGGGCGAGGCCCGGCGTGCGGGCGATGAGACCCTGCTGCTGCCCGGGGTTGATGGAAAGCCGGGCCGCGAACTGCACCCAGGGGCAGGCTCGCTGGGCCTGCAATTGATCCAGCAGGTCCGCGACGAAGCGCACAGGTTCGCGATCACCGGCCACCGCGGGCGGCGGCAGAAAGCGCGGAACGTGAGCCGTCTGGAAGATATTCCCGGCATCGGGCCGCGCCGACGCGCTAATCTGTTGCGGCATTTCGGAGGGTTGGGCGGCCTGAAGGCGGCGGGGATCGAGGAGATCGCCCGTGTCGAAGGTATCAACGCCGCGCTGGCCGAGCGTATCTACACGACCCTCCACGGTCTGGAATCACAAGGACAGCCATGAAGTTGACGATACCGACCATGCTGACGCTCGCGCGGATCGTGATGATCCCGGTCCTGGTGCTGTTCTTCTATCTGCCCTACGGCTGGAGTAATTTCGCTTCCGCGGCGCTCTTCGCGCTGGCCGCGCTCACCGACTGGCTCGACGGCTGGATCGCGCGCCGCTACGCGCTGCACTCGGCATTCGGCGCTTTTCTCGATCCGGTCGCCGACAAATTGATGGTCGCGGTCGCGCTGTTCCTGATCGTGCAGGGGCATCCCACGCCGTGGATGGCGTTCTGGGCCGCGGTGATCGTCGGTCGCGAAATCGCGGTGTCGGCGCTGCGCGAATGGATGGCGGAAATCGGTCAGCGCGCGACCGTGAAAGTCGCCGCGATCGGAAAGTTCAAGACGGTCGTGCAGATGCTGGCGCTGCTGTGCCTGCTGTATTCCGTGGTGCCCGGGCGCAAACCTGCGCCGTGGCCCGGCGACATGATTTTCCATATCGGCGATTGGATGTTGGCTGTCGCCGCACTGTTGACGCTGTGGTCCGGTGCCCAATATCTGATCGCCGCCTGGCCCGCATTGATGGCCGATGAAGGAAAGAGTGTTGACAGTTCCGCCACAGAAGGTAAAATTTCAATTCCACCGCGGGAATAGCTCAGTTGGTAGAGCGCAACCTTGCCAAGGTTGAGGTCGCGAGTTCGAGTCTCGTTTCCCGCTCCAGGTTCAAGTAACCCCGGCTTGCTGCCGGGGTTCGTTACACAAGGAAGTCACCGGCCTGGTGGCAGAGTGGTCATGCAGCGGCCTGCAAAGCCGCGTACGCCGGTTCGATTCCGACCCAGGCCTCCAGTGTTGCGAAAACCCGCTTAGGCGGGTTTTTTGTTGTCTGCGATATGGCGGCGCTACGGTGACTGTTTTTGCTGAGTATCTTTTCGCTGCCTGGTTCCGCTAATTGGTTCGCGGCCCGTGAGACTTTTCTGGACAGCATCGTCCGGGACGTGGGATCGATTGGTCTTTCCATTCCATCGTCGGCAGCGCCGCTTTTTTCTGTCCGGTCATATTCGGCTGTGCAGTCTCAATGCTTGGGCGGAGAACCGGATGACCATTGCAGGGGTGCGATTTCCGGACGGCCGCCAGCGGGCTCCAGGCCGATACTGCGCCCGCACAAGCCCGATTCCAGCGTCCGCTGGCGGGCGCCGACACTGCGCGGAAGGACGTATTCCAATGGTACCGTCGAAGCGCCCGAAGAGATTCATTGACGGGCACCTACTCGTTAGCGAAACCGGTTTTTTGCCTCGGAGTGCTAACAATTCTGTTATACAAAACACCAAGGAGATATCAATGTACAAGAGCATGCCCCGTACGCACTTTTTGTCCATCGCCGTCCTTATGGGGGCTTCGATGGCGAGCCCGCTGGCAAGCGCGCAGTGCGGTTGTCCATCGGACAAGAATGGCGCGCCCAAGGCGCCATTCGGCTTGGGCCTGCCGTCCCCGGCAGCGCCCGACATGGCACCCAATCCTGCATGGCAGGTCTACGAGTTCGAGCGTGACGGTATCCGGTACCTGCAGGTTAACGACCAGTACGGCATCGTGCGAGTGGCGGTCGGGCATATCGACGGTATGTTTTGGGTCCTGCCCATAGGCACCGATGCTGATCGCGTGGCGGTGGCTGGCGACGCCGTACCCGCCGGCATACCCACGACGCTCTACACCTCCGCGGACCTGCAGGTCATTCTCTACAGGAGCGGAAATGAGGAAAACTGGTCGGTTCGCAGGGCCGCAGTCGCCTATCAATAGCGTGCCGGCCCGTTCGCGGGTCCGTGTGCCGACCAGGACGGAGTGAGCCGCCTCATAGCCCGGATGTGCCAAGCACATCCGGGCTATGAATAAGCTAGAGACGGTTCGATGTACGCGTATTCTGCGGTGATAGGTTCGGAGAGCAGGATGCTGACCCTGTACGGGTCGCGACGCACGATGCCGCCGTGCGCCTTGACACGCGCATTGAGTAACGCGGCCGCGGCTACACCCGCCTGGGTCGTTTGGGGTGCGGCATTGGGTGTCGTTACGAACAGAACGATGCCGCGCCGCTGCTGACCCTGCCAGACCCGCATCTTGATCCGATACTCGTCCGGCTGGCATTCGGACAGCAACGCGAAGGCATGGCATATACAGCGGTACGCCACCAGTTGGAGATCCACCGACAGATCCCGGGGCTGGCCCTTGAACGCATAAAGCACTTCCGCGTCGCCAGCCCAGAAATCGGTGAAGGTTTCGGAATGTACGACGGCGTAGAGCCCATCCTGCTCGATCCGCATCGGATACAGCGCCTGCGACTGCACATCGAACATGCGGCGGTGCATCACGCCCCGGGTATTCAGATCCATCGCGGCTTCGTAATGGCCGCGGCTCTTGAGCCACTCGGTCATGTCCCTGCGTTCATCGTCGACACCCAGTTGCATCTGTGCCAGATACAACAGTTGTTCGCGCAGGACCTGTTCCGTCGAGAAAAAACTGCTTTGAGCGAGTTTGATGGCCTCCTGCTCGGCAACGCCGGATCTGCGGGCCTTCTCATAGTGTTCGGAAATCACCGTGCCCAGGACCAGCAAGGCGCTTGCGGCAGCGGCCAGGGCCTGCTGCGCGACGAATGCGGTCGCGTCGTATGCGCCGGCCACACCGATCCGCGGCAACGTCATTCCGATCGCGAGATTGACAGCGACGATGCCGAGCGCCGCGCCACGCCAGCCGTGCAAGAACGTCATGCCGACCGCGGGCAGCATCATCAACAGGAGCAGACTCTGCATCAGTGAGGCTTCCATGTCGTGCCTCAGGACGATGGAGAAGCACATGGCGCCTAGAATTCCGGCGGAAATGATCGCGTCGCGGGTCAGCTTGTCCGTGGAAAACCAGGTTCGGCTGCGCCTTGCCCACACGAACAGGGGCGGTACCACGATCAGTATTCCAAGGTATTGCCCGAGCGCGACCCTGAAGTACTCCGCGAGCGAATCGAAAGCGCCGGGTCCGGAGAACGCAATGTTCAGGATCATGTTCGACAGCGCCGACCACAGCGCGAGCGAAATTCCGATCAGTGGCAACCACCTCCACCGTTCCTGGGCGGTCTTGAATCTGCGGTTGAAGGCCAGTGCCAGGCAGGCGATCAGCGGCATCAGCAGAAATGGACTCAGATAGGCCCATGCTTCGCCGTATTGATCGACTTTCGGCCCGCGGAGGACCAGCAATGCGCCGGCATCTCCGGCGAAAACATAGGGCCAGTAGCGGGATGGCAGGAACAGCAGGGCGGCGACTCGGATGCCGGCGGGGAGGAACCATTGGTCCAGCGAGTAGTACCACGCCAGCAGAAATGCCGCGCAGTAGGCAGCACTCAGGGTCAGCCCTTTGATTGCCGTATTCCGTTTCGCATCGTCCATTGCTTCCCCCTGTCCTCAGATCCCGTCCGGCGCGGTTCAGCTCAGATGCGCTGCTCTCGAGAATTTATTCTCACAAAACCCCCGTTTCGTCAAACCGTAATGTGTCGAATACGGCATGAGGCGACGGCTGCGGAAGGGCGTCGGGAGCGTGATCCATTGCATGCACGGACAGCCATATCAGCGGTACGGCTTTGTAAGCGGTTGATTTGTCAGTAAACGAACTAGAGGCAACCCGCCATCACGCCCCGGATCATCAGGTTCGGAAGATCGGCTTCCTGCACTTCCATGCGCTCCGCATCCTTGTCGCTGCCGATCAGCAACCAGGCGTTGCGCCGGATCGCAATGCGACGCATGTCGGGCCGCCCCCAAAGGGTATACGCATAGATTCCGCCATCCAGTACGTGCTCCTGCCGGCAGACTGCGACATCCAAGAGGACCACGGCGTGACGCCTGATTTCGGGCTCCATGGCGCGGGAAGGCTGGACGGCCCAGCGGACACTGTCGATAGCGGTCAGGCCGAGTTCGCGGCGCACGATGAACTCGGGTAGCCAGATGCGGTTCGGACCATCCCCGCGGCCGAAGCCCGCGAGTCGGTCGATCGTCACGTGGCCTTCGGGGCAGGTTGCCGAGCGCAGGCTTTGCACGCCCATGACCTGTCGTGCCGAGTCCGTGCGCAGCCTCTGGTCGTAGGCCTTGCTGATCCGTTCAGGCGCGACGCCCAGCAGGGCGGCAATCGAGAGCGCATGTTCGGCCGGGATGGGCCGGCGGCCGGCACGCCAGTGCGCGACATTGTTGCGTCCAACTCTGGCCACTTCCGCCACCCGGGTGCTGCTGGTGTCGGTGTCGTCCATCGCCTGCATGAGTGCTTCAGCGTATTTGTCCATTCCGTTGACTCGGCCGACCGGAGTGTGGTGGCCAGATCATAGCGCAAGGCTTGACACGCATGTCAAATATGCTAACTTCGAAATCATGTTAGCTAACACGAATGGATGACTGCAGCCGGACAAAGCGCAGTCATTCGGGTGTTCGGGCGCGGAATATCGCCGCCGGGATTGCGCAGTGGCAGGCGATGACAACGGTGGCAGGACAGGTTATCGCGCTTGGCTGATGCCCGGAGTTCGATGGATCCGCAGTGATGTGGGGCGTCATCACAGGGGAGGTGCAGCGTGCTGGTTCTGACTTGTCTTATCGGCGACACCGTATGCATCGGTGATGGCGTATGCATGACAGTGCAGAGCCGGTTCCGCAATCGGGTGACGGTGGGCGTGGTCGCGCCAGCAGATCTGGATCTGTATTTCGATAACGCCTGCCTGCGCCCTTCGGTGCTGCCGGGTGGCGCGTGGTCAACGCCATGTTGATATTGAACCGACGCATTGGTGAAACGATCCGCATCGGCGACGATGTGTCCGTCACGGTTTACGACAAGCTGCGCTATCACGTCACCATGGGCGTGGTTGCTCCGCCGGAAGCCCGGGTGTTCTATGGTGAAACCCGCATGCGCCCGGCAACGCTTCCGGATGGCGAGCGGTTTTATCTGATCTCGCTGCTGAGCAAGGAAACGTTTCGCATCGACGATGCGCAACTCATGGTCAGCTTCACGCCGTCCTACCTGGGTTCGGGCTCGCTTCGCAAGCGTCAGTTGCGTATCGGCGTCGTTGCACCGCAGTCGGTGGCCGTGCATCGCGAAGAAATCTATCTGCGCAATCTCGAGGATACCGGCAAGCGCGTTCCTCCCATGCCGTTCGCGACCTGGCTCCGCCAGGCGAACCTGTCGGTGTCGTGCCGGGTTGCCCTCTGACCGGCGATCGAGAAGTCTTCGACTTTCTGCCGCTTGCGGTAGCACATCGATGCATTCCGCTACGCCGCCGCCAGCGTGGGGCCGTTCGTTGGGTTAGGATATGCCGGTCTAGCGTGCATGGAGCAAAAGGCGCTGTACAGTGCGATCAAGTCTGGCGGTAGCCGGGCGAACGTGGATCCGGTCGCGGGTCGGACCAGCCCGAGTGGTGAAACTGGTAGACACAAGGGACTTGAAACAATTTGAGCCCTCCGGAGGAAACTCCGGAGGTGAACCCGTCAAATTCGGTGAACGCCCTGGGCGCGCAAGCGCACGAGCCAACGCCGAGCCAAGCCCCGATCGCAAGGTCCATGGGAAGGTGTAGAGAGCAGACGGCGGGCACCTAAGGCCGCAAGGCGATGGTGAAGGCGTGCTCCAGCCCACGAACAGCGCACGCGCGCTGGCGGCGAAAGTCGAAGTGGGAAGAAAATCCCTCGCCGTAAGGCGTGCCGGTTCGATTCCGGCCTCGGGCACCAATACGGAAGCCGCCCCTCATCAACGGGGCGGCTTTTTTTGTGGAATTTTCCAGAGCAGATCGATTTGGCCTGTCTGTCGCATTCATGCGGTGCCGGATCGCATCGTAGGTTCTTGGCTTTGCGGCCGGCTGAAACAGTCATGCCTGCTTCCATTTCCCAAACGTGCAGGACGCAGTTCTGGATCATGCATTCGGCACGTTCGGACAGGTGCCGCTCCTACCTGCACCCATGGCGAAGATGACGCAAACCGGTCGCGCGAAAATCCGATCTTGCAGTGATCTTCGCACGCGCAGGGAAAAACATACCTGTAACAACGGCCATCGTTGGGCGCGTGATTGCTTTCCGAAGTGCAGACGTCGTCATCAGGACCAGCTCTGCATTCTGTATGGCAGGGAAGGGCTGTCTCAGGGTCCAGACATGTCGACAGCGCAATGGGTTCATGAATCGTTTTCGGCTGCCGATTCCAATCTGGTATTCCTGGGGGTGAAGTTGGCACGCAATTTGATACCCGCACAGAGAGCGTACCGCTCTACTACATCCCAGGACGACCATGAAAATCATTTCCGCAAGAATCATCGCAGCCACGATCGGCCTCGGTAGCGTACTGGCGATGTCGGCGTGCAACCGGCAGGAAACGCCTTCCGAAACTCGGGAAGATGTGACCGACGCGCAGCGCGAAGGCAATCAGGAGGTCGCAGAGGAGGCTGCGGATGCGGCGACCGTAGCGGCCGAAAATCGCGAAGATATCGTCAAAGCCGACGATACCGCGGAAGTCCGCGAAGCCCGTAGCGACGCGATGAAGGATAATGCGGACGCCAGAGAAGACGTGGCGGACGCGAAGGCGAAAGCCGATTACGACGTCGCGAAGCAGAAGTGCGACGGCCTGCCCGCCGCCCAGCAGGGTGCGTGCAACGACGCTGCAGAGGCTGCATACGACGCGGCCAAAGCGCGTGCCGAGCAGACGAAAGATGCCACGAAGGATGCCGCTGATCGCTAAGCGGTCGTAGTTCCGGCGTGCGGATTGCAAGGAAATCGTGCGATATAAAAGCACGACTTCCCTGCATATCCGGATTCATACGCTAAGCGTTGCCTGTTATGGCTTGATCGGTGCCTGAGTGCCTGACGACCTGAAGCAGATCCGATTCATCGGCTCCGCTTTTCCGCAAAATCGGTGAAATCCTCCGCCGAAATCGGCTGATATCGGCCGATCTCGTTCGTATGCCGCGATCGCCCATGATCCGGAAGCCTTAGCAGGTTGCTGAAATACCTCCGTCCAGGAGGTATTTCAGTTCGCACGTCCGGCACATGTCCGGACGTGCTCACGGCGAATCAATCGCTTACGCGCTTGCTCCGCCGGCGCAGCCATCCATGGCTGCGTTAACAGGCTGCTGAAAACCTGCTAGCGCAGGTATTTCAGCAGCCTGTGAGGTGCAGAGACGAGATCCGCTGAGCATCTGTCGCGCGGCGAACGCTTCATTTTGCGGACGGATTCGCACGTGGCGGTCGTGTGCGCAGTTTTTGCGCACACGCTACCGCGTAGTCGCGACGCGCCACACGGCATTGCCTGCATCGTCGGCCACCAGCAAGCCGCCGCGCGCATCGATCGCCACGCCTGCAGGTCGGCCGCGCGCATTGCCGTCGTCGTCCAGGAATCCGGTGAGCACGTCGCGCATCGCGCCGGCAGGTCTGCCGCCGGAGAACGGCACGAACACCACCTTGTAGCCGTTGAGCGGCTTGCGGTTCCATGAGCCGTGCAAGCCGACGTAAGCGCCGTGCGTATCGAAGGCCAGGCCCAGAGGCGCGACGTGCGATCCAAGCGCGTAATCCGGGCGCGCTGCGGTTGGCGGCGGCGCCCCGCCGGGTGGCGCGGGCGCGCGCGAATCCGTCCGGCCGTAATAGCTGTAGGGCCAGCCGTAAAAGGCGCCCTCACGTACTTCGGTGAGGTAATCCGGTACCAGATCGCTGCCCAGTTCGTCGCGCTCGTTCACCACGGCCCACAGCGCGCCAGTGGCCGGCTGCCACGCCAGACCAACCGGATTACGCAGGCCCGAGGCGAACACGCGTCCTGTGCCGTTGCGGGCATCGAACTCCCATACCGCCGCGCGGCCGGTCTCCGCGGCCATGCCGTTCTCGCCGACATTGCTGTTCGAACCCACGCCGACATACAGCCGCGTGCCATCGGCGCTTGCGACGAGACTCTTGGTCCAGTGATGGTTGAGCTCATTGCCCTTGCCGGGCAGGTCGGCGATCTTCACCGGCGCGGTATCGATCCGGATGTCGCCGGTGGCGTAGGGCACGCGCACCAAGACATCGGCGTTGGCGACGTAGAGCGTGCCGTCGACGAGCGCCATGCCGAACGGCGAATGCAGACCGTCCAGCAATACGCTGCGGATTTCGGCCACGCCATCGCCATCGGCGTCGCGCAGCAGGGTGATGCGATCGGCGCTGGGCGTGCCCGCGCCTGCCTTCTTCATGACCGAACCCATGATCGCGCCCTTCAATCCATTGATGCCGGATTTGCCGGGCGGGGCATTGCTCTCGGCAACCAGCACGTCGCCGTTGGGCAAGACGTACACCCAGCGCGGATGCGACAGGCCACGCGCGAAGGCGGTCACCGTCCAGCCGTCGGCGGCAATGGGCAGCGCATCGTCGGGCCAGCCGACCGCCGGAGCGATCTTCAGCGTCGGGATGAGGCTCTCATTCGGCGCGACGATGCGGGGCGATGCGCCGGTGTCTTCGTTCGCCATGAGCAGCGCGCTGTCGCCGCATGCGGCGAGGCCTGCGCCCGCAAGCATGAGGCAAGCGACGCGCAGCGCCTGCGGCATCAGGGCAACAGGAACGTCGGGGTATGCACGCGCAGGGATTTGGAAATGCATGGGATTCTCGCCTGGAGGTCTCGGTCCCGAGGCTATCACCGTGCGCCGCTCCAGCCGCCGTTGCGGCCGTTCCTGCTCGGCGCGGTTCAGTCTATGTCTTGGCTGTAGACGCCTTCATCGATTTCGCAATGGCCACGCGTTCGATCCCGCCATTGCCGGCTGTGCGCAAGCCGCGTTCGTATCGATGTTCGTATCGATTTACTGGAAGTGCGCGGTTATCATCGAAGCGGGACGGCCCGGGCGAAAGTTGCGGGGCAATCCGGATCTGCAGGCATCGCGGGGCGATGGTCGCAAGGCACCGCTGCTGGACCGTCATTCCATGAATTCGATGCGCGCTGCGGCGCGCATTCGTTCCGCACACACGCAGGTGGTTGCATGTCGCGTTACGCCGCATTGTTCGCCAGTTTCGCACTGACCATCCTGTGTGCAATCGCCGTCGCGTTCCTCGGTCCCGTCTGGATTCTGGGCGTGGCGCTGTTCGGTGGCTTCGCTGCGCTGGGCGTGTGGGATCTGTCGCAGACCCGCAGCACGCTGCGCCGCAATTATCCGATCCTCGCCCATTTCCGCTACGGACTGGAATCGATCGGCCCGGAGATGCGCCAGTATTTCATCGAATCCGACACCGCCGAGGTGCCGTATTCGCGCCAGCAGCGGGCGCTGATCTACCAGCGCGCCAAATCGGTGAACGACACCCGGCCGTTCGGCACCCAGCAGGACGTGTACGGCAGCGAGTACGAATGGATCAATCATTCGGTGATGCCGACGCAGATTCCTTCCGAGGATTTCCGCATCCGCATCGGCGCGCAGTCCGCGCAGCCTTACGATGCGAGCGTGTTCAATATCTCGGCGATGAGCTTCGGGTCGCTGTCGGCGAACGCGATCCGCGCGTTGAACGGCGGTGCCAGACGCGGCGGTTTCTACCACGACACCGGCGAAGGCTCGATTTCGCCGTACCACCGCGAACACGGCGGCGACCTGGTCTGGGAAATCGGCAGCGGCTATTTCGGGTGCCGCGACGACGACGGCCGGTTCAGCGAGGAGCGCTTCACCGCGAATGCGCGCGACCCGCAGGTCAAGATGATCGAGCTGAAGTTGTCGCAGGGCGCGAAGCCCGGGCACGGCGGCGTGTTGCCGGCGGCCAAGGTCAGCGCGGAAATTTCCGCGACCCGTGGCGTCAGGCAGGGCGTCGAATGCGTTTCGCCGGCGCGGCACTCTGCGTTCTCCACGCCTATCGGCCTGCTTGAATTCATTGCCAGGATGCGCCAGCTGTCGGGCGGAAAACCGGTTGGATTCAAACTCGCCATCGGTCACCCCTGGGAATGGTTCGCGATCGCCAAAGCCATGCACGAGACCGGGATTCTTCCGGATTTCATTGTCGTCGATGGCGCCGAGGGCGGTACCGGCGCGGCGCCGGCGGAATTCATCGATCACGTCGGCGTGCCGATGCACGAGGCATTGATGCTGGTGCACAACACCCTGGTCGGACTGAATCTCCGCGACCGCATCCGCATCGGCGCCGCCGGACGCATCGCCAGCGCTTTCGATATTGCGCGCACGCTGGCGATGGGCGCGGACTGGTGCAACGCCGCGCGCGGTTTCATGTTCGCGCTGGGTTGCATCCAGGCACAGAGCTGCCACACCGACCGATGCCCGACCGGGATCGCGACCCAGGATCCTTCGCGCTGGAGCAAGCTCGATGTGCCGGACAAGGCGACGCGCGTGCATCAGTTCCATCGCAACACGCTGAAGGCGCTGCGCGAGATGCTGTGCGCGGCAGGGCTGGAGCATCCTTCCGAACTGGGTCCGGAACATATCCTGCGCAGGGTGTCGCCGTTCGAAGTGCGATCGCTTGGCGCCTTGTACAGCTTCATCGCGCCCGGCGCGCTGTTGGACGGTACGGTGGAGCACGCCGTGTTCCGCGAATATTGGGCCGAGTCGCGCAGCGACGCGTTCGCGCCGCATGCGCGCACGCGCGAGATGCGCGGCAGCAAGTCTTACTGATAGAGAAGTTTGGGCACGCGCAGGATCGAGACGCCATGAACGCGCATGCCCGCAGATGCGGGCATGCGGATGGAGCGGATGATGGCGCTGTGATTCAGGTTACATCTTCCTGCGTTCCGCGATCCAGCGGTCGATCTTCGCTTCCAGCACATCCAGCGGTACCGAACCGTCCTTCAGCACTTCATCGTGGAAGGCCTTGATCTCGAACCTGGCCCCCAGGGCCTTTTCGGCGCGCGCGCGCAGTTCGGTGATCTTGAGTTGGCCGGTCTTGTAGGCCAGCGCCTGGCCGGGAATCGCCATGTAGCGCTCGGCCTCGGCCACGGCGTCGGTTTCGCTGGTCGCCGAGTTGTCGAGCATGTACTTGATCACCTGCTCGCGGGTCCAGCCCTTGCTGTGGAAGCCGGTATCCACGACCAGGCGTATCGAACGCCACAGTTCGTTCTGCAGCATGCCGAAGTACATGTACGGGTCGTTGAGGATGCCTAACTCCTTGCCGATGGTTTCCGAGTACAGCCCCCAACCCTCGATGAAGGCGGTCTCGCCGCCGAAACGGCGGAAATTCGGCAGCCCCGTGAGTTCCTGCTGCAGCGCAAGCTGGAAGTGGTGGCCGGGCTTGGCCTCGTGCAGGAACAGATCTTCGCTGTCCCAGGTCTTGCGGCTGGGCAGGTCGTAGGTGTTGACGTAGAAGATGCCCGGGCGCTTACCGTCCTCGCTCGGCGGCTGGTACTCGCCGCCTGCGGCGGACTGCGCGCGGAACGCTTCGATCGGGCGGATCTCGAAGCCGGCCTTGGGCTTGAGATTGAACATGCGGTTCAAGCCTGGTTCCAGCGTCGCCTCGATGCTGCGGTAATGCGCCAGCAGAGCGTCCTCGGACGCGAATTCGAACTTCTTGTCGGTATTCACGTACTTGAAGAAGTCCTGCAGCGAACCCTTGAAGCCGACCTGCTGCATCACCTTGCGCATCTCGGCGTGGATGCGCGCGACCTCGTCGAGGCCGGTCTGGTGGATCTGCGCCGGGGTGCGACGCGTCGTGGTGCTGGCATAGGCGTTGAAGGCATACCACGCCTGACCGTTCGGCAGATCCGCCATGCCCGCGGTGTCGCGGCAGGCCGGCAGGTATTCCTTGGCGATGAATTCGCGCATGCGGCGGTACGCCGGCATGATGTCCTGTTCGATCATCGTCTTGTATTCGGCGGTAATCCTCGCCTTGTCTGCGTCGGAGAACGAGGCGGGGATGTTCTTGATCGGCCCCCAGAACAAAGTCTTTTCGGCCTGGTCGGCGATCAGCGCGTCGAATTGCGGCAGCACTTTCTGCATCAGCACCTTCGGCTGCACTACGCCTCCGCGCATGCCTTCGCGCATGTTGAGGATGGCCTGGTCCATGATCGGCGCCAGCTTGCCGCCGCGGGCGCGCCAGTCGTCGTAATCCTTCACCGTCTTGAACGGCTGCGCATTGCTGCCCGAACCCAACTGCGCCACGAATCCGGCGATGTTGTTGAACTGGTTGATCGGCATCAGGTGGCCGGGAAAGCGTTCGCTCTCCAGGGTGTCCTTCGCGTTCTTCACGAAGATGTCGTAACTCAGCCGATCCTGTCCGCCCAGACCGTCGGGGCCGATGGCCTCGATGCGTTCCAGCCAGCGCACGTTGAAGTCGTGCGCCTCTTTGCGCGACTCGGCGGTCAGGAAATTCGGCAACTGGTCGTTGTACCGACTGTCGCCCTGGAACGTCGCCTGGATCGGATTGAGTTTCAGGGTCTCTTCCCAGTATTGGGCGTAGAGGCGATTCAACTGTTGCGCCTTCGATTCGGAGGTGGCGGCTGCCGGGGCCGCCTGCGGTGCGGCATGCGCGGAAAACGGCAGGCAAGCCGCGCCGGCGAGCGCTGCGGCGACGGCGAGCGCGAGCAGGGCAGGCGCGCGCGCGGTGGAGATTGCGGTCATGACGGACTCCGAGTTTGGAAGGCGAAAGGCGATCGCGAAGCGAACGCGCGACGGGATCGCGCGCAACCTCGCAAGGGTCGTCGCATCGGCCGGGAATGGCATCGGCCAAAGGTCACTGCGCAGGATGGCAGGGCCGAGGCTCGCGCCCGCATCCGTGCTGCCTGGAGCGCTCAGCCGGCGGCTTCGGTGCGCAGCTGCGTCGCGCGTTCCATGCCCAGGTAGCCGATGATGGCACGGCGCATCAAGTAGATCAGCGGGATCAGGGCGATCGCGGCCAGCATCTTGTAGAGATAGTTGATGCTGCTGACCGCCATGAACAGCGAGGTCGGCCACTGCTGTGGCCCGAGTACGAAAGCGATGTAGAGCACCACGAAGCTGTCGACCAGTTGCGACACGGCGGTGGAGCCGGTCGCGCGCAGCCAGACGTATTTTTCGCCGGTCATGCGGCGGATGCGATGGAAGACCGAGACATCGATCAATTGCCCCAGCAGGAACGCAACGACCGAGCCGGCGATGGTCCACAACCCCTGTCCGAAGACCGCGGCGAAGGCTTTCTGGTAATCCGGAACGCCCTGCGATTTCACCGACTCCACCCACCAGTCGGCGGGCGCGAGATGGATCGCGGCGAACGCGAACACGAAGCCGTACAGGATCAGCGCGACCGCGATCCACGAGATCATGCGCACCCCGCGCTTGCCGTAGAACTCGTTGATGACATCGGTGAACACGAACACGATCGGCCACAGCAGCGTGCCCGCGGTGAAGCTGAGCGAGCCGGTCTGGCCGAACAGGTTCCACTCCAGCGGCGCGATGCCCAGCGTGTCCTCCAGCGCGAAGATCTTCACGCCGATGAATTCGGCCAGCACCGCGTTGACGCAGAAGAAAGCGGCCAGGCCGATGAACAACCTGGTGGCGCGGTCGTCGAGCAGGTGCGGGGTCATGGCGTTGCGGTCTCCGGCGGCATGTTGGTCTTCAATGCGGCCTTCGAAGCGGCCCCCGGCGCCGAGAACGGAATCGAATCCGGCGCGACCGCGCCGCCGCTGATGATGAAGCTCATGGCCTGGTCCACGGTCCAGTCGGTCGGGGTCATTTTTTCGACCGGCACGATTTCGAGATAGCCCGATGTCGGGTTGGGCGTGGTCGGGACATAGACCGCGGCGAGTTCGCGGCCGGTACCGTTTTCGCGCATGACCCGGGTGACGAAGCCAAGCGTTTTCATCTCCGCGTGCGGGAAATCGATCAACACCACGCGTTGGGTGCCGTCCGGCTTGGTCTGCAGGATGTCCAACAGCTTGCGCGCGCTGCCGTAGATGGTATTGGCCAGCGGGATGCGTCCGATCAGGGCTTCGAACCAGCGCAGCAGCCGCTGCCCGAGCACGCGCCGGGTCAGCCAGCCCGCCACCAGGATCACGCCGAGGGTGGCAAGCAGGCCGAGCGCCGTCTTCACCCATGCCTGCGCGAGCCAGTCCAACGCTTCGGGCGCTGTCGACGCGAGATTGTGCAGCAACGGATCGATCAGCGGCCGGCTGAGATCCGACAGCATCACGAACACGAATTTCACCACCACCCAGGTCAGCCAGATCGGCAGAAGGGTGAGCAGGCCGGTGAAGAAGAGACCTTGCAGGCGGCGGCTGAACGAGCGGGGATTCGACATCCGGCTATTGTACGGGCCTGCGGGTGCGGGGCGCCGGTGCAGGGCTTACAGCTCGCGTACCAGCCGGAAACCGACATCATCGTAACCGCGCGCCGCTTCCAGCGGACGTCCGCCGCCCGCGCCGCGCCAGCTGCGGCCTGCGGACATGCGCTTGGCGCAGCTGCCGCCGGCGCATTCGCCCAGCCACTCGGCCACCGCCTTGCCGTTGTCGTTGCGGGATGCAGCCTGCGCTTCCGAGGCGCTGGGCAAGCGGTAGCGATGGTTGCCGCGCTGACTCTGCCAGCGTGCGTAGGCGTCGGCGTCCTGCCACGACACGCAGACCACCGAACCATCGCCGGATTGCTCGAAACCGGGCGTTTCCCAGGTCCGCGGCGCCAGCACCCGCAGCAGCGATGCGCGTTCGCGGCACAGCGACGGCGGGCGTTTGGTCGCCTTCACGAAGGCCGCGTAATCGTCGCGACTGACCGATGCCCGCGAGACCCCGACCAGTTTGCCGCCGGTATCGACCAGGGTCATGTCGCCGATGCTGTTGTCGGCGACGCGGTCGCCGGGTTGCACGATCTTCGTGGCCCGCGACTGCAGCGCCGCGATCTGCGCCCTGTCCATGCCGAGGCTTCTGGCCGAAGCGACCACGCGCTCGGCAGCGGCGCGGTCGAACTTGGCCTGCGCATCGCTCATGCGCGTCGACAGGCCGGCGCTCAGCTGTTTCCTGAGCTGGGCCATCCGCGCGACACCCGTGGCGCGATCCTGTTCGGCCAGACGCTGCATCCGGCTGATCAGATCGCGCACGGCCGCGTCGTCGCCCTTGCGCAGACGTTGTTCGATGTCGCCGCCGAGTGCGGACATCAGCCGATTGCTCATCGCGGCCAGACCGGCATGGCTGGGGTCGGTGCGCCAGGCCGCCATCACGCTGTCGTACGCGTTTTCGCCGGGAGGCGAGACCAGCCGGCGTTGTTGCAGGTGCCGCTCCGCGTCCACGACGAAGCGATGCGCTGCGGACTCCGGCGCCGCGCGCAGCATCGCGTCGGTGGGGTCGGACAGCGGGGCGCCGCGGGTCGGATCCAGGTCGGCGGTTATCGGTACCTGCTTGCCCGGGCTTCCGCTGTAGCTGGCGAAGGTGCGTTCGATGCTGCGCTGGTCGAAGCGGACCAGCAGCGCGATTCCGCCCGCGGCGACCGCGATGCCTGCGGCC
The DNA here is from genome assembly GCA_031364125.1 of Lysobacterales bacterium. Taxonomy (GTDB): domain Bacteria; phylum Pseudomonadota; class Gammaproteobacteria; order Xanthomonadales; family Xanthomonadaceae; genus Lysobacter_I. The sequence continues at coordinate 20,485 of JANLVT010000080.1, read as the reverse complement.
GCGAGCAGGATCTGTTTCGGGCCGATGCGGGCGCGCAGCCGCGCCAAGGACGTGCGCATGGGCTGGCGGCGCGCATGCGGCACGCGGTGCATCGCGGCCAGCATGTCGGGTGCGTCGTTGAAGCGTTCGATCGGGGTCTTGGCCAGAACGCGATCGAAGAACCGCTGCCAGTGACCGAGATGCGGCGGCAGGCGCGGGATCGGATCCTGCACGTGCTTGAGCGCCATCGACAGCCCGTCCTCGGCCTGATAAGGCAGGCTGCCGACCAGCATCTCCCAGGCCAGCACGCCGAGGCTGTAGAGATCGGCGCGCAGATCCACCTCGCTGCCGCGCGCCTGTTCGGGCGCCATGTAGGCCGTGCTGCCCACCGCCACGCCGGCGGTGGTGACGCGGGATCCGTAACCGCGTCGCAGGGCGATGCCGAAATCGGTCAGCATCGGCCGCTCGGCCTCGTCGAACAGCACGTTCTCTGCTTTCACATCGCGATGGATCACCCCGCGGCCGTGCGCATAGGCCAGTGCGCTGAGCAGAGCTTCGAGGATTTCGCGCACCCGCGACTCGTCGCGGGTGAGGTTGCGCTTGCCCAGATGCCCCCGCGGCAGCACCGGCATCACATGGTAGGGCTGGTTTTCGCGGGTCCTGCCGACTTCGTGGATATTCACGATATGCGGATGGTCGAGGCGGGCGATGGTGCGCGCCTCGTTCTCGAAACGGCGACGGCCGGTCTCGTCGGTCAGCGCTTCCAGGCGCATGACTTTGATGGCCACCTCGCGACCCAGCGACAGTTGCTGGCCAAGGTATACCGTCGACATACCGCCATCACCGAGAATCCGCAGCAGGCGGTAACCGGGAATCTCCGGCCATCCCTCCTGCTGATCCTTTTGCGTAGAACTCATGTACATCCCCCTGTTAGCCGCCGAGCATACCCAAGGCGGTCCCGGGAGTGAATGCGCTTTTGCATGACGGTATGCTCATCCAACGACAAAAAACAGGGAAAACGGCTGCGTATGGGGATGAGGCGATCATTGAGGTGGGCGGTCGGGGCGCTGTTGGCGTTCATGTTGCTGACCGTGGCCGCCTGGTCGCTGTCGCGGTTTCTGGGGCCGACCGATGCGCAGGAAGCGGCACTGGCGATGATGCGCGAGCCCTTGCCGCCCGTGCAGCGGAATGCGTTTCCTGCGCTGTGGTTGATGCCGTATGACATCCCGGATGCCAAACGCGATGAAGTCTTCGCCGAGGACCTCAGACGGCTGAAGGCGATGCCGTTCACGCCTTCGGCGGATCCGGCGGAGAAGGTCGGCGCTGCGGACTACATCAGCGTCGCCGCCAAGCGCTATCTGACGCCCGCTATGTCGGTCGATGATTCGACGTTGTTCTGCACGGGGCGCGAGCCGTGTCTGGCAAAAATCGGTGCCGATCCGGCCACCTATACTGCGCTGCTTGCCCGTCACGCGGCGCTCCTTGATCGTGTCGAAACCCTCTGGGACCACGACGGACTGCGCCACAGTTTCGGCCTTCGTCTGGACATGCCATTCCCGCCGTATCACTTCGGCAATCTGGCGCGGACGCGTCATGCGCTGTGGTTTGTGCAGGAGCGCAGAGCCGAAGCATTCGATGGCGTCTGCCGGACGATCACCGCGTGGCGGCGCATCGGTGCGAACAGCGACAACCTCATCTCCAGGATGATGGGCGATGCTTACAGCGGCCAGAGCTACCCGCATCTCTTCGCCGAAATGCTGGCCGAAACGCCGCGCGATTTTGCGCTTCCACCCTCGTGTGCAGACGCATTCGCGACACCGACCGGCGCTGAACTGTCGGTCTGTCAGGCAATGCGCGGCGAATTCGCTTATCAGGACTCGGGAATGCTTGCGATAGGTTCCGGCGCGTTCGGCGAGCCCACATGGTGGCCGGAAGTCATGTTGCCGCTGATCTTCGACGAGGAAATGACGGCAGCGGATGCCGCGGAAGCGCTGGGCTATTACTGCAGCGCTGGGTTCGAACGTCGCATGCGCGAGGATGTCCGGATACCCCGTCCTGAAATGTCGTTGGGGTTGACGCGTTTCCAGTGCGTGAGCAATTCATTGGGCTGCATGCTGGCAGAAACGGCAGCGCCTGCATTTGAAGGATACGCAGGACGCTTACAGGACTCGAACGCAAACCTGCGCCTGATCGGCGTCCTGCTGCGTCTGCGTGAGGACACTGCCGATACCCGTTCGTTCGCGGTTCGGTTGCAATCGGCCGCGGGCGAGATCGGATCCGTTTCGCGCGAAGTGTCGCTAACTTCCGATGGACGTAGCGTACGTCTGCGCAACTATCAGAAAAGTATGAGCGAGTACCGGGAAATTCCGCTCCCTGCGTATTTCCATAAGCCCGCCACCACTTCACGTTGAAGGCGCGGCGCTCTCTTTCCTGCGGATATACAGCTGCTTGCGCACGCGGGCGACGACTTCTCCGTTTGCGTCGACGATCTCGGTCTCGCACCAGCGCAGATACTTGTCGCCGCCTGCGGTGGCGGCGCGGATCTCGTCCAGTATCGCGTCGTCCAGGCGGAAGTGCGCGCGTACGGTGCCGCGGCCGGGTTTGCGGAAATCGATCGCGCCGGCCTTGTCCCAGACGATGTAATCCTTGCCCAGGGCGTTGAGGGTGAGCAGCATCCAGAACGGATCGGTCATCGAAAATAGATTTCCGCCGAAATGCACGCCGACGTAATTGCGGTTCCACCAGTGCGAACGCAATTCGATCTCGGCGTGTCGCCAGTCGCTGGCGATCGTGCGCACGCGCACGCCGCTGAACAGATACGGCGGCCACACATTCATGATCCGGCGCAGCCCGCGCGCCGACAGTTGACGCGGCATGCGGGCGTTACACCAGCAGCAGCGAGGACATCCTGCGGCGGTACTGGCCGACCAGATCCTCGTCTTCGATGATGCGGAAGGCATCGATCAGCGTGCGCCGGGCCAGACCGTCCTGATAAGCGCGATCGCGGCGCAGCATTTCGATGAACTGCTCCAGCCCCTCCTGCGAACGACCTGCGACGATGTAATGCACGCCGAGCAGGTGTCGGGCGCGTAGATCGCTTTCGTCGGCGGCGACGGCGGACTCCAGCGTTTCTACAGACGGCGCGTCCTTCAGCAGCGTGACGAAGCCGAGGCGGGCGCGTGCGCGTACCGCGCGGTCGTCGGTGGAGAGATTGGCGGGCAGTGCGTCGAGCAGGCGTTCGGCATCGGCGGTGGCGCCGGTCTGCAGCAGGGCCAGCGCGAGTTCCAGCTTCAGGCCGTCGTTGTCCGGCGCGGCTTCGATCTCGCCGCGCAGGCGCGCGACCTCGGCCTGCGGATCCGCGGCCGGCGGCTCGGGCGCGGCTTCTTCCACCGGCGCTTCTTCAGCCGCGGCCGGTTCGATCTGGTGATGGGTCAGGAATTCGCGCAACTGGCCCAAGGGCAGCGCGCCCTGGAAGCCATCGACCAATTGCCCGTCCTTGACCAGCACCACGGTCGGGATAGAGCGGATCTGGAACGCCGCGCCGAGTTCCTTCTCGGCATCCACATCGACTTTCGCCAGCACGAATGCGCCGTTGTATTCGGCCGCCAGCGCTTCCAGCATCGGGCCGAGGGTCTTGCAGGGGCCGCACCATTCGGCCCAGAAATCGAGCAGCACCGGGGTGTGCAGCGAGCGTTGCATGACATCGGTCTCGAAACCCTGGGTGGTGGCATCGAAAACGTGGGGCGACGTGGAGGACATGCGGCGATTCCGTTGGCGTGAGTCAGGACTATTGTGCCAGCCGGCCGCGATTCCAAGGTGGCCGCGTATGTTCGGCCGGCATCGACTTATTCCCCGAACAGCAGGTTGGCCGGCGAATACTGGCCGGTCAGCGGGCGATAACCGCTGATCTTCGGCTGTGCCTGCGATTCCAGCTAGGCCGCGAAAATGCCGACCGCAAGCAGCTTCATCTGCTGCCGGGTCGTGTGTTCGCGCAGCGTTTCCGCAGGCGGCAGTCCGTCGCGGCCGGCGAGGATGATCCGGTTGCCCATCGACATCTCCACCGTCCGGATGTCGTCGACCACCGCTTGATAGGTCGCCGCCTCGTACGGCGCCAGCGGCCCGCGGGCGAAGGTGTTCGAGGCGACCACGCCGCCAGGGGCGAGCAGCGACTTCACCTCGCCGATGAAGTGGTGAGGATGGTGCCGCCGGCGGAGCCCAGCGTGGACGCGAAATACAGGCGTCCGGCGGACTGCCCGGATTTCTCGATGTCGCGGATCAGCAGGCGCACTGCGTACGGCGACACCATCCCCGAGAACAGCGTTGGCAGGCTGAACATCAGTGCAGACGCCAATAGCGACCCGTAGCGCGGGTCCGAGATCGCGTAGGACAGTGCGTCGGACACCGCATCGCCGAAGAACACGATCGGCAGTGCGAACAGGGCCTCCGCGATCAGCAGCAGCCCCAGCCCCATCTGCGAGGGCGCACGCAGCGACAGCTGACCGCCGATCAGGTAACCGATCGCCGGCGCGGTCATGAACACGGCGATCAGTGTCCCCCAGACGAAGATCGAACTGCCGAAGTAGGGCGCCAATAGACGCCCGCCGAGCAGTTCCACGCCCATCACGAAAAAGCCGCTCCAGGCGGCCGCGAAATACAGGGCGGGGTTGCGCCAGCGCCGGGGCTGGCTGGTTCCGGCGGTGGGCGGGTGGATCCGCGGTTCTGCCGTTCCGGACAGGCTGGCTGAAATGCGGATTTCCTTCGGGTGCGTTCGAGCTTCGTCAGCGATTGTGCCAAGTCGGCGGCCGCTGAGAGTGATGTAAGGTGTGCTTGACATCAGGAACTCGAAATGTATGCTTTGCATTACATTTAGTCACCATGAGCTTACGTCAATGACTGTTCCGGCCTGGATGCGATGGGTGTTGATGCTGACCACGGGCTGCGCCCTCTGGCTGTTGCTGGCCGGACCGAAGGAATTGCTGGGCTGGGACGCCGGCAATATCGGCATGGTGCTGTTGATCGCCAGTGCCTGGGGCTTGCTGTACTCGGTCTCAAGGCTGCCGCGCGAGGCACTGGCGCAGTCCGCGTCGCCTGCGGAATGGAAGGCGAGGGTCGGGGCCGGTTTCACCTTGGTCGCGATGGCCTATTTCTTCGCGAAGATGCACGTCTTCGATGATGCGCCGATCCCGCACAACCCGGACGCCACCGCTGTCGGCCGCAATCTCGTCCTGCTGCTGATCGCCTGATGGTGCAGGCCGCAGGCTGGGGCAGGGCGGCGCTGATCTTCAGCATCGTCGGCATCGCGGTGATGCTTGGCTTCACGCCGGCGACGCGTCTCGTATGGGCGACGCCGCTGATGATCGGCAACCTGCTGGTCTTCGCGTTGATGTGGGGCTGGTTGTGCGAATACGTGGCGACAATGATTCTTTATCGGAACGACAAAAAGGGAGGCATGCCGGGATGAGTCGCAAGGAAGGTTTCTTCAGTCGTCATCTGTGGTGGATGGTGTTGGTCGTCGGTAATGCTGGTGTGTTGCTATCGGCGTCCGAATTGATATATGGATTCTGGACGCTGATCGCAGGAATGACGATCCTGCTGCTTTTGAATGTACTGGTGGTGGTGGAAGTCTTGCTTTACCGACCGAAAGGAGGCCGACTTCCGCGCCGTTCACAGGAGTTCGATGCATGGAAAGTTTGGCTGTTGACTGGGGCACTCGTATCGCTCATCGCCCTGAAACTGCATTACTGGGCCGCTTTCGACTCGGAAGGGCTCATGGATAGCCTGTTTTCTTCGTTGTTCTGGTTTTGGCTGGCAACCCATATGGCCGTGAGGTACACGACCCTCTTGTTGCCTGGTGATAGGATCGTGGAGGACGAGCGGGGAGAAAGGATAAAGCTTGAATCGATGCGTATCGCATTCGTTGGCATGGTGGTCGCTGCGGCGGCTTCTCCGTTGCTGCTCGGCTTGGGCAATGGCGCGCAGCAACCTATCGGACGCAGCACGTTCTGGTTCTTCGAATACTATGTGAATTGCGGTTTGTTCGCCTACTGGCTTGGTAGGACATACGTGATCTATCGATTCGCCAGCGATCGCGTGCAGGCGTGGAAATTGGGATCGAAAGAGACATGAGACTACCTGCGCATTGCGTCGGCAGGTGGATCGGGCGGGCGTTCCGGGAATGACCAGCACCGACATCGGCAACCAGATCCGCCGCTTCCGCTTCGAACGGGACGGGATGACCCAGGAAGCGTTGGCGAGAGCCTGCGGCGTGACCCGCCAGACGATCATCGCGCTGGAAGCCGGGCGGTATGCGCCGTCGCTGGAACTGGCGTTCCGGATCGCGCGGACGTTCGGTGTGGGCGTCGAGGATGTCTTCCAGTGGAAGGAAACCCAGTGAAAACAGAACGGATGAACCGGTACGCACGGTTCTGCGGCTTGGTCGCCCTCGCGATGTTCCTCGCCGCTGCAACGATCTGCGGCACGATGCTCGACGGTTACTCGCATCGCGAACACCCGCTGGCGTTGCTTGGCGCCGTCGACGTCCCGGGAGCTCTGGCTTTCAATGCGTTCGCGTTCGTGCTGCCGGGGCTGTCGGTGGCGCTCATGTTCTGGATGATCCGTTCGGCATTGCCGGCAACGGCAAACTGGCGCGCGCGCATCGGCACGCAACTCGCGACGCTGTCGGCGCTGGCGTTCGCGTCGCAGGGTCTGCTGCCGCTCGATCCCGACAACATCGGAGGCCGGGCCAACGCGCTGCATGCGCTGGCGTGGACCGTGTGGTGGATCGCATTCGCGGCGGCGGGCGCTCTGCTTGCGGCCAGCGGACCATCGTGCGGGTTCAGACGCGCAACGGTGGTGGCATCGATCGCGGTGTTGGCGCTCGCATTGCCGTCGTGGCCCGGAGCGATCGCGGCGTTCGCGCCGCGGTTGGCGTTTCTGGTCTGGTTCGCCTGGGCAACGTACGCTGGCCGCGAAGCGTCGCTCAGCCGTGCTTGAGTTTCAGCCCCAGGATCGTCGCCGACAGCAGGAATGTGACGATGTTCGAGAGGATCATCGGCGTCGATTGCAGGGCGATGCCATAGACCAGCCAGAAAGCGATGCCGATGGTGAAGACCACGTACATGCCCAGCGAAATGCCGCGGGTGTCGCGGGTGCGGATGGTCTGCACTGCCTGGGGTACGAAGGCGAGGGTGGTCATCGCCGCGGCCACATAACCGACCCATTCCAGGTTCGCCATCGCTGCGCTCACTGCTCGTCGCCGGGGCGCTTGTAGATCACGCCGTCCTTCATGACGAAGTCGACGTTCATCACCACCTCGATGTCCTTCAGCGGATCGCCGGGCATGGCGACGATGTCCGCGCGCTTGCCGACCTCGATCGTGCCCTGATCGTCCACGCCCAACACTTCGGCGGCGTACAGCGTCGCCGACTGCAGCGCGTACGTCGCTGGAATGCCGGCTTCGACCATATGGATGAATTCACGCGCGTTGTCGCCGTGCGGGCCCACGCCCATGTCGGTGCCGAAGCCGATCTTCACGCCGGCCCTGTAGGCCTTGCCCGCGGTTTCCTGGATCAGCGCGCCGATACGCGCGGCTTTGGGGCGCACCACATCGGGGAAATAACCATCGATCTTTGCCTTCTCGGCAACGAACCGACCTGCGGAGATGGTCGGCACGTACCAGGTGCCTTTCTGTTTCATCAGCGCCATGATCTCGTCGTTCATGTAGGTGCCGTGCTCGATGCTGGTGACGCCGCCCAGCACCGCGCGCTTCATGCCCTCGGCGCCATGCGCATGCGCGGCGACGCGGTAACCATAGTCCTTCGCGGTGTCGACCACCGAGCGCACTTCCTCCACCGTGAACTGCGGTGCGTCGCCGGAGCGCGCATAGCTCAGCACGCCGCCGGTGGCGGTGATCTTGATGACGTCGCTGCCTTCCTTGTAGCGCTGGCGCACGGCCTGGCGGGCATCTTCGACCGAATTGATCACGCCTTCGGTCGGGCCCGGCGGGCCGACCAGATGCGCGAGCGCCGAATTCATGCCGTTGGTCGGGTCGGCATGGCCGCCGGTGGTGGCGATCGATTTGCCCGCGGCCCAGATCCGCGGCCCTTCGATCAGGCCCTGATTGATCGCATCGCGCAGATGCGGCGCGACTTCGCCGCCGAGATCGCGCACGCTGGTGAATCCGGCCATCAGGGTCTTTCGTCCGTAGCTCACGCCGCGCAGCGCGAATGCGGTGTCGTCGAGACGGAAACCTTCCTCATAGCTGCGCGGGCTGGACTGGTTGCCCAGGTGTACGTGCAGATCGGTCCAGCCGGGCGTGCAGGTGTGTCCTGCGAGATCGATCGTGCGGCCGCCCGCGATCTCGCTGCGGCCTGCGCGCACTTCGGCGACTTTGCCGTCGCGCACCACGACAGTATGCGCGCCGAGCATCTGTCCCTTGCGGCTGTCGAACAGGCGTTCGCACTGCAGCGCGATATCCGCTGCGCCGGCATGCAGCGGTGCGAGGCAGCACAGGGCGACGGCGAGCGTGGAGCGGGTCATGGCGGGAATCCTCGTAGGCGTCCCGGGATCATAGCGTGCCGGGACAACGCGGTCGCCCCGGCACCGGTTCCTGCCGATGGGTCAGATCTTGATCACCATCGGTTCCACCTTCACCGCCGGCAGCAGACGCTGGGTGAAATACTTGTCCTGGAAATACTTGATCTTGTCGCACAGCACCGGGTGCGGAATGCCTTCGTAGAAGAAGATTTCCTTGTCGAAACCGATCGCTTTCAACTCCTGCGGCAGCATCAGCGCGCGGCGCTCCTCGGACTCGCTGCGGCTGAACTCGCGGCCGCGGGTGAAACTGTCCTTCTTGACCGTGGTGTAGCCGAGCATTTCGGAATAGTCGTTGGCGTCCTGCTGTTCGCGCGGCGCGTACACGATCTGCAGCGCGTGGTTGGTGATCATCGTGCGCGAGATATCCTTGCCGTAGGTGGCGTCGAGCTGCGACATGCTCTGGATGATCGGCAGCAGGCGGATGTTGTAGCCGGCCATGTACGAGACCGCGTTGGAGATGATGTCGACCTTGCCGATCGAGGTGAATTCGTCCATCAACAACAGGCACTGATGTTTCAGCTCCTTGTTGTTCTGCGGCAGCTCCTTGGTATTGAGATTGATGAGCTGGCTGAAGAACAGATTGATGATCAGCCGGCTCTCGGCCAACTTGTTGGGCTGGATGCCGATATAGATGGTCATCTTCTTCTTGCGCACGTCGGTGAGCAGGAAGTCGTCGGCGCTGGTCACCGCGTCGAGGATCGGGTTGATGAACGCGTTCAGCGGTTCCTTGAAGGTGCCGAGGATCGAGGCGAAAGTCTCGTCCGCCTGCGACAACATGCCGGAGAACGCGGTCTTGGCATGGCCGCTCAGGAACGGGCGCTGCGCCAGATCCTTGAGGAACGGCTTGAGTTCGCTCTGGCCGTCGCCCGAAGACAGGCGGTAGATCGCGCCCAGCGACGGCGGTTTCGAGAACGGGAAACCGATCTTCTGGTCGTCGTCGTATTTCTCGAACAGATACAGCGCCAGGGCCATGAACGCGTTGCGGGCCTGGCTGACCCAGAACTTCTGATCCTCGGCGCCGTCCGGATACAGCATCGCGGCGATGCTCATCAGATCGGACACGCGGAACGCGGGGTCGTTGGAGACGTAGGTCAGCGGATTCCAGCGGTGGCTGCGGCGGTCTTCCGCGAACGGATTGAACAGATAGATTTCATGACCCACGCTGGCGCGCCAGCCGCTGGTCAGGTCGAAGTTCTCCTGCTTGATGTCCAGCACCACCAGCGATTCCTGGTAGTCGAGCAGATTCGGGATCACGATGCCCACGCCTTTGCCCGAGCGGGTGGGCGCGGCCAGGATCACGAACTGCTGGCCGCTCAGGCGCAGCAGCTTGCCGCCGAACTTGCCGACCACGATGCCGTTCTTCTCGGATTTGAACATGCCCTTTTCGGACAGATCGCCCCCAGTGGCGAAGCGCGCGTCGCCGTGCAGCGCCTTCGGCCTCGATTTGAACGCCAGCAGCAGCAGGCCCAGCCACCCTGCGATCGGAATCCCGAAGCCGATCGCGCCGCTGTTCTTGATCTTCTTGGCGTAGGGCAGAACCTGCGGTTGATCGATGACCTGGAAGTAGTTCCACCAAGTGTTCCAGTGGAGATCGACGCCACGCAGCTTGAGCTGCATCAGCACGATATAGCCGGACAGGTAGAACCCGGCGGCGACGGCGGCGACCAGAAGCACAAGGAGGAAAACGAATTTCGCTTTGGAATTTGAGTTCTGGCTGCTCACGGGGGGGAGTCCTGCAGTGATTCAGGTGTCCGGGGGAGGGCGATCGTCCGGCGGTCCGGGGTTTTGGTGACGACGACGGGAGGAGTCCGCTTCGCTCTGTGCAGATGCGAGCGCAGGGCACGGATGCCACGAAATGGCGGCGGCCCTATGGTTTCAGTTGCAAGTTTCTCTGACGATCCTGCCATCCATCTGTCCCCTGTCGACCGGATGCGATCTTACGTCATCCCCCTGCCATGGCTGCAAGCGTGCTGATAACGGACATGGGATGCCTCTCATTGATGTCTTGAAAGTCTCTTGATGGTACTGTTTTGAGACGGAAGACATGTTTTTGCTATGATCAGTGCACATTCATTCGTTGACAGGTCTGACCGGCCTGTAGAGTATGGCTCGGGAACAAGAGAGGACATGGGGATGCCCTGTTTTGGCAACAATGATCGCTGCGGCATCTACGCCGCTCCGGAATGGAGGGTTCCGTCTTGCTACCGGGTATGGAATTGATGGGCTGTCAGGGACTGGCCGTCCCGACTGAAGTCATGCACCACGTGGTGCGTGTCGAGTCTTCCTATAATCCGTACGCCATCGGCGTGGTGGGCGGCCGTCTGGTGCGCCAGCCCAAGAATCTTCCCGAAGCGCTCGCCACCGTGCGGATGCTGGAAAGCCGTGGCTTCAATTTTTCGATCGGCCTGGCCCAGGTGAATCGCCACAACCTGGACAAGTACGGTCTCGACACCTACGAGAAAGCCTTCGAGCCGTGTGCGAACCTCTCCGCAGGTTCCAAAATCCTCGCCGAATGCTATCGGCGTGCCAGCGGCGACTGGGGCAAGTCGTTCAGCTGTTACTACTCGGGTAATTTCTCTACGGGCTTCCGTCACGGTTACGTACAGAAGATCTATGCCTCCGTCCGTCAGGGGCGAGCGGCCGACGACGCACAGGGCACTCCCGCGATCGAAGTCGTTGGGCGTACGGCGCGCAGGACGGTTCCAGTTTCGAAGCATCCGCTCTACAACACTGCCGCTTCCGCCGGGCTTGGCGCGGCGGCCGAATCGCCCGCCACTCTCGCGGCTGTCGCTCCTTTACGGAGCGAGCGCGTGCGGTCGCGGATCGAGCCGACATCACGCATCGAGTCGATCTCGCGGACCGAGCCTGCTGCGATGGTGGCCGAGGTTCCGGCGCCTGCGCCGACTTCAGCACCCGCGTCAGTGGCTGCGCTTCCCGCCATGCCGCCATCATCCATGGGACGTGCGGTCTTGGCCAATGGTCCCGTCGGCGTCGCCCGGGTCGTCTCCGCTGAAGCAGCACCCGCTCCCGAGTCGGCCGACGCCAAACCCAAACGCAGTGGTCGGGCCTCGGACAAGGCGTTCGTCATCAGCGCCCCGGACCAGGACGATGCTTTCGTGTTCTAGCTTCCCCCCTATGCCCGGGGCTTTCATGGACCGTGTATACACTTGCAACAAACGTTCCACCCCACCAACCCAAGGAGAGTAACTGATGAAAATGTCCAACAAGGGCAACGTGTCCTCGCTGCTGATGGCACTGGTCTTCGTGGCCGTGCTTGCCGTTCCGAACATGCTGTTCGCCCAGACCTTCGAAGGCGCCGACGAGCGCATCTGCGGCTTCTTCGACGACATCCGCGGCCTGCTCAACATGGCTTCGGTTGCCATCGTCACCATCGCCGTAATCTTCTCTGGTTATCAGATCGCCTTCGCCCACAAGCGCATTTCCGACGTTGCCCCGATCCTGATCGGCGGCCTCCTGATCGGTGCCGCCAGCCAGATCGCCGGCATGCTCCTCCTGGGTGATGGCGCCACCGCCGAAGCCGATTGCACCGCGATGGTCATGAACGCGCTGCCGGTCTTCAATGCATAAGAATGTGCTCTTCCGCGGCTGCACCCGCCCGGCCATGTTCATGGGGGTGCCCTACATCCCCTTCTTCGTCGGTGCGGGCGGGTCGCTCCTGCTTGCGGTCTATTTCGGTCTGCAGTATCTGCTGCTGATACCCCCCGTCATCTTCATCATGAGACAGATGGCGAGGCGGGACGAAATGATCTTCCGTCTGCTTGGATTGAATCTCCAGTTCAAGCTGCGGGCCCGCAATGTCAAAAACCATGCCGGGATGTGGGTGTTCTCCCCGAATGGATATCGCAACACGCAGCCCGGCGCGAAGCGGAGCTTCTCCGGCCCGTTCATCATCAGCGGCAAGATGACCGGTCCCGGCAAGGCGACTCGACGGGGTGTTTCCACCGCTTGATCCGTTGCTCCCGGTGTCCGACACACTCGGACACCGGGAGCAACGGCATAAGGCCCGAGTGCCGGAGTCTCCGTGAAGACGGATCCTCTGGTCATCGGTTCCGGGTATCGGTCGACGGTTCGTCGGGACGATACCGATCCGTCATGGTCCGGCGTTTCCGACAGACCTCGTTTTCACCGTACAGTTCCCACCCCCGAAGGCGCATGTTCACTCCCGACACTTCCATCAGCGAGTTCGTCCCGTTCTCCTCGCATGTCTCTCCCTCGGTCATCAAGACCCGCGAGGGCGACTATCTGATGTCCTGGCATCTCGAAGGCCTGCCTTTCGTCGGCCGCGAGGAATGGGAGATCGAACACCGCCACAACACTTTCAACCGGTTGCTGCAGACCCTGCGCGCGCCGGACTTCGTCAACGTCGCTTTCTGGGTACACGATATCCGTCGGCGCCGGCGCGTGAACATCAAGAGCAATTTCCGGCAGCGCTTCAACCAGGAGATGTCAGACGCGTACTACGCCGCGCTCTCCTCGCAGAAAATCATGCAGAACGATCTGTATCTGACCATGATTTTCCGTCCGGTGGTGGGCGGTAAACGTCTCATGGAGAAGACCGCTGAGCACGCCAAGCTGAAGGCGGAAGAAGAGCAGGCGGTCGGCAAACTGCTGGAGCTCGCCGGAAACGTCGAAGCGGTCATCAAGGATTACTCTCCCTATCGTCTCGGCATGTACGAAGGCGCCAACGGCGTCGTCTTCTCCGAAACCCTCGAATTCCTCGGTTACGTCCTCAACCGCATCGAAGAACCGGTGCCGGTGCTGCACGCGCCGATCTACAACTATCTGCCGGTCAGCCGGCACATGTTCTCGACGAAAAGCGGCGATTTCGTTATCAATACGCCCAATGGTGCCAATCACTTCGGTGCGATCCTCAACGTCAAGGAGTATGCCGACGGCACCTATCCGGGCATCCTCAACGGCTTGAAATATCTCGATTTCGAGTATGTCATGACCCATTCCTTCAGCCCGATGGGCCGTCAGGATGGTCTCAAGGTGCTGGAGCGCACGAAGGGCATGATGATCTCCTCCGGCGACAAAGCCGTCAGCCAGATCGTCGAACTCGACTACGCGATGGATGAGATGACGTCCGGCAATTTCGTGCTGGGCGAATACCACTTCATCATGGCGGTGTACGCGGACAGCCAGGACACACTCGCGCAGCGGGTCGCGACCACTCGCGCCGAGCTGTCCAATGCCGGTTTCGTTTCGTCGAAGGAGGATCTTGCCGTCGCGCCGTCGTTCTATTCGCAGATGCCGGCCAACTGGAAGTACCGTACCCGCATCGCGAACGTCAGCTCGCTGAATTTCCTGGGGCTGTCGCCGCTGCATAACTTCGCCTCCGGCAAGCGCGACAACAATCCGTGGGGCGAGTGCGTCACCACGTTGCAGACGACCAACGGCCAGCCGTACTACTTCAATTTCCATGCGACTCACCCGGCCGAGAATTCGCTGGGCGAGAAAGCCATCGCCAATACGATGGTCATCGGTAAATCAGGTACCGGTAAAACCGCGCTGATCAACTTCCTGCTCAGCCAGGTCCAGAAATACAATCCCTCGCCGACCATCTTCTTCTTCGACAAGGACCGAGGCGCCGAGATCTTCGTTCGTGCCTGCGGCGGCAACTATCTGGCGCTCGAGAACGGCCAGCCGACAGGTTTCAACCCGTTCCAGTGCGAACGCAACGAAGCCAATGTCCAGTTCCTCGCCGACCTCATCAAGGTGTTGATCGGCAAGAAGGCCTACACCTCGCGCGACGAGGAAGACATTTTCCGCGGCGTCGAGAACATGCTCGACACGCCGATGCATCTGCGCAGCATGACGAACTTCCAGAAGAGTCTGCCGAACATGGGCGACGATGGACTGTTCGCGCGCATGCGCAAATGGACCAATGCGGGATCCATGGGCTGGGTGTTCGACAACCCGGTCGACACTATCGACCTGCAGAAAGCGAACATCATCGGCTTCGATTACACGGATATCATCGACAATCCTGAAGTCCGTGTGCCGGTCATCAATTACCTGCTGCACCGCCTGGAGGAACTGATCGACGGCCGCCCGCTCATCTACGTGATGGACGAATTCTGGAAGATTCTGGACGGCGAGGGCGGGCTGAAGGAGTTCGCCAAGAACAAGCAGAAGACCATCCGTAAACAGAACGGCTTGGGCATCTTTGCGACCCAGAGCCCGGAAGACGCCTTGAAGAGCTCGATCGCTGCGGCCCTGATCGAGCAGACCGCCACCATGATTCTCCTGCCCAACCCCAATGCGAACCGCGAGGACTACATCGAAGGCCTCAAGCTGACCGACGCCGAGTATCAGGTCGTGAAGAGCCTCGACGAGCGCTCGCGCTGCTTCCTCGTCAAGCAGGGTCATGCCTCCAGCGTCTGCCAGCTCAATCTGCGCGGCATGGACGATGCCTTGGCGGTTATCTCCGCTTCTACCGACAATATCGAGATCCTCCACCAGGTTCTGGCCGATCAGGCTACGGCCAAGGGCACCGTTTCGAATGCCCTGGTTCCGGAGGACTGGCTCGAGGACTTCTATGCCAACCGCAAAGGCTCGGGCAAGAAGGCCGGTTCGTCGGAAAGCGGCGGCCGCCGGGCGGCTGCGACTTGACTTTGTGGCCACAATCTCGCTTTAACACGTTCATATGAAAGATACGATTCGTTCAGCTTCTCATCCTGTCAACCATCAAGCCTAGACCCACACCGGAGGTGCCCCATGAAGACCGACCAGAAGTCCCGCACATCGCGTAAAGCTCCGTTCCTGACCAGCTTGGCGCTGGCCTGTGCCTTCATGACAGGCAACGCCGGTGCCGGTATCCCCGTGACCGATGTCGGCAACATGCCGAACCACATCATCACCCAGATCCAGTCTTATCTGAATCAGCTGAATACCTTGACGCAGAAGGGGCAGGATTACGCCCAATACGCCGCTGAAATCAAGCACATGACTCAGCAACTGACCGATCTGGGCATGATATTCGACAGTTTCCAGCTCAAGTTCACCCAGGATTTCAAGCCGAAATCTTTGACGGATGGCATGTCGGACCGTTGTGGCGGCGGCATCGGCGGCGCGATTTCCGACCTCATGTCGAGTTTCAGTTTGAGCGGGGATGACGACATCATCCAGCAGCAGAAAACCATCTGCCAGCGTCTCGTCATGCTGGAAAATCAGAAATACAACGACCAGGTCCAGTACCTCAATGCGATCATGAATCAGATGCAGGCTGACATCGATAAAGCTAGGTTGCAGGCACAAAGCTCCGATACCAACGGAAAGATGGATAGCAATTTGGTCTTGACTGCCGTAAATAAGAGCCAGATGGATCGCGACTTTCAGCTTGGGCAGGAGAGGGCCAAGGCCTATGACGAAATGATCGAGACCCTCGAGAAGCAGCAAAAGAATCTGGCCAACATTGCAATGAGGGGTAAGTCCTCCATTCTGGGCACTATCGCCAATACGGCGATTCTGGCGGCTGCATTGAAAGTCAACGAATAAGGCGATAGTTCTTCGATCATCCCGGGTCCGGTCATTCCGGGCTCGGGAACAGTCGACTAAAGACCCGCTTCGGGCCGTCACGAATCAGAACAGGATAGAAGTCATGGAGCATGTGCTTGCAGGCGGTTTGGTGAATGTGGGGGGGCAATTGCTCGACGGGCTATTGCGACCGCTTGCGCAGTCGTCGATCGGCGATCTGGCTTACTTCGCTCTGATCTATGACTTTCTGCACAATCAGATCCAGAAATTCGGTCTGGGACTGATGGAGAGGAGTGCCGGGATTGTCGGAGGGGTCGCTCTCTTCTTGTTGACGGCTTGGATTTTCTTTCAGGGTTTACGCATCGTGACCGGCCAAAGCCGGGATTCGATGATGGCCTTGGTGATGAATTCGCTCAGGGCAACGCTGATTGTCAGTTTCGCAATCACCATCGGCGTCGCTGGCTCGGATGTGCATGATTTTCTCACAGAAGATATGACCGCCAGCATCACTGAACTGGTTACGGGTGAAGAGGGTGCTGAAGTCAAAGATATGATCGACGAAAACCTGGCGTGGATGCAGGTGGGTCTTACGAGCATCGATGTGCTGCAGATTGTCGACGATCCGAATCTGCACGCAGAGAAGAGCCAGGCGATGCTCATGGTCGGCATGGGGACAGCCGGCCCGGCCATGGTGGGCGGAGCGATGTTGCTGCTCTACGAAATCGCATTGGCGCTGTTCGTGGGCCTCGGTCCGATTTTCGTGCTGTGCCTGTTGTTCGATCAAACCAAGTCACTGTTCCAGCGCTGGCTGCTGTATGGCATCGGCACGATGTTCTCGATGGCTGTATTGGCGGCGATGGTGGCGATCGCGACCAAAACCGTGCTGGCGGTGGCGGAGGCTTTCTGGCTCAGTTCGCTGGCCGGCTCGCTACTCGGTTTTGGCAATAGTCAAGGTATGCGCAGCATCGCGCTGCAGCAGGGTGGCATCGGTGTGCTTCTCACCGTGATCCTGATCAGCACCCCACCGATGGTGGCCAACTTCTTCCAGGGCGTGCTGGGGCAGTTCTCCTCGCATACCGGCTTTAGCCCCTCCGCAGCTGGTGGTTCACGCCCTGGCGAGCCTGGGTATCGTGGTGGTGCTGGTGGTGGCGGCAGGCAATATTCTCCGCCCTCTGCGCAGCGGGAAGACAGTACACAGCGCGGTACTAGAGATGGCGAAAATGCTGCGCCTACTCTAAATTCCGGTAATGCTGCTGGCCCTTACAGACCCTCAGAAGTTGTTCAGGGCGATTACGTTAAAACAGCGCCGAAGACGTAGTTCAAGTCGAAAAGGAGAAGGGCGATGTTTTCACGGCAGTCATGGTTACTTGCAATCGTATTCTGCATGTTTTCAAACGTAGCTTTTGCAGAAGGTCGTTGCCCGCCAGGTATGTTTGAGACTGGTTCGCGCGACTATATTGGCTGTGCCCCCATTCCAGGGTATGGCCAAGACAATGGCCAAGGTGATGAAGGTAGTGCGCCTCCCATACCAACTGTATGGGAGACAAGGTGGGGCGCGATTGCGACTGAGTCGAAAGGTAGCGGATTTGGAGCTGTGACTGGCTTCAAATCTGAATCTACTGCCGCTCAGGCAGCAGTAGAGCAATGCAGAACGACGGCATCAATTTCAAAAAATAAGTGTGAAGTTCAAGTTGCTTATCACAACCAATGTGCTGTTTATGCTTGGGGGGCGGGGCGTAGTGTAGCTTCCCATGCTATTGATATCCCAACGGCAACAGGGGATGCGTTGAAATTGTGTGATGGCTTGGCTGGTCAGGAGTGCAAGATTTACTACAGCGACTGTAGCTATGCTGAGGCAGTGCCGGAGTAAGGTGCATTTTGAATGACCATATGCGGAATTTTGTGTAGTGAGATGTCTGCACGGATTAATTTGATTTGGTGGTTTCGTTGAGGATTGACCCCGGTTGTTGCTAGGATTTGATTGCTGGGGAATTGTTTTTAGCTTGTCTAGCAATCGATATGCAAAACCGGATATGAGACTGACGGTGATTGGATTGAGATGTTTTCTGCTAGCTTTGCCGCTGCGAGTCTGTAAATTGAACTGCGTATCTGCCCTTTGAGAAGATGCGGCCTTGGCCGCGAGGAGCAGAGACATGGTGTTGAGCAAACAGACTTTGGGGTAGCTGACGACGGAGTTCAAGAGTCCGCAGGATCTGCAGTTGGCGTATTCGCAGATGTTGCAGCACATGATCAATCGTATGCTGGAAGGTGAGATGCAGGCGCAGCTGGGCCATTGAGCGGGGTCTGTCAAACGAACTGTGTAGCTTAGGTTTTCATAGCGTCGCCAACGGTACGCGCTCCTCGCCGAACATCGTCTGCAAGAAGCTCTGCAGCGCAGGCTTCCAGTGATGGATCGACTTCCAGTTCTTCGACGCTTCCCGAATCGACAGGAACAGCGACTTCAGCGCAGAGTCGTCGTTCGGAAAAATTCTCTGGCTCCGCGTCAGCTTCCTCATCACCATGTTCAGAGACTTGATCGCATTCGTCGTGTCCGCCAAGAGGACTTCCTTCTGGGCGTGCTGGGACAGTTCTCCTCGCATACCGGCTTTAGCCCCTCCGCAGGTGGCGGCTCACGTCCTGGCGAGCCTGGGTATCGCGGTGGTGCTGGTGGCGGTGGACATGGTGGTTACTCTCCGGCCCCACCGAGACGTGATGATGCTAGCCGCAGTCAAAACGTTGATCCTTCGAATACCTCTAGGCCAACAATGTTCACGGGAGGGAATACTACTGTAGCTCCGTCCGATATAATTAAGCCCAAAGCGTCGCCAACATCGTAAAGAGCAAGGTCATGGTGAGATTTTGGAGCACATGGATTGTTCTGCTGATATCCATACCCTGCGTGGCATTTGCGGAAGGCCGTTGCCCTCCAGGAATGTTTGAGACGGGCTCTCGAGATTACATTGCTTGTGCTCCGATTCCGGGTTATGGCCAGAGCGATAGTGGTGACAGTGGATAGCGGCCCTCCTCCTAGGTCCATGTTTTGGGAAAGACGTTTCGGAGCAATTGCAAATGAGTCCAATGGCGGAGGACCGGGAGCGGCCACCGGATATAAATCACAGTTAGGAGCCAATCAGGCAGCATTGGCACAGTGCCAATCTACTGCCACTAACGTTAAGAGTGCTTGTAAAATTCTTCATCCCTTTTCAAATCAATGTGGTGCTTATGCATGGGGTGGCGGGCGTAGTACAGCGGAATCCGCTGTTGATCTTCCAACGGCTAAGGCAGATGCCCTCAAAGAATGCAATCGTAATGCTGGCTCAGTTTGCGAGATTTTTTACAGCGGTTGCAGTTTTGCTGAACTGGTCCCCAAGTGATTGGAGATGTTTGTTGAATACTGTTGAGATTGATCCATGAATGGATTGCGTTATCTGTGGTTTACAGCATTGTTGGCCGCATTGGATTAGCTTTCGCAGAAGGGCGTTGTCCTCCAGGAATGTTTGAAAGTGACTCGCGTGATTACACCGCATGCGCCCCTATTCCTTATGGTCAAGGAAATAATGACAGTGCTGAGGACAGTCCACCCCCAATACCTACGGTCTGGGAGACTCAATGGGGAGCAATCGCGACTGAGTCCAATGGCGGCGGCGGTTCTGGGGCAATCAGCAGTTTCAAATCAGAAGCTGCTGCTAGGCAAGCTGCAGTTGAGCAATGTCGAGTTACGGCATCTGTATCAAATACGAAATGCGAAGTTCTAATTACTTACAATAACTAGTGTGCTGTCTATCGCTTGGGGGGCGGGGCGAGGCGTAGCGTATCACGCCGTTGATATTCCAACAGCAATACAGGACGCGCTGGCATCTTGCAAAAGTAAATCAGGTTCAGAGTGCAAAATTTATTACAGTGGTTGCAGTTATGCAGAAGCTGTACCTAAGTGAATAACCTGCTTCATTGATCAAGGGAAGTGTTGAATCAGTGCCAAGACGTAGCCGATGTCGGAAGGGATAAGATCATGTCTGCAGCGCATTGGTTGTTAGCGTTAGCCTTATGTTTTCTTTCAAATATTGCTTTGGCAGAGGGCCGTTGCCCTCCTGGCATGTTCGAAACTGGATCGCGCGACTATATCGCTTGCGCCCCGATTCCTGGCTACGACCAAGACGATAGCGGCGAGGATAGTCCGCCTTCAAAGTCCATGATGTGGGAAAGACGCTGGGGAGCTATTCTGGCGACAGAAGCGAGGATGGCATCTGCCGTTTTGTGCCAGACAAAGGGCTTGGATCGGCGTTGTGTGTATCGATGTAGTGCTGGATCGACTGTTCAAGCTCAGCGACTGACGCGTGTGCCTGGCGCTTGATCCACTTTTCACTGATTTGTCCGAAGAACCGCTCCACCAAGTTCAGCCATGACGCAGAGG
>JANLVT010000055.1:0-42719 GCA_031364125.1 Lysobacterales bacterium | reverse complement strand
CGAGCGCCGCAGGCGCGAGTCAAGAAAGTAACCAAAGAAAACTCTCAATACCTAGGCACATCTGCCGTCGGCGACATGGCCGGGATTTTTCGATGCGGCATCCTGCCGCGTCAAAAAACGGCGCACATCCTGTGCGCCGCCATCCGGGTCTACGATCATGCGTTGATCCATTGGCTCGGAATGGTCGCGTGGACGAAGTCCATGAAACAGGATTCGCAGCATCGTAGGGTGGGGTGAGCGCAGCGATCCCCACCATCCCGACACTCAAAATGAGGTAAGCATCGAACGGAGCAAGAACAGCACGCAGATACATCAAGCTTTGTTAGCGGTTTGGGTGAGCATCGCTGCGCTCAGCCCACCCTACGTGCTAGTGCTTCAATTTGGTTGATACTCGAGCGACGAGTGATGAACGACTATACGAAGCGAGCCCGCATTGTCTTTAACATAGCCCCATGTTTTGTCTACAGACGTTACCTTGCCATCTTCGCCAGTGAAGTTGACTTTTCCCATGGTGGTAGCGCTATCGCCAGTAATGAAAATTCCTGCATTTTCAATTTTGCAACTTTTCCAGCCTTTGAGTGCGAAGCCTGTGTCACTGGGGAAGGATGGATCACCACCGACAAAGTAGGACAGCGCTCCCGCACGTGTAAGACGGAACGTTTGGGGATTTACAGTGAGTGTAGGCTTGAACAGTACTGCGCCCATTTTATAACCATAGGCATTATCTATGACATTTTCAGCCAACGCCTTGGCGGCTGATTGACCGTCTTTTTTGTATGTAGAGCTAATGTCAACCAGGGCGCCGCACCATGCTTTTTGAGCTGCCAACACCTCTTGTTCGGAGATGGCTTGATTGACAACCAAAGCCTCTCTTGCATTAGCTAAGCTTGAGGTGAGAACCAACGCTGTAATTGCTGTAAATTTAATGACTTTCATGATTAATTTCGTCCTTGTTTTTGAAAACATTTAAAAAACGGTAAAACTCCGATCTGCCGCCTAACGTCCGATATCAAGATAATAAAGAAACTCTAATCAGCCGGATACCCCAACGTCTGCGCCACCTCGGACAACAGCGCGAACGGTTCGGCCAATGCTTTGGAATACTGGCGCCAGTGGCCGAACGGGAAACGCTGGGTGCCGAGTGCGGATGCGGGCGGGATGCGGATTTCTTCCAGGCCCAGGCCGCCGCCGACTTCCGCGGCGAAGGCTTCGATATCGGCCAAGGCATGATCGGTGCGGACGAGTTTGTGCGGCTGCAGGTTGTTCTGGTGCAGCGCGACCACGTGCTGCAGTTGGCGCGCCATCCACAGCGCGGCGTCCGCCGGGGTGGCGATGCCGAAAGGCATCGGGCTGCCGAAGGCGATCCATTCCAGCAACATGTCGCGCGGATCGCGCAGGGAGATCATCACGATCGCTTCGGGCTGCAGCGGGCGCAGCATCTTCAGCAGCGCGTTGTCCCAGTAGGGCAGCCAGTCGATGATGATGCCGTCGTCGACGCCGCGCGAAGGCAGCGCGGCGCGCCATTCGGCGAGCAGGCGTTCGGGCGACAGCGAGCCGTCGTTGAGCGCGCCGATGGTGTCAGGATTCTGCAGCGGATCCTGCGGCGGACGCTGCGAGAAGCGGTCGCCGCGCAGGGGGTAGCCGGCGTGGGCGATCACTGCGGCGACCTTCTCGACGCCCGAACCCGGGACGCCCCAGAGATAGGCGACCGGCGGGGTGCCGGGCAGCGGCGTCGCCGCTTCCGGCCACGGGCCGCCTGCATGGCCGGGCACGGTCAGCGGCCAGCGCAGCGCGGCTTCGGCGCTGTTGACCGCGTGCCAGGTCATCGCGGCCTCGCCGTAACGACCGGCGCGGTCCTGGGCGTAGCCCAGCCACAGCATCAGGCCGCGCTTGGCCGCGTCGTCGGCCGCCTTGGAAATGAGTCCCTGCACATGCACGACCGCCGCCTCAGGCTGGTCGCGGATCATGCGGTCGAGCAGGCGCATTTCGGCGCTGCTGCGGCCGGGTTCCAGTTCGACGATGCGCTGCGCGAGCGCGTCGACCGCGTCGCTTTCGCCGCGGGCTTCGTGCAGATGCATCGCCGCATCCAGCGCATTGGTGTTGTCCGGCATCACCGCGAGCCAGCGCTCCATCACCACCTTGGCCTCCTCGCTGCCTTCGGCTTCGAACGCCAGCCGCAGTTGCCACAGAGAGGTCGCCTTGGGATGCTGCGCCAGCGCGGTTTCCAGGGTGGCGCGGGCATCGGCGAAATCGCCGGTGCGGCGCCAGATATCGGAGAGGATCGCCCATCCGCGCGGGTCGTGCGGCTCTTCGGCCACCGATTCGCGCAGCAGCGCGAGCGCCGGTTCGTGGCGGCCCAGCATCAATTCGAGTTCCGCGGTCATGCGCTTCAGCGCCGGGGTCGCGGTCTCGGGGTCGTCCAGCAGCGGCTGCAGCACATCGCGGGCCTCGTCCGGGCGCTGCTGCTGCAGCAGCACATCGGCGAGCAGGCCGCGCAGGCCGCGCATGTCCGGCGAAAGCTCGATGATCTTCACGAACGCCTGCTCGGCGAACGCGAACTGCTGCTGGCTCAGATGGGCGAAGCCCAGCGCGTACAGCACCTGCAGATCGTCCGGCATGCGCTCGGCGGCGCGGGTCAGCAGCACTTGCGCGCGCACGCCGTCGCCGCGGCGCAGCGCGACCATGCCTTCGAGCGTCGTGACCCACGGGTGATCCGGCTGCAGGCGCGCGGCGGAACGCTGCAGGCGCTCGGCCTCGTCGATGGCGCCGCGACCCACTGCCATCTGCCCCTGCAGGATGTAGGCGTCGAACTGGTTCGGGTTGAGGTCGATGGTGCGGCTCAGCGCGGCTTGGGCCTCGTCGAGCTTATGTTCCTTCAGCAGGAAGCCGGCGCGCTGGAAGTGCAGTTCGGCGTCTTCCGGGGCCAGCAGCACGGCGCGGCTGATCGCGTGCTGGGCGGCGGCGATGTCGCCGTTGGCGCGCTCGGCGTGGGCCAGCAGCGCATGGGCATGGGCATCGTGCGGGGCGCCGGCCACGGCCACGCGGGCCAGCGACAGGGCTTCGGCGTTGGCGCCGCGCCGCAGGGCGGCGAGAATTCGTTCTTGCATGGGAGGTTCTGGGACTGCGGGGCCTTGGCCCGGAACCGCCAAGTGTACCGTCCGGGGCCGCGGCGCCGGGCACGGCCTCAGGCGCGCGCGCGCGCGTCCACCGCCGCCGACAGCCGCGCCGCAACCCAGCGCTCGGCATAACCGTCCAGCCGATTGGTTTCCAGGAAGCCGCAGTGCCCGCCCCACTGCGCGATCTCGATCTTCGCCGTGTCCGGCAGGCGCAGGGCGTGGAATTCGGCGACCGGAATCACCGGGTCGTCCGTCGAGGTCAGGATGTCCGCCGGCACGTCCAGCGCGGCCAGTCGGTCGCCGGCGATGGAATAGCCGTTGAAGTAGTCGTCCAGGGTGTCGAAATCGGTGTGCCGCTCGACCATCCAGCGGGTCAGGTCGCGCATGCCCAGCTTCAGCACGCTGTCGTCGAAGTCGTAGAACTGCGGGAAGTTGTCGCGCTTGCGGCGCAGCGACGCGCGCCAGCTCTGTTCGAAATAACGGATGTAGACCGGCAGCGCCTCTTCCATCCGGGTCATGGTCAGACCGGGATCCAGCAGCGGGCACACCGCCGCGGCATGCACCAGCGGCAGCCCGGCGGCGCGCGCGCGCATCGCCACCCGCAGCGCGAAATTGCCGCCCAGCGAATAACCGGCGACCACCATCGGCCGCGACGAACCGGCCAGGAAGCGTTCGGCGACATCGCTTGCCGCGTGCATCACTTCATCGATGCGATTGGAGTGGAACAGCGCCTGATTGAGGTGATGGGTGTCGCCGTGGTCGCGGAAATTCAGCCGGAATACCTCGAACCCGGCGCCCAGCAGATGCGCCGCGGTCAGGCGCATGTAGCTGGATTCGGCGCTGCCTTCCCAACCGTGCAGCAGCAGCGCCAGCCCGCGCGGCGCGGCGCCGGGCAAACGGCTGTGCACGCCCTCCAGGCGCACGCCGTCGCCGCCGTCGACGATGTACGGCTTGCTCACCGCACCGCTGCGCCGCAGCAGCACCGCGCCGCGAGCGCGTCGCAGCGGACTGGTCGCGAACAGCGACTGCAGATGCGGGCTGCGCAGCCAGCGTGGGGGGTTGTAGGGGGAGGGATGAATCTTCATCCGCAACCCAGTCCTGTCATTCCGAGCGCCGCGAGGAACCTGCTTGCTCGATGCTTCGGATGCCGACAGCAGGTTCCTCGCGGCGCTCGGAATGACAGCAGATGGGCCTTCATTACTCCTCCATCGCCTCCACGATCCGCATCCTGGCGGTGTCGGCGAGTCGCCTGCGGCCATCGGCATTGCCGGGGAGGATCGGTTCGAGGAACACCACTTCCGCATTGCAGCCCGGTTCGCCCAGCAGACGCAGCACGTTGGCGGCGAAACTTTCGGTCGGGCCGAACGCGACCACGGTCTGCCGCGAGGCGCCGTCGCCGTAGCGCAGCGCCACCGGCTGCACCGGCACTTCGGCTTGCACCGCGGCCAGGAAGATGCGCGCGTGGAACGGGCCGATCGCATCGCCGCCGCGGGTGCGGCCTTCGGGGAATACCCCTATGGCGCGGCCTTCGCGCAGCCGCGCCAGCATTTCATGCAGCACGCCGCCGAGGGATTCCTGGCTGCCGCGCTGGTGATAGATGGTTTCGCCCATGGTCGCGAGCCAGCCGACCACCGGCCAGCCGGCGATTTCGCGCTTGGCGACGAAACCCATCATCCGGTAGCTGTGCAGGGCGGTGATATCGATCCAGCTGACGTGGTTGGCGACGAACATCACCGCGCCGGGCAGCGGCGTGCCGATGCGGCGCATGCGGAAGCCGAACACCCGCATCAGTCCGCCCTGCCACCAGCGCACCATGCGGTGGCCGAGGCGATCGTCGCCGAAGCGGTCTTTGCCGATGCGGATCTGGCCGAACGGCGGCGACATCAGGATCAGGACGATCGGCAGATGCACCAGCGCATGCCAGGCCAGCATCGGCGTACGCACAAGGTAACGCTGCAGCCTGGCGGCGCGCGCAGCGAAGGGGGCATCGGTCATGACGCCACCATACCGAAACGGATTAGAGCTTTGAACCATCTCGGATGCGGGGTCGATCGCGGAGATCAGGCGTGCTGCGCGATCACGGCGAGGGTCAGCCGCGAGACGCAGATCAGGCGTCCGAAATCGTCTTCGATGCGGATGTCCCAGACCTGGGTGCGGCTGCCGACGTGCAGCGGTCGCGCGGTGCCGGTGACCCGGCCTTCGCGGATGCCGTTGACGTGGTTGGCGTTGATCTCGATGCCTACGCACAAATGGTCGGGGGCGCAGCACAGCATGCCGGCGCTGCTGCCCAGGGTCTCCGCCAGCAGCACCGAGGCGCCGCCGTGCAGCAGGCCGTACGGTTGGTGGGTGCGGGCATCCACCGGCATGGTGGCGCGCAGGTAATCGGGACCGATCTCGGTGAACACGATCCCCAACGGTGCCATGGCGGTGTCGGTGGACATCGCGTTGAGCTGTTCGAGGCTGGTGCTGCGGCGGAAGGGGCTGGAAGCGGGGGGTGCGGACGTACTCATGGCATCAGGATAACCGAGCCTGCCGGCGGCGGCCCGGCCGCAGGCGCATGGGAGAGAGGTCATGCGCTGCGGTCGGGACGCATCGAAGCGGTTCGCGGCTGGCGCGGGCCGGGTTGTGCGGCCAGGTTCAGCGGCAGCGGAAGCGGGCCTGGCCCCAGTCGCTGGTATAGCGCCTGTCCTGGGCATAACCGCTGCTGGCGCCGTAGCCGATGCCGAAATCGCGTTCGCGATAACGGGCGGAAGAAGGGTTTGACTCGACCTGCGACAGCACGGCGACCGGGGTGCGCGGGGCGAGTGAGGCGTGGGTCTGCGAGGCGTTCATGTTGGTCCTGAGAGGTTCGTGCGGGGGGATGACTTGCGGGCGTTGCGTGGTGGACGCGGATCTGGAGACTGATGGAACCGAAGCGGGTGACCGGGCGGATCAGGCGCAGCGGAAGCGGATCTGGCCCCAGTCGGTGGTGTAGCGCTTGTCCGCGGCGTAACCGCTGCTCTTGCCGTAGCCGACGCCGAAGCTGCGCGCGCCATAGCTGCGGCGGGTCTTGCTGGCGATGGAGACGAGGTTGCCGGTGGTGTCGGTCGAGGTGCGGACGGTGGTGGTGGTGTTCGAGACGTTCATGGCGGGTTCCGTGTGTGCTTGTGATTTGGTGTGTTGGTAATCTACAACACCTACCCACCAAAACAGACATGCCAGAAGTCACCCCACGCTCGCCATGGGTTTAACTGATTGTTTTTATTGATTTTCGACTTTTGTCGAGCCGACGAACGGTCGCAGTGAGTCCCGCCGGACGAGCTGGGGGACAGGTTTTGAAGGGGCGACTGCGCGGATTCAGGCCTGATCGCGCATGGAGCGAGGGGCTTTATCGCTTGCGCAGCGACCGGATCAGCCGCAATGGCGGGCTTGAGCCCGTCCTACTACAGAATCGGGGCCAATCCCGCGCCGAACGCGGTGAAGATCCGCGTCAGCGGCCGGATCACCGGCGCCACTTCCGGGAAATCGCCCACCGGCTCGTAACAGCGCCGGAATTCGGGATCGCGCGGAGAGATCGGCTCCGGGCAGTCCGGGCCGGGCTTGAATTCGTAGCTGGTGGCGTAACGCACCGGCCAGAAATCGAAGACCGGCAGCAGCTCGGACACTTTCGACAGCGAATACTCCAGTCCCGAAAACACCGGCGGCTTGTCGCGGCGCGCGATCATCCAGGCGTTGGCCGGCGCCATGTCGCGCTCGATGCTGGCGGCCAGCACGCGCGCGAACGCCGGGTCTTCAATCACCACCACCGATTCGGTGTTGTAGTTGTCGCCGCGCGGGTCGAAGTTGTGGGTGCCGATCACGCCGACGCGCTCGTCGATCACCAGCGATTTCGCGTGCAGCCCGAAACGCACGCCGCCGCGCTTGAGCGGCACCTGTTCGTTGGCGCCGCGCTTGGAGTAGCGCAGCGCGGAATATTCACGCGCCAGCGGCGTCGGCCGGTCGGGCGAGCGGCTGCCGCCGATGCCCGACCCGTCCGAACCCGAGGCCATCCCGCTGGACGACCCTGCCCCGGACGAGCCTCCCGCCGAGGATCCCAATCCCGACGAGCCGGTCAGCGCCGGCCCGGGCGAACCGGCTTCGGCCGGCAACGCACCAAATCTATCCAGCAAGACCGGCGTGCCGTCGTCCTGCCACGCGATGCCGACGGTGCCGGTGGCTTCCACGTCGATCGGCGCATCCTGCGGAAACGGTTTGAACTCGTAGATCTCGAATTTGAAATCCCGCAGATAGCGGCGCTTGTACTTGTACGACAGCGCGTAGGGAATGAAGGCGTCGGTGGCGGCCAGGCTGTTGGTGGACACGATCACCCGCGGCGGGGCATCGCGCAGCTGCAGCTCGCTGAACATGCGCTGCGCCGGCTTGGACAGCACCAGGTAAGGCGTCTGCAGCAGCACCCGGTGTTCGGAGGACACGATCAGGTCGCGCAGCAGCCGCGACGACACGCCCGACCGCAGTTTCTCGGCCTGGTGCTTGCGCGGCGAGTCGCCGATGTAGCGCAGCGAATGCACCGGCATCGCCGCATCGACCAGACGGCTGCGCACCAGCGCGGCGTCGTCGGCGTCGCGGCCCATCGCCTCGATCCGCTGCGGCCGCTCCGGCGCCGGATGCTCCACCGCCGGCACGCCCTGGCGCAGCACCAGGCGGCCGACATCGGTCAGCCGGGTCAGGGGCCGGGTCAGCGGTGCATCCCAGAACGACTCGAAATGCGCGTCCATGCTGGCGATCGCCGGGCCGGCGACCAGGATGTCGCGGTCGCGGAAGTTGTAGGACGCGTCCCAGTCGTAATAGTCGTTCTGGTAGTTGCGGCCGCCGGTGATGCCCACCAGCCCATCCACCATCATCAGTTTGTTGTGCATACGCTGGTTGAGCCTGCGCCAGCAACAGGCGGACGCCAGCGCGTACATCGGATAACTGATCCGCGCCCGCCCGAGTACGGGGTTGTAGAGGCGCATCTCGAAATTCGCGTGCGCGCCGGCCAGCGCCGCCAGGGTGTCGACGCGCCGCAGCGCGGCGAGCTGGTCGACCAGCAGCCGCACCTTCACCCCGCGCCGCGCCGCGATCAGCAGCTCGTCGAGGATCAGATGGCCGGCGTCGTCCTCGTCGAAGATGTAGGTCTGGATATCGATGCTGCGGGTGGCGCCACGGATCAGATCCAGCCGCGCCAGCAGCGCGTCCTGGCCGTAGTCGAGGATCAGCGCGTAATGCTGCGCGCCGGCAGGTGCGGGCACGATGCGGGCCGCGTCGACAGTCGCGGGCGCGCCGGGTAGCGGATCGACGACCGGCGGGGCCGATTCCGGCGCCGAAGACGCCACCGGCACCGCAGCCGCATCGGCGACCGGCGCCGGCATGCCACCAGCGGCGCGCAGGCCCAGTTCGAGCAGCGGCGACGGCCGCGCGCAGGCATCGGCGCGGCCGCAGGTGTTCTCGGTGCTGCGCGCGGCGGCGACCAGCGTGTCCACCTGGCGCTGCTGCGGGGCGGACAGCGAGGCGCAGGCGGCCTGGGCCAGCACCGCCACAAGCAGGCACACCGCGCGCAGCGGCTTCATGCGTCGTCCTTCATTCGTCGCCCTCGCGCACGCGCAGCCGCAGCACGAAGCGGACGTGATCGGACACCGCCAGTATCCAGCGGTCCACGCCGTAGTCGGTGCGGCGCACGCTGCCGCTGGCGAGCACATCGCAGTCGTAGGCCGGTCGCGCGCACTCGCTCTTGAGAATGATGAAAGTCTCGCGCCGCGTCACGTCGCGGATGGTCAGCTCGCCGGTGAGCTTGCCGCCGTTCTCGAGCAGCGTGGACGCATACGGGTCGGAGACGAATTCCACGTTGGGAAAGCGGTCGGCTTCGAAAAAGCCCTCTCCGCGGGTCATACCGGTATAGCTGGGCTGGCCGACGATCTCGACCTCGCGCGCGGACATCTGCAGATGCACCCGATAGCGGCCATCGTCGAGGGTTTCGATGCGGCCGCTGTAGCGCGGAAACCGGCCCTGCAGCACTTGGCCCCAGCGCGTTTTCAGGGTGAAACCGATACGCGTGTGCTGCGGATCGATATCGGCAGCACGTACGGCCGTGGTTCCGGCAACCGTGCCCGCTGCGACCAGCAGGCAGAACAACAGCGAAGCGGAGACTGTCGCGGACTTCACGGCCACCAGAACGCGGAGAGGCTGGCGACGCCCGGCTCCACCGCGGCATCGGCCGGGAAATCCAGCACCACCACGCTGCCCGGCGGCATGCCGCGGTAATCGCCGGACTGGCCGCTGTGCATCAGCGCGGCGAGGCGCTCCAGGCCGGGGTTGTGGCCGACCAGCATCAGCCGTTCGACATCGTGGTGTTCGTCGACCAGCTCGGCCAGCGCGCCGGCGGTGGCCTCGTAGATGGCGTCGACCAGGCGCTGTTCGACGAAACCGACGCCGTTGCCCAGCACCGCTTCCAGGGTCTCGCGGGTGCGCCGTGCGGGCGAGCACAGCACGCGGTCGGGCACGAGGCCCTGCGCGGACAACCAGCGCCCGGCGGCCTCCGCCTCGGCCAGACCCTCCGCGGACAGCGCGCGATCGACATCGGCTTGCCCGTCGCTGACGGGTTCGGCATGAGCGTGGCGGAGCAGGATCAGGGTTCGCATGTGCGCTTCAGTCTTCGGCCCGGGATGATGGGGAGAGCTTAGCGCGATCCGTCGGCGTATTGCCGTTGGGGAATCCGGATTCGGGAAGAGTTCCTGTGGGAGCGACGCAAGTCGCGACGGACGGAAGTAAGACTTTTCGTAGCCCGTCGCGACTGGCGACGCTCCCACAAAAACAGGGATCGCGCAGCGCTCAGCCGACGACTTCCGGCAACCGCCGCAGCGCATCGCGGAAGAACAGCCGATCCGCGGGGGTGAGTTCGCGCAGGCGCCGACGCAGGCGCGCCGCGGCCTCGGCGCTGCGCTGCGCGTCGCCGTCGTGGGCTTCGTACCACGCCACTTCCAGCAGCACGTTGGCGCGCTGCAGCGCATCCACCTGGACCCGGCCGGCGTCGACATCGGCCTGCATCGTCGTCGCCAGTCCGCGCCAGGTGGTCCACGCCACGGTCAGTTCGATCGGCGCGATCTTCGTGCGGAACTCCTCCAACGGGATCACCGGCCAGCGGCGGAAGGCATCGGCGCGCGGATGCGGCGCTTCCGGGCCGCCGCCGCGCGCCATGCGCAGCAGATAGATGGTGTTCCAGCAGCCGCCGCCTACGCCGTGACGCCCGCTGAGCCACGCCGCCAGTCCGATCCACTTCAGCGGGTGGCCGTCGTCGCTGGGCACGTCCAGCCCGCAGCGCTGGAACAGCCATAGCGACCAGCCCAGATTGCTGGCGGTGGAGGCCGCGACGTCGAACAGCTCGGCCTCGTTGGCCAGCGCCAGCGCCGCGCGGTAGTACAGCAGCGCGGTGCGCGCGGCCTCGGTGCGTTCCGCCAGCTCGGTGCATTCGTCCAGCGCCATCGCCCGGTGGATCAGCGCCTGCAGGTTGGCGTGTTCGCAGCGCACCCGCGGGTGGTACTGGAACAGGCCGGTCCAGCGCGGATCCTCGGTGGCCTGGCGCAGGATCTGCCGCGCCGCCTGCGGATCGCGGCCGGCGTAGGCGCACCACGCCTGCACGATCGCCGCCATCGCCCCCAGCCAGGCGTGCTCCGGCGCCTGTTCGTCGTGCCAATGGCGATCAAGTTCGGCCAGCACCGCGCGCGCGGCGTCGGCGTTGCCGGCGCGGCGCCAGACCATCGCCTGCTGCAGCAGCGCCAGCGCCTGCAGCCACGGGTCCGGCGCCAGGGTCTGCGCGCGGCGGTAGCCGGCCAGCGCGCCATGGTCGCGATCCATGATCAGCCGCCCGTCCAGCATGTCGCGGCGCGCGCCGGCCCAGGCGTGCCAGTAGTCCGGACTGGCGGCGCTGACCGATTCCGGCCCGGCCACGCTCCGCGCCGCGGAGGCTGCGCCCAGCCACGCCACCACCGCATCGACGCCCGCCGGGGCGTCGTGCAGCGCGATGTCCAGCCGCGCGGCTTCACCGTCGGCCAGCCAGTACGGGCCGCGGTTGCGCCCCGCCAGCGGCAGCAGGTCCGGGGCGCGGCTGCGGTCGGTGCCCCAGCCCACGCGCAGCCCCAGGCGGGCGAAGTCGGCATAGGCGCGGCTGATCACCATCCGCAGGTTCCGGGTGTTGGCGAACTGTTCGCGCAGCTGGGTCTCGCGCAGCCAGCCCTCGCCGGACTGCGCCGCCAGCCACAGCCGCAGCAGGATCCACAGCGACTGGTGCCGCACCGGCTGCCCCTGCACGCGCGGCGGCGTTCCCAGTTCGATGTCGATGCGGTCTGTCGTCGTACGGCGGGAGGACGTGCGGCTCAAGGTCATGCGCTCATGCTTGGTGCGGGCGTGGTGGCGCAGTCTGGCATGGCCGAATGCGCGCGGTGACAGCCGTTACGGCCGTGACGCGCGCGGCATCGCCACCGCTTGGGACCGCCGCACGCCGCGACGACACTGCGACGCACGCCCTGCCACTGGAGTTGCCCGTGGATCGGCTGGGTGGAAGGCGGTAAGACACCCGACGCCAGCTTCGTGCTGGGCGTGCAGCTGAAGAAGATGGACAAGCGCAACGCGCGCATCGCACTGGGCAAACAGCTGCTGCGGGATGCGGGCGCGTTGCCGACGAAGTGATGGTCTTGAGTGCCTGACCTTCGATCTTGTGGGAGCGACGCAAGTCGCGACAGGCTGCGGGTTTTAAACAGCCGAACCTGGTCAAGATTTTCTGCGAATCGTCGCGACTTGCGTCGCTCCCACAGGTTTTGTGTCGCGATCACCCCTTCCTCAACCACTTCAACAGCGGCGCCCAGTCTTCCTGGTGCTCGCGCACATGCTGGGAGTGGTAATCGAACAGGCTGCGGCCCAGGCCGACCAGCATCACGTAGGCCTGGCTGTCGCGCAGTTGGGCGACCACCGGGTAGGGCCATTGCTGCAGCAGTTCCACCGCCTGCTGCGAGGCGTTGGTCCACGGTTTGAGGCGGTTGCCGACCAGCCCCACGCGCAGCTGGCCGCGCCGTACGCGCGGGTGCCTGGCGATGGCGTTGAGGAAGGGTACGGTGGCGTCGATATCCAGCGTCGACGGCAGCACCGGCACCACCAGCGCGTCGGCGTGTTCGAGGAAGGCTTCCAGGCTGTCGGCGGTGGCGCCGGCCGGCGCATCGACGACGATGCGCTGGGCATCATCGGGCACCTGCGTCAGCCACGTCCTGCGGGTGCCGTCGATCGGCAGCACCGCGGTTTCGAGATCGGACCGGCGTTCGGCCCAGCGGGTGGACGAGCGCTGCGGGTCTGCATCGATCAGGACGGTGCGATGCCCGTCCACGGCCGACTGTGCGGCGAGATGGGTGGCGATGGTGGTTTTGCCCACTCCGCCCTTCGAGCTGGCGACCAGAACCGTTTTCATCGGCGCCTCCGCAGTGAAGAGCCCTCAGCTTAGCACCGGAATTGCTTGGCGCGGGCAAGTCCCCATGCGACGTTCCCATGCGAATCAATCACTTGGAATCCACAGCGCGCGCCGATGACCCGCCTTTGCTATCGTTTTCGCTGCTTTCGGGGGATTTCTACCCTTTCATTTAGGACACCATGAGCGGCTTGCAGGACCTTGTGGCGCTGATCCGCGCCGATACCCCTTTGATCGTGATCGAGACCCCGGACGAACCGCGGGTGGTCGAACTGTTCCGGCAATCGCTGATGCACGTCTGGCGGGCGCTGTTCCGCTGGTCCATCACCGAAGGCCTGCGCCGCATCGACATGGACCGCGAGGACGAGGCCGACGTGGCCCCGGACGCGGGCGCGACCCTGCAGGCGATCTACAAGGCCGACCAGCGCAGCGTGTTCCTGCTGCTGGATTTCGCGCCGTATCTGAAATACGCCGGCACCCAGCGCCAGGTCCGCGACATCCTGCAGCGCCGCAACTGCCTGCCGCACGTGCTGGTGCTGGTCGGCAACAAGGTCGAGCTGCCCGAGGATCTGGAAGCACATGCGGTGCGCTATCGCCCGCATCTGCCCAACAGCGACGCGATGCTGAAGCTGGTGAAAGAGGAAGCCGCCTCCTACGCCCGCGAACACGGCGGCAAGCGCGTGGAAGTGGACGCCGAAGCGGTGAAGCAGATCGTGCGCAACCTGCGCGGCCTGAGCGAAACCGACGCCCGCCGCATCACCCGGCACCTGATCTTCCGCGACGGCGTGCTGAACGCCAACGACCTGCCCGAACTGGCGAAGCTGAAATTCGAGCTGATCAACCGCAGCGGCCATCTGCACTACGAATTCGACCCGGTGAAGCTCGATCACGTCATCGGCGCGAAACGGGTCAAACGCTGGATCGAACTGCGCCGCAGCGCATTCGTCGACGGCAACGCGCCGCCGGGCCTCGACCCGCCAAAAGGCCTGCTGCTGCTCGGCGTGCAGGGCTGCGGCAAATCGATGCTGGCCAAGGCCATCGCCGCCGGTTTCGGCGTGCCGCTGCTGCGCCTGGACTTCGGCGCGCTGTACAACAAATTCCACGGCGAGACCGAAAAGAACCTGCGCGACGCCCTGGCGTCGGCCGAACAACTCTCGCCCTGCGTGCTGTGGATCGACGAGGTCGAGAAAGGCCTCGCCAGCTCCGGCGGCGAAGACGGCGGCGTGTCCCGCCGCGTGCTGGGCACCTTCCTGACCTGGCTGGCCGAACGCAAGTCGCCGGTGTTCCTGGTCGCCACCGCCAACCAGGTCCACGACCTGCCGGCCGAACTGCTGCGCAAGGGCCGCTTCGACGAAATCTTCTTCGTCGACCTGCCCAGCGCAGAGTCCCGCGCCGAACTGTTCGCGCTGCATCTGCGTCGCCGCAGCGTGGACGCGGAGGGCTTCGATCTGCCCGCGCTCGCCACCGCCGCGGAGGGGTTCTCGGGCGCGGAGATCGAACAGGTGATCGTGGCCGCCCTCTACTCCGCGCATGCGGTGAATCAACCGCTCAGCGAGTTCCAACTGCGTGCGGAATTGAAGAATACGCGGCCGCTGTCGGTATTGATGGCGGAGCAGGTGGAGGCGCTGCGGGAGTGGGCGGGGGCGCGGACCGTGCCGGCGGATTAAAAAAATACGAACACACGCAAATTTTTTGACCGAAATTTACACGGCCAACCTAATCTCGTTATTAAAATCGTGGCGTCCAGGAATTGATGAGATTCGATTCTTCTTCCTCATCCTCGGGCTCAGGCATATCAATGTCATAAAGAACGGTTAGTGTCTTTCCGTAGCGCCCCAACCCAATCACATCCTCACTTACTTCAATATTCCGCGCTCCACCGAACCATGTTTGCAGATTCGTTTTTTCCTCAATACGCACACTCAGCTCGATATTCGACAAAACCATATTGAAGGAAAAAGTTGGAGTGTCACGCGGAACGAATTGATGCTTCCGGACCCAGTCTATTCCGTTAATCTGCTTTAGCGCCTCCGACATGAAGCAATGATCAATGACTCCCTCTTTGCTTACTATAATTGCAACAGGCTCTCGTGAGCACTGTATATAACGAATTGCAGTCGCATGCAGAGATGTTTTGCATAGACTTGCTAGATTTTCAATTGCAGCTAACCCCTTCCCTGCATGCTGCATCGCAGGAAAAAAAAGATGCCTTGGCATCAACAGCCCAGCAGAGAATCGATCTGCTTCAGCTTCATATCTATTCCCAGAGTTGAATTCTGCTCGGGAGACATGCACCCCCTCGTCACCTTCGATAATTGCATTGACGTGACCCGGCAGATAAAAGTGGCCTAGCTCATGGCCGATACTGAAATTCTCAAAACCTTCGTTTTGGTGATGAGTAGCGTAAGCAATGGCAAAATCGTTTCCAGAGCGAATCAGCATTCCAGAAACGCCATTCTCTTCTATCGGTTTTGCAACAACAACGATATCTCTGTCGATCGCTATTTTTCGTGGGTCGATTGGCAGCGCTACGATATTTAAGCCTTTAACGATCTGCTCGCCAGCTAATGAAGCCAAAAAATAGGGGTCAGATCCACTCATGGCTTACCTCTTTCTTTTGCGCGACGGGCAAGCATACTGATGAGGTCGTCAGCCATTTTTCTATCTGAGCTATCCAGATTTTCATAGTGACGATGTAATCGATCTGCTCCAGAAAGCGCTTTACACTCATCAACTCGCCCCAGCAGATAGTCGATAGTTACATCAAGCGTTTCTGCAAGAAGATGCAAATTATCAAATGATGGTTTTCTTGCCCCTGTTTCGAAATGGGATATCGCCGACGGCTGCAAACCTGCACGAGTTGCCAACTCTCCTTGATTTAAGCCGCGATATTCACGAGCAATCCGTAGCCGGAGTGGAAAAATAGAGGATGGAGTTGGGGGTGTTGACCCAGACATGACGATTCCGTATAGTTAAGATTGACTTGTTCGTCTTAGGCCCTTCGGGGCCTCTCTTTTGGCCAGGGGCATGACGAACTCGTCACATTATAGTTGACGCTCCTGGCGCAAGCAATGAGGAATTTGACATGACTGACGTACAAGTTACTTGCATTACTAAACCTGACCCGCAAAGCACTCACGAATACATCACGCATCTCGGAAATCCCGCTGCGGGTTGGGTGTGGAGTCGTGAAGACGTAATTAAAAGCATCGAGACAAAGACGAATACGTTCTATGTGTTGGACCCAGTTAGCGGCAGGCGCGCCGATATCGGCGTGGTTCACGAGTCCGGAAAAGCACCTTACCTTCGAACTCATGCCGACGGTCAGTGGAACAACAATCTTTTGTCTCTCAACCAATGTCCCCTGAAATAACACAAACCAAACGTAAGGAATTTCACATGAAGACGACCAAAAAGCCCGGACAAAGCACCGGCAATCAAGGCGGAATTTTTCAAGAAGTGGGGCCGCGTGGTGGCAAACAGCCGAACTACACCACTGTGCCAGACAACAGACAGCTTCCTCCGACCACCAAGCCGGGCCATGAATGGAAGCCGGTCAAGGTGACACCGAACAGTAACCGTTGATCGTTGTGCTTCAAGTTATGGGCGGCCAAGGCCGCCCATTTTTATCTTAACGGCGTAGCAACGCAGGGCGGGTCTCGACCCACCATGAACGAAGCGAAGTGCCGCACGCGCGGACGCCGCACTGAAATGCAGGCTGCTTTCTGGAAATGGACAATCGTCCAATTGCACAGGCGGGTCGAGACCCGCCCTACGCGCTGAGGCGCCGCGCCCTGCGCGATCGCGGAGGACTCGACCACACTGCGATGTCCATCGCGGCCACTAGGGTCGCGACGGTCGTTCCGCATCCGGGCACGGCACATCCAGCGTCGCCCGTGCGAACGGGAGCGCGAAGTCGGCGGGTAGAGAGGACGCGAAATCCCAGGGTTCGGCGACGAAGGTCAGGCGCAGGGCGCCGCCCTCTGCGAGCGTCCGTTGCAAGCCGCCGGAGGCCCACAGCAGGTCGAGCGTGGGGGCGATGTTCAGCACCACAGTCTCACGCGGTTCCAGGCCGAGCACGAATGCGCCTGCGGCGCTGTCGGCGTCGGGCGGCGTGGTCGCGTCGGCATCGGGATTTTCGACGAACACGCGCACGCCTTTCAGCGCCTGCGCGGCGTGCGGGCGGAGACCGACAAGGGTGAGCCGCGCGATACCGAGGCTGCCGCGTTCGAGCTGCCGGACGAGACAGGCGCGTGTGTCGTCGCCGAGCCTCAGGGCATACGTGCCCGGTGCGGCGGCGATGACGTGGGCCACCTCTTCGCCGCCTGTTGTGGACGTCGCGCCCGGGTAAAGTCCGTCATGGGCCGCAGGAGCGCAGGCCGCGACCAGCGCGACCCATGCGATACCCACGGCACCTACGGGATTCATGGCCTGTCAACCGCCTC
The DNA here is from genome assembly GCA_031364125.1 of Lysobacterales bacterium. GTDB lineage: Bacteria > Pseudomonadota > Gammaproteobacteria > Xanthomonadales > Xanthomonadaceae > Lysobacter_I. The sequence continues at coordinate 25,695 of JANLVT010000055.1, read as the reverse complement.
TGCGGGTGCGCCCATCGCGATCGATCGCCGGATCATTGCGACAGATCAATCCGCGAGTTCGAGGATCTCGAACGTCGCTTTGGCCGGCTGCACTTCATCGACGGACGCGAAACTCTCGACGCCGTCGAACAGCGCGCGGGTCAACAGCGAGACCGTGAGCGTATGCCCATCCGGCACGCCGCTGTCGCCGTACAGGGTCTGGAACGCTTCGGTCGCATTGAGGATGACGATCCCCTGGCTGCCGTGATGCTGGCCGCTTTTGGCTTCCCCCTGGCCATCGAAGTACGTGATGCTGCCGACATAGCCGGGAGCGGTGAGCGGCGTGCCCGCGGCGATATCCGCACCCAGGAACACATGCACGCCGGTGTTCTGCTGCGCCGGGGTCTGCAGGCCCGAGAGCGTCAGCCGCACCGCATAGCGACGCGGCGACACCGCCGCCGCATTCAGCAGCTGGCGCGATTCGGCCTGGGCGACAGCCGCGGCCGCGAAGGTGGCAACACCCGCTTTCACGGTGCCTCTGCCGGATACCACCGTCTGCACCACTTTCGGTGCGCGCGCCGGGGATACCCGCTCGAGCATCGCCTTGGGCAGGCCGAGCACGCGGTCGTAGCGATAGCCCATCACGCCGGAATCGACGGTCTGGCCGCAGGTCCATTGCCCACCCGCCGGTTTGCCGCTGGCGTCGAAGAAATCGTTGAAGGATTTGTCGCGCCATGCCGGCTGATCAACCGGCGGCTTGTGATCGGGACGACCGAGCCAGTCGGAATAGAGCCGGTCGATATTGCAGTGATGCAACCAGAAGATCGGATCCAGCGGCGAGAACGTCTGCACCATGTTGCTGGACTTCGCACCGCCCACCCAGTTGTGCACGAAGTTGTGCGGCGTGCCCTCCAGCTCGCCGCGACCGGGATTGGCGCCGCCATAACTGGCGTAGTCCGGATTGCTCTGGATGCGGCTGATCACCGCCGGCCCGACGTAGGTGTCGAGATCGGCCTTTGAAAAGGTATCGCTCTGGCTGCGGCCGCGACCCGCCGTGGGTGCGCCTGAGCAGCTGCTGCGGATCGAGACGTCGTCGTCCAGCGGGTTCCCGCTGCCGTAGAAGCTGCCGGGCACGCTCCAGGTGCGCGACCAGTCCCAGTACGGCAGCGCAAAGTCGGGATCGTTGCCGAAATACTGGATGAGCTGTTCGAAGTAGTAGATGAATACACGGTGCCACGCCGGGAAATACCAGTTGCCGTGCTGGCAGAAGGTGAATTTGGTGCAGTTGCCGTGCAGATAGGCCTGCAGTACCCAGCCGCGCGGATCCTTGGGGTTGGAGGCGATGAGTTTCTTCATCGCGGCCACGCCACGGCGCAGCGTGTCGAGGTCCTTCTGGGCTGCGGCGCTGGTCACATCGCGGCGGATGCGCAGTGCGGCCGACGCGGGCGCAGGCACATCGAAGGCTCGGGCGAGCGCGGGTTGCATCAGGCCCACGGCTGCGCCGGAGCCGAGCGTGATCAGAAAATCGCGGCGGGTCTTTTTGTTCGACATGGTTCTCCCTCCCTCATGGTGATCGAATGGCAAATGGTTCGACCATAGTGCGAATCGTAAAACGAGATTGGCACAGAATGCCGTACGTCGCAGCTGTCAGTCATTGCGGGTGGTATTGGCCGCGGAACGGCGCACACTCGGCAGTGGGCCGCTGTGGTCATGCCATCCCCGCCCACAGCGGCAGCGACAGCAGCGACAGCAGCAGTCCGTAGCCGACCATCGCTGCGGCCAGGCGCGGCGCGAGGTTGTGCGAGATCGCGAGCGCGACGGCGATGACCATCTACGGCATCGCCGATTCGAAGACCGTGGTGCGCGCCATGTCGCCGAGCAGGCCGAGCAACGGCACCAGCAGCAGCGCCAGCGCGGGCATCACCGCGAGTTTCAGCGCGAGGCCGGCGGCCAGCGGTTTGAGTTCATCGCGCGGCAGCGCGAGTTTCACCGACAGGCCGATGGTCAGCATCGCCAGTGGCAATAGCGCATCGGACAGGCGCTGCAGCGCACCGGCGATCCACTGCGGCGGCTCGGCCGGCATCACCGTGAAACCGACGATCAGCGCCCAAAGCGGCGGAAATTTCAGCAGCGTAGGGCGGGTCTCGACCCGCCATCAACGAAGCGACAAACCGCATGTGCAGATACCACGCTGAAATGCCTGTGCTTTTCGGGCAATGGACAACGGTTTCATTGCATTAGCGGGTCAAGACCCGCCCTACGGAACTGCATCGTGAAGGCATAAGCCTACCGTCGGCCTGCGGCTGGGCTCGTTGCGATTCATCGCGACTTCCGTCGCTCCCACAGAAGCCGGGCCTACGGCATTGATGAGGTTTTTCTTCTCTCTGCACAGCGGGAAGAAGGTGGCGCGCAGCGCCGGATGAGGGGCCAACGCAGCCGCAATGCGCCACGAAGAGCGCCCTCTGGGCCTGCGGCCACCCTCTCCCCGTGCAAGGCACGGGGAGAGAGAACAGCTTTGGGCTTGCGGTGCCGCATAAAATCTGCAAGAGCGGCGTAAGGCGGGTCCTGGCCCGCCACGAACGAAGCGGCGCACCTCACGCGCGGATGTCGCGTTGAAATATCCACAGTCTCCGATCATCGACAGTCGTTTCACTTAATCAACTTCGCGCACTGCGTCGCTTGGGGAAAAACACCCCACCCCAACCCTCCCCTTCGCCGCGCGAAAGGGAGGGGTGAAGGCTTTACGAGCGGAACTCGCGATTTCCGCAATCCATGCACGAATCGAAAAAACGCAGCGGCCCCTGTCGAAACAGGGGCCGCTGTATTACGAGGTCAATACAAACCCGATTTCAACGGCAGCAGGTGTTGCTCGCCCACAGCGGCTGCCACCCCGGCGTGTAGACCACGACGTTGCCGTCGTTCTGCACCGCGAGGAACGAACCATTTTGACCGTAGGTGGACGTGTGCCACGGCGCCTGGCCGATGTTGTTGTAGACCACCAGATTGCCGTCGCCCTGCATGTGCAGGGTGTGGCCGTTGCCGTACACGTGATTGGCCCACAACGCGCCAACGCCGGCCTGATACAGCACCAGATTGCCATCACCCTGGATGACCAGCGTGAAACGACCGTCGCACGACGTCACCGACTGGCCGTTGGCCAGCGACGCGCCGCTGGCGAGGATGCCGCAACCCGGCGGCGGCGGCGGCGGCGGCGGCGGCGGTGCGCTGCCCAGCGTGTACAGCAGCAGATTCGGCGAACCCGAACCCGGGATGCTGGTGACCTTGCTCGGGGTGGCATTACCCACGAGCGCATTGCGAACCGTCGCCGGTGAAGCACTGGGATTGCCCGCAAGATACAGCGCGGCCGCACCGGCCACATGCGGCGATGCCATCGAGGTGCCGCTGATGGTGTTGGTGGCGGTGTTGCCGGTGTGCCAGGCCGAAGTGATCGACGAACCCGGAGCGAAGATATCCAGGCATGTGCCCCAGTTGGTGAACGACGATGCCGCATCGGTGCTGGTGGTGGAGCCGACGGTGATTGCCGACGGTGCGCGTGCCGGCGAGAAGCCGCAGGCATCGGAGGCATTGTTGCCCGCAGCCACGGCTACCGTGACGCCCGCGTTGCTCAGATTGGCGACCGCGGCATCCACCGACGCGTTGGCGCCGCCGCCCAGGCTCATATTGGCCACGGCCGGCAGCACGCGATTGGCCGCGACCCAATCGATACCCGCAATAACACCGGCCCAGGTGCCGGAGCCGCCACAATCGAGCACGCGCACCGGATGCAGAGTCACGCCCTTGGCGACGCCGTAAGTGCTGCCGCCGACGGTGCCGGCGACATGGGTGCCGTGGCCGTTGCAATCGTTGGTACCGCCGCCGACGGCATCGAAGCCGTTGCCGACGCGACCGGCGTATTCGCTGTGGTTCGCGAGCATGCCGGTGTCGATGATGTAGGCATGCACGCCGGCCGCAGTGGTGTTGTAGGTATACGTGCCGCTCAACGGCAGATTGCGCTGATCGACGCGGTCCAGGCCCCAGGTTGCACCGCTCTGTGTGGCATTGATGCGGACGTAGCCGTCTTCTTCGACATAGGCCACGCGCGGATCGGCGATCAGTTTCGCCAGAGCGCGGTCGTCGGCGTCCACCACGAAGCCGCGCAGCGCGTTCTCGTAGCTGCGCAGCAGTTTCGCGCCGTGACCGGCCGCCATGCCGCGTGCGACATCAGGAACGCGTGCCTTGCTCCCCGCTTCAACGGAGAGACGGGCGGCGTTCTGTTTGAGAACGACGATATAACGGCCTTGGACAGGATTCTCGACAGTCCGGAACTCGCCAGCGAAGGCCGCGGCAGAACCGATTGCAATCAGAACGCCAGCCGCAAGCGCGGCGGTGCGGGATGCAGAATGTTTTTTCATGAAAGTCATCCTTGTGTGCAAGCGTCCGATCAGGACGCGATGGTCGGCATCCGCACGGTCGTGCGGATGGCGTCGTGCATGTGGAGCGAACCGGATTGCCGTATTGCGCGTACGCAAAGCGGGCAATATCGGAACGCAGCTGCACGACGCCCCGATTATATGCACAGGCCTGTCGCACGGCGTGAAACGCTGCTTACGGTGTTCTTGCAGGACCGCATGAGACGAACACCGTTATCGCCGTGCCGGCAAGAAACCAGGCTTGCGCAGCAGGCCGGCGCTGATCAGCGACACGACACCAAGGGGTGACCCCTTGATTAGATTGGCAGACCCCTTGATTGGCAGGTTGCTGAAATACCTCCGTCCAGGAGGTATTTCAGTTCGCGCGTCCGGCACATGTCCGGACGTGCTCACGGCGAATCAATCGCTTACGCGCTTGTTTTGCCGGCGCAGCCATCCATGACTGCGTTAACAGGCCACTGAAAACCTGCTACCGCAGGTATTTCAGCAGCCTGTTAGGAACGAAGCGCGACACAGCCAGCGCGGATGCCGCGCTAAAACACCGGTGCTTTTCAAGGATTGAATAACAGTTTCATGCCGTAGTCAGATAGAGATCCGCCCTAGATACAAAGCCGCAGCGGCAAACAAATTTCGCGAGTTGTTCCGCTTCCAAAAAAAGCAACCCGCCCCACCCCTCCCCTTCGCTGCGCGAAAGGGAGGGAGCAAACCAGCGATTCCGACCCTTCTCATCGGACCACGACTTGGCACGCGTCGCCGCAGTCGTCCGCCGCGCGCTCCGCATCGCGCGCGACTGCGCTGGTTCGGGCGAACCTATTGCGCGTACCGAGAAGATCGCCGATCAACGCTCCTACCGTCAGGTCGGCGACTTGTCCGAACCAGTGTCCGCGGATCGTGCCTGCGCGATCGATGACGATCAGCGTCGGCGTACCGCGCATGCCGTAGGCGCGCATCGTCTGCGGGATGCCGTCGGCGCTGTGCAGATCGACGCCGACCGGATAGCAGATGCGGTATTCGTGCAGAAACGCGCGCAGCGACACCGGCGTCATCGCATCATGATGCTCGAACACGGTGTGCAGACCGATGACCTCCACCGCCGATGAGGGGAAGGCTGCACGCACGCGTGCGGCCTGCGGCAGACCGTGCGATACGCAGCCCGGACACAGCATCTGGAAGGCTTCGATCACCACGACCTTGCCGCGCAGGGCCGAAAGCGTCGGCGGCGTAGCGGTGTTGAACCATTGGCTGACGATGAGTTCGGGAGCTGCGCCACGATTCGAATTTTCGGTGTTCATACGCGTGACCTCGGAATGGGGCACCGACGCGACGACCGGGAAAGATCGTCGCGCCGGCACGGATGGCCATTACGCGGCGCGGCCGAGCTTCACCGCGGGAAAATCGACCGGCGTGGCGAATGCGACGTTGACGTAGTTGGTGAACAGGTTCAGCGCGACGTGGGCCATGATCTCGACCAGATCCTCGTCGTCGAATCCGGCGGCGCGCATCGCGTCGACATCCTGTGCTGACACCTGACCGCGATCGGACACCAGTTTCAGCGCGAAGCGCAGCGCCGCGTCGGTTTTCGGATCGGCAGAACGGCCGGCCTGCGCCGCCTGCATCTCCTCGGCGCTGGCGCCGGCCTTCCTGCCCAACGCGGTATGCGCGGCCAGACAGTATTCGCAGGCGTTGCGATCGGCGATCGCCACGGCGATCTGTTCGCCCAGTGTCGGCGCCAGGCGTCCGCCGCCCAGCGCACCGAACGCGCCCCACATGCTCTTGAGCGCGGCCGGGGAATTGGCGACCGCGCGGAACATGTTGGGCACCGTTCCGAACGCGCCGTGGATCTCGTCGAGCAGCGCCTTGCGGTCTGCGGTGGTCTGGTTGCGGTCGATCAGGGGAACACGGTTCATCGTTGACTCCAGTGGGGAATGGGAAGGGAAAGGGGGTTTCATTCGTTCACGACGCCCGGCAGGGACAGGTCCCCCGAGGCGACCTTGAACACATCGCTGACGCACAGCAGCGGGCTGTGCACGCTGGCGTTGACCCGCAGGGCCGCGGCGACGCCGTCGTAACGGGCGGCCTGCACCGCACCGATGTCGTCGAAGGGCACGCGTACCTCTACCGTGCCGCGCTCGAACAGCGGCTGCCAGCCCGGGCTGTCGATCAGCAGCGGCAATCCGGGCCAGGTCTTCGGCAGGCGCGGTTTCGAGCCTTCGGGAATATCGACCACCTTCAGCGTGCCTTTGCCGCACGCCTCGTCGGGGCTCAGCACGACCCAGTGCGAATGCCACACGTCGCCGTCGTTGCCCGGATCCCCGTCACCGTTCTCGTCGAACAGCGGGGTGTCGTCGAAATCCGGATGCGCGGTGACGGCGAACGCGAGAATGCCGGATCCGGTTTCGAAACCGACCGTGTCAGGGTCCAGCGTCGTCGGCCAGACGTACGAGAACACCCGGCTGCCGGCGAGCTTTCCCGACTTCGCCGGCCGGGAAGCGCCGGCCTGGCCGGACACGGCGATGTGGAACACCGCCACGTTGCCTTCGGTGCGGATGCGGGTGTGAACCAGGTCGAACGGCGCCGACGTCGCCTTGGCGGGCGCAGACGGGATGCCGCCGCGATGCGCGGCCTGGTGCGCATGCGCCGGAGAAAGAACACTGCCGACGGCGCATGCGCCCAACGCGCAGACGGACAACGCACAGACGGACAACAGGGGAAGTCGCATGGGAATCTCCTCGAAAGAGCGCCAGATCGTGTCGACGGCGCATGGAGGACATTCTTGCGGAGAAGTCCGGACTTATTGGTACTATAAGTTCACTTTTTCAACCATTTCGTACAGACCATGGACCGACTTTCCGATCTCTTCGAGCGCTTCCGGATGCGCGCCCACCTGTTCCACAGCGGCCGGCTGTGCGGCATCCAGGATTTCGAGGCGGTACCCGGGCGCGGGTTTCTGCACATCCTCCGGCACGGCGCGCTGGACGTGCGCGAGCCCGGGCCGGGCGGGCAAACGCCAGGCTTCTCCATTGATCGGCCCAGCCTGCTGTTCTATCCGCGCGCCAGGGCGCATCAGTTCCGCCATCGCCTCGAAGACGGGTCGGACTTCACGTGCGCGAGCGTGGAATTCGAGGACGGCGACCGGCATCCGCTGGTGCGCGCATTGCCGGACGTGATGGTGGTGCCGCTGGACGCCATCGATGGCCTGGACGACGTCCTGCGGCTGCTGTTCGCGGAAACCGATCGTGTGCGCTGCGGCCACCGGCTGGTCGCCGACGAGCTGTTCGAAGTGGTGATGGTCCAACTGTTGCGCTGGGCCATGGATCATCCCGAACGGCTCGGTATCGAACACGGGCTGATCCATGGTTTCGCCGATCCGCAACTGGCCAAAGCCTTGAGCGCGATGCATGCGACGCCCGGCGGATCATGGTCGCTCGCCTCGCTCTCGACCGCTGCCGGGATGTCGCGCACCGCGTTCGCGTCGAGGTTCAAACAGGTGCTGGACATTACGCCCGCGCAGTATCTGGCCGACTGGCGGATCACGGTCGCGAAGCAACAGCTGAGCCGTGGGCGGCGGCTCAATCTGATCGCGAACGAACTGGGCTACGCCAACGGCACCGCGCTGTCGCGCGTGTTCCGGGAACGCGTCGGCGTTTCTCCGCGCGATTGGGTGGCGCGGGTCCGGGAGACAGCGTGATCCGCCCTGTGCGACGGCACTCAGGCACTCACGCTCGCCCACAGCGGCAGCGTGAACAACGACAGCAGCAGCCCGTAGCCGACCATCGCCGCAGCCAGTCGCGGCGCGAGGTTGTGGGAGATCGCGAGCGCGCCGGCAGTGACCATCGACGGCATTGCCGATTCGAAGACCGTGGTGCGCGCCATGTCGCCGTGCAGTCCCAGCAGCGGCACCAGCAGCAGCGCCAGCGCGGGCATCACCGCCAGTTTCAGCATCAGGCCGGTCGCGAGCGGCTTGAGTTCGTCGCGCGGCAGCGCGAGCTGCACCGACAGGCCAATGGTCAGCATCGCCAGCGGCAGCAGCGCGTCGGAGAGGCGCTGCAACGCGCCGGCGATCCACTGCGGCGGCTCGGCCGGCATCACTGTGAAACCGACGATCAGCGCCCACAGGGGCGGAAATTTCAGCACCCGCAGCAGCATCCCGCGTGCCGTGGGACGAGCGTCGCCACCATAGCGCGCGAGCACCCACAGGCCGAAGGTCGACAGCATCAGGAACGCGCCGAACTGGTCGTAGATCACCGCATACGGCAGCGCGTGTTCGCCGATCAGCGCGCGGGTCAGCGGATAACCGAGGAAACTGGTGTTGCCCAGCGCGACGGTGAGCAGCAGAACGGCACGTTCGTCGTCGCGGAATTTGAACCAGCGCGCGAGCGGATGCACCAGCGCCACCGTCGCGGCCAGCAATAGCCACGGCACCGCGGCGACGCCGATCAGCGCAGGCTCCAGATGCAGTCGCGGCGCGTAGCGCAGTACCGCCGCCGGCATGCATACGTACAGCACCACCAGATTCAGCGTCTGCGCGGCGTTGTCCGGCAATAGGCGCAGCCGCTGGAAGGCGTAGCCCAGCGCCAGCATCGCGAGGATCATGGCGAATGCGTCGAAAGCCATGGGATCAGAGACTGCCGGTCATCGTTGCGGTGTTGTCTGGCTTGAGGTGTTCTGTGGCAGCGACGCCAGTCGCGACGACCTGCGGCAAGTCCTTCCGCAGCCTATCGCGACTGGCGTCGTTCCCACAAAACGACACCATCGATGCGCTTGCCTCAATACCCCGCCGCCTGCCCGTCCTTGCGCGATTCGCTGGCACCGACGTAGCCGCCCTCGGGATTGACCATGATCGCCTGATAGCCGCCATACGGGCCGTCGGCGAAGCGCACGCTGTGGCCTTTGCGCATCAGCGCGCGGATGGTTTCGACAGAAAAACCGGTTTCCAGATCCACTTCGCCGCCGTCGGTCATCGCGGTGTTCTGGCCGGTGGGCTCGGTGCTGCCGTCGTGGTGGATGCGCGGTGCGTCGCCGGCTTCCTGCAGGTTCATGCCGAAATCGATCATGTTCAGCAGGATCTGCACATGACCCTGCGGCTGCATCGCGCCGCCCATCACGCCGTACGACAGCCACGGCTTGCCGTCCTTCGTGACGAACGCGGGAATGATGGTCTGGAACGGGCGCTTGCCCGGCGCATAGCAGTTCGGGTGGGCCGACTTGGCATCGGCGGACCTCGCATCGCAGCCCTTCAGCACGAACATCTCGCCGCGATCCTGGAAGATGAAGCCCAGCCCCGGCGGCGCCATGCCGCTGCCCATGCCGCGGTAGTTCGACTGGATCAGCGACACCATCATGCCGTCGGCGTCGGCGGTGGTCATGTAGATGGTGTCGCCTTCATTGAGTTCGGGAATGATGCCCGGCTCGACGCTGCGCGCGGCGCGTTCCATCGACAGCAGCTTGCCGCGCTCCTGCGCGTAGGCTTTCGAGATCAGCCGTTCGACCGGCGCATCGTAGAACGCGGGGTCGGCATACGAGGCGGCGCGGTCGGCGAACGCGATCTTCTTCGCTTCGACGAACAGATGCACGTGCTCCGGGCTGCCGAAGCCATAGGTTTTCAGATCGTAGGGTTCGAGGAGATTGAGGATCTGCAGCGCGGCGATGCCCTGCCCGTTCGGCGGCAGTTCCCACACGTCGTAGCCGCGATAGTTCGTGCTGACCGGCTCGACCCATTCGCCGCTGTGCGCGGCCATGTCTTCGTAGCGCAGGAAGCCGTCGTTGGCCTTGAAGTAGGCGTCGATGGTGCGCGCGATCTCGCCCTTGTAGAACGCGTCGCGGCCGCCGTTGGCGATCGTCTCCAGGGTGTTCGCGAGATTCGGGTTGCGCCAGGTTTCGCCCTTGCGCGGCGCGCGGCGTTGATCCGGCGTGTCGCCGTCGACGGTGAACTGTTCGGCGAAACCGGGCCACTTCGACAGCACCGGCACGCTGCGGCCCCAGTAATAGGCGATGACTTCATGTACCGGATGGCCGTCGCGTGCGTAGCGGATCGTCGGCGCCAGATTCTGCGCCATGGTGCGTTTGCCGAACCGGCCGTGCAGCGCGAACCAGCCGTCGACCGTGCCCGGCACGCTGACCGGCAGCGGACCATGCGCCGGGATGTCGCTGATGCCGCGACGCTTGAATTCGTACAGGGTCAACGCTTTGGGCGAACGGCCGGAGCCGTTGTAGCCGTGCAGCTTTCTGGTTTTCGGATCCCACACGATCGCGAACAGATCGCCGCCGATGCCGTTGCCGGTCGGCTCCATCAATCCCAGCGCAGCGTTGGCGGCGATGGCCGCGTCGACCGCGCTGCCGCCATCGCGCATCGTCTGCAGCGCGATCTGCGTGGCCAGCGGATGCGAAGTGGCGGCCATCGCTTTCGGCGCATAGATCTCGCTGCGGGTCGCGAAGGGTTTGCCGGTGACGCGGTCGGCCGCTTCCGCATGGGAGGTCGCGATGGACAGCAGGCAGGTGAATGCGAAGGTCATCGACAGGGTGCGCATGGAAACCGCCTCGGGACTGGAATGCACAGCGTAACGCGTCCGCTCCGGAGACAGGCCGTGGATCTGTTCGCGACAAGGGCAAATCGCCCCTGCCCCCCTTTTTCAAAGGGGGGAACAGCGACTGCGCTGTCGCCTTTGCTTCGCGCCCTTTGAAAAAGGGGGCTTACGGGGGATTTGGTCTGGCACTCCGCGCCAACACGCAACAGAAAAATATGCGGCCTACGTCCATGGCCGCACCCCGATCAGGCGCAGCCCCGATCATACGTTCGCGCGGAACCCTGCGATCAGCGCATCGTTGTCGATCGCCGGCGAGTACAGATACCCCTGCACCGCATGGATGCCGCAGGCGCGCAGGCAATCGGCCTGGGCCTGGGTTTCGACGCCCTCGCCGACCACATCGATGCCCATGTCGGTGGCCAGCCCGACCAGCGCCTTGACGATCGCCAGATCGGCGCGATCCTGCGGCAGCCCGGCGATGAAGCCGCGATCGATCTTGATGGTGTCGATCGGCAGATGTTTCAGATAACCGAGCGAGCAGAAGCCGGTGCCGAAATCGTCCAGCGCCACGCGCACGCCCAGTGCGCGCACCCGCGCGAGCGTCTTGGCGACGGCATCGGCGTCGCGCAGCAGCATGGTTTCGGTGAGTTCCAGACACAGCCGCTCCGGCGGCAGCCCGGATTCGGCCAGCGCGGCGTCGACATCGGCGGCCAGTCCGGCTTCCTCGAACTGCCGCGCCGAGACGTTCACGCGCAGCATCGGCGCGATGCCGTTGCGCGAAGGCCAGCGCATCGCCGCGTTGCAGGCTTCCAGCAGCACCCAGCGGCCGAGCCGGACGATCAGGCCGGAACTCTCGGCCGCGTCGATGAACTCCCCGGCGGGGACGATGCGACCGTCCTCCTTGCGCCATCGCAGCAGGGCTTCGGCGGAGCGCCAGTGGCCGTCGCGCAGATCCACTTCGGGCATGTAGTACAGCATCAGCTGGCCGTCGGCGAAGGCATCGCGCAGCGCCTGCTCGGTGCGCATGCGCGCGAGCAGGTCGCGATGGCGGTCCGCGTTGAAGATTTTGCAGCGCCCCAGGCCATGCGCGCGCGCGCGCAGGCTGGCGTTCTCGGCATTGCGCAACAGCGCGTCGGCGGAGGGCGCGGCGAGATCGCGCGAGAACGCGATGCCGGCGGTCACCGTGGCCGGATAGCCGGTGGGCGCGGCGGCATCGGTCTGCACCAGATCGATGCAGCGTTCGGCCAGTTCCAATGCTTCGACTTCGCGCAGATGACGATGCGGGATGATCGCGAAGGCATCCTCGCGCACGCGCGCCAGCGCTGCGTTGTCGGTGGTGAGTTCGCGCAGGTGCTCGGCGCAGTCGATCAGGAACCGGTGGAAGCCATCGACATCCAGGGTTTCGTTGCCGGCCGGTGGATCGATCTGCAGGTGGATGACCGCGAGACCGGCATCGTTGTCGTGCAGCGGCCGCAGCGCGGTGTGCGCGACTTCCAGCAGATGATCGCGGTTGGGCAGGTTGGTCTGCGCGTCGTGGCGCTCCAGGAAACGCAGGCGGCTCTCGATCTCGCGGCGACGGCTGACTTCGTAGGCGACCGCGATGTAGTCGCCGATGCTGCCGGCTAAGGCATGGTCTTCCGGCGACCACATGCGCGCACTGCCGACGTGTTCGTGACAGATCACGCCGATCAGCATGCCTTCGGCGCGGATCGGCGCATCGAGCAGCGAGTGGACGTCGTGACATCGCAGGTAGGCGCCCAGCGCTTCCTGCGAGGCGGAGACGGTGCCGTCCTTGGCGACATCGGCGATGTCGATGACGCGCACTTCGTCCAGTTGCGTGCCGTATTCGGAATCGAGCGGCAGGCTTTCGTCGAACCCGGCCGGATTGTGCGTGCCGGTGCTGCGCACATAGGCGTGGATGCACTGCAGTCGATGGATCGCGGGATCCACCCGCCAGACATTCACGCGTTCCACACCGAGGGTTTCGGCGGCGACTTCGCAGATTTCGGCGACCGCGGATTCGAACGTGCTGTCCTCGTGCCAGACGCGACGGCCGAGCGCGACCAGCGCGTGATTGTGACGCCGCGCCCGGGCGCCGCGTTCGAGTTGCCGCCGGCTTCCTGCGCTGACCGTCATCGCCCCCCCGTCCGTGCGAAAAGGTCGCGGCCATGGTGTGGCCGCAGCGTGTTTGATGGTACATGAAAACCGGCAAGCGTCGACCACAGCGGCCCGGCAGCGACCGCCGGGCGGATGCGCCGCTGCGGCATCAATCGACAGTGCAAGTCAGCGCGATCGCGATCACGCCATTCGACGGCAGCGTGGGAATGGTCGCGCCTGCGCCCTGCAACGCCGCGACCAGGGCCGCGCCCGTCGGTGCCGGACACGCGGCCCCGCCCGTGGCGGTGCAACTGGCGGTGCTGCATGTGAGATTGACCGGCGCCGGGTCGGCCACCACCGAACCGTCCGCGGCATCCGGGCCCAGATTGGTCACGATGATGCTGACGAAGCGCCGCCGAGGCAGATCAGCAGGACAAAAGCCCGTTGGATCCAGGGCGCAGCGTCAACCCCGCTCCGCATCGTCTGTGGATGCGCGTCATGCCAAGCCATGCGACCTGCCGGCCCCGTATCTGCACAAGCCAAGGTCACGTCCATCGACACATCCCGGGGCAGCATGTTGTTTTCCCTGGCCGTCGCTCCGTTCAAGTGGCCCCGGTCGCCGATCCGCTTCCTTTTCGCAGACTAAGTGAACGTACTTACGTCCATCGGGCAAAAGGACCGACATTACGAAGCGGTCGCAAGTTAATCGGGGCGCTTGCACCCGCATGCCGTCGCTTGCAGCGGGTCAGGCCTTTGTACACCCGAATTCGACGCGTCTGCGACGTTTTTTTACCGGATACACGTTTTCATTTCTTCTTTTTATCGCAGTGAAACATTCGATTGTTTCTGCCTATCTCAGGGCGCGATACGTCCTGCCGTTGCACCGGGCGCAGCAGGTATGGATGCAGGGTCGGCCACAATCACGGCACCTGGCAGCTCAGCACGATCGCGACCGATCCTCCCGCCGGCAGCGCGGGCACGGCTGCGCCCGCACCCTGCAGTGCGGCCACTAGCGCGGCGCCGGTCGCCGCCGGGCAGCTGGCGCCTCCGGTGGATGTGCACGTGGCCGTGGTGCAGGCGAGACCAGCGACCGCGGGGTCGGTGATGGTCGCGTTGTTCGCGGGTTTGTCGCCGTTGTTGGTCGCGGTGATGGTGTAGAGGGTGGTCGCGCCGGAGGCGACCGTGTCCCCGGCCTGGTCCACCTCGCCGTTGACGCCGGGCGTGTTGGTCTTGGTCAGGCGCAGGTCGGCCTTGCAGGTTCGGCCGATGTCACTGCCCACGGTGTCGGCACTGGTTGCGATGGCCTGAGCAATACCGTTGCCGCCGCTCTGCGCGCCGTGGTTGGCGCCGCCGGGCTGGGCCTGGACGGTATTGGTCGCGCCGGGCGCGCCACCGGTGGCGACGATGGTGGCCGCGCCGCTGGTGATCGCCACGCCGCCAGCGCCGCCGCCGCCCGAACCGTGCGCGCTGTCGCCGCCGATGAAAGCATCGCCGCCGCGGCCGCCGGACACGTCGATCGTGAGGGCCGCGATCCAGGCGGTGGCAATGGCCAGCACGCTGCCGCCCGCGCCGCCGCCGCCCGCGCCGTCGTTGCCCGCATTGTCGGGCGCGCGGCCGCCGCGGGCGCGGATCGTCCCGCTGCCGGACAGTGTGGCGGCGCGGATCATCACGATGCCGCCGCCGGCCGCGCCGCTGGATTGCTCTGCGGTGCTGTTGCCGTTGTTGTCGCCGCCGCCGCCGCCGCCGCCCATCACCAGCCGCACTGCGCTGGCGCTGGCGAAGACGCTGCCGCCGAAGCCCCATTTCTTTTCCGGGAGATTGCTGTAGTCGGTCAGCACGCCGGCGTAACCGGCGCTGCGCCAGCCGGGACTGCCGCGGCCGCCCGCGGCACCATTGCCGCCGCCACCGCCGCCGCCGTTGTCGGCGGCGCCGTCCCAGTACGTACCGCCGCCGCCGGCGTTGCCCGGCGCGCCGCGCGCGTAATCGCCGGTGCTGGCCGCGCCAGTGGGGTAGCCGCCCCAAGCCGCGCTGAGATCGACGACGCCGGCTGTGCCGCCGTTGTCGGGCGCACGCTTGAGGCTGACATAGCGCGGCGTGCCGGCGATGCCTTCGCCCTTCACCCCGTGCCGGGTGTCGGTGTCCCAGCGGAAACGCTCGATCGGGTCGTTGGCCGCGCGCGCCCGACCGCCGCCGCCGCGGAAGCCGGCGCCGTCGGCGACAAGCATCTGGCCGTTGAGGTTGAGGGTGAACGCCGCGTCCAGCACGATCACGCCGCCGCTGTTGCCGTCCCAGTCGGCGGCAGTGACCGTGCCGCCGAGGGTGGCGTTGGCGTACTGCGGGACGCGAATCACCTGGAAGGTGCGGCGGCCGGCGGTGGCGGTGGCCGCGGCCTGCTGGAAGCCCGCGGTAAGCGGCGAACCGGCGAGGTTGAGGGTCGCATTGCTGCTGCCGGCGCCGGCGCGCACGAACTGCTGGCGGCCGGCGACGCAGCCGGCCCCGGGATCCGTATATCCAGAGGCCGGTTCGCCGGCGATGCCGTCGCCGTAGGCGGTGGAGTCGGCGGTGCCGAGGTTGGCGCACTGCATCTGGATGACCAGCACCAGATCGCCTTCGGCCAGGGTCGCGGACGCGCCCCGCGCACTGCCGATGGCGATGCTGCCGCTGCCGCTGCCGTAACTGCCCGCAGCCGGCGTGTAGTACGTGTTGACGGTGCCGGAAATGATGGCGTCGCCGGCGCTGCCCGGCAGCGCGCAAACCTGCGCGCCGGCCGGCGCGACGGTCGCGGCGAACGCGACGGCGCAGAGCGCGGCTCGGAGCGCCGCGTGACAGCCGCGACGCCTGCGGAGCGTTGCAAGCTGCGTCTGGGGACACGCGGCGGCGAGGACGATGTCGGCGATGCTCGTGTGCATGATCTGGCCTACTTCGACAGGCTGGGCGTTCTTGGGACTTGCGTACGGCGGCGTGGCGGATTCGGGGGTTCGATGCTGGTTGGCCTGTACGCGTCGATCAGAATGAACCGGTACAGGGAATCGATGGAAACGCCGTCGAAACCATCGCCACGTCAGTTCACGGTGCAGCTGAAGGTGAAGGTGACGGTGTTGCCGCCGACGGTCGCCGGCAGCGTGCCAAGCGTGACCCCTGCGATCAGATTGGCGACCGTCAGCGGCCCGGCGGGGCAGGCACCTACCGCCGGGCTGGCGCAGGTCACGACGTTGGCCGCCGGACAGGTGATGCCCGCACCCGGGGTGTCGGTGATCACCGCGTTGACCGCGGGGCCCGGGCCGTTGTTGGTCACGACCACGGTGTAGGCGCTCTGCGCGCCTGACGCCACGGTATCCGCGGCCTGGTCGTCGGGGCCGGACAGCGGGGTGTTGGTCTTGGCGATGCTCAGATCGGCCAGGTTCGGGGTATTACACAGCGGCACGTTGGCCAGCGAAGGCGCAGTTACGGCATTGCCGGCATTGCCGCGGGTGGCGCCGTTGGGAGTGAATTCGGTCACCGAGGCCGAGAACGTGCTGCCGTTGACGCCGGCCGTGACGGTGCCGGTGCCGGCCGGCGAGGCGATGAAACCGCCGCCGCCGCCGCCGCCGGGACCTTCCGATTCGTTGCCGGTGATCAGCTGGCTGCCGCCGTTGCCGCCGGTGGCCGCCAAGGCGAGGCTGCCGGCGCCGGGGGCGACCAGCACCACCGATCCACCACCGCCGCCGCCGCCGGGGGCGTCGTTGTGGTTGGGAATCGTATTCGTTGCGGTGGCGCCGTTGGCCTGCAGACTGCCGCTGCCGGCTACCGCGGTGGCGACCAGCAGCACCAGGCCACCGCCGCGGGCACCGGCCGCGGCGGCGCCGTTGTTGCCGTCGCCCGCGCCGCCGCCGCCGCCAAGGAACAGCCGGGTATCGCCGACGATGCTGGGATTGTTCGCCAGCGGCCGGCCGCCCAGGCCGCCGCGTTCGCGACGGCTGTTGCCACCCCAGGCAGCGGTGCCTGGTGCCACGGTCAGCGCATCCAGATTGCTGGCACCGTAGGTATAGCCGCCGCGGCCGCCACCGGGGGAATTGGTCGTGGATGTCAGCGTGCCATCGATATTCCACGCCGCCGCCCAGGCCGCGTTGCTGTTGTCGGGCACGCCCTGGCCGGTCCAGATGCCGGTGCCGCCATTGGCGCCGCCGCCGCCGCCGGCATTGTGGGCATTGCCGCCGCCGCCGCCGTTGGCCGGCGCACCGCGGTTGTAGCGACCGCCGAGGCTGTCGTAGGTCGTCTGGCTGCCGGCGATGCTCTCGCCCTTTTCGGCGCCGTCGGCGGCCGTGGCCGCAACATAGGCGGGGACATCGGTGCCCGACGCCGTGGTGACGTTGTCGATCGCGCCGCCGCGGAAACCCGCGGCATTGGCGTTGATCGAGCCGTTCACGGTCGCGGTGCCGTCGACGATCGCGGCGACCACGCCGCCGGTGCTGCCGTTCCAGGCCTGCGGCACGATCGACGCGCCGCCGTTGACGGTGAGGGTGCTGTACTGCGGCACGCGTACCACCTGCGCGCCGCTGCTGTAGGAAAACCGTAGCGGCGCGGAGGCGCAGGCGGTGCCGAGGGTGATGGTGGTGCCGCTGACCGCGGCGACGCTCACGTACTCGTAGCGTCCCGCGTTGCCCAGCGCGGTCACCGCGCCATAGGCGCTGGTGTTGCCGATCCCGATCGTCGCGCCCTGCGCCTGATACACCAGCAGCACATCGCCGACGGTGATGCCGGCGGCGCTGGCCACCGAAAGCGTGGTGGCGCCGGCAGCCGCGCCGGCGCTCAGCGTGGTGTAGCTGTTGACGACCGTATTGGCGACGCCGACCGTGAGCGCGCCATCCTTGCCGGGCACGCGCGCCTGCGCGGGCATCGCCATCGCGCCGCACAGCGCGGTGGCCAATGCCGTCATCGTGCCCATCCGCAGAGCGTCGCGATACTTCATCACCAGTGGCATTTCGATTTCCTCATGTAAAACTCGGTTTCGTTGATCGCCCGCCATCCCTGCGTTCCGATGCAAGGCATCGCCGATCGTGTATGTGCTCGTCCCGGTCGCGCTCGACGCCGTCGTTCCCGGTGCGACGCGCGATCGCCGCAGGATCGTACCCGCATCGCGGACACGATCCATCGCGATCAGGCCATCGCCCTCAATACCAGCCGACCAGATTGATGAACCAGCCCTTGTGGTCGTAATCGAAATCGGTGAGATCGTCGCTGAAGGTGGTGAAGTTGTAGCCGCCGCCGATGCGCAGATTCTTGCCCAGGTCGCGATCGATCCCGAGCAGCGCGCCCTGGCGGTCGCCGCCGTCCTCCACGCCCAGCCAGCGATATTCGCCCAGCGCGTGCCACTTGTCTGCGAACCCGTAGCGGACCTGGCCGGCCGCGAAGGTCGCGCCCGAATCGGCCCACTGCCCGGCGAGACGGCCGAAGCGCACTTCGCCTTCGCGACGCATCAGCTTGGCGGCGTATTCCCAGTGCTGGTTCGGTTTATAGATGCCTTCGAGCGAGAGCACCTGGCTGCGCTGGTCGTAGAACGCGACGTTGTCGCCGATCTGCGGCAGCGACGACACGTCGTACAGATTCGTGTATTTGCCCAGCAGCGCCCACTTGGTGGAATCGAACGGGCGCCAGGCGAAACCGAGGTTGCCTTCGATGAACTTGGCGCCGGCGCTGGCCAGCAGTTCGTCTTCGGTCTTCGAGTAATTGAAGCGCGCCGCGATGCGAAAGCTCTCGTTGACCTTGTGGGTGAAGTTGTTGGTGGTCACCCACTGGTCGCGCTGCTCCGCGCCGGTGTCCCGGCGCCACTCCAGCTTGCTCTGCCACTGGGTGTCGTTGGAGGTGCGGCCGGCGCTGACGCTCACCGCGTTGCGGTCGACGCTGCCGATCTCGCGCTCCAGGTTTGCCTGCTGCAGCGTGAAGCCGAGGGTCCAACCCACGCCCGGATAGAAATCCATGCCGAAGGTGTGGGCCAGGCCGGATTCGTTCGGCGCCTTGAGGAACTGGCTTTCGTTGAACACGTTGACCTGGCTGGACAGCCGCCAGCGCTGGCCCAGCGTCCAGCCGGAGTTCTGGCGGTCGTTGAACAGCGGGTCGTAATCGCTGCGGTCGGTCGAATAGGTGTAGCCGCCGTAGACGGTATGTTCGGGACTGATCCGGTATTCGCCGTTGACCTGCGCGGAATCGCCGCGGTCGCCGGTGGTGACTTCCGCGCCGACGCTGGACAGATCGCCGAACAGATACTTACCGCCGAGCGTCAGCGCATCGTTGTCGACGTAGTTGCCGCTGTCGTCGTCGACGGTGAGCTGTGCGGTGCCGTAGACATCCAGGCTGCTGCCGAACCGGTGCTTGTACTGCAGCGCCGCCAGCGTGCCGACGGCGTCGCCAGAGACGCGCTCTTCATCGACCCGACGCAGTTCCGCCGCCAGGCTGTTGTGATCGTTGATCCGCCACTCGCCGGTGATCTGGGTCTGGGTCAGGGCTTCGCTGCCGCGTTCGGCGCGGCTGTAGCGGCTGCGTACATTGATGTTGGGCGCGAACTGGCCCAGCACTTCGGCGCCGTGTTCCTGGATGTCCGCGCCGGTGTCGAAACGGCCGACCGAGAAGCCGGCGTCGACATCGCGCCACCAGGCGCCGGCCGACCAGTCGAGGTTCGTCCAGCCCAGCTCCTTGAAGTTGGCGCGGGCTTCGACCGCACGCGCATCGCCTTCGCGGGCGCCGAGTCCGACGTTGGTCTCGGTGAAGCTGAGGCCGCCGTTGTCGGAATAGAAGATCGGCGCACTGGTCGCTTCGGTGCGGCTCTGTTCGAGTTTCAGATACGTGCCGCGACCGGCCTGCAGGGTCAGGTCCAGGCTCTTCAGGGCGTAATCGTCGCCGGCGCGGTTCTCGTCGATCCACGTGGCGCCTACGGCGACGTGATCGCCGAACCAGTGCTTGCCGCGGAAACCGGCGGTGAACTCGTCGGCGTCGAAGCCGTTGGGCACGTATTCGTAATCGATCAACAGTACCTGCGCGAAACCGTCGAGCGGCGTGTCGCGGGTGAGCGTGGGGATGTTCTCGCGGGTGATCTGCGACAGCGGACGGGTCAGCAGCACGCGGCCCTGGAACTCGTCGATCTCGTAGTCGGCGCCGCGGACCAGATCGACGCGACGTTCCACGCGGCCGGTGCTGCTGTCGCGCACTTCCAGCACGAGACGATCCGAGCCCGGCAGCACGTCGGTGTGCTTGAGGTAGTACAGGCTGCCGCCGGTGCCGAGGAATTCGCTGTGGCCCGGCGCGGTCTGGGCTTCGGAGCCGAACAGCTTCACTTCGCTGCCCGGTTCGCCCAGCGCGGTCGCGCGGCGCGAGCGCCACGACAGCGCGCCGCCGTACAGCGAACGCGAATACTGGCCGTATTCGGTGCCCGTAATGCCGGTGTTGTAGTTGCCCCACAGCGCCTGGTTCTTGTCCCAGTCGACGCGGACGTACAGGCGGCCCTGGGTGTCGACATCGCGATAGGTCGTGGAGTCGTCGCCGTAGACCGGATAGTAGGCGTCCGGATCGAGGCGGCGGAACACGTCCTGCGGGTCCGCATCCCAGAAGCCCTTGAAGAGTTCGGAGACTTCGCGTTCCTGGGTGTCGGCCTGGGCGGTGATCAGGTATTTGCCCTTGACCTTGCCCTTCAGATAGAACGCGAGCCTGCCTTCGACCAGGAAGTTGTCGTCGTAGCGCTCGTCGCCGGCCAGCGGTTCGATCGAACCGGTGACATTGCCGCTGGACAGCGTGAGGTCGGCGATGGCGACCGCGAACATGTATTTGCCGCTGACGTCGATGTCCAGACGGCGGTTCAACGCGCCTTGGTCGGGGCCACGCAGTTCGATGTCGAAGCCGTGGCGGCCCACCGGCACCAGATATTCCGCGACCAGCTTGCGCTGCAGGTCGATGGGATGGCTCTGGCCGTTGATCCTGACGCTGTAGCCGTCGGGAAGATCGCGGCCCTGGATGCGGATCCGCGAACCGTAGATCGGGATGTTCTGCTGGCGCAGCGAGTTCTCGCCGAAGATGCCCTCGACCAGACTGCGCTGCTCGGCTTCCTCGGCGCTGAGCGCGAGGCCGCTGCTGCGTTCCACCGACTGGCGCAGGATCTGGTTGCCGCGCTCGACTTCATCGGGCGTGACCAGCTGCATGCGCTTGGGATAGGTCTCGTCCACGCTGCCGTCGGCCGCGTAGGCACGCGCGAGGTACAGCAGTTCGTCGCCGGCGCGGGCTTCGAAGCCCGCCGGCAGCGCGCCGTCCCATTCGACATCGCTCACCGCGCCCACCGGCAGATCGACCTTGGCCAGCGGCGTCACCAGATCGGTGTCGCTGGCGCGGTAGATCAGCACTTCGACGCGCTGGATGAAGGCCGGATAGTTGCTGAAGGCGTAGAAGCGGACGGGTTTGGCGATCTTGCCGCCGTCGAACGCCAGCCGCGACGGCGCCGACAGATTGAACTGCGGCTGGCCGAGGTTGGGATCTTCGGTGGCCCAGATCACGCCGCCGCCGGGCACATCGGTCGACCACTTGCCGATCGCCAGCGCCTGGCCGGGCTGCAGCACGACGTTGTTCTTCGCGTCGACGCGTTCGGCTTCCACCGTCACCCGGCGATCGGGCTGCAGGGTGCCGGCATCCGATCGCTCGGTAGTGGCGCTGGTGAGCGGACGCTCTTCGCCGCGGGTGCGGATCTTGAACAGCACGCCCTCGTCGGACGCGCAGCCTTCGCTGCCGCATCGGGTGCTGTCGGCGGCTGCCGGCGGTGGCGTCGACATCTGCTGCGCCGAAGCGCTCGCGGCGAAACCACCGGCAAGGATGCCGATCAGGGTGTAATCGAGCAGTTTCATCTTCATCCGTACGCCCCTCACTGGCCGTTCATGCCGGCAGGGGCTGCCGGATCTTCGTTGAAATCGACGCGCAACTTGCTGCGCATGTCCGTCGGCAGTGCTTCCGCGATCGCTTCATAGACCGCCTTGGCGCGACGCATGCCAAGGGCCACGTTGTAATCCTCCGCTCCGCGTTTGTCGGCGTGGCCGACCACCGCGACCTGGGTGACGCCGCGCGCCTGCAGCGACGCGGCGATCTGGCGGATCAGCGGCAGATACTGCGGCTTGATCCGGGCGCTGTCGGTATCGAACAGCACCGTTCCCAGCACCGGCGTCTCGCTCAGCGTCACCAGCGTGGTCGCGGCATCGCCGACGACCGTACGCAGGATCACCGGCGTGGCGGCCGCCACGTCGGGCGACAGACGTTCGACCAGCGCCTTGCGCAGGGCTTCCGCCCGCTTGTACGCCAGCGCCTCCGATTCGGCGTCCGCCCGGATCACCACCTCACCGCGCCCGTAGCGCTGCGCGGTTTCCGCCATCCTGTCGATGGCGGTGGTGTATTCGTCGCGGATCTCGGCGCTGCCCGGCGCGAACATCACCGAACCCATTTCCATCTCGACCGTGCGCTCGCCGTCTTCCAGCACCGTCACCGGCATCTTCACGCCGAAGTCGAAGCGGGTCGGCAGGCCCGGGGTCACACGGCGCACCAGCGGGTTGTCGGTGGTGAACGTGCTGCCCGGCGGCAAGGTGGCCGGATCGACCTTGAGGATGATGTTGCGACCGCGTTCGCGACCGCCGTCGATGCCCACCAGACGATAGCGGCCGTACTGGTCGGTCTCGACCAGCAGACCTTCCACCGAGGCGACGCGCACGCCGGGGATGCCGCGTTCGTCGATGCCGGCGTTGGCGATGACGTAATCCACCTGATAGCCGTCGGCCACCTGGCTGACGCGGCGTTCCACCGTCGGCTCGGCCGCGTTGAGACCCTTGGCTGCATCGCCGCTCTTCTCGACGCGGGTGCTGCCATCGGCAGCCATGCGCACGGTGACGCCCTGCGCCGAGGTCAGCACGAAGTCGTCGGTGAAGCGCAGTTCGCGCAGCGTCTGGCGGATCACCACCGTGTGCTTCGCGACTGGGTCGGCTTCGGACTGACGCGCGGTGATGGCGCCCACATCGATGCCGTGGAGCATCGGCGCACTGGCATCGGGTTCCGGCGCCGGGCCGGTGCCGCGGTCGACCGTGGTCGAACCCGGCACGTAGGCATCCGCCGCGAAACCGCCCTGGACGCGGACGTCTGCGAGGCCCGCCGCATCCTGCCACTGGTCGCCGTCGCGGTCGTTCCAGACCGTACCGACGATCAGCGAGTCGTCCAGCACCGGATCGGACACCATCTGCACGTTCGCGGTAGCCACGTTCGAGACCACACCGCCATCGTCTTCGACATACGCGCTGTTGGTGTGGACGCCCGGACGGACGCCCGCGCCGACGCGCAGCAGGTAGGTGATGGTGGCGCGGCCTTCGGCGGCGATGTCGAGCTGATCGACCCGGATCGGATACGTTCCGACCAGGCGACCGGCGTTGTCGGCATCGGCCACCGCCAGCGAACCCGCGACGTAGGTGAAGCCCGCAGGCGGCGTGTCGATCAGCGTGCCGTCGGTCATCGGCGTCAGGCTGGTGTTGTCCAGCGTCAGCGTGTAGCGGACCAGATCGCCGACATTCACGTCGCGCGGGCTGGCGGTCTTGACGATGCGGATCGCGGCCGGCGCGCCGTTCACGGCGACCACGGCGGTGCTGGTGGAGCTCACCGTCTGGGTCGATGTGGACGACGTCGCCGTGGCGGTCACCACGTTGTCGAGCGTACCGCCCGCCGCCGCTTCCGCCGGCGTCACGGTATGCGTGTAGGCATTGCACGTCGCGGTCGCGCCGGGCGCCAGCGTGGTCGGCGCGCAGGTCAGCGTCGTCGGCGCACCGCCTTCGAAGCTGTCCACCACCGTCAGGCCGGTCAGGGTCACATTGCCGTTGTTGCGCACGCTCACCGCGTAGGTGATCACGTCGCCCGCGTCGGCCAGACCGACGATGCCGCCATCGGTGGTCAGGGTCGCGGTCTTGGTGGCGACGATCAGCGGGGAACGGGCGATCGGCGTGCTCGTCGTGTCCGGCGGGCTCGTCGTCGTGCCGCCACCCGGGGTCGTACCCGTCGCCGTCGCGCTGTTGTTCACCACACCGGCATTCACTTCCGCCTGGGTGATCGTGTGCGTCCCGGTGCAGGTGGTGCTTGCACCCGGGGCCAGCGTCGTCACCGGGCACACGGCCGCAGCGTCGAGGTTCGCGTCGTTGATGACGAGGCCGGTCAGCGTGACGTTGCCGGTGTTGGTCACCAGGAACGTGTACGCGATCGTGCTGCCCGCGGTGTTGCCCGAAGGCGTACCGGCGGTCTTGTCGATGGTCAGCGAAGCGGTGAAGGTGATCGGAGTCGTCACCGTGCTCGTGCAGCGCGCGGCCGCCGGACAGGTCTGATCGCCGCCGCCGGACACCGTCGCGGTGTTCGTGGCGTCGGGCAAGGCCGCTTCTGTCGGCGTGACCGGAATGATGAAGCTGGTGTTCGCACCCGCGGCCAGGCCGGCCGCGATCGTGCAGGTCACCGTCTGGCCGGCGGCGGTGCAGCCCGCCGGCAGCGTGCCGATGGTCAGACCCGCCGGAATGGTGTCGGTGATGGTGCTCACCGCCGTCGTCGCGGCGGTGCCGGTGTTCGACACTTGCAGCGTGTAGCTCGCCGGAAGCCCGACGGTGAACGATGCCGCACTCGCGGTCTTTGTCATCGTCAGCTGCGGTGCGTTGACCGGCGTGCTTACGCTGCTGGTGCAGCGCGCGGCCGCCGGACACGTCGGATCGCCGCCGCCGGACACCGTCGCGCTGTTGGTCACGCTTGCACCCGCCGCCAGGGTCGGCGTGATCGGGATGATGAAGCTGGTGCTGGCGCCCGCGGCCAGACCGGCCGCGATGGTGCAGGTCACGGTCTGACCCGCAGCGGTGCAGCCCACAGGCAATGTGCCGATGGTCAGACCGGTCGGGATGGTGTCGGTGATCGTGCTCGCTGCCGTCGTCGCCGATGTGCCGGTATTCGAGACCTGCAGGGTGTAACTCGCCGGGGTGCCCACGCTGAAGGACGGCGTGCTCGCGGTCTTGGTCATCGTCAGCTGCAGCGCGTTGACCGGCGTGCTTACGGTGCTGGTGCAGCGCGCAGCCGCCGGACAGGTCGGATCGCCGCCGCCGGAGACCGTCGCGCTGTTGGTCACGCTGGTACCGGCCGCGAGGGTCGGCGTCACTGGAATCACGAAGCTGGTGCTGCCGCCGGCGGCCAGGCCGGCCGCGATGGTGCAGGTCACCGTCTGACCCGCAGCGGTGCAGCCCGCAGGCAAGGTGCCGATGGTCAGACCGGTCGGGATGGTGTCGGTGATCGTGCTCGCTGCCGTCGTCGCCGATGTGCCGGTATTCGAGACCTGCAGGGTGTAACTCGCCGGGGTGCCCACGATGAAGGACGGCGTGGTCGCGGTCTTGGTCATCGTCAGCTGCGGCGCGTTGACCGGCGTGCTTACGGTGCTGGTGCAGCGCGCAGCCGCCGGGCACGTCGGATCGCCGCCGCCGGACACCGTGGCGGTGTTCACCGACGGGTTCGCTGCCGCAAGCGTCGCGGTCACCGGAATCACGAAGCTGGTGCTGCCGCCCGCGGCCAGGCCGGCCGCGATGGTGCAAGTCACCGTCTGGCCCGCAGCGGTGCAGCCCGCCGGCAGCGTACCGATGGTCAGACCGGTCGGGATCGTATCGGTG
>JANLVT010000024.1:0-10370 GCA_031364125.1 Lysobacterales bacterium | reverse complement strand
GGTGATCGAGGCCGGCCTGCGCTGCATTCAGGGCAAGGGCATCGTCAACTCGATTTCGATGAAGGAGGGCCTTGACGAGTTCAAGCGACAGGCCGGCCTGGTCCGGCGCTATGGCGCCGCCGCCGTGGTGATGGCGTTCGACGAACAGGGCCAAGCCGACACCTTTGCGCGCAAGACGCAGATCTGCGCGCGCGCTTACAAGATCCTGGTGCAAGAGGTCGGTTTTCCGCCCGAGGACATCATCTTCGACCCGAACATCTTCGCGATCGCGACCGGGATCGAGGAGCATGAGCGGTACGCGCTCGACTTCATCGAGGCGACGCGCATCATCAAGCAGCGTTGCCCGCACGCCCGCATCTCCGGTGGCGTGAGCAATGTCTCGTTCTCGTTCCGCGGCAACAACGCGGTGCGCGAGGCGATCCACTCGGTCTTCCTGTATCACGCCGTGAAAGCCGGCATGGACATGGGGATCGTGAACGCCGGTGCGCTCGTGCTCTACGAGGACATCCCGGCCGACCTGCGCGAGCGCGTGGAGGACGTGGTGCTCGCGCGGCGGCCTGACGCGACCGAACGACTCCTCGCCGTCGCCGACGACGCCAAGGGTCAGGCGCAGAAGCAGAAGGTCGACCTCACTTGGCGCGAGGCGCCGGTGGGCGAGCGGTTGGTGTACGCGCTCGTGCATGGCGTCGCGGACTTCGTGGTGGCAGACACCGAAGAGGCGCGGCACCTGTTCGACCGCCCGATCGAGGTGATCGAGGGGCCGCTGATGCAGGGCATGAACGTGGTCGGCGATCTCTTCGGCGCCGGCAAGATGTTCCTGCCGCAGGTGGTGAAGTCGGCGCGGGTGATGAAGAAGGCCGTGGCGTATCTGCTGCCCTACATCGAAGCCGAAAAGCTGCGCACCGGCGATGCCGGCAAGAACAACGGCAAGATCATCATGGCCACGGTGAAGGGCGATGTGCATGACATCGGCAAAAATATTGTTGGCGTGGTGTTGGCCTGCAACAATTTCGAGGTGATCGATCTGGGCGTGATGGTGCCGGCGCAGATCATTCTGGATCGCGCCCGCGAAGAGAACGCCGATCTGATCGGCCTCTCCGGCCTGATTACGCCGTCGCTGGAAGAAATGAGCCACGTCGCCCGCGAAATGCAGCGCCAGGGCCTGCAGATGCCGCTGATGATCGGCGGCGCCACCACCTCGCGCGCGCACACCGCGCTGAAGATCGACCCGCACTACAAGTCTCCGACGGTCTGGGTGAAAGACGCCTCGCGCGCGGTGGGCGTGGCGCAGTCGCTGATCTCGAAGGAACTGCGCGAAGCCTTCGTCGCCGCCAACGACAGCGATTACGCCGAAATCCGCCAACGCCACAAGAACCGCGGCGACGCCAAGCGCCTGGTGCCGCTGGCCAAGGCGCGCGGACAGCGTTTCGACGGCGGCTGGGACACCTGTACCCCGCCAACGCCGCGCACGCCCGGCCTGACCGTATTCGACGACTATTCCTTGGCCGAGCTGATCGAATACATCGACTGGACGCCGTTCTTCAGCACTTGGGAGCTGGCCGGCAAGTATCCGGCGATACTCAAGGATGAAGTCGTGGGCAAGCAGGCGACCGAGCTGTACCGCGACGCGCGCGCGATGCTCAAGCGGATCGTCGGCGAGAAGTGGCTGACCGCGAAGGGCGTGTTCGCGCTGTGGCCGGCGAACAGCGTGGGCGACGATGTGATCGTCGATCTCGGCGCTGGCGTCACACAGCCGTTGCATTTCCTCCGCCAGCAAGTCGACAAACCCGTCGATCGCCCCGATTTCTGCCTCGCCGATTTCATCGCGCCGCAGGATTCCGGCAAGCAGGACTGGATCGGCGCGTTCGCGGTCACCGCGGGCATCGGCATCGACGCGCACGTCGCGCGCTTCGAGGCCGATCACGACGACTACAACGCGATCCTGCTCAAGTCGCTGGCCGACCGCCTCGCCGAAGCCTTCGCCGAGCGCCTGCACCAGCGCGTGCGCAAGGAGTTCTGGGGTTACGACGGCGACGAAGCACTCGACAACCATGCGCTGATCGACGAGGCCTATCGCGGCATCCGCCCGGCGCCCGGCTATCCGGCCTGCCCCGAGCACAGCGAGAAAGGCACGATCTTCCGCCTGCTCGACGCCACCGCCAACGCCGACATGACTCTGACCGAAAGCTTCGCGATGCTGCCCACCGCGGCGGTGTCCGGCTATTACTTCAGCCATCCGCAGAGCCAGTATTTCGTGGTCGGCCGGGTGTCCAAGGAACAGGTCGAGGACTACGCGAAGCGCAAGGGCGCGACACTGGCGCAGGCCGAGCGCTGGCTGGCCTCCAATCTGGATTACGATCCGGAGTGAACATTCAGAGTTAACCAGCGGGCGCATCGTCCGCATGCCCACCATCCTCTTTCGACGCCGTGACCGACACCCTCGTCTTCTCCCACGCCAACGGCTTCCCGCTGCCGGTCTACCGCCGGCTGCTGGACGCGCTGCGGCCCGAATTCGACGGCACCGGTGTGCTGCGTTTCGGCCACGACCCCAGCCGGCCGGTGACCGTGGGCTGGCCTTATCTGGTCGATGAACTCAGCGAATTCGTCCACGCCCTGCCCCGCAGCAGCGGTCGGGTGTGGCTGGCCGGGCATTCGCTGGGCGGTTATCTCAGTGTGCTGGCGGCACAGAAGCTGCAGGCCCGCGTCGCCGGGATCGTGCTGCTGGATTCGCCGCTGATCTCCGGGATCAGCGCGGGTTTCGTGCGATTCGGGCGGCTGACAGGGCTGGACCGGCTGGTGATGCCGCTGCAGCAGACCCTGGTGCGCCGCCGGCACTGGCCGGACGCCGACGCCGCGCACGCGCATTACGCCGCGAAGCCCGTGTTCGCGCGCTGGGATCCGCGGGTGCTGCGCGATTACGCCGATCACTGCACCACCCCGGACGGGCGCGGCCAGCGCGAACTGCTGTTCGACCGCGACATCGAATACCGCATCTACCGCTCGCTGCCGACCGCGCGCGTGGCGGCCGCTGCGGCGCAGCTGCGCGTGCCGGTGGCCTTCATCGCAGGGCGCACGTCGCGCGAAGTGCGCCACGTCGGCCTGCGCGCGACCAGGGCGCTGGTCGGCCCACGCCTGGCCTGGACCACCGGCAGTCACCTGTTCCCGATGGAAGCGCCGGACGAGACCGCACGGTTGATCCGCGCGGCGATCGATACGATGCGCGGAACGACATCGACGGAAGAGATCGCATGAGCGAAGACGACGACAGCGGCGCGACCGGCAATGCAGCGTTCCTGTTGCGCCACGCGGCCCCCGGGCGCATCGGTCTGGTCGCGGGCGGCGATGTGATCAGCCACCTGATCCGCCAGGCGCAGTCGCCGCTCACGCGCGACGGCCGCCGCAGTCTGTGGTCGCATGCCTTCATCTTCAGCGAGCGCCGCAGCGACGGCCGCTGGTGGGTGATCGAATCCGACCTCGACATGCGCTACAAGCAGATGCGGCTGGGCGTGCAGGAGAATCGCATCGACCGCTATTTCGACGCCGACGAATTCCCGAACCTCGCGGTGCTGGACTTCGGCCTGGACGACGCGCAGACGCGGCAGGTCGTGACTGCGGGACTGGACCTGCTGTCGGGGCTCACCCGCTATTCGCTGAGCGAACTCATCGGCACGCTGCTCGCGATGCGCAGCCGTCGCCTGCGCAAACGCGACAATCTGCTGGCGCGGGAAGGCGCGCTGTACTGCTCGGCGATGGTGCAGCACTGCTACGCCGCAGCGGGCCTGCATCTGTTGCCCGAGGTGTCCGGCAAGAATCTGGCGCCGCACGACATCGCCGATTCGGCGCTGCCGCACCAATCCTACCGGCTGCTGCGCGACCTCGGCGTATCCTCGCTGCGCGAGTTCGCGCACAGCGCCGAGGCGCTGCTGGCGACGCCGGTGGAAGATCTGTTCTAAGCCTATTCAAAACCGCGCGGAATTCCGGAATGCCCGAAATCGCGCTTCTGTAGGAGCGCCGGGAGGCGCGAAGCCCGCAAGACCTTCATTCAGACATCACCTGCCATCCATCGAATCGATCGGATCACCGTTGGCGGCGCTTGGCAGCGTCGCAGGCTTCGCGCCTTGGCCAGCCATTCGGCTGTTAAAAGCCGGCGCTCCTACAAAAATCCAGAGAGGCGAGGCGCCAGCCGCCAACGCGCGCTACCAGACAAGATCGTCGGGCACCTGATACTGCGGATCCGCATAGGGATCCTCTTCCGCGGTCGCATTTGGATCCACCTTCAAGGCAACCGCCTGCGGGAAGATCGCTTCGGCCTGAGCCAGCAGTTCGGCGGCGACCAGCATGTAGCGGCCGTCGAGCTGGACCACGCCCAGTTCGCCGGCATTGAGCTGTTTGAGCTGCGCTTCGTTGACGTAGATGCGCTTGATCTTGCTGCCGTACGCGAAATGGCGGGCGATGTCGGCGGCCGGATCGTTCAGGCCCTTGTCTTTCACCAGCTCGG
The DNA here is from genome assembly GCA_031364125.1 of Lysobacterales bacterium. Lineage (GTDB taxonomy): Bacteria > Pseudomonadota > Gammaproteobacteria > Xanthomonadales > Xanthomonadaceae > Lysobacter_I. The sequence goes on along the minus strand of JANLVT010000024.1, from coordinate 5,872 downwards.
CGAACTTCGCCTTGGCTTCGCGACGCACGCGCGCCTCTTCCTGCTTCACCCGTTCGGCTTCGATCCGCTCTTCCTTCTCGCGCTGGGCGCGGATGGCGTAAGCCTTGGCGAGATCGATTTCCTCCTGCGAACGCGGCTTGCGCTGCTGCTGCGCGCCAGCGTTCTGCTGCGGACGGCCACCACCACCCGGGCGCGCCGGGCGATGGCCGGGATGCGTCCCCGGCTTCGCGCCGGGTCGCGCGTCGGATCTGCCGTCGGGCTTGCCGCCCGGCCGGGCGTTCGCAGCGCCGCTGTTCGGCCTGGCGCCCTGCGATCTGGCGTTCGCACCGGCATTGGGATGCGGACCACTGCGCGCCTCGTTGGGCGGACGCGCGGGCTTTTCGGGTTTGGGCGCGGGCTTGAAGCCGAGACCCAGCAATTGGTCGCGAAGCGTATCGCTCATGGCATTGGTGTCGGCAGTTGTCGGATCGGGGGGGGGGCTGATCGGTGAATTCCGATCAGTAATGAGGCGGCGGCGGTTCGTCGGCCGGGTTGGCCATCGAATCACCACGGTTGGTCTTGAGTTCTTCCAGCACGCGACGCAGCAGGTCAGCGCTGCGCGCTGCTTCGCCGCGGAGATCGGCCAAGGCGTCGCTCAGTTCCTGCAGCGCGTGTTCCTGGAACACCAGACGGGTTTCCAGTTCGACCACGCGCGCTTCCAGAGAGTCGTCGGATGCCGTCATATCAGCGCAGCCGTCATATCAGCGAATGAGGATCGAGCGACCGCGCCCGATGCCGTAGTAGGCCAGACCCGCCGCTTCGATCTCGGCCGGGTCGTAGAGATTGCGGCCGTCGAACACCGCGGCATCCTTCAGCGCGGCGCGCAGCTTGCCGAAATCGGGGCTGCGGAACTGCTTCCATTCGGTCACCACCACCAGCGCATCCGCGCCCTGCAAGGCGCCATGGGCGTGCTCGCACAGGGCCAGATCGGCGCGCTCGCCGAAAATACGCCCCGCTTCGTGGCTGGCTTCGGGGTCGAACGCGCGCACGCTGGCGCCCGCATCCCACAACTGCTGCAGCAATCGGCGGCTGGAGGCTTCGCGCATGTCGTCGGTGTTCGGCTTGAACGCCAAGCCCCACACCGCAAACGTCTTGCCACGCAGGTATTCCTCGCCGCCGTAGTGGCGCACGATCAGTTCGTACAGATGACCTTTCTGGCGCTGGTTCACCGCCTCCACCGCATCCAGCAGTTCGGCGCGGTAGCCATGCTGGTGCGCGGTGCGGGCCAGGGCCTGCACGTCCTTCGGGAAGCAGGAGCCGCCGTAACCGGCGCCGGGATAGATGAAGTGCCAGCCGATGCGCGGGTCGGAACCGATCCCCTGACGCACCATTTCGATATCCGCGCCCACCTGCTCGGCGATGTTCGCGATCTCGTTCATGAAGCTGATCTTGGTCGCCAGCATCGCGTTGGCTGCGTATTTGGTCAGCTCGGCCGAGCGCACGTCCATCACCACGATGCGCTCGTGATTGCGGTTGAACGGCGCGTACAGACGCTTGAGCTTTTCGATTGCGGCCGCGCTGTCGGCGCCGATCACGATGCGATCCGGGCGCATGCAGTCTTCGACCGCCGCGCCTTCCTTCAGGAATTCGGGATTCGACACCACGTCGTAGGCGACATCGGCGCCACGCACGGCCATGGCGTCGGCGATCGCGGCGCGCACCTTGTCGGCGGTACCGACCGGCACCGTGGATTTGTCGACGATCACCACCGGGCGTTGCAGATGGCTGCCGATGGTCTTCGCCACGGTGAGCACGTACTGCAGGTCGGCGCTGCCGTCCTCATCGGGCGGCGTGCCGACGGCGATGAAGATCACGTCGCCGTGCGCGATCGCGCCGGCGGCATCGGTGGTGAAATCCAGCCGGCCTTCGGCGTGATTGGACTTGACCATCGGTTCGAGGCCGGGCTCGTAGATCGGGATCACGCCGTGGCGCAGGCCCTCGATCTTGGCCGTGTCGATATCGACGCAGACCACGTGATGCCCGACCTCGGCCAGACAGGTGCCGGTGACCAGGCCCACATAGCCGGTGCCGAAAATGGTGACGCGCATGAGGGCCTCGCTGTGCATTCCAGTGTCGATGCGCCGCCGCGGTGGGCGGCGCATCGGTTATTGCTGTGGTCGCACCTTACGGCTTGACGATTTCGATCAGCTCGACATCGAACACAAGGGTCGCGTTCGGCGGGATCGGGCCACCCGGGGTGCCCTGCTCGCCGTAGCCGAGCTTCGACGGGATCCACAGCTTGTACTTGCTGCCGACCGGCATCAGCTGCAGCGCCTCGGTCCAGCCCGGCACCACCGAATTCAGCACGAACTGGGCGGGCTCGCCACGGTCGACCGAGCTGTCGAACTTGGTGCCGTCGAGCAGCGTGCCGGTGTAGTGCACCTTCACCGAATCGCTCGCGGTGGGCTTCGCGCCCTTGCCGGCGGTCAGCACCTGGTACTGCAGGCCGGACGCAGTGGTGACCACGCCGGTCTTCTTGCCGTTCTCGGCGAGGAACTTGGCGCCGGCTTCGACGTTCTTCTTGCCCTGGGCTTCCATCTCGGCCTGCTTCTTGGCCGCTTCTTCCTGCTGCTTGACCTGCATTTTGGCTGCGAAGGACTGCATCACCTTCATCGCCTGCTCTTCGTTGAGCAGCGGCTTCTTGTCGGCGAAGGTGTCGTTGATGGCGCGCTGCAGGACGGCCATGTCCACTTCGTCCTTCATCGGCTTGAGCGACTTGGCGATGTCCATGCCGATCATGTAGCTGACCTGATCTTTTTCGGTCGGCAGGCCGGCGATCTTTTCGGCGCCTTCCTTCCCGGCTTCATCGGCCTTGGCATCGGTCTTGGCAGCGCCGGCGGCATCCTTTTCGATCGGCTTGCAGGCGACCAGCGCGAGCGCGCATGAGGCCGTGGCGACGGCGAGGGTGAGATTACGCGACAGTTTCATCAACAGGGACTCCTGGGTGGGTACGCGCGGCCACGGCAGCGCAGGAAAGGTTCGGGGGATGGAAAGATATTCAATCGATCGCTTCCGGTTGATCGCTTCTGGAAGCAGACGCTCCGGAAGCGCCGGGGTTCAGAGGATACCCAGCAGTTCGACTTCGAACACGAGCATGGCATTCGGACCGATCGGGCCGCCGGGCGTGCCCTGCGCGCCGTAAGCCAGCTTGGCCGGGATCCAGAACTTGTATTTGCTGCCGACCGGCATGAGCTGCAGGCCCTCGATCCAGCCCGGGATCACCTGACCCACGCCGAATTCGGTGGGCTCACCGCGGTCGACCGAACTGTCGAACTTGGTGCCATCGAGCAGCGTGCCGGTGTAGTGGACGCGCACAAACGCCTCGGCCTTCGGCTTGGCGCCGGTGCCGGGCGTCAACACCTGATACTGCAGACCCGAAGCGGTGGTGACCACGCCGGTCTTCTTGCCGTTCTCAGCGAGGAAAGCGGTCTCCGCGGCGAGATTCTGATTGCCCAGCGCTTCTGCGGCGGCCTGCTGCTTGGCCTGCATCTTCTGCGAGAACGCCTGCATCACCTGCTGCGCCTGCGCGTCGTTCAATGCCGGCGGCTTGCCGGCGAGTACGTCGTCGATCGCGCGCTTGAGGATCGCCATGTCGACTTCACCGGCGATCGGCTTCAGGGAATTGCCGACATCCATGCCGATGCGGTAGCTGACCTGCTCTTTTTCGGTCTTCAATTCGATCGGGGTTTCGGCAGCGGCGGCATCGCCAGCGACGGCGAGGGCCAAAGCGCAGGTCGCGGCGACGAGGGTCGTGTTGGAGCTTTTCATCGACAGGCACTCTCAGGATGGTGGCGCATCGGCGCTGCGGTGCGCGAAGGTTGGAAGGCGAAAGGATGGTTGTCAGAAGGATTTTTGTCAGAGCACGTCGAGCAATTCGACATCGAACATCAGCGTGCTGTTGGGCCCGATGCTGGGCGGGCTGCCGCGTTCGCCATAAGCGATCGACGCAGGCACCCAGAGCCGGTATTTGGCGCCGACAGGCATCAACGCAAGGCCTTCGGTCCAGCCGGGAATGACCTGTCCAAGCGCGAAATCGGCGGGCTGCCCGCGCTGGTAGGAACTGTCGAAGATGGTGCCGTCGAGCAACTGGCCCTGGTAATGCACGCGGACTTGATCGGTCAGACGCGGGCGCGCGCCGTTGCCCTGGCGCAGCACCATGTACTGCAGGCCGGATGCGGTGCTGATCACGCCCTTGGCGGTCTTGTTTTTGGCGAGGAACGCGGCACCCTCTTCCGCGTTCTTGCGCGCGGCGTCGGCAAGGCGCGTTTTCTCGCGCGCGTCCATACGCTTGGAGAACGCATCGCGCACCTGATCCATCTCGGCATCGGTGAGCAGCGGTTTGGCCGACGTCATCAGCGTGCGCACCGCCTGCAGGAACACCGCCATGTCGATCTCGTCCTGGATCGGCATGAGCGAACGGCCGACATCGGTGCCGATCATCTGGCCGACCTTGTCCTTGGCCACCGCGGGCGGCTTGGTTCCGGGCGCCAGGCCCGGCGCAGGTTTGCCGGCGCGTTCGCCGATGCGCTGCACCAGCGCGGTGCCGACGGTGCGCGCTTCCTCGTCGGACAGCAGCGGCTTGCCCCCGGCGAAGGCATTCCTGATCGCGCGTTCGAACGCGGCGAAATCCAGATCCGGGCCCACGGCGGAGATCGAACGGCCGACATCCGCGCCGATCATGTAACTGACTTTCTCGCGATCCGTCGTCAACGCGGCCTTGTCCTGTGCCTGCACCCAGCCGGCCAGCAACAGCGCCGCTGCCATCATCCATGCGGCCAGGCCGCGAACACCAACACTCATCGAAGTCTCCAGGAAAAGAACGCGGCCGATGCACGGATCATCCAGATCCGCCCGTGCATCGCCAGCCGCCTATTGTCGCGGCAGGCGCCCGAGGGGGCAATGACCGCAGCCGCGACGGGCATCATGCCCGGCACCGCCTTATTTGGGCGCCGGCTTGCGCAGCGCGGCTTCGATCGCAGCGGTCACTTCGGGAGCATCCGGCTTGGTGCGGCTGCCGAAGCTGGCGATGACCTTGCCGTCGCGGCCGATCAGATACTTGTGGAAATTCCATTTCGGCGCCTCGCCGGTGGTTTCCGCCAGCGCCTTGTAGAACGGCGTGGCCTCCTTGCCGGACACGTGCACCTTCTGGAACATCGGGAATTTCACGCCGTAGGTGAGCGTGCAGAACTCCTGGATCTGCTTCTCGTCGGCATATTCCTGACCCATGAAATCGCCGGACGGGAAGCCCAGCACCGCGAAGCCGCGCGGCTTGTAGCGCGCGTGCATCGCTTCCAGTGCCTCGAATTGCGGGGTGAACCCGCATTTGCTGGCGGTGTTGACCACCAGCAGCACCTTGCCGGCATAGGTCTTGTTCAAGTGGACCGGGGTCTTGCCGGCCAGCGGCCGGAAGCTGTGGTCGAGCAGGCCGCCGGCCGCGACGGCGGCGTCAGCGACTGTCAGCAGCCCGACCAGAATCAGGGAAATCAGGGGGAAACGACGCATGGCTGGGCTCTCCGGTGACAGGGGCCGAGTATGCCCTCAGTGGGGTAAGCGGCGGGTTGACGGGGTGACATTTGGTGTTATAGTCTCCTACAACACCGGTCAACCAACGAGCAGGGCGTTCGCCATGAACCGCAATCTCCATATCACCCTTATCGTCTTGCTGACCAGCAGCGCGCTGGTGCTTGGCCTGTTCGCCGCCTCGCCGGCCATGCTGCCGGTGGCCGACGTCGTTACTGCGCAGTCCAGCCATGGTTTCACGGCCCCAGCCAAGGCCGATGCGGCACAGGTCGCCCACGAGCCGGCCTTCGCTGCGCGCGTCGAGGCCATCGCA
>JANLVT010000005.1:0-2119 GCA_031364125.1 Lysobacterales bacterium | reverse complement strand
TTCGGCTTTCGGGCCGTTATTCGGGTCGGGCTGCTGTTGTTCACCCTGCCCTGCTTCGGCCAGGGCGTGCGCCCAACAATTCGTTCAAGCCGACCCCGTGTCGTGGCGTCGGCCATGTGCTATGCGCTACGCTTGCACATGTCCGCCGCCCCGCCACAGGGCGGCTTAACTCAGGCGTTAGGCCTTAAAGCAAGGAAGTGCCGAAGTGTCGCATCAGCCTGAACTGCAATTCACCACAGATGGCAATGACCTCTTAGTAGCTGCTTCGGTCGAGGCCAATAACAGCCCACATGTCCTTTGGACGCGTGTCCACGTTCTTCGAGCAAGGGTTATTCCGGCGGGCGGTCGAGTTGAGGATGCCGTGAAGAAGCATGAGATCTCACTGCACTACTATGTATTCCAGAACCGCGACCTGTACTGCCGGAGTCGGAAAAAGGTGGAGGTCATATGGCGCCTTCGGGACCATAGGAAGGGGAGCGAGACATACAAGATTGTTGAGACGTTTGATCCAGACTCAGAAGAGATGAAACGGCTGCTCCCTCAGCTGGAAGTGCTGGCAAGGCAGCTCGTCTGATGGGCAGGCCGCTACCTGGGCCTAACAATTCATTCAAGCCGACCACCACTTCGTGGTGGCGGCTTAACTCAGGCGTTAGGCGGCGAAAAGCATTGAGTAGTTTTGTCGCTCGCCGCTGTGATTGATCGGCTCCGGTTGGTGTTGCTCTTCGGACACGTTCTCGGCGCGTTGCTTCTTCGGTCGGGTTCATCTGACGCGCTCACACATCGCATGCGTTGCGCTTACCGGCTTCGGTGGCAATGATTGGCTTGCGGTCGGTTTGTTCGCTCCAGATACGGTCGCTTCGGTGACGGCCGGCGGAGAGTTTGCGGGGCGCGCTCGGGCACCTGGGCTTCGGTTTTCGGCAAGCTCGTCAAAGCTTCGTTCTCGCCGGCATCCAGCCCGCCTAACAAGTCGTTCAAGCCGACCCCACATCGTGGCGTCAACAGCGTGCTTTACGCTACGCTGCACGCTGTTGCCACCCCGCCGTGGGGCGGCTTAACTCCGGCGTTAGGCGGCAAAAAGCATTCAGTAGTTGCATTGTCGGCGCTGCAACTTGCCGGCTTCGGTCAGCATTGCTCTTCGGACGGTTCTTCGGCACGTTGCTTCTTCGGTGACATCGCTGTGCGCGCTCACACTTCGCATGCGTTGCGTTGGCCGGCTTCGGAAACGACGATCGTAATCTGAGGGCTTGCCGCGTCGGACCCGCTGCTTCGGAAACGGCCGGCTGAAGGTTCGCGAGGCGCGCTCAAGCGGCCAGACTTCGGTTTTCGGTCGGCTCGCCCGCAGTTCAGCGTCGCGGGGTTCCGTCCCGCCTAACAAGTCGTTCAAGCCGACCCCGTGTCGTGGCGTCGGCCATGTGCTTTACGCTACGCTTGCACATGTCCGCCGCCCCGCCACAGGGCGGCTTAACTCAGGCGTTAGGGGGCTAAAAAACATGTTCGCAGCTGAAATTACTAACTGGCTCAACGCCAATACAACTGCGGGCTCCAAGGCTTACGTCGTGGCCCATCTAGCAGAAACACGGGACTGCCTTGACCGCCTCGGGATCACGCGTGAAAGTGAGCTTGCTTATTTTTACTCGCACTTTGATGTTAGTGCAGTTCGTGGATGGTACGAGCTAAACGAGATAGACCAAGTGCATGACGCAACGGACTATGCGCGCACCGATCTTAAGGTTCCCGCTGACTACATCGCTCTGACAGGCATTGAAGGTCAAGGCATCGTCTTGTACAACCGCAATACGCAAGCGGTTTATGACGTAGATTTTGACCAGTTTGACCAGCTAGCGGATGGCACACTTGCTCCTATCGCAAGTTCATTCCAAGGCTTCTTGCAGTGGTGCAAGGCTGAGGCGGGCGCCCCCTAACAATTCGTTCAAGCCGACCCCGCATCGTGGCGTCAACAGCGTGCTATGCGCTACGCTGCACGCTGTTGCCACCCCGACGCGGGGCGGCTTAACTCAGGCGTTAGGCGGCAGAAAAGCGTTTTGTAGTTTTGCTTTCCAATGCTCTTTTTCCCGGCTTCGCTCGGCGTTGCTCTTCGGTCGGCTTCTCGCAGCGCTGC
>JANLVT010000047.1:0-22119 GCA_031364125.1 Lysobacterales bacterium | reverse complement strand
TCGGTGGGCATGGGCTGGGCGCTTAGCAGGTTGCTGAAATACCTCCGTCCAGGAGGTATTTCAGTTCGCACGTCCGGCACCTGTCCGGACGTGCTCACGGCGAATCAATCGCTTACGCGCTTGTTTCGCCGGCGCAGCCATCCATGGCTGCGTTAACAGGCCACTGAAAACCTGCTACCGCAGGTATTTCAGCAGCCTGTTAGGCGACGCGCTCAGTCGCCATCCACCGCACGTCGCCCCAACGCCGGATCGTCGGTGAAAAAGGCATCGATGCCCAACGCGAGATGCGCGCGGATCTGACGCACCGACCCGGCATCGTGCCGGGCAGTAGGGCCGCCGTCGCCGCGATACTCGCCTTCCAGAAAATGATTCTCCGGCCGGAAGGTGTAGACGATCACGCGCAGTCCGGCCGCATGCGCCTCATCGACAAGCCGGCTGCGGCCATGGGCCGGATCGAGATCGCGATATGCGGGGCCGATGGCGTCGGCATAGGTCGCGATCTCGCGTAAACCGTCGGTCGTCATCATCGTGCCGTAATTCACCGGTTTGCCGTCGGCGACCGTGTCGTAGGGACGGTCATGCCTGCCGCCCAATAGCTGCAGCAGCGAAATGTTCGAGCCGCTTCCGATTTCACGACGCAGCTCGCGCAGGTTGGCGGTCTCGAAGGACTGGATCACCACCTGCGCCGCCTGCGTATGCGGATGCGCGCGCAGGATTGCGAGCAGTTTCGTTTCCATCGCCAGATCGAGTGAGGCGAAATGGGTCGGATGTTTGATCTCGGGCGCCAGTCCGATCGGCCGCCCGTGTTTCGCCGAAGCTTCTGCGGCGAGCGCGATGATCTCGTCCAGCGTCGCGATGCCATGCTGACCGTCGTGCGCGGTCGAGCGCAGTTCCGGCAACCGCTCGCGGGCGCGCAGGGTCTTGAGTTCGGCCAGCGTGAAATCTTCGGTGAACCAGCCCGTGACCCGTTCGCCATCGATGGTCTTCGTGGCCTTGCGCGACGCGAAGTCCGGCCGCTGCGCGACATCGGTGGTGCCGGAGATCTCGTTCTCATGCCGCGCCACCAGCACGCCGTCGCGGGTGCTGACCAGATCCGGTTCGATCAGATCGGCGCCGTCCTCGATGGCCTTCGTATACGCCGCCAGCGTGTGTTCCGGACGCAGCGCGCTCGCGCCGCGATGAGCGATGACGAGTGCTTTGGAGGAAGGCATCGGCGCGGGTTCCTTCGGAATGGGCGGGGAAACGCATCCTGCCGTGAGCAGCGCGAAGCCGAGCGGAAGGGCGATGATCGTGGCGGGGAAACGCATCTGTGATCCTGAAGCGGTCGTGGAAACTGCAGCATGCCGAAGCTTCGCGACAGCATGATGGCGAACCGTCATGCGATCCGAAGCGCGATACCACTGCCGATCAGAGCATCGGCGCGCCGCGGCGGCGCGAGGCCAGCGCATCGGCCTGACGCGTGGGTTCCGGCAGGCGGTAGCGGCCGACATGGCGCATGGTCATCGCCACCGCCGTCTCCATCGAGACGCGGTGGCCGGGCGAGACCACCAGCGGCAGGCAGCGCAGTTTGCTGCGCAGCAGCCAGCCCACCTGCTGGCCGCGATGCCGCAAGGGCACCCGTGCGCCGCGCAGATCGGGCAGCTCAGCATCCACGGCGCCCGCTAGGATCTTCTTCGCCACGCCGATGCAGGGCAGGCCGGTGACCACACCGAAGTGCGCGGCGATCCCCAGCCGGCGCGGATGGGCGATGCCCTGGCCGTCGATGAACACCAGGTCCGGCGTGTGCGGCAGCTCTGCCAGCACCGCCAGCAGTGCGGGCAGTTCGCGGAATGACAGCAGCCCCGGCACATAGGGCATCGACGTGGGCACCCGGGCGATCCGCGCGTGCAGCACTTCGTCGCTCTCGGCGTCCAGCAGCACCGCCGCGGCGCGGGTGATTTCGCCGCCGTCCTCGAAACCCACGTCGAAGCCGGCGATCAGGCGCAGCGGCGAGGCGAAATCGTCTTCGAGCGACACCCGGGCCGCGAGCTGCGCCTGCAGCGCTCGCGCGCCGGCGATGCTGCCGTCCCAACCATCGAATGCGGGTAAGGCCGTGGATGCGGCGGCCGATGCGCGGCGCGGTGTCGAGGAATCGTCCATGGCTTCGATTCTGCCGTCCTTGCTGCGGCGGCGATACCGCCGGCGCCGACGATCGCAACGGTCCGTTAAGATCTGCGCACTGCTTTCGACGGTCTTCCGCATGTCCTACGTCCGCTGTCTCCGTGGCATCGCTTCCGGTATCGAGTACGACGCCGACGTGCCGATGAACCTCGATCCTGCCGACGGCCGCCCGGTCGAAATGGTGCTGGATGTCGAGCGCCTCGCTGCCGAAAAGCCCGACGCCGCGTGGTACGACCCGCACCGTCGCGATCTGTGGCGCTTCGGCGCGCTCATGGCGCTGGACATCGCCGATCCCACCGACGCTCGGCATATCGTCGCGCTCGGCGAAGGCCATACGCCGCTGCTCGATTATCGCGACCATCCGCTCGCGCAAGCGGCCGGGCACGCGCTGCAGGTGAAGGAAGAGGGCAAGGCCCATCCCGGTTACGGCGCCAATCCGACCCAGAGTTTCAAGGATCGCGGCATGGCGATGGTGGTCGCGCAGGCGCGCCGGCTGGGTCTGACCAAGCTTGCGGTGCCGACCCAGGGCAATGCCGGCGATTCGCTGACCCGTTACGCGCTGGCTGGCGATCTGTCGGTGGTGGTGGCGATGCCCGACGACACGCCGATGCCGATCCTCGGCAACGTCGCTGCTGCGGCCAAGCGCTATCCGCAGCGCGTCAAACTCGAACTGATCGGCCCGACCATCCGCGAGGCGGGCGCCTATCTCAAGCAGCACTACATTCCGCAGGGGTATTTTTCGGTCGCCACGTTTCAGGAACCGGGCTGGCGCATCGAAGGCAAGAAATCGCTGGGCCTGGAGTTGGCTGAGCCCATGCCCGGCGAGACGCGCTGGTCGCTGCCCGATGCGGTGATCTATCCCACCGGCGGCGGCACCGGCGTGCTCGGCATGTGGAAAGCGTGGAGCGAACTGGAGGCGCTGGGCCTCATCGACAGCCGTCGCCCGCGGATGCTCTGCGTGCAGAGCGAGGTCACGCCGCCGCTGGTGAATGCCTTCGATGCGGGCGCTGAAGACACGGCCGTCGTCACTGCGGGCAACACGATCAGTTTCGGCCTGAACGTGCCCGGCGGCGTCGGCCACTTCAAGGTGCTGCAGATCATCCGCGCGAGTGGCGGCGCGGCGATCGCCGTGAGCGAAACCGACACCGCCGCCGAATTGCAGCGCGTGTGGCGCGACAAACGCTGGTGGATCTCGCCCGAAGGCGCGGCGTGCCTGGCGGCGATTCCGCAATTGCTCGATCGCGGGTTGCTGCGGCGCGGCGAGCGGGTGGTTGCGGTGAATACCGGCTCGGCCGAAAAATACCTGCCGGCCTTGCGACACCTGCTGTAGGGCGGGCCGGTAGCCAGGCCGCAGCGTCCTGGTGTAGTGTCTGCGGCGGATACGGTCGGGGCGGAACGCCGTCCCGCCCATGAAAATCACGCAATCGGATCATCGAATCAGGGAAGAAGATCATGTCGAATTCTGTTCGCTGGAACAGCCAGCCGCTCGATCTGTGGGCCGGCGAACATGCGCAGGGAACGTTCGTCGATCTGGGCGGTCGCAAGGCCCACTACATCGAGAAAGGCGAGGGTAAGCCGCTCATCCTGCTGCACGGCTTCTTCTACGATTCGTATCTCTGGGCCGAGAACATCGATGCGCTTGCGCAGCATTTCAAGGTGTATGCGCTCGATCTCTGGGGCTGCGGCTACAGCGCGCGCGCGCCGCTGGATTTCGGTTATCCGCAATACGCCGAGCAACTACGGCTGTTCATGGACGCCATGGGCATCGAGCGCGCATCGTTCGCCGGTCAGTCGATGGGTGCGGGCACCGCGATCAAGTTCTGCGTGCAGTACCGCCAGCGTGTCGACAAACTGGTGCTGGTCTCGGCCGCCGGCCTGCCGAACCCGCTGCCGGCGATGGCGAAATTCTTCAACCTGCCGATGATCGGCGAATTCTTCCTCGGGTTGAATACCGACGTGTTCCGGAAAACCGCGCTGAAGGATCTCTTCCTCCACGACAAGACGCTGGTCACCGATGCGTATTTCGAGAACGTGACGCGTGCGCACAAGATCGAGAAAACCATCGACGCCGGACTGAAGATCCAGCGCAACGAATTCTTCGACACCCTGAGCGACGAAATCCGCGTGCTCGGTGGGATGGACGTTCCGACACTGCTGGTCTGGGGCCGGGAAGACAAGGCGATTCCGCTGCGTCTCGGGGAGGAGATGCATCGCATCCTGAAAGGTTCGCAGCTGGAAATCCTCGACAACGCCGGGCATGTGTCGAATTTCGAGCAGGCCGCGCGATTCAACCCGCTCGCGGCGGCCTTCCTGCGCGCCTGACCCGGGCGCGGATCGCCGCACTTCCAGCCGATCGTCATTCGTCGTACCGTACGGCGCATCGAGTCCGTGTCCGTGCGGTCGTACAGGCTGGAGGAAACGTGCACATTCCATCGCTCAAAGAAGTCGTCGACGCCGAAGAATGGCAGTTGCGCTGCGACCTGGCCGCCTGCTACCGCCTGGTCGCGCTGTACGGTTGGAGCGATCTGGTCTTCACCCATATCAGCGCCAAACTGCCGGTATCGGTGTCGGGGGAAGGACAGCATCATTTCCTGATCAATCCGTACGGGCTCATGTTCGACGAGATCACCGCCTCCAGCCTGGTGAAGGTGGACGAGTCCTGCAACAAGGTGATCGATTCGCCTTTCCCGGTGAATCCCGCCGGTTTCGTGATCCACAGCGCCGTGCACGAAGTGCGTGACGATGCCGGCTGCGTCCTGCACACCCATACCCGCGCGGGCGTCGGCGTCAGCGCGCAGAAATGCGGCGTATTGCCGATCAGCCAGCAGTCGACGTTCGTGTTGGCGTCGTTGGCGTATCACGACTATGAGGGTGTGGCTTTCCGCGAAGACGAGAAGCCGCGCCTGCAGGCCGATCTGGGGCAGGCCGACTTCCTGATGCTGCGCAACCACGGCTTGCTGGTGGTCGGCCCCACGATCGCCGACGCGTTCCTGGCCATGTACACCTTCGAGAATGCCTGCCGCATCCAGATCGACGCGCAGGCCGGAGGCGAAACGATCGCCGTCGATCCGCGGATCGTCCAGGGCGTGGCGGAAGCCATGCGCGTGCAGACCGGCGGCATGGGCGGCGGCTTCGTGTGGCCTTCGCTGCTGCGCAAGCTGGACCGCCTTGATAGGAACCGCCCCGACACGAGTTATCGCTCATGAACGGCTCGCTGCTGGTGACGCAACTGCTGGTGGCGGCGCTGGCCCTGGTCATGTTCGGCCTGGGACTGTCGTTGACCACGCAGGACTTCACGCGTCTGTTCAATCATCCCAAGGCAGTGGCGGTCGCGCTGCTGTTGCAGGTGGTGGTGCTGCCGGCGCTGTGTTTCCTGCTGATCGTGGCGTTCGATGTGCCGCCGCTGTTCGCGGTCGGCATGATGCTGTTGGCCGCATCGCCCGGCGGCATTTCGGCGAATCTGTTCAGTCATCTGTTCGGCGGCAACGTGGCGATGAACATTTCGCTCACCGCCATCAATACCGTGCTGTCCATCGTCACCTTGCCGCTGATCAGCAACTGGGCCATCCAGTATTTCGCGAACACCGGGCAGGTGGTGCCGCTGCAGTTCGGCAAGGTGATGGAGGTGATCGTCATCGTGCTGGTGCCGGTGTTGATCGGCATGGGCGTGCATCGCTGGAAGCAGGCGTTCGCGATGCGGGCCGAAAAACCCATGAAGATCTTCAGCGCGCTTGTATTGGCGGTCGTGGCGGTGGGCGCCATCGTCAAGGAATGGTCGTCGCTGACGGAGAGCTTCGCGGTGATCGGCCCGGTGGTCGTGGGTTTCAACGTGCTCAGTCTGCTCGCCGGCTACTACGTGTCGCGCGCAACGGGTCTCGACAAATCGATGGCGACCGCCATTTCCTTCGAGATCGGCATCCACAATTCGACCCTGGCCATCTTCATCGCACTGGCGGTGTTGAACGATTTCCAGCTTGCGCTGCCGGCTGCGATGTATTCGGTCAGTATGTATTTCACCGCTACGTTGTTCGGATTGTTGGTGCTGCGCCGAAGTCGCTGATCTGTTCTGCATTCCGTAGGGCGGCCTTCAGGCCGCTGAACAGTTTGCGGTGATGATTCAGCGGCCTGAAGGCCGCACTCCCGGGGATGGAATACGTTTTTTGCGGTTGCCATTGCAAGAGTGCCGAGGATTCAAACAGACTCTCAGGCCCGGTAAAACCCGCGATACCACTCCACAAACTTCCTCACACCCACTTCCACCGACGTCGTCGGCGCATACCCGGTGTCGCGCGCAAGGGCGCTGACATCGGCGTAGGTATCGGGCACATCGCCGGGCTGCAGCGGCAGCAGATTCTTCTCTGCTTTGCGGCCGAGACACTCTTCCAGCACTTCGATGTAGCGCAGCAGTTCGACCGGGCTGTTGTTGCCGATGTTGTAGACGCGATAGGGCGCGGACGACGTGGCCGGGCTGGGGTTGAGCGGGTCGTGGGTCGGATCGGGGCCGGGCACGCGGTCGAGGCTGCGGATCACGCCGTCGACGATATCGTCGATGTAGGTGAAGTCGCGGCTGTGCTTGCCGTGGTTGAACACATCGATGGGTTCGCCGGCCAGGATTTTGCGCGTGAACAGGAATAGCGCCATGTCCGGGCGGCCCCACGGGCCGTAAACGGTGAAGAAGCGCAGGCCGGTGGTGGGCAGGTTGAACAGATGGCTGTAGGTGTGCGCCATCAGTTCGTTGGCTTTCTTGCTGGCGGCGTAGAGGCTGACCGGGTGGTCGACGCTGTCTTCCACTGCGAACGGCAGTTTGCGGTTCGAGCCGTAGACTGAACTGGACGAGGCGTAGACCAGATGTTCGATGCCGCGATGGCGGCAGGCTTCCAGCACGTTGAGGAAGCCGACGATGTTGCTGTCGATGTAGGCGTGCGGGTTCTCCAGCGAATAGCGCACGCCGGCCTGCGCGGCGAGATTGACCACGCGGTCGGGCTTGAAACTGTCGAAGGCGGCTTCCAGCGTCGCGCGGTCTTCCAGCGAGCCTTTGACGAACGAGAAGCCGGGCTTGGGCGTGAGCAGCGCGAGGCGCGCGTCCTTCAGCGCGGGGTCGTAGTAATCGTTGAGGTTGTCGTAACCCAGCACTTCGTCCCCGCGCGCCAGCAGGCGGTGGCTGAGCGTGGAGCCGATAAAGCCGGCGGCGCCGGTGACGAGGATGCGCATGGGGGTCGCCTGTTCGATGCGGGTTCGGAGTGTGGAGCACTATTGTCCGGCCGCGGGCGCGGTGAAGCCAGTCAATCAGTTCGGGTGTTCGGGCGCCAGGCCGCGGGCGCGTTCCACCCGGGCCCAGAGATCCGGCGGAGTGCGGTTCTGCCATACGCCATGCAATGTCTGGCGAAAGAGTGGATTGAGATGGGCCTCCACTTCGATGCGGTCGATGAACGCTTCGCCTCGCAGTGCGATCAGATCCTCCAGCAGCCCCGCCGCGAGATAGCCCAACACCTGCTCAGGCGCACGGCGTGCGACGACTTTAAGGATGAAGCGCCAGACGGCCTCTTCATGGCCGCGATGGATGGCGAAAATGTCGGGATTCGACAGCAGCGCCTCGATATCGTCGCTCGCAGGCTCTGCTTGCGCTTTCGCGTTGAAGTAGGCATCAAGCTCTGCCGGATCATCGGGCAGCGGTTTGCTGTGTTCCTCGATGAACTGGTCCACCCATTCATCGAGTTGCTCTTCAGTGTCAAACGGCCACGCCATCGCCGTCAGAGCCGCCCGTCCACCGCATCCCGCGGCAGCACCGCCTTCACGTCGAACAGCACGCTGCCCGGTTTGCCGAAACTGCGAATGCCTTCTGCGCCCAGTGCGGCGAACTCGCGATGCGAGACCGCGAGGATCACCGCGTCGTAGGCGCCAGCCTGCGGCTGCGCGGTCATCGTGATGCCGTATTCCTCATGGGCGAGGGCGGCGTCGACCCACGGATCATGCACATCGACCTCGGCGCTGTAGTTGCGTAATTCGGCGAGGATGTCGACGACCCGGGTGTTGCGCAGATCGGGGCAGTTTTCCTTGAACGCCAGACCCAGCACGAGGATCCGCGCGCCGGCGGTGGGCAGGCCGCGCTGGGCCATCAGCTTGACCACGCACTGCGCCACGTGCGGGCCCATGCCGTCGTTGATGCGGCGGCCGGCGAGGATCACGTCGGGGTGATAGCCGATCTGCTGCGCCTTGTGGGTGAGGTAGTACGGATCCACGCCGATGCAGTGGCCGCCGACCAGGCCGGGCTTGAACGGCAGGAAGTTCCACTTGGTCCCCGATGCGGCCAGCACTTCGTGGGTGTCGATGCCGAGGCGATGGAAGATCAGCGCCAGTTCGTTGATCAGCGCGATGTTCACGTCGCGCTGGATGTTCTCGATGACCTTGGCCGACTCGGCGACGCGGATGCTGGAAGTCTTGTGCGTGCCGGCGTGGATGATGCTGGCGTACAGCGCGTCGACGAAATCCGCGACCTCGGGCGTGGAGCCTGAGGTGACCTTCATGATGGTTTCCAGCCGATGCTGGTGATCGCCCGGGTTGATGCGCTCGGGGCTGTAGCCGGCGTAGAAATCGAGGTTGTAGCTCAGGCCGGATTCGCGCTCGACGATCGGCACGCAGACTTCTTCGGTGGCGCCGGGATACACGGTGGATTCGTAGATCGCGACGCCACCGGCGCGGATCGCGCGGCCGACGGTGCGGCTGGCGGATTCCAGCGGCCGCAGGTCGGGGCGTTTGTATGCGTCGATCGGCGTGGGCACTGTGACGATGAAGACGTTGCAGCCGGCCAGATCGGCGGCATCGCAGCTGAAGCTCAGGCGCTCGGAGGCGCGGAGTTCGTCCGCGGTGACTTCCAGGGTGCGGTCGTGGAACTCGCCGAGTTCGCCGACGCGGTGCGCATCGATATCGAAGCCGACCACCGGATAGCGTTTGCCGAACGCGGTGGCCAACGGCAGGCCGACATAGCCCAGTCCGATGATGGCGATGCGGATGTCGTCTTGGGCGGGAAGTGCGGCCTGCATCATGCGGAATTCCAGGGTTCGTTGAGCAGCGGAGTTTACCAGTCGCATCCATGCAGGCCTTGTGGCGCGGGCGGAACCAGGGGCATCGGGCGTTGCAGGCGCGGTTGCCGGCTGCGGCGCTTTGACGCAGCATGCGGCATCGGAGTCTTCGACGCTGCTCCCCTGGCAACCCCGCGAGTCGTTGCGACTGTCGTCGTTGCGATCATCGGGACATGCATTCAGCAGGCATCGGCTTTTTTAACGCGGAAAACGCGCTGTTTCGGCCATGCCGGCGCGGATTGCCGTTCCTGTCCGCGTTTCGCGTTGGTAAGCGAGGTTGTCCTTTCCTAATCGTTCTTGAAGAGTCCTCATGCGCGTTCTGGTTTGCGGCGGTGCCGGTTACATCGGAAGTCACACCTGCGTGGTGCTGACCGAACGCGGTCACGAGGTGGTGATCGCCGACAATTTCTGCAACAGCTCGCCGGTGGTGTTGGATCGTCTCGCGCAATTGACCGGGCGCACGCCGGATGCGCGCAACGTGGATATGCGCGATGCCGCTGCGCTCGCGACGCTGTTCTCGTCGCAGCGCTTCGATGCGGTGATCCATTTCGCAGCGCTGAAGGCGGTGGGCGAATCCTGCGAGCAGCCGCTGGCGTATTTCGACAACAATATTTCCGGCACGATTTCGCTGCTGCGCGCGATGCGCGACGCCGGCGCGGGACGATTGGTGTTCAGTTCTTCGGCCACGGTCTACGGCGAGCCGCAAGCGGTGCCGATCGACGAGGATGCGCCGCTGTCGTCCACCAATCCCTACGGCCGCACCAAGCTGGTGATGGAACAGTTGATCGGGGATGTCTGCGCTGCGGATCATGGCTTGCAGGCGATCAGCCTGCGTTATTTCAATCCGGTGGGTGCGCATCCTTCCGGCCTGATCGGCGAAGCGCCGAACGGCGTGCCGAACAATCTGATGCCCTATATCTGCCAGGTCGCGGCCGGCAAGCGCGAGTGGCTGCAGATCTTCGGCGGCGACTGGCCGACTATCGACGGCACCGGCGTGCGCGATTACATCCATGTGATGGATCTCGCACGCGCGCATGCGCATGCGCTGGAAGCGCTGGAGGACGTGCGTGGGCATCTGCCGCTGAATCTGGGCGCGGGCCGCGGCATCAGCGTGCTGCAGCTGCTGCGCGCGTTCGAGGCGGCGAGCGGGCGCGAAATCCCCTATCGCATTGTCGACCGTCGCGTGGGCGATGTCGCGGAGGTCTACGCCGATCCGGCGCGTGCGGAACGTCTGCTTGGCTGGCGCACGGAACTGGATGTCGATGCGATGTGCCGCGACGCCTGGCGCTGGCAGTCGGCGAATCCGGACGGTTACGTCGCGGGCTGAAGCCCTGTCGCCAGCGCGGCCGCGACGGCATCCGGTTGTTTCATCCACGCGAAGTGATCGGCGCGCTCGCCGAGGCGGCGGGCATCGGGCGTTTCGACGCGCACTTCGCCCGGACGCATCTTTCCCGTCAGGAAATCCAGCGATGCCCGCGGCGCCAGCCAGTCGTCGGCGAGCAGGACGGCGTCGATGTCCGCCGACACACCGGCCAGGGCGGCTTCCAGATCGATATCCATGCCTTTGCCGGCATAGCGACCGCTGAGGCCGGTGCGCGCCCAGTCGCGCATCACGCCGCGCGCCTCCTTGCCGCCGAAGCCGATGCTGCGGCCGGGCAGGGAGCCGTTGCGGTCCGCCAGCCACGACAGGAAGCGGTAGCTCGGCGGCAGCAGCCACTTGCGGGGACGCGGGTAGACCCGCCAGAACGGCGAGC
This sequence comes from Lysobacterales bacterium, assembly GCA_031364125.1. Classification (GTDB taxonomy): domain Bacteria; phylum Pseudomonadota; class Gammaproteobacteria; order Xanthomonadales; family Xanthomonadaceae; genus Lysobacter_I. Next base: position 11,126 of record JANLVT010000047.1, on the reverse strand, counting down.
CGCTGGCGACCAGCCATAGTCGCTCGGCCGTCTGCGGCTGCAGCGCCAGCAGGCAGGCGGCCAACTGCCCGCCCAGGCTGTGGCCGACGACGATGTTGGGGAGGGTCGGAAATCGCTGGCGGATGCCCTCGACGCTGGCCGGCAGGTCGATCGTCAGCAGCTCGCGGTAACCCCAGTCGCTGTCGCGGCCGGCGCGCTGGCGGCTGGTGCCGTGGCCGCGCCATTCGTGCACGAAGACCGCGACGCCGCGCGCGGCCAGCGCCTCGGCGAAAGGCAGATAGTGACGGGCGGCGATGCCGAGCGCCGGCAGCCAGAGCAGGGTGGCGGCCGGTGCGGCGGATGCGCGCAGCAGCAGCCGGAACCGGTGACCATCGGCGGCGGTCAGCGGAATGCCGTCGCCCTCGGCGGGCAACTCCGGATCGATTCCATCCGCCCGGGTCAAGATCGCTCAGCCGCGCCGAAGTGGTCGAGCACTAGGACATCGCTGCGCCCCGGGCGGGTGCCGGATTGCAGCGCGCGATGCACGTAATCGGATGCGCCGTGGCAGGCATCGGCCAGCGCCGCGCCGAGCGCGAGCCGGGCGGCGACCGCAGCGGCCAGCGTGCAGCCGGTGCCGTGCGCATTCACCGCAAGCCGCGGATGGCGGATTTCGCGACGGATGCGGCCGCCGCTCTCGCGACGCTCGCAGAACAGGTCGACCACTTCACTGCCTTCAACTTCAGCGTCTCCGGCGAGGTGACCGCCCTTGAGCAGCACCGCGCCGGCGCCCAGATCCAGCAGCGCATCGCAGGCTTCGCGCATCGCGTCGAGGTCGGGGATGTCGCGGCCCAGCAGCAGCTCCGCTTCCGGCAGGTTCGGCGTGATCAGTGTGGCCATCGGCAGCAGCCGCTTGCGCAGCACGTCGATCGCGTCCTTGGCGAGCAGTCTGGCGCCGGAAGTGGCGATCATCACCGGATCGACCACGATATGCTGCGGGCAGTGCTGATCCAGCGCCTTGACCACGGCATCGATCGTGTCGCTGTTGGCGAGCATGCCGATCTTGACCGCGCCGATGTCGAAATCGTCGAAACAGGCGTCGATCTGCGCGCGCAGGAACGCGGCGGCGGGTACTTCCACTGCGTTCACGCCGCGGGTGTGCTGCGCGGTGAGCGCGGCGATCGCGCTCAGTCCGTGCACGCGGTGTGCGGCGAAGGTCTTGAGATCGGCCTGGATGCCGGCACCGCCGCCGGAATCGGAACCGGCGATGGTGAGGACGGAGACGGGTCGGGGGGAGTTCGTCATGGCTCGATTCTGACCGAAGTTTCGATCCGGTCAAAGTCGTCCGGGGTGGAAAAAACCGGATCGTCGCTGCCCGATAAACCGATCGTGAAAACATACCTCGGCGCGAATACCGCATAGCTGCGGGTCCGCACGCCGAACATCGTGTGACGGGCATTCAGCCAGAACGTCGCTTCGATCCGATTGGCTGGATGGCCGCCAAGTACGGCGTCGCTGGTGTGGGTCAGGAATCGGATATCCGGAAATTGCGTGCGCAGATTCAGCATCTGTGCCTCAAGGAACCGCTGGACATCGCCGGATCCGATGCGCCCGGGGCGGGCGGTCACCTGCAGCGTCGGGTAAGCATGGGCGTCGCTGTCGTGATGTTTCATCGCGCAGCAGAAGGGCTGGTTCGCGAGATGGATCCAGTCCTGTGGGTCTTCGGTGGCATGCTTCCACCGCTGCACCGGCGACCAGGCCGGCGGCATGAACGACCAGTCCGCAGGCTTGCGGACCCGGAATCCAAGAAGTGGGTCGTGGAACAGGTCCGGGTCTTTCTGCGCAGCCATGTCGCGATCAGGCCGAAACCAGATCGCCTGGAATCAGCGAATGCACGATGGCTTCGCGGGGTTCGCCGTCGATGATGATGCCGTTGCGGGCGATGCCCTCGCAGACCGCGCCGAGTTTCACCGCCACGCGCAGACTGGCGGTGTTTTCGGGCTGGACCAGGATTTCGATGCGATGCAGCCCCAAGTCGTCGAATGCCCAGGCCGCGGCCAATCGTGCGGCCGCCACCGCGACCTCGCGACCGCGTGCGGCATCGGCGACCCAGTAACCGAGATTCGCCGAACGCCGCATCGCGTTCACATCGCTGAAACCGACGCCGCCGTGCAGCGCGCCCGTCGCCGCATCGAAGATGCCGAGGTGATATCCGAGGCCGGCGGCCCAGATGCGCTGGCAGTGCGCGATCCACGCGGCACTGTCGCTTCGGGCGTAGCCGGGCTTCGCCCATGGCAGCCACTGCGACAGCGTGGGCAAGGAGGCGGATACGGTGTCGAACAGCGCGTCGACATCCGTCGTCGCCAGTTCGCGGATCAGCAGCTCGTCGGTTTGGCGCAGCATGGCGTTCCTGCATCGTCGGCGCGGTAGCGCCCGGAACGCCATGGTAGCGCCGTGCGCCGCCGGCTTGCGTTCTCGTTCACGCAAACGAAAACCCCGCCATATGGCAGGGTTTTCGTTGATGCCGTCGACAGAGGGTTTTGCGATTCGTTCAGAGCACTTCCGAGGCGAAATCCGCCAGCCGCGAGCGCTCGCCGCGTTTCAGGGTGATGTGCGCGCTGTGCGCCCAGCCCTTGAAGCGGTCGACCGCGTAGGTCAGGCCGGACGTGGTTTCGGTGAGGTAGGGCGTATCGATCTGCTCGACATTGCCCAGGCAGATGATCTTGGTGCCCGGGCCGGCGCGGGTGATCAGGGTCTTCATCTGCTTGGGCGTGAGGTTCTGCGCTTCGTCCAGGATCAGCCAGCGGGTCAGGAAGGTGCGGCCGCGCATGAAGTTCAACGAACGGATCTTGATCCGCGAGGCCAGCAGGTCGTTGGTCGCCGCGCGGCCCCAACTGCCACCGTCCTGGGTGTTGGGCATCAGCACTTCGAGATTGTCGGTCAGCGCGCCCATCCACGGCGTCATTTTTTCTTCTTCGGTACCGGGCAGGAAACCGATGTCCTCGCCGACGCTCACTGTCGCGCGGGTCATGATGATCTCGCGGTAACGCTGCTGGTCCATGGTCTGGGCCAGACCGGCCGCCAGCGCCAGCAGGGTCTTGCCGGTGCCGGCGGTGCCGAGCAGGGTCACGAAGTCGATCTCCGGATCCATCAGCGCGTTCATCGCGAAATTCTGTTCGCGGTTGCGCGCGATGATGCCCCACACCGCATGCTGCTGACTGCGGAAGTCGTCGACGATCTGCAGCTCGACGAAGCCGTCGTCGACTTTGGCGACGCGGAATTCAGCTTCATCGTCGCCGGGCAGATAGACGAACTGGTTCGGGTACCACTCGTCGTCCGCGAGGCGCGCGAGCTTGTAGAACGTGCGGCCCTTCTCCGTCCACGACTTCAAGCCGTCGCTGTAGCGCTGCCAGAAGTCTTCGGGCAGGGCGGTGGATCCGGTGTACAGCAGGCTGAAATCGTCCAGTGCGCGGTCGTTCTCGTAGTCTTCGGAAATGATGCCCGCGATCGACGCCTTGATCCGCAGATTGATGTCCTTGGAGACGAACACCACCGGCACCGTGGGTTCCTCCTCGCGCAGCATGAGGATCGCGCCGAGGATCTGGTTGTCCGGCATCACTGCACCGAAGCGCTTGGCCGAATCGAAACTGCCGGTCTGGAAGCGCAGCTTGCCGATGCTGTCGGCGGCGCGCAGTTGCAGGCCTTTCGGGCGCGAAAGGGTGAGGCCCGAGGCGATCCTGTCGGAGCCTTCGGCTTCGATCAGCTCGTTGAGGAAACGGCTGACCTGGCGCGCGTTGCGGCTGGCTTCGGACGTGCCTTTCTTGGCGTTGTCCAGTTCTTCGATCACCTGCATCGGCAGGAACACATCGTGTTCCTCGAACTTGAACAGGGCGGTGGGGTCGTGCATCAGCACATTGGTGTCGAGAACGTAGATGCGCTTGCCTTTGGTCATCATGCGTATGCGCTACCGGTTGCGGAAGTCGTGGGGGAAGAGATCGTGCGACGAGTTGGAAGGAATCGCGGGCAAACGAACACCAACGCGACCCGTGTTGCGGGGCGCGATGGCCGGGTTGCGGGAACATCGGAATCACTGCGCCTGGGCTGCCTTCAGCGCATCGAGGACGGCCTGGGCATGGCCGGGCACCTTCACGCCGCGCCATTCGGCGGCGAGCTTGCCCTTGGGGTCGATCAGGAACGTGCTGCGCACGATGCCCAGCACCTTCTTGCCGTACATGGTCTTTTCGTGGATCACGTCGAAGGCGTTGCACAGCGGTTCGTCGCTGTCGCTCACCAGCAGGAAATCGAAGCCCTGTTTCGTGCAGAAATTCTGGTGCGACTTGATCGAATCCCGCGAGACGCCCAGCACCGTCGCGCCGAGCTTGGCGAACTCCGGCAGCAGGGCGTTGAAGTCGAGGCCTTCGGTGGTGCAGCCCGGCGTTGAATCCTTCGGATAGAAATACAGCACCAGCCACCGCCCGGCGTAGTCGGAGAGCTTTGCGGCGCTGCCGTCCGAGAGTGCCAGGGGCAGGGCGAGGGTGGCTTTGGGCAGCGCTTTGCTGGCTTCGGTCATTGTCAGAACTTCATCGGGTCCATGATGGCGTCGAGATTCAGGTGATCGCAGAATTCGAGGAAATCGTCGCGCAGCGCCGCGATGTGCATGTCCGCCGGGACGCCGATGGTGACCTGCGCGGAAAACATGTCGGCACCGGTCTGCATCGCGCGGTAGCGGGCGCAGTGCAGGCTTTCGATGGTGATGCCCTGACGGTCGAAGAAATCCGCCAGCTGATACAGGATGCCGGGCTTGTCGGCAGCCACTACTTCGACGATGTACGGCAGCAGGTTCGACTGCACCGGTTTCGGGCCGGTGCGGTACCAGATCAGCTTGATGCCTTCCTCGCGCTCCAGCCGGGTGAGCATGGCTTCGAGTTTGGCGATGGCGTCCCAGGGTCCGACGGCGAGCGCGGTGACCGAGACGTCGCGACCGACGGTGGACAGGCGCGAATCGACGAGATTGCAGCCGCTGTCGGCGATCCGCCGGGTCACCAGCAACAGCGGCGACTGCGGATGGGTCGTGTAGGCGTTGATCAGCAGGTAATTCTCGTTCGGCGCTGGTCGGGCTGTGGCGGTAACAGATTCGGTCAAGGTGAGGTCCGCGGCGAGGGAAGTGTTGAGAGTGGGTCCAGGGAGCACGATTCCGACCAGCGCGGCCCGGGGAGATTGTTCCAGCCGAACCATTCTAACGAGTCGCGCCGGCAGGATCGTTGCAGCGAAGTCGGGTCGCGCCGCGCGCGGTCCAGACTGCGGGCAGCATACTGGGCCGTGGTTTCGACCCGCAAGCAAACTCGACGGCGCATGCTGCCGGTCTGGCCCGCGCGCGCTTGAGCGGATGCAGCTTGGGGCGCAAGCCGTTGATTTCAATGGTGGAGGAGATTGAAGATCACGTACCGCCTCGGCGCTTTCGACCACCGTGCCTCGCTCACGAAGGATGGAGTGTTCAGACCTTCCCAAGTAACATCCGGCTGCTACGACCCGGCCCCGGTCGCGTCGCCCCTCCAGAACCATCCGTCATTCCAAGGCATTCGCGTGCATCTGTCCGGCAGTATCACTGCGCTGGCGACGCCATTCACGGCGTCCGGCGACCTCGTTGGCGAACTCGACCTCCAGGCCTGGGATCGTCTGCTCCAGTCGCAGATCGATGCCGGCACCGAGGGCGTGGTGGTCGCCGGCTCCACCGGTGAGGCCAATGCCCTGAGCGACGATGAGTACGAGACGCTGCTGCGCCGTGCGGTGGCGTTGGTGGCCCGGCGCATTCCGGTGCTGGCCGGCACCGGGCTGCCGAATACCGCGAAAACCATCGCGCTGACCCGCCGCGCCGCCGCCTGCGGCGCCGATGCCGCGCTGGTGGTCACCCCAGCGTACGTGCGCCCGACCCAGGCTGGCCTGATCGCGCATTACCGCGCGGTGGCCGACGACGGCGCGCTGCCGGTGGTGCTGTACAACGTGCCCGGCCGCACCGGCTGCGATCTGTTGCCGGCGACCGTCGCCGAGCTGGCGCCGCACCCGCGGATCGTGGCGATCAAGGAAGCGCGCACCGAATCCGGGCGCATGACCGAATTGCTCGCCCTGCGTTCGCCCACGTTCGCAGTGCTGTCCGGCGACGATCCCACCGCCGCCCGCGCCATGCTCGCTGGCGCCGACGGCCTGATTTCGGTGGCCTCGAACGTGCTGCCGGCGACGATACGCCGGCTCTGCGATCTGGCCCGCGGCGGTCGCCGTGCGGAAGCCGAAGCCCTCGATGCCGAATTGCAGCCGATCTTCGATTTCATGGGCATCGAACCCAACCCGATTCCGGTCAAGGCGATCCTCGCCCACCAGGGCTACGGTCGCGGCCTGCGCCTGCCGCTCACCGATCTGTCCGCAGCCCACACCTCGACGGCCGACGCCATCGCCGCCCGCATCGCGGGTATCGAGCGCGCCTTCGCCATGCCCGCCGATCGCATCGCCCACGCAGGCTGAGCGCCAGAACATCCACGCCTTATCTCGTTCATCAGGCCTCGTGCCCGCACCGTTTTCTCCAGGAGACCCCATGTCACCGATCCGTTCGAACCCCCGTCATGCCCTCTCCCGCGCCACGATGGCCGCGATCGTCCTCGCGATGTCCGTCGCCGTCCTCGGCACGTCGGGCTGCAGCTGGTTCCGCAAGAAGGATTACTACTCGATGGACACCGACAAACGCCCGTTGGAATTCCCGCCGGCGTTCGATGCCGCCGAAGCCGAGCGGAGCCTTGCCACGACCGCCAGCGGCTCGGTGACGCGTTCGTCGCTGCCCTCCGGCGATCCTTCCGCGCGCGCGCTGGCGTTCACCGTTGCCGGCGACCGCGCCGCCACGTTTTCGCGGGTCGGCGAAGCGCTCGCGGCCACGCCGGGGCTGACCATCGCCAGCCGCGCGCAACTGCTGGGCGCGTTCGATGTCGACTACGAAGGTCAAAAGTTCCTGGTCCGCATCACCGAGGCCGAGGGTCGCAGCACCGTGTCTGCGGTCGATCCGCGCGGCCTGCCGGCCGACAACGACAGCGCCGCGAAGCTCATGGCCGCGGTGAGGACGACGCTCGGCGGAAACTGACGCCAGGGTATCGCCGCAAAGCGAAACGGGCACCGAGAGGTGCCCGTTTTCGTTTGCGGAGACCGTGAAGATGCTGCCGGCCCAGCGCCCTGCAGGATCATTGCAGCAGGATCATTGCTGCAAGCTCAGCTCACTGCAGGGTCAGCGCTCCAGCAGCGGCAGCTTGTCCGGCTTGCCTTCCCAGTCCTTGGCGTCAGCCATCGCATCCTTGCGGGTGGTGATGACCGGCCAGGACGCCGCCAGCTCCTTGTTGAGGGCGACGAAGGCCTCCTGCCCGGCCGGGACATCGTCTTGCGGGTAGATCGCGTTGATCGGACATTCCGGTTCGCAGAGGGTGCAGTCGATGCACTCGTCCGGATCGATCACCAGAAAATTCGGGCCTTCGTGGAAACAATCGACCGGGCAGACTTCGACGCAGTCGGTGTACTTGCACTTGATGCAGTTTTCTGTGACGACGAAAGGCATGGTTCGACCCGGAAGGCGAGGAGCGGCAAGTGTAAAGCGAGGCGGGCCCAAGGAGAAACCGGTCGCGGCCATGCGTCCGTCGGCGCGACCCGGTAAGTAGCAGGCGCCCCGGCCGAACGCAAAAAGAAAGCCGGCGTCTTCGACGCAGGCTTCGGTATGGCGCTCCCTACGGGATTCGAACCCGTGTTTTAGCCTTGAAAGGGCCACGTCCTAGGCCTCTGGACGACGGGGACGCACTAGGCGAAACAACGGATTGTAGCACACGTCCCACGGGCCTTCGTTCACGCAGAGCCGTGGTGCGGGTGCCGCAGCTCTACGCCAAGCTCGCTACCGTGGTGGCGGCACGCGCAGGATCTAGCTCGCCGGGGCCTGGACGAAGCGCGTGTCGATGGCGGCCCGCTTCAGCAGGCCCTCGAAGCCGGCCTTGTCGACGGCCTTCAGGTAGGCCTCTTGCGGCTCGACCAGCTTCTTCGTCACCAGCTCCATCAGCGCGTCGTTGAGCGCCACCATGCCCTGGGCGCGGCCCACCTGCATCATCGACGGAATCTGGAACGTCTTGGCTTCGCGAATCAGGTTGCTGATGGCGCTGTTGATCAGCAGGATCTCGAGCGCCGCGACGCGGCCGCCGCCGATCTTGCGGCACAGGTTCTGGGCGATCACGCCCTTCAGCGATTCCGAGAGCATGATGCGAATTTGCGATTGCTGCTCGGTGGGAAACTGATCGATGACGCGATCGACCGTCGAGGCCGCCGTCGTGGTGTGCAGCGTGCCGAACACGAGGTGCCCGGTCTCGGCGGTCTCGATGGCGATGGCGACGGTTTCGAGATCGCGCAACTCCCCCACCAGGATGATGTCGGGGTCTTCACGCATGGCGGCGCGCAACGCATCCTTGAACCCAGCCGTGTGCGTCCCCACCTCGCGCTGGTTGATCAGGCAACTCTGGTTCTCGTGCACGAACTCGATCGGGTCTTCGATGGTGATGATGTGGTCGGTGCGATGGCGATTGATGTAGTCGATCATCGCGCACAGCGTGGTTGACTTGCCGGAGCCGGTCGGGCCGGTCACCAGCACCAGGCCCTTGGTCAGCTTGCACAGTTGCAGGATGTGCGGCGACAAGCCCAGTTGCTCGGCGGTGAGGATCTTCGCCGGGATGACGCGGAACACGGCGCCGGGCCCCTTGCGATCGAGAAACATGTTGGCGCGGAAGCGCGCGAGACCCTTGATCTCGTAGGCGAAGTCGGTGTCGTGCCGGCGATCGTACTCGGCGCGATTGGTCTCGGGCATGATCGGCTGCAACAAGGCCGAGACATCCTCGCGCGACAGGGCGCCCAGGCCGGCGTCGAGCGGCTGCATTTGCCCGTCCTTGCGGATCAGCGGCGGCATGAGCGACGACAGGTGCAGATCGGAGGCCTTGGCATCGACCATCAGGCGGAACAGGGTATCGATCGCGTGGCCGCCGCCGGCCGGCGCCTTCGTGTCAACAGGACGGGTGACGGGCGGAGCCGCGGCCACCGCGGCGACGGGGGCTGCGCCGGCCACCGCAGGTGCGGTGCGGTCCAGCACGAAACTCACGGCCAGTTCGGTACCGTTGCGCAGCACCGTGACCTTGAACGCGCCCGCCTCGGGCGAGACATAGTCGAACTCCACCGTCGCTTCCTGCGGCAGCCGCCGCCGGGCGTGCTCGGGAATAATCGGGCTCAGCAGGGTGAGGATCTCCTGCCGGCTGAGCGGCGTGCTGCTGGCATCCTGCGCCGTGCCCGCGGCATCAAGCATGCGGGCCGGACTGCCGACCGCCAGACGCAATCCCCGCGCGCCGGTGTCGGTCATGCTCTTCAACAAGCCATCAACGGCTGCGGCCATTACGCGGTCACCTCAAGCAACGAAACAATGTGCTGGGAATTGATCAGTAACGTGCGATCGGACTGTTCCACGTAACGGAAGCGATCATCAATGTGCGCGTAGTCGCTCAAGCGATCGTGCCCGGCCGGCCGATACACGGCCACCTGGCCGGTGACCTTCTCACCGTTCGACAACAGCATCGCGACGCGCCGGCGCGTCGCCAGATCGTAGCCATCATCCAGTTGCGCCTCGATGACGTGCTCCGGCAACACCACCTTGATCACGTGAGCCCGATTGATCAGCGACGTCTCGCCGTTGGGCGCCTCGAACGGAAAAAATCCCGGCTCGAGGTTCAGCAGGTCGCCGACCCGTTCGGGCCCCGCGTGCAGCTGGCTCGATCCGGACAGGAAAAAGTGACCGGCCATGATGGCGCCGGTCGACAGCGTGATCTCGGCAGCCTCGCGGCGTTTTTCGACTCGGAATTCAGACACGGCTGCCTATGGCCTCTCGGGCTCGGCCACGACGGCAGCCTGCACGAACCCGACACCGGCGGCCACAAGAAGAAGCAGCGCTCGCATCGCAGGAGTATACCTGCCCGTGCGCGCCTACATCTTCGGCTTGTCGTTCTTCAGTTCGACGACGATCACTTCCATGGGCTCCTTGCCCGTGTTGAGATCGCCATGCTGGGTGCCGGCCTTGTCGGCATCGAGCCAGTAGGCCTTGCCGGTTTCCCAGGTCATTTTCTCCAGGGTCGCGCCCTTGGCGTCGACCACGTCGAGCGTGCCGCCCTTGAGCGTCACGATAGTCCGGCCGTGGTCGTGACGATGCAGCGCCAGCGGCTGGTTGGGCATGATGATCGATTTCCACACGCGGACTTCGCTATTCTCGAACTGCGGCTCACGGCGGCTCGCGTTCGACTGCTGCCCCACTGCCACGCCAGCGGCAAACACCGCACCAATCACCGTCACTCCAGCCAGTACCTTGATCTTCATGTGTCCTCCTGCCAGGGCTCAGGCCCCTCGGCATTTCTTGCTCGGGGTCAGACCCCTAACAGGTTTGCTGCGTTGCGGCCGTAGATGCCCTCGCGCTCGGCCGGCGACACCGGCAACCGGCTGATGGCATCCAGCATCTTCGGAATGCTGCCGATCTGGTGCGGGTAGTCGCTGCCGGCCAGAATGTGATCGGCACCGGCGAACTTGATCGCCAGCTCAATCGCGTTGACGTCGAAATTCACGGTGTCGTAATAGAACTGCTTCAAGTAGCTGCTCGGTGCGCGGCTGATGTTGGCGCGGCACTCGGCGAAGGCCTCGTAGCCGCGATCGAACCGTTCCGCGAGATACGGCACCGCACCGCCCATGTGGCAGAGCACCCACTTGATCTTCGGATAGCGCTCCGGCACCCCGGCAAACACCAGGTGCGCGGCGGCCAGCGTGGTATCCATCAGGAAGCCCACCAGCGGCATCAGCCAATACTGCTCCATCGCTTCCACCCCAAGAGGATGCGCCGGGTGAATGTAGATGACCGCGCCCAGCGCGTTGGCCTTCTGCCACAGCGGCTCGTAGACGGCGTCGGCGAGCGCCACGCCGTTGACGTTGCTGAACACCATGGCGCCGGGCAAGCCCAGCGTGGTCATGGCGCGCTCGAGCTCGATCACCGACGCGGCCGGATCGTTGAGCGGCAGTGTGGCGAGCGAGAGAAAGTGCTGGCGCTCTTTGACGGCCGT
>JANLVT010000026.1:0-116787 GCA_031364125.1 Lysobacterales bacterium | reverse complement strand
CGCGGTGGACGGTGCGGACGAGGTGGTCACGCGCTTCCTGGGCCTGCTCGCCGACAACCGCCGGCTGCCGCTGTTGGCGGAGATCGCCGGCCTGTTCGAGCAGCAGCGCGCGGATGCCGAACGTGTGGTCAAGGCGCGGATCACCTCCGCCACCGTGCTGCCGGCAGCCGAACTCGACAGCATCACCGCGGCGCTGAAGAAGCGCTTCGGTCGCGAGGTCGAGGTCGAAACCGCGGTCGACGAAGGATTGATCGGCGGCGCGGTGATCGACGCCGGCGACGTGGTCATCGACGGCTCGCTCAAGGGCAAGCTGTAGCGCCTGCAAACGGCATTGGCGAACTGACCGCACCTAACAGGCATACGTAGGACGGGTCCCGGCCCGCCTCACGCTACCGCGGGTGCATACCCGCGTTACCAGGAAACAATCATGGCAACCACCCAGCTCAATCCATCCGAAATCAGCGAACTGATCAAGGCCCGCATCGAAAAGGTCAAGCTGACCGCCGAAGCGCGCAACGAAGGTACCGTCACCGCGGTGTCGGACGGCATCGTGCGCCTCCACGGCCTGGCCGACGTGATGCAGGGCGAAATGATCGAGCTGCCGCCCGCGGCCAATGGAAGCGCCACGTTCGCGCTGGCCTTGAACCTCGAGCGCGACTCGGTCGGCGCGGTGGTGCTGGGCGATTACAAGCACCTGCGCGAAGGCGACGTCGCCAAGACCACCGCGCGCATCCTGGAAGTGCCGACCGGCCCGGAGCTGTGCGGCCGCGTGGTCAACGCGCTGGGCGAACCGATCGACGGCAAGGGCCCGATCGTTACCGCGCAGACCGCACCGGTCGAAACCATCGCCCCGGGCGTGATCTGGCGCAAGTCGGTGTCGCAGCCGGTGCAGACCGGTTACAAGACCGTCGATGCGATGATCCCGATCGGCCGCGGCCAGCGCGAGCTGATCATCGGCGACCGCCAGACCGGCAAGACCGCGCTGGCGATCGACGCGATCATCAATCAGAAAGATTCCGGCATCAAATGTATCTACGTGGCGATCGGTCAGAAGAACTCGACCATCTCCAACATCGTGCGCAAGCTCGAAGCCAACGGCGCGATGGCGTACACGACCGTCGTCGCCGCCTCGGCGTCCGAATCGGCCGCGATGCAGTATATCGCCGCCTACTCGGGCTGCACGATGGGCGAGTACTTCCGAGACCGCGGTGAAGACGCGCTGATCATCTACGACGATCTGTCGAAGCAGGCCGTGGCCTACCGCCAGATCTCGCTGCTGCTGCGCCGCCCGCCGGGCCGCGAAGCGTACCCGGGCGACGTGTTCTATCTGCACAGCCGCCTGCTGGAACGCGCCGCGCGCGTCTCCGAGGAATACGTCGAGCAGTTCACCAAGGGCGAGGTCAAGGGCAAGACCGGTTCGCTGACCGCGCTGCCGATCATCGAAACCCAGGCCGGCGACGTGTCGGCGTTCGTGCCGACGAACGTTATTTCCATTACCGACGGCCAGATCTTCCTCGAAACCGATCTGTTCAACGCCGGTATCCGTCCGGCCGTGAACGCTGGTATCTCGGTGTCGCGCGTCGGTGGCGCCGCCCAGACCAAGATCATGAAGAAGCTGTCGGGCGGCATCCGCATCGCGCTCGCCCAGTACCGCGAACTCGCTGCGTTCGCGCAGTTCGCTTCGGACCTCGACGAAGCCACCCGCAAGCAGCTGGAGCGCGGTCAGCGCGTCACCGAGCTGATGAAGCAGAAGCAGTACGCCCCGATGTCGGTCGCCGAGCAGTCGCTGTCGATCTACGCCGTGGACAAGGGCTACATGGACAATGTTCCGGTGAACAAGATCGGCGCGTTCGAGGAAGCCCTGCACGCCCACTTCTCCAACACCAAGGGCGACGTGCTTGCGAAGATCAACGAAAGCGGCGACTGGAACGACGAGCTCGAAGCCGCGTTCAAGGGCGGCATCGAAGAGTTCGTGAAGACCGGCTCCTGGTAAGCGTTTCGTAGGGTGGGCCCCTGGCCCACCGCTGCGGCGGACCGAGAAGTCGAAACGGCGAAGTCACGATGGTGGGCCAGGGCCCACCCTACGGGAAAAGAAGATGGCAGGCGGCAGAGAAATCAAAACCAAGATCAAGTCGGTGCAGAACACCCGCAAGGTGACGCGCGCACTCGAAATGGTCTCGGCTTCCAAGATCCGCAAGGCGCAGGACCGGATGAAGGCCTCGCGTCCGTACGCGCGCGCGATGAAACAGGTCATCGGCCATCTCGCGCAGGCGAACTCCGAGTTCCAGCATCCGTATCTGGTGGAACGCAAGGACATCAAGCGCGTCGGTTACGTGATCGTGTCCTCGGACCGCGGCCTGGCCGGCGGCCTCAACAACAACCTGTTCCGCAAGTTGCTCGGCGAGATCCGCAACTGGCAGCAGCAGGGCGTCGAGGTCGACGTGGTCACCATCGGCCAGAAGGCCACGGTGTTCTTCCGCCGGATCAAGGTCGACATGCTGGCGTCGGTCACGCATCTGGGCGACATCCCGCAAGTGGACCAGCTGGTTGGCGTGATCAAGGTGATGCTGGACGCATACACCGGCGGCAAGGACGACAAGGCCCGGGTTGACAAGGTATTTCTGGTCTACAACGACTTCGTGAACACCATGACCCAGCGCGCGGCGTTCGATCAGCTGCTGCCGCTGCCGGCGTCGGACATCACGGTCGCCCATCACGACTGGGATTACCTCTACGAACCCGACGCGCAGACCGTGCTGGAGCACGTGCTCACGCGCTACATCGAGTCGCTGGTGTATCAGGCGGTGATGGAGAACGTCGCGTCCGAGCACGCGGCGCGCATGGTGGCGATGAAGGCCGCCAGCGACAACGCGACCAAGATGATCGGCAGCTTGAACCTGATCTACAACAAGGCGCGTCAGGCCGCGATCACCCAGGAAATTTCCGAAATCGTCGGCGGCGCCGCAGCGGTCTAAACACATTCCTGTCGGAGCGGCGCGAGTCGCGACTTGCGTCGCTCCCACAAAACAGCAATCGAAGTTCCAGAGGACACAGTGATGAGCAACCAGGGCAAGATCGTTCAGATCATCGGCGCCGTCGTCGACGTCGAATTCCCGCGCGAGAGCGTGCCGAAGGTATACGACGCGCTGAAGGTGCAGAACACCGAAATCACGCTGGAAGTGCAGCAGCAGCTGGGCGACGGCGTGGTGCGTACGATCGCCCTCGGTTCCACCGACGGCTTGAAGCGCAATCTGATCGCCGAAAACACCGGCCGCGGCATCTCGGTGCCGGTCGGCATCGGCACGCTGGGCCGCATCATGGACGTGCTGGGCCGTCCGATCGACGAAGCCGGCCCGGTCAAGGCCGACACCACGTGGGAAATCCACCGTGCGGCGCCGTCGTACGAAGACCAGGCGACGACCACCGAACTGCTGGAAACCGGCATCAAGGTCATCGACCTGATGTGCCCGTTCGCCAAGGGCGGCAAGGTCGGCCTGTTCGGCGGCGCCGGCGTGGGCAAGACCGTGAACATGATGGAACTCATCAACAACATCGCGACCGAGCACTCGGGTCTGTCGGTGTTCGCCGGCGTCGGTGAGCGTACCCGCGAAGGCAACGACTTCTATCACGAAATGCAGGAATCGGGCGTCGTCAACGTCGAAGAGCACGCCAAGTCGAAAGTGGCGATGGTCTACGGCCAGATGAACGAGCCGCCGGGAAATCGTCTCCGTGTGGCGCTGACCGGTCTGACGATGGCCGAGTACTTCCGCGACGAAGGCCGCGACGTGCTGCTGTTCGTCGACAACATCTACCGCTACACGCTAGCCGGTACCGAAGTGTCGGCGCTACTCGGCCGCATGCCGTCGGCGGTGGGGTATCAGCCTACTTTGGCCGAGGAAATGGGCGTGCTGCAGGAACGCATCACCTCGACCAAGACCGGTTCGATCACCTCGATCCAGGCCGTGTACGTGCCTGCCGACGATTACACCGATCCGTCGCCGGCCACCACCTTCGCACACTTGGACTCGACCGTAGCGCTGTCGCGCAGCATCGCTTCGCTGGGTATCTATCCGGCGGTCGATCCGCTGGACTCGACCAGCCGCATGATGGATCCGAACGTGATCGGCAACGAACATTACGAGACCGCGCGCCGAGTGCAGGGCACCCTGCAGAAGTACAAGGAACTCAAGGACATCATCGCGATCCTGGGCATGGACGAACTGTCGGAAGAAGACAAGCAGGCCGTGGCCCGCGCCCGCAAGATCGAGCGCTTCTTCTCGCAGCCGTTCACGGTCGCCGAAGTGTTCACCGGCTCCAAGGGCAAGTACGTGTCGCTGAAGGACACCATCCGCGGCTTCAAGGGCATCGTCGACGGCGAATACGACCACCTCCCGGAGCAGGCCTTCTACATGGTCGGCGGCATCGAGGAAGCGGTGGAAAAAGCCAACAAGATGGCTGCATAAGCAGCTGTTGTAGGGTGGGCCCCTGGCCCACCATTGCGAGACATCGGGTGTCGCAAAGCCCCTGATGTCACGAGAAGAGCGGTGGGCCAGGGCCCACCCTACAGGAACCCGGAATACCTATGGCCACCATCCGTTGCGACATCGTCAGCGCCGAAGCCGAGATCTTCCACGGCGAGGCCACGCTCGTCGTCGCCACCGGCGAACAGGGCGAACTCGGCATCGCGCCGCGTCACGCGCCGTTGATCACTCGCCTGAAGCCGGGCAAGGTCGTTGTGACCCAGCCGAACGGCGAAGTGCTGGACTTCGCGATCTCGGGTGGCATTCTCGAAGTGCAGCCGCAGGTCGTGACGGTACTCGCCGACACCGTGGTGCGTGCGCAGGACATCGACGAGGCGGCGGTCCGCGCGGCAATGGAAGAAGCGGAGCGCGCGCTGGCGCACAAGGATCCGAAGATGAGCGTCGAAGAAGCGCAGAGCCAACTGGCGATGAGTCTCGCCCAGTTGAGCGCGCTGGAACGTTTGCGCAAGAACCTCAAGCACTGAGGCGTTCGTGATCGCATGACATCGAGACGCCGGCGAAAGCCGGCATTTTCGTTTTTTGCCCTTGTAGGAGCGACGGAAGTCGCGACAACTTACGGAAAGTCTTGCCGGAGGCCATCGCGACTTCCGTCGCTCCTACAAAGGCATCGGAACGCGCGACGTGGTGTTCAGGCCTTGTAGACCCAATGCCGCGACAGCACGAAGCCGACCACGCCGAGCATCAGTTCGACCGCCGGCTTCGCCAGCCACGCCCACTGCAGCCCGAACACGTCGTCGATATGCGCCATCGCCCAGGTGCTGACGGCGGTGGTACAGAGCCACATCAGCGCGAACCGTCGCAATTGCGCGCCGCCGATGCGAGTGTCGCCGCCGGCGAACGTGAATTTGCCGTTGAGCCAGAAGCCGAGCATCGCGCCGCTGATGCGGCCGCAGATGTTCGCCGCCTCGATCAGCAGTCCGAAATGGCTGAGCAGCACCATCACGCCCCAGTCGAGCAGCCATTGCACGCCGCCGATCAGCAGGTAGCGCCGGCCCTGTCGATGCAGACTCACCGTGGCGCTCCGTCCGCGGGCAACGTCGGTGCTCGCCACAGTTCGATGTTCCCCAATGTCTCCGTGCGCGCGGCGTTGCTGCGCGCGAGCCCGGCGCGCAGCGCGGGATGCGCGGTGTCCGCGTTCACCAGTACCCATCGGATGCGCTCGCGCGCAAGGAGTTCCGCCCAGCGCGCGCCGGAGGCGTCGTCGTTCGCGCGCAGCGCCGCCGCAGCGAGCGATGGATCATGCGGCGAAACGGTACGGCCGCGTCCGCCGAGTTCTGCGACGAAACCGCGCATGGGGTCGGTGGTGAGCACGATGTCCTGCTCGCTGCCCGGAATGCGCTTCAAAAGCGAGCGTTCGGGCACATAAGCCGGCAGTATCGCTTGCGCATCGCCGCCGCTGCGGATCGTGCGTTTCAATGCGGCGGAATGATGCAGCCAACTCGCATTCGCCTGGAAGGCGAGATTCAACATGCAGACGCCGACCAACAGCCACCGCAGGCTGCGTTTTCCGAGCGCACTTTCACCGCCGACCGGTAACAGCACCGCCAGCAGCGCGAGGCCGGGAAAGGCATAGCGCGCGTACTGCATCGGCATCAGCGGCAGCAGCAGACTCACGGTAACCGCAAGCATCAGTGCGCGTCGTCCAGGCCGAAGCAGTTGCAGCAGCCACAGGCCGGCCAGCGCGACCAGCACGAAACCGACTCCGCCGTCCCAGCCTTCGACATAGCGGTCGGTATCGAACGTCATCCGCCACAGCAGGTCGGGCGTGAATCCCGCATGCCAGCGGGGGTCGGTGAATTGTGTGGTCGGAAAATACGCCGAACCGAAGACGTGATTGAACGCCGGCAGCACCGGATTGCCGGTGGCCAGCCACGACTGCGCATAAGCCGACATCGCCAGCACCGCAAACCCGACCGACGCCAGCGACAGACGACGCCACGGCCACTGCGGCCAGTGACGCCAGCCGGCATAGAGCAGCAGCGGCAGCGCGGCGATGCCATGCACGGGTTTCAACGCGCACAGGCCCGCGAACAGCACCATCCCGGGCCACAGTCGCCCGGGCGCTTCGGCCACGATGACCGCGACGAATGCCAGCGTCACCGCCGTGGCCGCGAGTTCTGTCTGCATGCCCGCGGCGATCCAGATCAGCGTCGGCAGGCTCGCGAACAGCGCGAGCGCCAGCCAGCGTTCGCGCGCGGTCGCGCGCAGGCTGGACACGATCGACCATGCCGCCGCCGCGGCCAGCGCCAACCACAGCGCATTGAGCGCACTGTGCGCTTGCTGCTGCGAGAGCGTGAACACGATCCCGTGCAGGATATCGCCGGCCCACGGCGCGAACGACCACACCTGGAACTCCGGCGCAGGCGCGTAGCGCGCATGCTGCATCAGCTGCGTCGGCAGGCCGAGGTGATAGGTCAGGTCGTCCATCTGCATGGCCGGCAGCCAGCAGGCGGTCGAAGCCAGCCCGAGCAGCATCACCGCGAACGCGGCCGCGTGGGGCGCGGAGGCCACGGCTTCGCGCCAGCCATGTGTCGTTGCTCTGGCCATCTGCCGCAAAGCATTCCGCGTGAGTGCGATCACCGCCAGAAGCAGCGCCAGCCACACCCACACGTGATGCAGCGGCAGGGTCACCACCCATCCGGTGAGCCCGGCGATGAGCATCAGGCCCACGATGGTCGATATCGCCGCGCCACCCGGCATCCCCGGCGGCTTCAACCATAGCCCGATGGCGAGCGCGGCCAGACCGAGCAATGTCGCCGCCAGGATCGGCAGCGGCCCCACGAAGATCGTGAATACGATCAACCACACCGACGCCAGCGCCGAAGCCCGCGACCAACTCAGCCATCGCTGCAACGGCCACGATGCCGCCGACGCGAGCAGTGCCAGCACCAGCGACAGCGCGAAGCGTTCGGCCGGCAACTGCCGCCAGGTGTCGTACGCGAGCAGGCCGGCCACGGTCGCGACGACGCCCGCACCCGCGACCAGCAGCGGCCAGCGCGGGCGCGATGCGGGCGATTCGGCGGGCGGCGTAGCGATAGACGCGTCTGCAGGCATTCGGGGTCGAATTCGGAATCGGCGGGCATCGTAGCAGCCGGTGTCGCTAAAATGCCCTGAACCACAAAATGCCGAATGACGGCAGCGGAGTCCAAATGAGCGCACCCCTGCACGTCGTCGTCCTCGCTGCCGGCGAAGGCAAGCGGATGAAATCCAGCCTGCCCAAGGTGCTGCAGAAGATTGCGGGGATGCCGATGCTGGGCCACGTCATCGCTACGGCGCGCACGTTGGCGCCGGCGGGTATCCACGTGGTCTACGGCCACGGCGGCGACCAGGTGCGCGCTGCGTTCGCGCATCAGACCGATCTGCGTTGGGCGGAGCAGACCGAGCGCAAGGGCACCGGCCATGCGGTGCAGCAGGCGATGGGCGCGAGTTCGGCCGGCAGCATTCCGGACGACGCGCGCGTGCTCGTGCTCTGCGGCGACGCGCCGCTCAATCGCGCCGAGACGCTGCAGCGCATGCTGGCCATTCCCGCGCCGCTGGTGGGGCTGACGACGGAACTGGCCAATCCCTTCGGCTACGGCCGGGTGCTGCGCGATGCGCAGGGGCGCGTCGCTGCGATCGTCGAAGAGAAGGACGCCACCGACGACCAGCGGCGCATCCATCTGGTCTACACCGGGGTGATCGTGGCCGATGCGGCCGCGCTGCGGCGCTGGTTGGATGGCCTGAAGAACGACAATGCGCAGGGCGAGTATTACCTCACCGACGTGTTCGCCGCCGCCGCGGACGAATTCACCCCCGCCGAGATCGTGATCGCCGAGGATCCGCAGGAAACGGAAGGCGCCAACGATGCTTGGCAGCTCGCACAGCTGGAGCGCGCGTTCCAGCTGCGCGCCGTCCGCAGGCTCTGCGTCGACGGCGCGCGTTTCGCCGACGTGAACCGCGTCGACGTGCGCGGCGAGGTGATCGTCGGCCACGATGTCGAGATCGACGCCAATGTGGTGTTCGAAGGCCGCGTGGTGCTCGGCGACGGCGTGCGCATCGGTCCGTTCTGTCGTTTGAAGGATGTCGAACTGGCCGCCGGCACCGAAGTGCGCGCGCATTGCGACCTGGAAGGCGCGAGGACCGAAGGCGCGGCGCTGATCGGCCCGTTCGCGCGACTGCGCCCCGGCACCGTCCTCGCGGACGGCGTGCATATCGGCAATTTCGTCGAGACCAAGAACGCGAACATCGGCATCGGCAGCAAGGCCAATCACCTGAGCTATCTCGGCGATGCGGCGATCGGCGCGGGCGTGAACGTCGGCGCCGGCACCATCACCTGCAACTACGACGGCGCCAACAAATACACCACTGCCATCGAGGATGGCGCTTTCATCGGCTCGAACGCAGCGCTGGTGGCGCCGGTGCGGATCGGCAAGGGCGCGACCATCGCCGCCGGCTCGGTGATCTCGAAGGAAGCGCCCGACGGCAAGCTCACCGTGGCGCGGGCGAAGCAGGTGACGGTAGACGGTTGGAAACGGCCGGTGAAAAGACCCAAGACCGATCTGTAGATCGACCCGTAGAGCGGCCCGTAGAGCGGCCCGTAGAGCGGCCTTCAGGCCGCTGCTTCCGACACGCTGCCGCTTCGTTTCCGTCGGCCGTGGGCACGGCCCTGATGTCGCCGCCGGTCGGGTTCTTCCTCGGCCGGCCTGAAGGCCGCTCTACGGACCGCGCTTCAGAAAGGTCAGCGTACCGGCAGGGTCATGCTGACCCACAGCCCGCCGCCTTCGCGGTTCTGCAGCGCGACATGGCCGCCGTGGGCTTCGATGATGTCGCGGGTCAGCGCGAGGCCCAGGCCAGTGCCGTGGCGCTTGGTCGAATAGAACGGCAGCAGCGCCTGCGCCAGCACCGCTTCGCTCATGCCGCTGCCGCGATCGAGGATATCGATCCGCCACTGTTCCGGCAGCTTGCGCAGCTGCAGTTGCACATCGCCCGGCGCCGAGCCGGATTCGTGCGCGTTCTTCACCAGGTTCAACAGCGCCTGCTCCATCTGCGCCGCGTCGAGATAGGCCACGCCGTCGTCGTGCTGTCCGCTCCAGGCGAACTCGACCTGGCTGCGCAACTGGGCGAAGAAACGGCCCCATTGCACGGGTTCCAGCCGCGGCGCCGGCAGTTTCGCGAAGTGCGCGTAGTCGCGGATGAAACCTTCGAGATGGCGCGCGCGTTCCTCGATGGTCGCCAGTGCGTTCGGTAGCCGTTCCAGCTGGCCGCGCCGCAGCAACTCCGCGCTGGAATGCGCCAACGATGCGATCGGCGCCAGGGAATTGTTCAACTCGTGGCTGATCACCCGGATCACTTTCTTCCAGGTCTGCACTTCCTGCCGCCGCAACTCGGCGGTGAGCAGGCGCAGCAGCACCAGTTCGTGGCGACGGCCGTTGAGCCGGAAGCCGCGGCGCGAGAGATGGAAGATTTCCTCGTTGTCCTCGTCGCCGACCGCGAAAATGCCGTCGCCGCCGCGTTCGAACGCATCGCGCAGCGCCTGCGGCACGCGTCCGAGAATCGTTTCGAAGCTCTGGCCTTCCAGTCGTCGTCCTTCGCCCAGCAGCTTGCGCGCGGCCAGATTGCCGAGCACGATGCGCTGCGATTCGTCGACCAGCACCATCGCCACCGGCGTGTTCTGGACCATGGTGTCGAGCAGCAGTTCGCGTTGCACCAGGGTCATCCGCTGTTCGCGCAGCGCATCGCCCAGGGCGTTGTGCGCGTTCACCAGTTCGATCAGGTCGCTGTACTTGTCCCAGGTGATGCCGAAGCTGAAATCGCCGTCGCGATAGCTGGCCACGGTGCCGGCCAACGCGCGGAACAGCGCGCGCATCGGCGAGACCATGTGCCAGATCAGAGCGCCCAGCAGCACGCCGATGACCAGCGCGGGCAGCACGGCAGCGGCCCATTCCGGCAGCCAGCGCGTCAACAGCGCGGCCGACAGCGCGGCCAGCACCACGCACAGCATGCCCAGCACGATGAGCCGGGTCGTCAATGGCAGAACGCGGAGGACTTGCATGTTCAGTCAGGCATGTTCAGTCAGGCATGTTCAATCAGGCATGTTC
This sequence comes from Lysobacterales bacterium, assembly GCA_031364125.1. Taxonomy (GTDB): domain Bacteria; phylum Pseudomonadota; class Gammaproteobacteria; order Xanthomonadales; family Xanthomonadaceae; genus Lysobacter_I. The sequence continues at coordinate 106,169 of JANLVT010000026.1, read as the reverse complement.
AATCAGACGTGGTCGATGAGGCGCATCGTGCCGGCATCAGCTGCGCGCGATGCCGAGACGTTCGATCCGCCGATACAGCGCCTGTCGCGACATGCCCAGCTCATTCGCGGCTTGCGCCAGCACGCCGCCGGCGCGCGCGAGCGCGGCTTCGATCGTGGCGCGGTCGGGTTCGGCGGCATCGCCCGCTGCCGTGGGCTGCGGAACGACCGCCGCAGGCAGGCCCAGATCGCCGACGCCGATGCGTGCGCCGCGCGACAGCAGCGCCGCCCGCTGCACGGTGTTGCGCAGCTCGCGCACATTGCCGGGCCAGCGATGCGCGAGCAGCGCGCGCTCCGCGTCGCCGTCGAGCGATTTGTCGACAGGCAGGAAGTGTTTCGCGAGGGGCAGGATGTCGTCGGGTCGCTGCATCAGCGCCGGCAGCCGGACTTCGACCGCATTCAAACGATAGAAAAGATCTTCGCGGAACTGGCCCCCGGCGATCAGCGCCGGCAGGTCGGCATTGGTCGCGCTGATCACGCGCACTTTCACCGCGCGCTCGCGGTTGCTGCCCAGGCGCTGGAATTGCCCGGTTTCCAGCACGCGCAGCAGTTTCACCTGGCCGGCCAGCGGCAGCGTGCCGATTTCGTCGAGGAACAAGGTTCCCCCATCCGCGGCTTCGAATTTGCCCTCCCGCGCGCGATTGGCGCCGGTGTAGGCGCCGGCCTCTGCGCCGAACAATTCGGCCTCGATCAGATCCGCCGGCAGCGCACCGCAGTTCAGCGCGATGAACGGCCCGCTGCGCACGGAAGAATTCGCATGCACGATCTCGGCGAGCTTTTCCTTGCCGCTGCCGTTGGGTCCGGTGATCAGCACCGGAAGATCGGAGCGTGCGACCTGACAGGCGAGGGCGAGCGTCGATTCGGTCAACGGATCGGCGTGCACGAAACCGCGCAGCTCGTAATCGTCCAGCGCCGCGCGCCGACGGCGGTCGCCCGCATCGCGTCGTGCAAGCTGCTGCCGGGTCTGCGACAGCTCCAGCAGGTTGTTGACCGTGACCATCAACTTGCGGTCGTCCCACGGCTTGGCCAGGTAATCGGCGGCGCCGGCCTTGACCAGTTCCACTGCGGCTTCCAGATGCGTCCACGCGGTGAGCAGGATCACCGGCAGATCCGGATGGTGCGCGCGGATTTCGCGGAACAGCGCAACACCTTCTTCGCCGGAGGTGGTGTCGTCTTCGAAATTCATGTCCTGCATCACCAGATCCACCGGCGACTGGCCCAACGCGATCAAGCCGGCTTCGGGGCTGGCCGCAATGCGTGTGTCGATGTCGTGCAGCGAGAACAGCGTCTCCAGCGCGGTGGCGACGGCGGGGTTGTCATCGATGACGAGGATCGTGGGCATGTGCGAAGCGTAACTCAGTGGGGTTGGACTGCGGGAGGCATGCATTCAGTTGCCTGCGACGAGCGACAGAGCGAATGTCATCCCGAATCCCGGCTTCATCAGGGTGAGGCACCTGTTCCCTGCGGTGGAAAACAGATCCCTCGCTTCGCTCGGGATGACAGCAAGCGAACTTTTTTTATCGAATGTCTACACGCTGCGCGTCGCCACGGCCGGCGGCACCGCAGCCGCGCGCCTGGCCGGGCCATACACCGCGATCTGCCCAAGCAGCCACAGCGCGACCGCGCCTACCGGCAGATACAGCGCCGGCAAGCGCGGCAGTTCGTAGTGCATCATCAGCAACTGGTTCAGGCCGAAAGCGCCCAACATGCCCAGCACGATGCCGATGGTGGCAAGCAGGAAATTCTCGGTCTGGAAATAGCGCAGGATCTGGCCGCGGGTGGCGCCCAGCGCGCGGCGCACGCCGATCTGTTTGGTGCGCTGCTGCACCCAGAAACTGGCGAGGCCAACGATGCCCAGTGCGGTGACGATCATCAGCGCGACGCACACCGCGCCGAGCAGCCAGGCCATCGCCTTGTCCTGCTGGTAATACTCGTCGATGACATCGGTGAACGCGCCCTGGTCCATGATGATCCGGCTGCGGTTGACCTTCTCCAGCGTCGCCACGGCGGCTTTCAGCACTTCCTGCCGGCGTTCGGGGCTGGTGCGGATCGCGAAGCGGCCGGACGTCGGACGGATCGGCAGCAGCATCGAGTTCTGCGCATTGACCGGACCGTCGTTGTCGTTGGGGCGGATCAGGGAGTCGACCACGCCGACGATCTTGATCGGATTGGTGCCCCAACTGTCGTGCAACAGTTTGCCGACCGCGTTCTCGCCGGGAAACAATTTCTCCGCCATGCCGCGGGTCACGATCGCTGCGGCGATCGATGTGTCGTCGCCGATCGTGCTCATGTCGATGTATTCCTCCGGCAGGAAGTCGCGCCCGGCCGATAGCTTCAGGCCGAAGGTTTCCAACAGTTGTTCGTCGCCCAGATACACGCCCACGTTGAGGCTGGGAATCTGCTGATCTGGCTTGATGCTGACCGACGAATTCCAGGAGGAATTGTCGAACGGGAGATGGTTGGTCATGGTCGCGTATTTCACGCCGGGGATCGCGCGAAGCGCGGCCAGATCGGTTTTCGCGGCGGCATCGGCATTGTCGTTGGTGCCGATGCCCGCGACGTTGATGCGCACGATCTCGTCTTCGGCGAGGCCGGTGTTGCGATTCATCCGCTCCATGCGGGTGTCGATCAGGAACAGCGCGTTGCAGACGATCGCGCAGCTCAGCGCGATTTCGAGCACGATCAGCGCGGACGCGGTCTTGTGACGGCGCAGCGTGGAAAGGATGGGGCGGATATCCATGGTGACCTCTGCGATGTCTCCTTCCCCCGCATCGCGGGGGAAGGTCGGGATGGGGGCGGTTACTGCGATTTCAGCTGGATGGCGGGTGCGATCTGGCAGGCGCGCCAGGCCGGCAACAGGCCGGCGAGCAGGCTCGCGAACAGAGTCAGCGTGATCGCAGCCAGCAGCATGCTGCCGTCGAGATTGGCGAGTTCGGCGTAATCGGTGGGCTGCTGGCGAACCGCCCACAGTCCCAGCAATGCGAATCCGATGCCGAGCGCGCCGCCGGCCAGACCGACCACGCCGGCCTCGATCAGATACTGGACGAAGACTTCGCGGCGGGTCGCGCCCAGCGCGCGGCGCACGCCGATCTCGGCGGACCGGCGCAGGAACTTGGCCAGCAGCAGGCCGATGGTGTTGACCAGGCAGACGAACAGGAAGCCGAACGCCAACCAGCCCTGCAGGCGCACGTCGGGCGGCACCACGCCGTAGATATCGAGCCACGCCATCACGTTGTCCAGACGGACGTTGGTGGGCCGCTGGAAGCGGCCTGCCGCGCGCTGCTGATCGGAATAGTTGGCCAGGTAGCGGCGATAGGCGTCGGCTTTGGCGGGCGAGTCCAGTTCCACCCAGTACTGCAGCCAGGCGCAGCTCGCGTTGATGCCGTAGTTGCCTTCCTTGTCTTCGCCGCCGTCGCGCGCGCCGCTGCCCCAGCAGTTCATGTTGCCGCTCGGCGACATGTCCAGCGCGCGGGAGGTCCAGAACGGAACGAACAGCTGTTCGTCCGAACCGAAGCGGCTCTGGGTCAGATCGTAGAACCGCGGCGTGGGCCGCCATGGCTTGAGCACGCCGATGACCTTGAACGCGGTCTGTTCGGCGCGGATGGTCTTGCCCACGCTGTTGCCGCCGCCGAAGAGTTTTTCGTTGAGTTCGGATGAAATCACCACGACCCGCGCGCGCGCCTTGTCGTCTTCCGCCGTCCAGCCGCGGCCGTATGCGAACGGCACGTCGAACATCGGGAAGAAGTCCGCGGTGGTGTAGCGCGCGTTCGCGACGAACGGATTCAGCCCGTTGCGTCCCGGCTCGATCGCGACGTTGCCGCCGGTCATCAGCGCCTGCCGGTCAGCGCGCTTCTCGCGCAGCAGCGCTTCGGCGTCGAAGCGGGCCATCTGATGTTCCGGATCCTGGCCGGGCTGGTAGCCGGTCATGGTCGCCGGGTCGAGGCGCGGGTAGAACAATTGGTCGCTCTTGTGCGGGATGGGATCGCCGGACAGCACGTGGAAGACCGTCAGCGTGGTCATGCTGGCGCCGATGCCCAGCGCGATCGCCAGCACCATCAGCGCCGTCAACACTTTATTGCGCTTGAAACTGCGCAATGCGAGCGAGAAGTAATAGCCGTACATGCTGTTCGCGAACATGGCGTTGCCCTCAGGCCGGGACCGTTGAAGTCTGCGTGGCGGGTGCGCCGACCAGGACGCTGTCGTTGCGCAGATCGGTGACCATGCCGTCGACGATATGCACGTTGCGCTGCGCGCGCGCGGCGAGTTCGGGGTCGTGGGTCACCATCACGATGGTGGTGCCCTGGCCGTTGATCTCCTCCAGCAGCTCCATCACGCTGCGCGCCATCTGCGAATCGAGGTTGCCGGTGGGTTCGTCGGCCAGCAGCAGGCGCGGACTGCCGGCGAGCGCGCGGGCGATGGCGGCGCGCTGCTGCTGGCCGCCCGACAGCTCCGACGGATAGTGGCGCATGCGCGAACCCAGTCCGACCTTGGTCAACGCTTCTTCGATGCGCTGGCGGCGCTCGGACGCCGGCATGCCGCGATAACGCAGCGGCGCGTCGACGTTGTCGAACAGGTTGAGATCGGGGATCAGATTGAAGCTCTGGAAGATGAAGCCGATCTTGCGATTGCGCAGTTTCGAGCGCGCATCGTCGCCGAGTTTGCTCACGTCCTCGCCGTCGAGCAGATAGGTGCCGCCGGTGAACTCTTCGAGCAGGCCGGCGATGTTGAGGAAGGTGGTCTTGCCCGAACCCGACGGCCCGGTGACCGCCACGAACTCGCCCTCGCGCACGTGCAGATCCAGCGCACGGAGCGCATGGGTTTCGACCAGCTCGGTGCGGTAGACCTTGGTGACGCCTTGCATGTGCAACATGGGAACTCCGTTCTTCTGTAGGAGCGGCTTCAGCCGCGAGCATGATGGGAGACGGTAGAGCGGGCCGTAGAGCGGCCGTAGATCGGCTGTAGAGCGGGCTTCAGCCCGCTGCGCATTTCCGGACGGCCTTAGCGGGCTGAAGCCCGCTCTACAGCCCGCTCTACATGATGTTCAACCGCCGATGCGGAAACGCGACGGCCACTGCGGCATCGCGAGAAAACTGCCGCCGCGGCGCGGGCGATGGGTTGCGGCATCGTTCGCCGAAGGCGCGAACGCGAAACGGTGCAGCGGCGGCGGCGACCAGCGCACGGCATCGGTGAGTTCCTGCGCCGACCAACCCTGATGGACGAGGAATGGATCCGGCGCAATGTCGTAACCGCTGCTGTCGGAATGCGTGCTGTTGGAGTGCGAGCTGTTGGAGTGAGTGTTGTCGGAGGAAGTGCGCATGATCATTCTCCAGAGATACGGATGCGTTCGGCGTCGCCGAACTGGTCGCTGCCGGAAACCACGATGCGGTCGCCGACGTTCGCGCCGTCGAGGATTTCCACGGCGCCGAGGCTGCTGACGCCGGTGCGGAGCCGGCGCTTCACGGCGATGTCGCCATCCATGACATAGGCGGACAGCCCGCCGCCCTGCTCCAGAAACGGACCGCGCTCGACGTTCAACACGTTGCGGCGGGTGTCCAGCACGATCCGCGCGCTGAGGCGCTGGTTCTGGCGCAGGCCCGCGGGCTGCTTGTCGGAGAACCGCAGGCGCGCCGCCACTTCGCCGTTCACCACTTCCGGCGACACCGCCGAGATCGCCGCGGCGAAGGTGCCGCTGCCGCTGTTACCAATGATTTCCGCGGGGATGCCGATGCCCAGGTCGCGGGCGAAGCTTTCCGGCACCTTGATCTCGACCTCGAACACCGACAGGTCGACCAGGCTCAACACCGCCGCGTTGGCGGTGACGTTGGCGCGCTGGGCGATCATCAACTGGCCGACTTGGCCGTCGAACGGTGCGCGCAGGGTCAGCGCCTCGACCTGGCGACGCAGTTCGTTCACCGCGGAACGCTGGCGGTCGGCCAGCAGATGCCGGTTGCGGGTGTCCAGCCCGGCGCCGCGGCCTTCCAGCGCCAGCGACCGCTGTGCCGCGGACAGGGCGAGATCCGCCTTTTTGAGTTCGTCCTGCGCGCGGGCCACGTCGATCTGCGCGACCGCGCCGCCGGCGAAGGCGCGTTGATTCCGCTCCAGATCGCGCAGTGCGGCGGTCTTGTCCACCGTGGCCTGGTCCAGCGACTTGCGCGCGTTGGCGCGGGTCAGCTCGCCGTCCAGTTCGGCGCGTCCGGCTTCGGCTTCCAGGCCGGCGAGGGTGGCTTCTTCCTGGGCCAGCCGGCTGCGCAGCTCCGGGCTGTCGATTTCGGCGAGCGTCTGGCCCTGCTTCACCACGTCGCCCGCGACCACTTTCAGGGTCACGGTGCCGGCGGCGATGGTGTACAGCGTCGGGCTGTTGGCCGAGATCACCCGACCCTCGGCCGAGAGGTCGCGGACCAGATCGCCGCGCTGCACTTCGGCGATGCGCAGCCGCGCTGTGTCGACCGAACGACCGCCGCCGCGCCACGACGACAGCACCCCGCCGATGGCCACGACCAGCACCACGGCGATGCCGCCGACGATCAGCCAGCGGCGGCGGCTGGCCGCGAACGGCGAGCGGTTGAGCGAGAGATCCTGTCCGGAGGTGTCGCGGATGGTCATGGGCGCGCCGATGCGAGTGGATGCACGATGTAATGCAAGCGCCGTGCCAACATCAAGTCATTGTTCCGTATGGATTTTATTTCCGGAAAAGAGTGTCCGCACACTGTCCGGACGCGTCCGCGCGGACGCTCGCCGTGGCTTTCGCCGTTACACTGTGCAGGCCCAATCAGAAGGTGACGAACACATGTGTGGCATTGTCGGCGCGATCGCGAAGCGCGATGTGGTACCGGTTCTGATCGAGGGTCTCAAGCGGCTCGAATATCGCGGTTACGACTCGGCGGGCATCGCCATCGTCGACCGCAACGCCGCTCACGGCAGCGACGTCCGCCGCGTGCGCCGCACCGGACGCGTGGTGGAGATGGAAAGCGCGGCCGCCAGCGAGGCGTTCAGCGCCGACCTCGGCATCGGCCACACCCGCTGGGCCACCCACGGCGGCGTGACCGAACACAACGCGCATCCGCACATCAGCCACGGCGTGGCGCTGGTGCATAACGGCATCATCGAGAACCACGAGCAGCAGCGCGAACGCCTGCGCGCGCTCGGCTACACCTTCGAGTCGCAGACCGACACCGAAGTCATCGCGCATCTGATCCATCACTATCTGACCCAGGGCGACGACCTGCTGCACGCGCTGCAGCGCGTGGTCAAGGAACTCGAAGGCGCCTACGCGCTGGCCGTGATCAGCCGCAAGGAGCCCGAGCGCATGGTCTGCGCGCGCATGGGCTGCCCGCTGCTGGTGGGCCTGGGCGAAGGCGAGAATTTCATCGCCTCCGACGTGTCCGCGATCATCCAGGCCACGCGCCGCGTGATCTTCCTCGAAGAAGGCGACACCGCCGAAGTGATGCGCACCGGCGTGCGCGTGTTCGACGCCACCGATACCGAAGTGCAGCGCGACGTGCATGTGTCCGACGTGTCGCTGGCCTCGCTGGAGCTCGGCCCGTACCGCCACTTCATGCAGAAGGAAATCCACGAGCAGCCGCGCGCGATCGCCGACACCATCGAAGCGATCATCAACCACGGCAGCTTCACGCCTGCGCTGTTCGGCAAGGGCGCCGAGGATATCTTCCGCGACATCGAAGGTCTGCAGATCCTCGCCTGCGGCACCAGCTATTACGCCGGCCTGACCGCGCGCTACTGGTTCGAGGCCATCACCGGCCTGCCGTGCAACGTCGAGATCGCCAGCGAATACCGCTACCGCAAAGTCGTGCCCAATCCGCGCCAATTGATCGTCACCATCTCGCAGTCGGGCGAAACCCTGGACACGATGGAAGCGCTGAAATACGCGAAATCATTGGGCCACGACAAAACCCTGTCGATCTGCAACGTGCCCGAAAGCGCGATTCCGCGCGCCAGCAGGCTGGTGTTCTACACCCGCGCCGGCGCCGAAATCGGCGTGGCTTCGACCAAGGCGTTCACCACTCAGCTGGTCGCGCTGTTCGTGCTCACCGCCACGGTCGCGAAAGTGCAGGGCAAGCTGTCGGCGGAACAGGAAGCCGAACTGCTGGACGCGCTGCGCCACCTGCCGGGCAGCGTGCAGCACGCGCTGAATCTGGAACCGCAGATCGTGGTGTGGTCGGACCGCTTCGCGCCGAAGCAGCACGCGCTGTTCCTGGGCCGCGGCATCCATTATCCGATCGCATTGGAAGGCGCACTCAAGCTCAAGGAAATCTCCTACATCCACGCCGAAGCCTACCCGGCCGGCGAACTGAAGCACGGCCCGCTGGCGCTGGTGGATGCGGAGATGCCGGTGGTGGTGATCGCACCGAATGACGCGCTGCTGGAAAAGGTGAAATCGAACATCCAGGAAGTGCGCGCCCGCGGCGGCGAAATGTACGTCTTCGCCGACGCCGACAGCCACTTCACCGAATCCGAAGGCGTCCACGTCATCCGCACCCCGCGCCACGTCGGCCTGCTCTCGCCGATCGTGCATGCGATTCCCGTGCAGTTGCTCGCGTATCACGCGGCGCTGGCGCGCGGTACGGATGTGGACAAGCCGCGGAATCTGGCTAAGTCGGTGACGGTGGAGTAGTCGCGTCCACTGGAGAAACTCCAGTCTGCCGCCACGTCAAAATCTAGCATCATTGCGATTGATGCAGAAAAAGGTTGACACCTCCCGGGTGCCGATCTAATTTATGCGTCATGTCGAATGATGCATATAAAAATCTGCTGGGCGAGGTCGCGGAGGTCCGCCAAGGCTATCCGTTCCGCGGCGCGATCCCTGAGGTGCCCGCCGGTAGTGTCCGGGTGGTGCAGATGAAGGATCTATCGCGCGACGGCCTCCGTTCGGCCGACGATCTGCTCGCCACCGAGATCGCCGGGCGCAAGCCCTCCGACTGGCTGCAGGCCGGCGACATCCTTTTCGTCTCCCGTGGCGCCAGCCCTTACGCCGCGCTCATCGCCGACCCGCCGCCGCGCACGCTGGCATCGCCGCATCTGTATCTGATCCGGGTACAGCATGCCGAACGCGTGTTGCCCGCTTTTCTCGCCTGGCAGCTCAACCAGCCGCCCGCGCAGCGCACGCTGATGCAGTTGGCCGAAGGCAGTCACCAGCTCAGCATTCGCCGTGCTGTGCTGGAACAGATCGAGATCCGCATCCCGCCGATCGAACGCCAGCATGCGGTGGTCGCACTCGACCGTACCGCCCGCGCGGAACGCAGCGCGCTGCACGCACTCATCGACAACCGCACGGCCCAACTCACGGCCATCGCCGAGCACCTGCTCGGCTGACCTGCTCGCCCCATATTTCCCGGAACCTGCCCATGAGTACCACCGATATCGCCCAGGACACCATCAACGCCGCGGTTTGGGCCGCCTGCGACACCTTCCGCGGCACCGTTGCGCCGGAAACCTACAAGGATTACGTGCTGACCATGCTGTTCCTGAAATACGTCTCCGATGTGTGGCAGGACCATGCAGACACCTATAAAAAAAAGTACGGCGACAACCGTGAGTTGATCGAAGACATGCTCAAGACCGAGCGCTTCGTATTGCCGCCCAGCGCAAACTTCTACGCCCTTTACGACCAGCGCCACGCGCCGGGCAATGGCGAGCGCATCGACAAAGCCCTGCACGCCATCGAAGACGCCAACATCGGCAAGCTGCGCGATGTGTTTCAGGACATCAGCTTCAACGCCAACAAACTTGGCGAAGAGCAACAGAAGAACGATCTGCTGCGGCATCTGCTGGAAGACTTCGCCAAGCCCGTGCTTGATCTGCGGCCCAGCCGCATCGGCCAGCTCGACATCATTGGCAACGCCTACGAGTTCCTGATCAAGAACTTCGCGTCCAGCAGCGGCAAGAAGGCCGGCGAGTTCTACACGCCGCCGGAAGTCTCCACGCTGATGGCGCGGCTGATGCAGCCCAAGGAAGGCGACGAGATCTGCGACCCCACCTGCGGCTCCGGATCGCTGCTGATGAAGTGCGGCCGATTGATCCGCGAAGGTAGCGGCTCGCGCAAATATGCGCTGTACGGTCAGGAAGCCATCGGCAGCACTTGGGCGCTGGCGAAGATGAACATGTTCCTGCACGGCGAAGACAATCATCGCATCGAGTGGGGCGACACCATCCGCAACCCGAAATTGCTGGAAGGCGAAGAACGTTCGAATATCTTCGAAGCCGTGCGCAGTGCGAAGAAAGGGGTGAGCAGCCGCGCACCTAAGCCGGGGACACTCAAACATTTCGACATCGTCGTCGCCAATCCGCCGTTTTCGCTGGAGAAGTGGGGCCACGACAGCGCCGACGCCGACCCGCATGGCCGCTTCCGCCGGGGTCTGCCGCCGCGCACCAAGGGCGATTACGCCTTCATCCTGCACATGATCGAAACCATGAAGCCGCGCACCGGCCGCATGGCGGTGGTGGTGCCGCACGGCGTGCTGTTCCGTGGCGCTGCCGAGGGCCGGCTGCGCCAGCAGCTGATCGACGAAAACCTGCTGGATGTGGTGATCGGCCTGCCGGAAAAACTCTTCTACGGCACCGGCATTCCCGCAGCGGTGCTGGTGTTCCGCAGGAAGAAGGCCGACGACAAGGTGTTGTTCATCGACGCCAGCCGCGGCTATCAGGACGGCAAGAACCAGAACATGCTGCGCGAGTCCGACCTGCAGCGCATTCTCGATACCGTGCAGGCCCGCGCCAGCGTCGACAAATACGCCTATCTGGCCAGCCCGGCGGAGATCGCCGAGAACGACTACAACCTCAATATCCCGCGCTACGTCGACACCTTCGAGGAAGAAGAAGAGATCGACCTGATGGCGGTGCGCCGCGAGCGCGAGCAGCTGAAGGCCGAGCTGGCGCAGCTGGAAACGCAGATGGCGGGGTATCTGAAGGAGTTGGGCTATGAGTAAGCGCGACGGTCCACCGTCCAAGCGTCTGCCGCGCGCCACTGCGGCGGAGGCATCGGACCCGGGCGCGAGCCAGGGCGAGCTGGTCCTGTACGCCACCGACGACGGCGCGGCCCGGTTTTACCTGCGTGCCGATGGCGGCAGCGTCTGGCTCAGCCAACTGGAGCTGGCCGAACTCTTCCAGACCAGCAAGCAGAACATCAGCTTGCATATCAAGAACATACTGGCCGAAGGCGAGTTGGCGCCGGCAACTGTCAAGGAATACTTGACAGTTCAAACCGAGGGCCAGCGCCGGGTGCGGCGTGCGCTGCAGAGCTGCAGCCTGGACATGATCCTGGCCATCGGCTACCGGGTGAAATCGCCGCGCGGCACCCAGTTCCGCCAGTGGGCCACCGCCCATCTCAAGGAATACCTCATCAAGGGCTTCGTGCTGGACGATGTGCGCCTGAAGGATCCGGTCGGCTGGGATTACTTCGACGAGCTGCTGGAACGTATCCGCGAGATACGCACCTCCGAGAAGCGCTACTACCAGCAGATCCGCGACCTGTTCGCGCTGTCCGTGGACTACCGCGATAACCCCCCCGACACCGACCAGTTCTTCGCCACCGTGCAGAACAAGATGCTGTACGCCGTCACCGGCAAGACCGCCGCGGAGATCGTGGTGGCGCGCGCGGACCCAGACCAGCCGAACATGGCGCTGAACCACTTCAGCGGCGGGCGCGTGCGCAAGACCGATGTCATCGTCGCCAAGAATTATCTGGCGCAGGCGGAAATCGCATCGCTCAATAGCATCGCCAACATGTTTCTGGACTACGCCGTGGACCGCGCCAGCCAGCGCAAGGATTTGCGCATGGACGACTGGCGCGCGTACGTGGACCGCTTCGTCGAATTCAATGAGCGGCCGCTGCTGACCCATGCCGGCACGGTCAGCCGCGAGCGGATGCAGCAGGTCGCGCACGAGCGCTATGCCGAATTCGATGCCAAGCGGCGCAAGGCCGACGCCTTGGCGGCGGATGCGGAGGATATTCGGGCGTTGGAAGTGCTGGAGAAAGGTAGCCGTAAGGGAGGCAAAGATGCTTCCTGAGGACTGGGTACGATCAACGGTCGGAGAGGCTTGTGCGATCAAAAATAATCTACGTCAACCGTTGAGCATTGAAGAGCGTGTCTCGATGGAAGGTCCTTATCCTTACTTTGGTCCTACCGGCGTGCTTGGCAATATTGACCATTATCGGTTGGATGGAGAGTTTGCGCTTATAGGCGAAGATGGCGATCATTTTCTGAAATTTGCTGATCGAAGAATGACCTTGTTCTTCGCTGGGAAGGCAAATGTCAACAATCATGCCCACGTGATAGCAAGCTCTGAATCATGTCTAGCCAAGTGGTTTTACTATTGCTTCATGCATCGCGATCTTACGTCGGTGCTGTCCCGCCAAGGTGTGGCCCGTTACAAGCTCACAAAGGCGGGTCTTGAAAAGCTTGAAATCTGGTTGCCACCTGTGGAAGAGCAGTTGCGCATTTGTAGGCTGCTTGATGTCTGGGAAAAATCAATCTTCACCGCCGAGCGACTTGTTGCCAATCGTCGCAGGAAAAAGCATGTCCTACTCTCACTGCTTCTGACTGGAAAACGAAGGTTATCGGAAGTGTCTAGTGATGCTGACCAATGTGCCAGCAAACATGGAAAGCTCCCAATGGATTGGTCGTATCCAAAGATTGAGGTCATCGCGTCCGAAGTGAGTCAAAAGAATGGCGGCGACGATACCTACCCGGTGTTGTCGTGTACCAAGCATTCCGGGTTGGTCGATTCGCTTTCGTATTTCAAGAAACAGGTCTTCAGTCAGAATCTGATGACGTACAAGGTCGTGCCGCGTGGTTGCTTCGTCTATGCGACGAACCACATTGAAGAGGGCTCGATCGGCTATCAGGATCTGTATGACGCTGGCCTGGTCAGTCCGATGTACACCGTATTCAAGACATTCGGAGCGGTCGACGACAGATATTTGTACCGGCTGCTCAAGACCGAACATTTCAGGCAGGTATTCGAGGCGGCCACGAATGCGTCGGTAGATCGTAGAGGTAGCCTGCGCTGGAAGGATTTCAGAAAACTGCACGTGCCATTGCCGCCGATTAAGGAGCAATCCGCGATTGCAGACGTGGTGGATGCGGCAGACCGCGAGATCATGCTTCTCGAACGTCAAGTCGAAGCTCTTCGCAAAGAAAAACAAGCCCTGATGCAACAACTCCTCACGGGCAAACGTCGCGTGCGGCTGGCGGATGCTGCGGTGAAGGTGCCCAAGACAACCTCCGCCAAGGCTACCGTCAAAACGCCTGTCGGCAAGAAAGCCGCCGTCAAGAAAGCCAGCGCCAAGACACCCATCGCCAAGGACAAGCGATCATGATCCCTGCTGCGCCCGACACCCGTGAACGTGCCGGCGCACAGTTGCCGGCGCTGCATCTGCTGGCGAATCTGGGCTGGCGCTATCTGTCGCCGGCCGAATGCCTGATGCTGCGCGGCAGCAATCGCGAGGTGTTGCTGCGGCCGAGGCTGATCGCGGCGCTGCAGGCGCGACGCTTCGATTACAAGGGCACCCCGTATCCGCTGTCGCCCAGTGCCATCGACCAGATTCTGCGCGAGTTGACCGCGCTGCCGCTTGGCGAAGGCCTCCTGGCTGCCAACGAACGCCTGTACGCCAAGCTGGCTTTCGGAATCACCGTCACCGAGTTCATGCCCGACGGCAAGAAACACCAGCCCACCATCGCCATCATCGACTGGGCCGACCCGGCCGCCAATCTCTGGGACGTGACCGAGGAATGCGAGCTGCTGTCCACCCACGGCACCCACGACCGCCGCCCGGACATCGTCGCCTACGTCAACGGCCTGCCGCTGGTGGTGATCGAAGCCAAACGCGCCGAGCTGGCGGGCAGCGGGCGCATCGGCAAAAGCGCGACCGACGAAGCTATCAGCCAGCATCTGCGCAATCAGCGCCCGGACGAAATCCCGCAGCTGTACGCCTACGCGCAGCTGCTGCTGGCGATCAGCGCCACCGACGGCCGCTACGGCACCACGCACACCCAGGACAAGTTCTGGTCGCGCTGGCGTGAAGAAGAGTGGGACGCGGCGCAGTTGCTGGCGGTCAAGAACCGCGTGCTGCCCATCGACGAGCGCGCGGCCCTGCTGCGCGACAAACCCGACGCACTGCGCCAGCACTGCGAGGCGCTGTGGGCGCAACCGATGCTGGCGAACGAGCAGGACACGCTGTTGATCGGTCTGCTGACTCCGGCGCGGCTGCTGGAATTTCTGCGCGGCTTCGTGCTGTTCGACCGCAAGGTGGGCAAAGTGGTGGCGCGCTACCCGCAGTTCTTCGGCATCCGTGCGCTGCTGGCGCGCATCCGCCAGTTCCGCCCCGACGGCGGGCGCGAGGGCGGTGTGTTGTGGCACACCACCGGCTCGGGCAAAAGCTTCACCATGGTCTTCCTCAGCAAGGCGCTGCTGCTGGACGAGGCATTGAAGGCGTGCCGGGTGATCGTGGTGACCGACCGCATCGACCTGGAAACCCAACTGTCGCGCAATTTCGCCAGCGGCGGCGCGTTCGGGTCGGCCATCGCCACCCGAAAAGACGGCGAGCGCAGCAAAGCCACCACCGGGCGCGATCTGGCCCGGCGCATCGGCCACGGCAGCGAGCGCATCACCTTCTCGCTGGTGCAGAAGTTCACCACGGCCTCCAAGCTGCCGGAATGCCGTAACGACTCCGCGGACTTGATCGTGCTGGTGGACGAAGGCCACCGCAGCCACGGCGGCGAAACCCACGAACGCATGCGCAGGGCTCTGCCGAACGCGGCCTATCTGGCCTTCACCGGCACGCCGCTGCTGAAGAACGAGAAAACCGCGAACAAATTCGGCCCGATTGTGCACGCCTACAGCATGCAGCGCGCGGTCGAAGACGAGACCGTCGCACCGCTGCTGTACGAGCAGCGCGTGCCCGAGCTGGACGTGAACGAAGCCGCCGTCAGCCGCTGGTTCGACAAGATCACCGCTGGCCTATCCGAGGCGCAGAGCGCCGACCTGAAAAAGAAATATGCCAGCAAGCGGGCCATCTACGGCGCCGCCAACCGCATCGAACTGATCGCCTGGGACATCGCCGCCCATTTCGACAGCAATTTCAAACAGTTGGGCAACGGCCTGAAAGGGCAGGTCGCCACCGACAGCAAGCTGGACGCCATCCGCTACAAGCGCGCGCTCGACGAGACCGGGCTGGTCACCAGCGCCGTGATCATGTCCGCGCCGGACACCCGCGAAGGCAACCGCGAGGTGGACGAGGACACACTGCCGGACGTGCAGAAATGGTGGAAGCAGACCATCCTCGACCCGCGCATCGACCCGGAAGACTACGAAAAGCAGGTGCTGCAGGATTTCGGCAACGACGTCGACCCCGATCTGCTGATCGTGGTGGACAAGCTGCTGACCGGCTTCGACGAACCGCGCAATGCGGTGCTGTACATCGACAAGCCGCTGAACGGCCACAACCTCATCCAGGCGGTGGCACGGGTGAACCGCCTGCACGACGCGAAACGCCACGGCGTGCTGGTGGACTATCGCGGCATTCTGGACGCGCTGGATACGGCGGTGCGTGCGTATCAGGATCTGGAGCAGCGCACCCAGGGCGGGTTCGATATCGCCGATCTCGATGGCCTGTATCGCGCCTTCGGCACCGAATACAAGCATCTGCCGGCACTGCACGAAAGGCTGTGGTCGTTCTTCGCGGACCTGACCAGCACCGCCGACCGCGAACAGTTCCGGCAGGTACTGAGCCCGCGTTTCGTCGACGACGGCGAAGGCGGCGAATACGACGAGCGCCAAGCACTGCGCGATGAGTTCTATGCCGCGTTGACCGCATTCGGCCTGTGCCTGCAGACCGCACTGTGTTCGCGCAGTTTCTTCGAGGACCGCAGTTTTGGCGAAGCGCTGATTGCCCGTTACAAAAGCGACTTGCGCTTTTTCAGTGAGCTGCGCCAGACCGCACGCCGCGATGCCATGGAGACCGTGGATTACAGCGTCTACGAAGACCAGATCCAGCGATTGGTGGACAAACAGGTCATCGGCAAGGAAGTGCGCGAGCCCGAGGGCGTCTATCTGGTGCATCAGTTCGGGCAACCGGAGCAGAGCGGCGTTTGGACCGAAGAGAAAACACGCAACGAGACCGACATCATCCGCACCCGCGTGCGCAAGACCATCGAGCAGGCGCTGGCCACCGATCCGTACGCTCAGAAAGTGTTCGGCGAGCTGCTGAAACAGGCGATTGCCGAAGCGGAAGCGATGTTCGACCATCCGCTGAAGCAGTACGCGCTGTTCAAGGATTTCGAGCAACAGTTGCAGGTGCACGAGACACCCGGCATTCCGAACGACTTCGGCGACAACCGGCAGGCACAGGCGTATTACGGCGTGATCCGGATGGTGTTGGGCGACGCGTCGTTCGATGCATTGACTGGCGACACACCCGCGCAGATGGTGGCCCGCGCATTTACAATCGACCGCGCGGTGCGCGATGCCGTGGCGGAGAACTCGCTGAGCCCGCAGGGCATTGAATCCGCGATCAGCCAACGCCTGCTGCCTGAACTGTATGCGGACATCGGCATGGATCACGCGCGTGAAGTGATTGCCGAGGTCATCCGGATCGTGCGGATAGGATTGGGACGCGCATGAACACGAATACGGGCGTCGGCACCGATGGCGGCGAGTACGCGGTGTTTCTGCCGTATGGGCAGGACCGGATCCGATGCCTCGTTCGACGTCGGCCAGCGCGGGCGGGCGGCAGCATCGCGATCCATGTCGAAGCCGACGGCAGCGTGTTGGCCGACGCGCCTGCCAGCGCCTCCGCTGCAGAGGTGCGCGCGGCGCTGATGCGGTGCGTGGCATGGATCCACCGCCATCGAACCGATGCCCGCCGCCGTCGAGAGCCGTTGATGGCAAGGGAATACGTCAGCGGCGAAACCCTGCATTACCTTGGTCGCCGCTATCGGCTGAAACTGTGCAGCGACCGGATGATGACGGACGGGACGCAGGACGGGACATCGTCGTGCGTACGCATGCGCGGCGGCTACATCGAAGTGGATGCCGGCGATGCGCCGACGCCGGCCCACGTGCGCGGATTGCTGGAGGCGTGGTATCGCGGACGCGCGCGGGAGGTGCTGTCGGCACGGATGCAGGCGATATCGGTCGACCTGCGCTGGGTGAAGCAGGCACCCCCGGTCACGCTGCGGACGATGAAACGGCAGTGGGGCAGCTGTTCGCCGCAGGGCAGAATCACGCTGAACGTGGATCTTGTCCGTGCACCGCGCGACTGCATCGATTACGTGATCCTGCACGAGCTGTGCCATCTCCGGCACCACCATCACGGCAAACCGTTCTACCGCCTGCTAGGTGCGCATCTGCCGCAATGGCCTGAGGTCAAACGACGGCTCGACGCGATGGCCGAGATCGTGCTGGCCAGATAGCGTCGATCATGCGGTGGTGTTTCTGCAGCTACGCTACGAGGAAATCGTGGCCGAATACAATCGCGAAAAGACCGTCGTCCGCGATTGCGTTGCTGCCGCGCATCGTTGCACTGGCATTCCGAACTCGGCACCCATAACGTCCGCAACGCGAAACTCGGCGGCGCACACCGCCCGATTCGCGATCACGCCACGTCAGGTAACCGCGACAACAGTTTGTCCAAGGTGATCGGATACTCGCGCACGCGGATGCCGGTGGCGTTGTGGATCGCGTTGGCGATGGCGGCGCCAACCCCGCATAGACCGAGTTCACCTACGCCCTTGGCTTTCATCGGCGAAGACATCGGATCGGTCTCGTCGAGGAAAATCACATCCTGATGCGGTACGTCCGCATGCACCGGGACTTCATAGCCGGCCAGATCGTGGTTGACGAAGAAACCGAAGCGTTCGTCGACCACGAGCTCTTCCGACAACGCGCCGCCGATGCCCATGGTCATCGCACCGATCACCTGGCTGCGCGCCGATTTCGGATTGAGGATGCGGCCGGCGGCGCAGACCGCGAGCATGCGCCGGATCCGCGATTCGCCCGTCGCCACGTCGACGCCCACTTCGACGAAGTGCGCGGCGAAGGTGGAGACCTGGAATTTCTTGGCCAGATCGCCGAATTCCATGGCCTCTTCCACCACGATCTCGCCCGCTTCCGCAGCCTGCGCGATGGGCAGGCTGCGGTCGCCGACGGCGATGTGGCCATCCGCGAACGTCGCGGTTTCCGCATTCAGACCTAGTTTCCCGGCGATCGCCTGCCGCAGCTTCATGCTGGCCGCGTAGACGCCCGAAGTGGAACTGTTGGCGCCCCACTGGCCGCCGGAACCGGCGGACACCGGGAAATCCGAGTCGCCGAGGCGCACCACCACGCGGTCCAGCGGAACGCCCAGCACTTCGGCAGCGGTCTGCGCGATGATCGTGTAACTGCCGGTGCCGATATCGGTCATGTCGGTCTCGACCGTGACGGTTCCTTCGGCATCGAGACGCACCCGTGCGGCGGATTTCATCGCCGGGCTGTCGCGGAATCCGGCGGCGACGCCCATGCCCACCAGCCAGCGCCCGTCGCGTTTCCCGCCTCCCCTGGTCGCGCGGTCGCTCCAGCCGAAACGTTTCGCGCCCGTGCGCAAACATTCGTTGAGCTGTCGCTGCGAAAACGGACGTTCGGGATGTTCGGGATCCACCTGCGTGTCGTTGAGAATGCGGAACTCGATGGGATCGATGCCCAGCTTTTCCGCCATCTCGTCCATGGCGATCTCGAGCGCCATCAATCCGGGCGTTTCGCCCGGCGCACGCATGGCATTGCCCTCGGGCAGATCCAGCGCCGCAAGACGATTGACCGTCATCCGGTTGGCGCCCGCATAGAGGAATCGCGTCGCTTGCACCGCTTTCTCGGTGCCACCGCCGGGCAGGTCGCCGGACCAGTTTTCATGGCCGATGGCGGTGATCTTGCCGTCCTTGGTCGCGCCGATGCGGATGCGCTGGATGGTCGCAGGCCGATGCGTTGTGTTGTTGGCGATAAGCGGCCGGCTCAGCGCGACCTTGACCGGGCGACCCGCGGCCCGTGCGCCCAGCGCAGCGAGGATCGCGTCGCAGCGCACGAACAGCTTGCCGCCGAAACCGCCGCCGATGTAGGGCGAAATCAGGCGGACATTGTCCTTGGGAATGCCCAATGTCGTCGCGACGTCGCCACGGCTCCAGTCGATCATCTGATTGGAGGTCCACAGCGTCAGCTTCCCGCCTTCCCACTTCGCCACGGAGGCATGCGGCTCCATCATCGCGTGCGACTGGTCGGGCGTGGTGTAGGTCTGGTCGATCTGCACGGGCGCAGCGGCGAAAGCGCCCGCGAAATCGCCGACCTTGCTGAGGGCATCGGGTTCGCTTTTCGGAACTGGTGCCGAATCCTTCGCGGCGGCCAGATCGAAACTGCCGGGACGCCGGTCGTACTCGATGCGCACCAGGCTCGCTGCGGCGCTGGCCTGCTCGAACGTTTCCGCCACGACCAGCGCGAGTGCCTGGTGGTAATGCTGGATCTCCGGCCCTCCCAGCAGCTTCGCGGTGTTGAACTTGCCCTTGCCGAGGTGCCCCGCATTGGCGGCGGTGACGACCGCCAGAACGCCCGGGGATTTCGTGGCCGCGTCCAGTTCCATCGATACGATGCGACCCTTGGCGATGCCGGCGCCCACGATGCAACCATAAGCCGCATCGGGCACCTCTTCATGCCATTCGTAAGCGTATGTGGCCTTGCCTGTGGTCTTGAGCGGCCCGTCGATACGATCAACGGGTTTGCCGACGATCTTCAATCGATCGATGGGATTGCTGGTGGCGGGCTTGTCGAACTTCATGGCATTACTCCTTCGCGCCGAGCAGGACAGCGGCGAGCGTGCGCTCGGCGAGCAGTACTTTGAATGCGTTCTGCGATGTCGGCGTCGCATCCGCGAACAGGCGATCCGCCACGGCCTTCGCGCCATTGTCCAGTTCGGCGTCGGCCGCTTCCATGCGCCATGGTTTCGGCGCGACGCCGCCGACCGCAACGCGTCCGGTGCCGTTGCGCTGGATCACCGCGCCGACCGACACCAGTGCGAACGCATAGGAGGCGCGGTCGCGAACCTTGCGATAGACATGTCTTCCGCCCAGAGGCTTGGGTAGCGTGACGGCCGTAATCAGTTCGCCCGTTTCCAGCACTGTTTCGCGATGCGGCGTGTTGCCGGGCAATGTATGGAAATCCGCGAGCGGGATGCTGCGCACGGTGCCGTCGGCGCGCACGGTTTCGACGACCGCATCGAGAACGCGCATCGCCACCGCCATGTCGCTGGAGTGACTGGCGATGCAGGCATCGCTGGTCCCGACGACCGCGAGTTGGCGGCTGAAGCCACCGATCGCGGCACAGCCGCTGCCGGGCACGCGTTTGTTGCATGGCTGGTTGGTGTCGTAGAAATAAGGACATCGCGTGCGCTGCAACAGGTTGCCGGCGGTCGTCGCCTTGTTGCGCAACTGGCCTGAAGCGCCGGCCAGCAGCGCGCGCGACAGCAGCGCGTAATCGCGGCGCACGCGTCGATCGGCCGCCAGATCGGTATTGCGCACCAGCGCGCCGATACGCAGCCCGCCTTCCGTCGTGGCTTCGATGTTGTCCAGCGCCAGCGCATTGACGTCGATCAGATGCTGCGGGGTTTCGATCTCCAGTTTCATCAAGTCCAGCAGATTGGTTCCGCCGGCGATGAAGCGCGCACCAGGTTTGCGCGCGGCCGCTTCAGCCGCCTGTGCGGGCGAGGTGGCGCGTTCGTAGGTGAAAGTCTTCATGCGCGCTTCCCCGCCACTTCGGTAATCGCATCGACGATGTTGGAATACGCGCCACAGCGGCAGAGATTGCCGCTCATGCGTTCGCGGATCTCATCGCCCGTCGCCCGCGGCCGTGCGCTAAGTTTTGCGCTGGCCAGGCTGGGGATGCCCGCCTTGATCTCGTCCAGCATCGCCACCGCCGAGCAGATCTGGCCGGGCGTGCAGTAGCCGCACTGATATCCGTCGTGCTTCACGAAAGCGGCCTGCATCGCGTGCAGCTTGTCGGGCGTGCCAAGCCCTTCGATGGTGGTGATCTTCGCGCCCTCGTGCATCACCGCCAGCGTGAGACAGGCATTGATGCGACGCCCGTCCAGAATGACGGTACACGCGCCGCATTGGCCGTGGTCGCAACCTTTCTTGGTGCCGGTCAGGTGCAGATGCTCGCGAAGCGCGTCGAGCAAGGACGTGCGGGTATCCAGTTCCAGCGTTTCGGCTTTGCCGTTGATCTGGAACGATACTTTCGAGACGACGGGAGGCTGCGCCGCGTCCTGCTTTTCTTTCGCAAGCGCCACGCAAGGCGTTGCCAACGCCACCGCGACGCCGGCCCCGCTTTTGAGCAGCTCGCGCCGCGTGATCCTGGGGTTGCCGATGCTGTCCACTTGTTGGGTTCCTTTTTTGGCTGGCTGGCGGGCTGAGGTCCGGCTGGCGGCACGGGATTCGATCGGGTCCGCTCGATATCGCCAAGCGGTAAGCAGCGCAAAATGTCGAACGGGACAAGCCCCACAACATCCTGGTTTCAGTTCTGGAACTGCAAATGACACATGTGCGGGCCTCATGAATGCCTGGGGCGAGCGATGGGCAATGCGGTATCGCTGGATCGTGGCTGCGGCGCGTACCGGGAGTTGCGGAGGAGAGAGGCCTGCATCGCTATTCCTAAGGCCGCCTCGTCGATGTCGCAGCTTTGTATACGTGAAGGTAAGCAAGCGTTTATGAAGGAGGGCACAATTCTGTTCATGCAAATCGTTCGCCGTGCGGTTTGCCCGTTCTGGAGACTTCAATGCTTCACGGTCAACGCCGCCGCGCGTGAACCGTGTAGCGAGGGGTCGATCGCGCTGACGCGTCTTCGCACGGGCGTTACCATTCGATGCTGTCCCCGGGATCGACCTTCATGACCTTCAATCGCTGTATGAGTTTGCCGCTCGCCATCGCCTTCCTGCTGGGCAGCGCCGCCCGCGCGCAAGCGCAGGACGCCGCTGCCGTGCAGGCCCTGCAGAACCTGCAGCCGAAAATGGTCGAATGGCGTCGCGACATACACCAGCATCCGGAACTCGGCACCCATGAAGTGCGCACCGCAAAGCTCGTCGCCGATCAGTTGCGGGCGTTGGGCCTGCAGCCGCGCACCGGGATCGCATCGACCGGCGTGACCGCGATCCTCAAGGGCGGCAAGCCCGGCCCGCGCATCGCGATCCGTGCCGACATGGACGCGTTGCCGGTGACCGAGCAGACCGGGCTGCCGTTCGCATCGAAGGTCATGAGCACCTATCGCGGCCAGCCGGTCGGGGTGATGCATGCCTGCGGTCACGATGCGCACGTGGCGATGCTGCTGGGTGTGGCGTCGGCGCTGGCGGCGGTGAAGGACGAACTGCCGGGCGAGGTGATGTTCGTGTTTCAGCCCGCCGAGGAAGGCCCGCCGGAAGCCGGGCAGGATTTCGGCGCGGCGTTGATGCTGAAGCAAGGCATCTTTTCCGAATTCAAGCCGCAGGCGGTGTTCGGTCTGCACGTCTGGGCGGGACTGCCGGTGGGCAAGGTCGGCACGCGCAGCGGCGCGCTGATGGCGAGCGCGGACGAGTGGACGTTGATCGTGCGCGGCAAACAGACGCATGGGTCGCGACCGTGGGATGGCGTGGATCCGATCACCATCGGCGCGCAGATCCTGCTGGGCACGCAGTCGATCATCGCGCGCCAGGTGAACATCGCGGCCACGCCGGTGGTGCTGACCGCAGGCCAGTTCCAGAGCGGCGTGCGCTTCAACATCATCCCCGACGAAGCGAAACTGGTGGGCACGCTGCGCACCTTCGATCCCGCGGTGCGCGAAGACGTGATCGCGCGTTTCCGGCGCACCGCCGAGGATTTCGCGCATGCCGGCGGCGGCAGCGCCGAGCTGCAGGTGGTCAACAACGCGCCGGCCACGATCAACGACGCGGCGCTGGCGCAGCGCGGCCGCGCTTCGCTTGCGCGCGCGCTGGGCGCAGACAACGTGGTGGAGATGCCGCTGGTGACCGTGGCCGAGGACTTCTCGCAGTATTCGACGGTGGCGCCGACGCTGTTCTTCTTCGTGGGCTCGACCGCGGCCGATACCGATCCAGCGAAAGCGCCGATCAACCACTCGCCGCAGTTCCTGCTGGACGAACAGTCGCTGCAGGTCGGCAGCCGCGCGATGCTGCAGGTGGCATTGGATTATCTCGGGCAGAACGCACGAGACTGAATTCCCCGATCGATGCGCAAGATCATCCACATCGACATGGACGCGTTCTATGCATCGAACCGCGGGGTCAGGTTCACTTTGGAAGAATTGAACCTGACCCCGTGGCGCTGGACCCCGTGGTGCCGGTTATTCGACGGCCCTGCGAACCTGCGCCATGAATTCGGGATCGAGCTTGGCGCCCATCTGTTCGGTGCGGGCGAGAATGCGGCCCTCGCCGTCGAGCAGCACCAGCGCGCTGGTGTGATTGAACTCGCCGTCGGCCAGGGCGCGATAGCGGATGCCGAGGACGCCGGCGATTTTGCGTACGTCCGCCTGCGCGGGGCTCGCCAGCGTCCAACGCGCGGGATCGAGCCTGCGTTTGGTCGCGATCGACATCAACGCTGCGGGCGTGTCGCGTCCGGGATCCATGCTGATCAGCAGGATGCCCAGGCGTTCCCGTTCCCTTGGCGTCAACTGTTTTTCCACCGCCTTGCCGCTGTCGACGATGAGCGGGCAGATGTACTGGCACGAGGTGTAGAACATCGACACCAGCTGCACCTTGCCGCGACGCTTGCTCCAATCGAATCGCTTGCCGTGCTGGTCGGTCAGGCTTGCGGAGAGCCGGTATACGGATTCGCCGGGTAGAGGCGCCGGCCCGGGGGCGGCGAGCACGCCCGCGCAAAGCGCGAGTCCCGCGACGATGCAGAGCAGCCGTTTCATCGTGTACTCCTGGCGCAGCGGAAGCCGAGATTGAGCGTGGTGTCCTCGGCATCGAGGGACGACAGCATGGCCACGCGCATCAGCACCGCGTAGTTGTCGCGATCGTCCATCGACAGCGCGCCGGCGCCGCAGAATTTCGCGTTGTCCGCATCGCCCTGGTTACGGTTGTCGGCGGCGACCAGCAGCGCCGAAAAATCGTCGGTCCATTCCCACACCAGTCCGTGCAGGTCCT
The DNA here is from genome assembly GCA_031364125.1 of Lysobacterales bacterium. Classification (GTDB taxonomy): domain Bacteria; phylum Pseudomonadota; class Gammaproteobacteria; order Xanthomonadales; family Xanthomonadaceae; genus Lysobacter_I. Next base: position 81,968 of record JANLVT010000026.1, on the reverse strand, counting down.
GTACGCCGTACGCATTTGGGCCCTGCAGTCCCGCGCGCGGCAACGCCTGCGTGGACGGGCGCGAATACCAGCGCAGGATGCGTTCGCGCCAAGCCGGGTCGCGACGCGCATCGCGACGGGTTTCGTCCGCCGCTGCGGCGTATTCCCACTCGTCCCAACTGGGCAGCCGCGCGCCCTGTGCTTCGCAATACGCCTGCGCGGCGAACCAGCTGACCTGCACCACCGGCTGCTGCGGTGATGCGCCAGCGCCGAGTGTGCCGGGACCGGCCCAGTGCGAGAGGTAGCGCGGCTCGGCGAACACCTTCGCGACGCGATCGCGACGCCACTGCGGATGGGTCTGCACGAATGCCAGAAAGTGTGCATTGGTCACCGGCTTGCGCATCAGCGCGAACGGAGCGATGCGGGTGTCGCCCTTGCGGTCCTCGTACTTCAAGGCGGAGCGGAAGCTGCCGCCCGGCAGGTTCACGTAGTCCCCGTTGCCTGCCGGCAAGCCGACAGCGGGGAGCAGCAACAGCACAAGGGCGGCGATGCGGCGCATGACTCAATGGCCTTCCGAAGCACTGACCGGCTTGGCTTGACGGATCTTCGCCGCCTCTGCCTTGGTGACCCGCCCACCCGGATTGCCCCAGCTGTTGAGGACGTAGGTGGAGATGTTGGCCACTTCGTCGTCGGTGAGCTGGCCCATCGGCGGCATGTTGGAGTTGTAGTCCATGCCGTTGACCTTCACGGGGCCGACCAGGCCATGCAGGATGATGGCCGGAACCCGTTTCGCGTCGGCGGCGATGTAGTCCGACTTGGCCAGCGGCGGGAACACGCCCGGGATGCCTTGACCTTCCGGCTGATGGCAGGTGGAACAGGTGCCGGCGAACAGCGCCTTGCCCGCGGCGATCTGTTCCGCGAGGGACAGCTCGCCCTTTTTCGCGGCGGCCGCGGCGGTGGTCACGGCATTCATGTTGCTCTGCGCGCGGTCGCCGAGGTAAACGTAATCGACTTCCTTGCCGGAATAGATCGCCTTGTTTTCAGGTCCGTCGGCCTTGAGGATCGCCAGTGCGCCCTTGTTGAACGCGCGGAAGATCGAATGATCGACCAGGACATAACTGCCGGGGACTTCGAGATGGAACTCCATGATCGCCGCGCCGCCGGAAGGAATAAGCGTGGTCTGCACGTTTTCCTGGAAACGCGTGCCGCCTTCGAACCAGACCTTGTCAAAGATCTCGCCGATGACATGGAAGCTGGACACCAGATTGGGGCCGCCGTTGCCGACATACAGGCGCACGGTCTCGCCAACGCGGGCGGTCAGCGCCTTGTCGCCGGTGAGCGAACCCTCGCTGCCGTTGAACAGCACGTAGGTCGGATGCTCGTCGATGGCTTTCTCCATGTCGAACGGCTGGTGGCCTTTCTCGCGATACTTGCCGGTCGTGTAGAAATCGCCCTGCATCACGTAGTACTCCTTGTCGACCGGCGGCATGCCTTCGGGCGGTTCGACCAGGATCAGCCCGTACATGCCGTTGGCCACGTGCATCCCCACCGGTGCGGTCGCGCAGTGATAGACGAAGAGTCCGGCGTTGAGCGCCTTGAACGTGAAGCGCGACGAATGGCCGGGCGCGGTGAAGCTGGATGCCGCGCCGCCGCCGGGGCCGGTGACGCCGTGCAGATCGATGTTATGCGGCATCTTGGATTCGGGCATGTTGCGCAGGTGGAATTCCACTGTGTCGCCCTGGCGCACGCGGATGAAGTTTCCCGGCACCGTGCCGCCGAAGGTCCAGAAGGTGTAGGTGACGCCTTCGGAGATCGCCATTTCCTTTTCGATCACGTCGAGTTTGACGATGACCTTGGCCGGCGCCTTGCGGCCGGTGGCGGGAGGGACATTGGGCGGCAGGGTCAGGATGGCATCGATCGGCGGCCCCTGCGGCGGGCCGAAGTCGCCCTTGAGCGACCCTCCCGTGTCCGCGGCTTCGGCCTTTGCGGGCGTGTCCGCACTACGGTCGCAGGCCGACAGGCCGAGTGCCAGCAGCAATGCGGATCCACTCGAGCGCCAGGCGATACGTGTCGTGGCGATGCGTTTCATGTGAGTGCCTTCTGTCGTGCAGTGGTACATCGATCGCCGTTGAAATTTCCAGCGATACCGAAGCCTTCGCTGTTTTCGCTACGGCTGTGGGCGTGAGGAAGCGGTGGTTGAAGCAAGCCTGCTCATGGTGCGTTGCCATCCCCCGCGGACGCGCATCGGGCTTCGCTCGACCATGGGCATACGCTAGTCCTCGGCCGTCCGGGTTCACATGACCCAGGTCAAGCGCATGGCGGAAAGGGAATCTGCAGTTCGGCGCGGACATGCCTGGCTGCATCGATCAGCCCAGCCAGTAGCGCAACCAGCCCATCGGATCATGGGTCCGGGCGATGGCGATGATGCCGAGATAGACCGTCAGCGCGGCGACGAAAGCGATGGTCCGCGCACGCGCGGTCCGGCCGAGTTTCAGCGCCACGCTGCCCAGCACGATGTAAACGACCACCAGCGCCAGTTTCAGCGTCAACCAGCCGTTCGCATAGATCGCGTGGGGCAGGATGGTCAGCAGCATCAGCGCCGCACTCAGCAATAGGGTGTCGATGCCGTAGCTGAGGAATCGCAGCGGTGCCAGCATCGCGATCCGCTGCTGTCCGGCCAAGACCAGCGATCCCCGCAGCAGGAACAACGACCCGCTGGCGATAATGCATGCGATGTGCACCCATCTGATCTGCGCGTAGAACTCGATCATCGGCGGCGGGCCTTCATCCAGTCTTTCATCCGGCTGGCCTTCATCCGGGCTTTCCGTCGGCGCGCGGGGTCAGATAGATGCGGCCGATGCGTGCGACCCACGGCGCGAATGCGATCAGCCAGCCCAATGCGGACGCCGCTTGCCATGCGGCGCTGTCGGGCGCCAGTTCCGCCACCACGCGCATCGCCGCCACGATCTGGATCGCGACGAACGCGAACCACGCCGCAGCCGGCAACATCAGCGGTCGACCGGAATGGCCCTGGGTCACGCGCGTGACCATCGCCACCAGCACGCTGCCGAAGAATCCGATGAACAGCGCATGCGCCGGCGCGCGCCCCAGCCAGAACACGCCGGTCGCCAGATACATCAGGCTTTGCGCGAGGTACAGCGCGAAAGCCACCGGCAGCCAGGCCAGGCCCACGAACAGCGCCCCCAGAATCGCCGGATGACGACCACGTGGCCACCAGCGCCAGCACAGGGTCGCGGTCAACGCCAGCAACGGCAGATCCGCAAGCCACAGCCAGCGATACGCGTGCGCCAGTTCCAGCGCCAGATGCAGCAGCGTCAGCGACCAGAACGCGCCGAGCACCCACAGCGGGCGCCACGGCTGATAGCCGGCCACGACATTGCCGGCGAAGAAAGGAAACATGCGGTGCGCGATCGTCGCATACACCGGCAGCAGCAGACCGAAGCTGCCGATCTTGATGCTGGCGAACATCCACAGCGGCGAGGCGCCCGATACGAAGACGATGCACATCGACAGCCCGGCGAAACCCAGAAGCAACGCCGCGAAACACGAGCGCGCATGCCACGTAACGCCTTTTTCCCGCCACAGCACCGGCGCCAGCGCGGAGAGTCCGGCAAGCCAACCGATCAGGGTCAGCAGCAGGCCGATGCCTACGCCGTACGACCCGCCCAGCGCACCCAGCAGCGTTGCGATCTGTCCGCCGAACAGCCCGATGCCCACCGGCAGATAACGCCAGCGCGCGATGTCCGGCTGCCCCGTCCATTTCGGAAATACCGTCAACAGGAAGCCGAAGAAAAAGCTCGGCAACATCTGATACTGCATCACCAACGCATGCAGCCAGCCGGCGTAGGGCACGGGCTGCGGCATCGACAACAGGGCGGGCCAGCGCGCGGCGAGCAGCCATGCCGCCCACCACGCCATCGCCAGCAGCAGGTTGCTGGCGCCGATGAAGAACATCAGGCGATGGGGCGCCACCGCCAGCAGCCGGACCGATGGCGAGGACATCGATGTCGTTTCGGTATTCATGCGGATCCCCCGGGCGGCATGGAAGGCTGCAGGATCCGCCGCCGCTGCGGCGACGGATCCGACGCCTCATGCATCGCTGCGCCCGGTCTCGGCGGCGATCAGCGGATCCCGCCTGGGCGCGATCCACAGCCGCAGCACGAACCACGCCAGGGCGACCGCGCCCACACTGAAGAGGATGTCGCCGGGCATGCGCATCCAGATCAACAGTTCGACGATGGACTTCTGCATGAACTCGGCCGAGCGCGAATACCAGTAGCCATGCTCGATCGCGGCCAGCAATTGCATCGTGCCCAGCGGCAGCAGCGTCAGCACGCCCATCAGCGCCAGGCCGATATTGAGCGTCCAGAACGAGAGCTTCAGGACCTTGCTGTCCCACACCATCTGCCCGCGCAGCCCGCGCAGGCAGAACAGCACCAGCGCGACGCCCAGCATGCCGTACACGCCGAACAGCGCGGTGTGGGCGTGCAGCGCGGTCAGGTTCAGGCCCTGCATGTAGTAGAGCGAGAGCGGCGGATTGATCAGGAAGCCGAACAGGCCCGCACCGACCAGGTTCCAGAACGACACCGCGATGAAGAACATCACCGGCCAGCGATAGCGCGCCATCCACGGCGTGGCCTTGCCCAGTTTCCAGGTGTGATACGCCTCGAATCCGAGATAGGCCAGCGGCACCACTTCCAGCGCGCTGAAGCTCGCGCCCAGTGCCACCACCGAAATGGGTGTGCCCACGAAGTACAGATGATGCAGCGTGCCGAGCACGCCGCCGGCCATGAAGATGATGGTGGCGAACAGCACCGCGACGTTGGCGGTCGCGGTCTTGACCAGTCCCAGACGCGTGAAGATGAGCGCCATCACCGCGGTCGCGAACACTTCGAAGAAGCCTTCCACCCACAGGTGGACCAGCCACCAGCGCCAGTATTCGACTTCCGAAATATGCGTGTGCTCGCCCCACATCAGCGCCGCGGCATAGAACAGTCCGATGGCGACGGTGGACAGGAACAGCAGTGCGACGATCGACTTGGAATCGGAAGCCGGCCCTTTGAAGATGGGCCACAGCGAGCGGCCGACCAGCGTCACCCACAGCAGCAGGCCGATGAACAGATACCACTGCCAGAAGCGGCCCATGTCCGCGTATTCCCAACCTTGATGACCGAACCAGAAGTTGTGTTCCAGCGGCATGATCTGCATCACGGCGAACCACTGGCCGGCGAACCCGCCCACCACGATCAACAGCAGCGACACGAACAGGAAGTTCACGCCGAAGCGCTGGTATTTGGGTTCATGGCCCGATAGCGCCGGACCGATGTACAGGCCCGTCGCCAGCCATGCGGTGGCGATCCACAGTACCGCCAGCTGCGTATGCCAGGTGCGGGCCAGCGAGTAGGGCAGGACGTCGGACAATCTGAAACCGTAGGCGTCCTGACCTTCGACCTGATAATGCGCGGTGATCGCGCCCAGCAGGATCTGCACCAGGAACAGCGCGAGCACCAACCAGAAATACTTCGCTGTCGCGCGCATCGAGGGCGTGATGCGCAGCAGCGCGAATGGATCGGTGGCCGGGATGGTGTGCCCCTCCTCGCCGCGTCCGTGTGTGACCGCGTAGTGCCAGCCGAGTAACGCGATGCCCAGGATCAGGAACAGCACGCTGAAGGCCGACCAGACCCACAGCGCCGGGGGCGGCGTGTTACCCACCAGCGGTTCGCTGGGCCAGTTGTTGGTGTAGGTGACTTTCTTGCTGACCACGCCGGCCTGATCCGGCACCAGCGTCCCCGCGCCGATGTCGGCGCGTTCGGTGGTGGCGGCCCATGCGGTCCACCAGAAGAATGCGGTCAGGGAGCGGCGATGCTCCAGCGTCCCTACCGTGCTTTCCTTCATCGCATACGCTTCGCGAAGTGCTGCGGTCGCGGGATCGTTGCCGAAGAGGCTGATGTAATGCGCGGCGACATTCGAGATCGCCGCTGCGCGATCCCCGGTGAGGGTGATGGTTCCGGTCGCGGCGTCGTAGGTGTTGGCGCGCATCATGCCCTGCAGCCGTCCGCGCAACGCGGCCTGCTGTTCCACGGACAATTGCGCATAGCGGGCGCTGCCATCGTCCCGTCGCGCCCAGATATCCAGGACTTCGATGGCTTCGCGATGCAGCCAGTCGGCGCTCCAGTCGGGCGCGACGTAGGCGCCATGGCCCCAGATCGATCCCAACTGCATGCCGCCCATCGATTGCCAGACCTGCCGGCCCTGTTCGATGTCGGCCCGGGTATAGATGACTCGCCCATCCTGGGTCGTCACTTTTTCGGGCATGGGTGGCGCGGCACGGAAGATCTCGCCGCCTGCCCACAGCAATACCGAAAAGGAACAGATCAGCAGGACGGCCAGTGCCGTCCACAGCTTGCGCGTATTGCTCATGGCGATCTCCATTGCGAGTGCTCGCATAGTGGTCCGTGCAATCCGGACGTCGCCATGACTTGGGTCAAGCGCGGTGTTGCTGAGGTACAACCTGGCCCCATGCCCGTTAACGGAGTGTGATGTCGTGGCAATCGTGCGTATCGCGCTGTCGCGTACAGGCCAAGCAATCATGTCGGGAATGGGATGACGCTTGACCCAGGTCAGGGCCGATGTCGCATGCATCGCGGAGTATCGCCATGGGGATGAGGTGTCTTCCCCTGCGCCAGGCAGGTTCCATTGCCGTCATCCGCTTTGGAACTGCGTGACCCATCGCCCAACAACCCGACAGGAATTCTCGAATGCAATCCACGATCAGGATCACAGGCTTGCCGCCCGATGTCGGCACCATCGAAGAAGCGCTCAGAGCGGTCGATCCCTCGGCGCTGGTCGATATCGATCCCACGGGTCGAACCTTGCGGATCGCCGCTTCGATCGACGCAGTGCAACTGCTCGGCGTGATGAAGGACGCTGGATATCCCGTGAAGGAAAGCCAGCTGGAGCGCGTGCCGTCGGAATGTTGCGGCGGCTGCGGCGGATAAGCGACGACGGGTGCGCAACAGGCAAACTGCCCGGTCGCGCCTATTGCCGCAGCATGGAAGCCGCCATGTCTTCGAGCCGCTTTCTACCAAGCAATTCCAGTTCGCGTCGATCCACGTGGATCAGCCCATCATGCTGGAAGCGTTTCAGCACGCGGCTCACGGTTTCGGGCGCGAGCCGCAGATAGTTAGCGATATCGGTGCGCGCCATCGTCAGCTGGAATCGATCGGGCGAAAAGCCGCGTGCGGCAAGCCGTCGCGACAGCCCGATCAGGAACGCCGCCATGCGCTGGTCGGCGGAATAATCGCCCGCGAGCAGCGAAGCGCGACCGATGTCGCGGCTCATCAGCCGGAAAAGATGCTGTTGCAACCCCGGCAGGCGAGCGGCCAGCACCGAGATCCGGGGGAAGGAGAACCGGCACAGCATCACCGTATCCAGCGCCACCGCGTTGCAAGGGTAGCGATCGCCATCGATCGCATCGAGCCCGATCACCTCGCCCGGCAGATGGAAACCCAATACCTGCTCATGGCCCTCGCGATCGATGACGTACGTCTTGACCGTGCCAGCGCGCACCGCGGCGATCGCCTCGAAGGCATCTCCTTCGCGGAACACATGTTCGCCCGCATGCAGGGGCCCCACATGCTCGACCAGGACGTGCAGATCCATCAGCGCGCCTTTGTCCATGCCTTCGGACAGACACGCTTGCGAGAACGCACAAGTGCTGCAGAAACGCAGCGTGTCGCCGTCGTCGGCGAGTATATTGCTGTTCAGCCGGGGAAAAGTGGTGGCGCTCACCCGACAGGATCCTGCGCAGTCAAATCGCGCGGGACAAGCCCACACCCGGCATCGGGGCAGCAGGCATCGGATTTTGCAGATAATGGTCGAAGCACATGGCGATATTACGCAACATCAGCCGGCCCTGTCTGGTCGCCACGATGCGCCCGGGTTCCAGACGCACCATGCCGTCTTCCTCCAGAGGGCGCAAACGTGCGATGTCGTCGGCGAAATAATCGCCGAAATCGATGGCATGGCGACGCTCCAGGCTGCCGATCGATATTTCGCCCTGGCACATCAACTGCTGGATCAGATCGGCGCGCAAGATGTCGTCGCCGGACAGACCCATGCCACGGAATACAGGCAGCCGGCCTTCGTCGAGTGCGGTCTGCCAGCCGGCAAGATCGCGTGGATTCTGGCTGAAGCTGTCGCCGATATGGCTGATCGCGCTGACGCCCATGCCGATCAGATCGGTATCGGCATGGGTGGTATAGCCCATGAAATTCCGATGCAGGCTGCCGTGTCGCTGGGCCATCGCCAGTTCGTCGTCCGGCAGGGAGAAATGGTCCATGCCGATATGGAAATATCCGGCGCCCGTCAATGTCTCGATCGCCAGACACAGCAGGCGCAACTTCAATTCCGGCGTCGGAAGGTCTTCCGCGTTCAGCTGTCGCTGGGCCTTGAACATGCCGGGAAGATGCGCATAGCCGTAGACCGCGAGGCGATCGGGACGGGCATCGATCACCGTGTCCAGCGTTCGCGCGAACCCCTCCATGCTCTGCTTGGGCAGGCCGTAGATGAGGTCTACGTTGACCGAGCGCAGACCGTGCGCACGGCAGGCTTCGATGATGGCCAGCGTTTCGCCGACGGTCTGGATGCGGTTCACCGCCTGCTGCACGGCCGGATCGAAATCCTGGACGCCCAGACTGGCGCGATTGAATCCCGCCGCGGCAAGCGCGCGCACATCGTCCGGTTTCAGGAAACGGGGGTCCAGCTCGATCGAGAGGTCCGCATTGTCGGCCGTGCAGAAGCGGAAGTGCCCGCGTAGGACGTCCACTGCCTCGGCGAGCTGGGCGTGCGACAGGAAATTGGGCGTGCCGCCGCCGAAATGCAGTTGCACGACTTCCCTGTCGCGGTAGAACAATGTCGACGTCAGCTCGATTTCCCGATACAGGCGCGCCAGGTAGATCTCGCCTTGCGCAGTGTCGCGGGTGATGATCCGGTTGCACCCGCAGTAGAAGCACGGGCTCATGCAGAAAGGCACATGGATGTAGAGGGAAAGCCGTCGCGGGATCGGGTCTTCGTTGCTGCGATGGATGGCTTCGCGCAGCGCTGCGGCGCCGAAGTCTTCGCTGAATTGCGGCGACGTCGGATACGACGTGTACCGCGGCCCGGGGCGGTCGTAACGCCGCAGCAGCTCTGGATCAAGGTCGGGAATGGCGCTCATGCGGACAACTTAGGCCTACTCGCATGGCCCTGCCTTGATGCGGGTCAACTGCCCGAGAGATGTCGCCGGAGTCGATGCGGGTAGCGGGCGTGTTGCGGATTTGGAGTGGCACGGCGGTTCGCGAACACGTCCGGCAGCGGTATGGGCATTGATCCACGGGCGGGGTGGCCCGGGTAGCAGTGTCCCCACCCGTGTCCGGCGCCCGGCTGTTTTAACGACGTGTGATCGCGTCCAAGCTGCCAGGCAAGTTGGCAGGAGGCAGTCGCGCATGCGACTGCAGTAGCAGGTGTCCCGCATTGCGGGAGCATCGGATCGCGGACGCAGGGGCTGTGTCCGTTCAGGGGGTTTCATGAATTTCAGACTGTCGGGCGGTCGGATTCGCGCATCGCTTTCCAGGAATGCGGGTATGACTGCGGCTTAGCTTGCGCGCACTGCACCAGCGGGCATTCGCCGGCGATTGGCGTGTCTGCTTGCGCTGATCCTGCTGTCGTGCCTGGGCGCGATCGGTCAGGCGCAGGCGCAGAGCTGCTTGCGAACATGAGCGAACGGGGCCGCGCCGCGCTGCCGGCCGCGGGCGCTGCCTATACTTTCCCGCACACCGGAACGGTCCGGACGCGGAGGCTGGATTTTCCCGATCGATGCGCAAGATCATCCACATCGACATGGACGCGTTCTATGCGTCGGTGGAACAGCGCGACGATCCGTCGCTGCGCGGCAAACCGGTGGTGGTGGCGTGGCGTGGCGCGCGTTCGGTGGTCTGCGCGGCGTCCTATGAAGCGCGAACGTTCGGGGTGAGGTCGGCGATGCCGGCGGTGCGTGCGGAACGACTGTGTCCGCAGGCGATCTTCGTGCCGCCGGATTTCGCGCGCTACAAAGCGGTCTCGCGGCAGGTGCGCGAGATCTTCGCGCGGCAGACCGACATGATCGAGCCGCTGTCGCTGGACGAAGCCTATCTGGATGTCACCGCGCCCAAGCGGCTGCTCGACAGCGGCGACCCGCCGAGCGCGACCGCGATCGCCGAAACCATCCGCGCGCAGATCCGCGAGGAAACGCAGCTCACCGCGTCGGCGGGCATCGCACCGAACAAGTTCCTCGCGAAGATCGCGTCCGACTGGCGCAAGCCCGACGGGCAATTCGTGATCCGCCCGCATCAGGTCCACGATTTCCTCACCCCGCTGCCGGTGGGCTGCATTCCCGGCGTGGGCAAGGTGGCGCAGCAGAAACTCGAAGCGTTGGGCGTGGCCACGGTCGGCGATCTGCGCGCGATCGACATCGGCCGCCTGCAGCAGGCGTTCGGCAGTTTCGGCGTGCGACTGCACGAACGCGCGCAGGGCATCGACGAGCGTCCGGTGGAATCCGATCAGCCGGTGCAGTCGATCTCGTCCGAGGACACGTTCGAGCGCGATGTCTTGATCGATGAGCTTGAGCCCGCGATCCGCCGGCTCGCGGAAAAGACCTGGGTCGCGTCGCGCAAGGTCGAACGCGTGGGCCGCACAGTGGTGCTGAAGCTGAAGACTGCGCAATTCCGCATCCTCACCCGCAGCCATACGCCCGATGTGCCGCCGTCGTCGCTGGAGCAGTTCGTGGACATCGCAGTGATGCTGCGCGACCGCGTCGAACTGCCGTCGCACATCCGCTACCGCCTGGTTGGCGTGGGCATCGGCGGCTTCCGGGATCGTGAAGAACTACCGCCGCAGCCGGAGTTGTTTCTGATGTGATGTTGTAGAGCGGGCTTCAGCCCGCTGTCTGTCTCCGAAGATGGAGCAGCGGGCTGAAGCCCGCTCTACAGAAGCATGCTCACCGGTCCGGTTTGGCCTTCTTTGCCTTCACCTTCGATGCCTTCACATGCGCCACGGCTTTTGCGGCATCGATCCGCCCATAGCCGAACTTGTTCGAATGTCCGCTGGTCTTGTAGGCGGAGTCCGGGCCGATCTTCTTCGCGCTGGCGATCAGCGCCGCGCGCACGTCTTCGGCGGTCATATCCGGCTTCAGCGACAACAGCAGTCCGCAAAGGCCCGCGACCAGCGGTGTCGCCGCGGAGGTGCCGTTGAAGCCGTTGGTGAACAGGCCGTCCGCGCCGCCGGCGGCGACATCGCCGACGTTGAAGCCGCGGCCGGTGATCGACACGTCGGTGGTGAAGATGCCGCGGCTGCCGCCGTTCGAGGGCGCGACCACGCAGACCTGCGCGCCGCAGTTGGAATACGGGGCCAGTTCGTCGGCGTCGGTGGAGGCGCCGACCGCGATCGCGTTCGGATCCGAGGCCGGGTAATTGACGTGCTGTTTTTTCTCTTCGTTGCCGGTCGCGCAGACCACGACCGCACCGCGGCCCTTGCGGCCGATCCGGCGCGCGTCCTGCAGTGCGAATTCGATGTCCGGGCTCTTGGCGCCGCCCCATGAGCATGAGATCACGTCGGCGAAAGTGGCGGCGTAGCGGATCGCATCGGCCACCTGGCTTTCGCTGGCGAGATCGTCGGCGTGGAAGATCTTCACCGGCAGCAGCCGGCAGTTCGGCGCCATGCCGTAACTGTGCGGGCCGCGGCCCACCGCCAAGCCGGCGCAGGGCGTGCCGTGTATGTCGTTGCCGCTCACGTCGTCGAACGGCGTGCGGAAGCGTTTCGGGCGCGGATTGAAATGATCGCAGTCGTTGTACGGGAGATAGAAATCGCGGCCGCAGAGATCGCGCGGTTCGTCCTTGTCGGGATTGCGCAGCACGTTGCCGCGCAGTTCCGGGTGTTCGACATCGACGCCGTCGTCGAGCACCGCGATGGTGATCGCGCGCTTGCCGCGCGTGGTCTGCCAGGCCTTGCCCGCGTCGACCAGGCGCAGATGCCACTGCTTCGACGAGGGCGTGCGCGCCGACGCCGGCGCGTTGCGGCGGAACTGCGATACGAAGTTCGGCACGGCGAACGCCACTTCGTCCAGGGTCGACAGCTTCGCCGCCAGCCGCACCAGTTCTTCGCCGGGATGCACCATCGCGGTGTCGCTGAGGATCATCTGCTCCGGAATGCTGGGATTGCGCACGCGCAGCTTCAGCCCGCTGTCGCGGATGATGGCGTTGCGGGTCTTCTGCGGCACCTGCGGTTTGAAGCGCAGCACGATTTCCTTGTACAGGATCCGCATCAGCCGGCTTTCGCGGTCCATGTACGCGGTGATCGTCTTGCGCTCCAGCACGGTGCTCAGGACTTTCGTCGCGGACTTCGAGCTTTTGGCGACCGCCGCCACCGCCGCGCTTTTGCTCGGCACCTCGAAGAAGGCCTGCGCGGCGCGCATCACCCGGCCGGTGACCATGGCCGCGCCGGGCGAACCCGACAGCCGGGCGATGGTTTGTCCGGAGACGGCTTCGAGCGTGAGCGGCATCGGGTCGAGGTCGATCCATTCGCCGTTGGCCATGCGCACGCCCACATCGGAGCGGGTGGCGACTTCGGCGACAGGTACGAGCGTCGCGGGGGCGACGATGAAATTATTCAAATGACAGCCTCACATCCCGTAAGGAAAAAAGAATCAGCTGCGCGAGTACGCGCTTTCGGCATCGAACCAGACGGCTTTGACCTTCGCGTCGTGTTCGATCTTGCCGCTGACGTCGGGCAGGAAAACGTCGCTGCCGTCGGCCGGTCTGAACAGCGCCTGCTGGCGGGTGAATTTGACGCGGCCGACGAACTCCAGGCCATAGGTGGCGGCGACAGTCTGCAGCGCCTTCTCGCTGGCGTCGTCCTCGAAGCGCAGCGACAGCAGGCCGGTCGGATAGCGACATTGCCCGGCCTCGTCCACGATCGCCGGCAGCACCTGATAGCCGGCGCCCAGCAAACGATGCAGGCTGTTCCAGCCGGCGCGGGCGGTCTTCGGCAGCTTGTTCAGTTTCACCACCCAGCCGGGCGTGCGCCCGCCCAGCGGTTCGACGCTGGCCTTGCCCTCCAGGCGCGCCAGCCCGTTGGCCTTGGCCGTGGCGGCCAGAGGCCGGACGACGAAAAGGCCGGGACTGAGCTGTTCTGGGATTGAGGACATGAGTCCTTCGACGATGCCTGTTGCGGGAAAACCGCCGGTTGCCGGCGCAGGACACTGGATATCACACGCTGAGACGCAGGCGCAACCTCGGGCGCTAGGCCGAAGCCGTTCAGCCGAAGCGGATCGGCTGCAGATACGGCACCTCGGTGGAGGCAGCCTCGGCGATGGGGCGCGCACCGAGAAGATGCCCGGCGGCGCGGATCACCCCGGCGTGGGCCACGATCAGATGCGGTGCACGTAGCCCGGTGAGGGCGGCCGCGACCCGCCGCACCAGATCGTCGAAGCATTCGCCGCCGGGCGGGCGGAAGCCGGCCACGTCGTCGGCCCAGCGGTCGAGGTCCGCCCGCGGCAGCGCCGACCATGCTTGGCCTTCCCAGTCGCCGAAATCCATTTCCAGCAGCCGCGGTTCGGGGACGACCTCGCGCACGGCCCCACCTGCGGCCGCGAGCGCCTGCGCCAGCCCGAGGCAGCGCTGCGCCGGGCTGCTGAGGATCGGCAATCGCCAGAAACGGTCCGCATCGGGGATCGCCCACAGTGCGGTGACGGCATCGGCGAAGACCTGCGGCGCCAGCAGCACATCGCGACGGCCGTAGCACAGCCCCCGCATCTGCGGCAGCGGCGGATGGCGCAGGAAGACGTGCGTCGCGGCGGCGCTCATATCTGGATGCTCATGTCGGCATGCTCATGCAGGCGCGCTGCATGCAAGCGTGCTCATGCCCGTGCGGCGAATACCGCCACCGCCGCCAGCAGGAAGGCGATCTCGCCCAGTTGTTCGCAGCAGCCCAGGCCGTCGCCGGTGTAGCCGCCGATGCGGGCCCGGAACCAGCGCGCGCAGCCGGCGCGGATCAGCGTCACCGCGAACACGCCAGCACCCAGCGCCATCGCCAGCGGCGGGAACGCCGCGGCGCAGATCAGGATCGGTAATGCCCCCGCGAACAGCACTGCCAGCAGATTGCCCGTGGACAGCGCCTGCGCCACGGGTTTGGCCTTGGCGTCGGGCTCCAGGCGCACGTACGGCAGCGATGCCATCAGACTGGCGGCAGCCGCGCGTGCGGCGCCGTGGGCGCAGATCAGCACCGCCATCGCGGCCGTCAACGGCAACGCGGCGGCCGCCTGCCAGCGCAGCAGCAGCGCGATGCCGAGCGCGGCCGCGCCGTAGGTGCCGATCCGCGAGTCGCGCATGATCTCCAGCGCGCGTTCGCGTGGCACATGCCCGCCGAGCGCGTCGAACGTGTCGGCCAGCCCGTCTTCGTGGAATGCGCCTGTCGTCGCGACCGTGGCCGCCAGCGCGAGCAGCGCCGCCAGCGGCATCGGCAGCGCCTGCGCGCAGACCCATAGCACGATAGCGCCGATCGCGCCGACGACCCAGCCCGCGATCGGGAAATACCGCACCGACTGCGACAGCCATGCAGGCTCGAAGTCGCGCAGCATCGGCACCGGCAGGCGGGTGAAATATTGCAGCGCCACGCACAGCAGGCGCAGTTCGTGGCGCAGCCTGCTCATTGCGGCCGAACGCATTCCGGGGCCTCGTCGCTGCGCCCGGAGACGCCGGCGCTGGCGAACGTCGCCATCTCGCGCAGGATCGCCGCAGCCGCATGCAGCAGCGGCAGCGCCAGGATCGCGCCGCTGCCTTCGCCCAGGCGCAGGCCGAGGTCCAGCAGCGGACGCGCCTCAAGCGCCCGCAGCCAGTGCCGGTGCGGCGCTTCCGCGGAAACGTGGGCGAACACGCAGTAATCGTGCAGCGCGGGCGCGATGCGCAGCGCGACCGCGGCGGCGGCGGTGGCGATGAAACCATCGATCACCACGATTTGCCGGCGTGCCGCAGCGCCCAACATCGCGCCGGCCATCATCGCGATTTCGTAGCCGCCGTAGCGGGCCAGCGTTTCGAGTGCGTCAGTACCCGCACCGTGGCGCGCGACCGCAGCTTCGATCACCGCGGCCTTGCGCCGCAGCGCGGCATCGTCCACGCCGGTGCCGCGGCCGACGCAGTCCGCCGCCGGCAGCCCGGTCAGCGCATGCATCAGCGCGGCGGCGCTGGTGGTGTTGCCGATGCCCATCTCGCCTAGCAGCACCGCGCCGTTCGGCGCGAAACCTTCGACGATCTGGATGCCCGCATGCAGCGCCGCCAGGCATTGCGCCGCGCCCATCGCCGGTGCATCGGCGAAATTCGCGGTGCCCATGCCCAGCTTGCGATCGAGCAACTGCGGATGCGCGGGCAGCGTCGCGGCGACGCCGGCATCGACCACGGTCAGCGTCGCGCGGAACTGCCGCGCGAGCACGCAGATCGCGGCGCCGCCGGCGAGAAAATTGCGGACCATTTGCGCGGTGACCGCCGATGGATAGGCCGACACGCCCTCGGCGACGATGCCGTGGTCGCCAGCGAACACCAGCACCTGCGCGTGTTCGATCGCGGGCGTCAGCCGCTGCTGCACGCGCGCGATCCTGGCGGCCAGCGCCTCCAGCTCGCCCAGCGACCCCGGCGGTTTGGTTTTCGCCGACAGCTCGCGCTCGATGGCGTGGGCGAAGGCGTCGCCGGCATCGATCGGATCGATGTGCGGCGGCTGGAATTCAACGGTGGGGCTCATCGAAGTCTCCGCAGAGGTTGGAAACCTCTTCCCGCGTTTCGGCGGGAAGAGGGTGCGGCACACGACGCTTAGCGAGCGGGCGTGAAGCGCAGGGTCACGAAGAACTCGCGGCCCGGCTGGCGGTAGAACGCCGCAGTTTCGTAAGCCCGGTCGAACGCGTTGGCGACGCGCGCCTGCAGGGTCCAGTCGGCCGCGAACGCATATTCGCCGCGCACGTCGAGTGTGGCGAAACCGCCGAGCTCGCGGATATTGGCCAGATCGTCGTAGCGGCTGCCCTCGGCCACGCCGGTGAAGCCGAGCCGGAACTTGCCGAACGCGCGGTCGAGTTCCAGACGCGCGGTTTCGCGTGCACGACGCGCGAGGTCGTTGCCGCGGTTCGGGCCATCGCTGCGGTTTTCCGGATCCAGCCAGCTGGCGCTGGCGCCGAGGTTCCAGCCGAACAGGGTGCTGTCGACGCGCAGTTCGGCGCCGCGCAGGCGCGCATGCTGGATGTTGTTCGGCAGGAAGATCGCGATGTCGAAAGCGATCAGATCGTCCACGTCGGTACTGAACGCATCCAGGCGCACGCTGGTGCGCTTGCCGCGCCAGGCGATGCCGGCTTCGACGGTCTTCGAGGATTCCGGACGCAGCGCCGGGTTGCCGAAGCCCGGGAAATACAGTTCGTTGAAGGTCGGTGCCTTGAATGCGGTGCCGTAGCCGGCGGTGACGCGCCAGGCGTCGGCGAAGCTCAGGCCCCACGCGGCGGTGCCGGTGGTTTCGTTGCCGAACTGGTCGTTGTCGTCGTTGCGCAGCGCCAGTTGCAGATCGTGGGTGCCGTACGCGCCTGTTTCCAGCCGGCCCTGATACTGCACGAACGCGGCGCGGTTGGTGCGGCGGGTTTCGACATATTTCGTGGTGGTGTCGAGGCGATCGCGCAGCCAGTCCGCGCCGAGGGTGAGCAACTGCGCGTCTGCGAGCGCGATGTCGGCCTGCACCGAGGCATTGTCGCGACGCGTCGCAAAGCTGCCGCTGCTCGCATTGCCGAGGAAGTTGTCGGACTCGTCCTTGTTGCTGCCGGCGTTGAAGCGCAGGTCGAAGCGGTCGCTCGCCTTCCAGCGCAACTGCGCGCCGACCACCTGCTGCACGATGTCGGAGTTGTCGACGAAGCTGCCGTCGTATTCGTTGTGGCCGCTGGCGTGCAGGGCCTGCGCCTCCAGGGTCACCGAATCGCCGATGTTCACGCCGCCGCGCGCCGAGAACGAATGGTTTTCGTAGCCGTCGCGGTCGGTCTGGCCGTCGACGAAGCAACCGGCGAAGACCGGCGAACCCGCGCCGCGGCAGGCATCGATACCGTCGGTGGACTGCAGGCTGGCGTCGATGCCGAACCAGCCGCGCTCACCGCTGCTGCCCACGCCCAGACCGCCTTCGCGGTAGCCGTTGCTGCCGGCGCCGACGTGGAAACGGAACTGCGCCGGGCCTTTGTCGCGGCGGGTGAAGATCTGGATCACGCCGCCGATGGCATCGGAGCCGTACAGACTGGAACGCGGGCCGCGCACGATTTCGATGCGGTCGATCATCGCGACCGGCAGATCCTGGAACGCCACCTGGCCGCTGGTCGCCGAGCCGACGCGCACGCCGTCCACCAACACCAGTACCTGGTCGGATTCGGCGCCGCGCAGGAACAGGCTGGTCAGTTTGCCGGCGCCGCCCTGGTTGCTGATATTGATGCCGGCGCGGCCGCGCAGTAGATCGTTGAGCGAGGTGGCCTGGCTGCGCTGGATGGCGTCGCGGCCGATCACTTCCACGGCCGCCAATGCGGCGTCGGTGGTGACGGCGGTACGCGTCGCGGTGACGACGACTTCGTCGAGCGCGTCGGCGTCGCCGGAAGGCGCATCGGCCTGCGCGGCGAAGGGAAGGGCGGCCGCGAGCGCGGTCGTGATGGCGAGCGCCAGCGGAAACTTGCGGAACATCATTCGAAACTCCATCGCGCACACCCGCGCGCGTTGAGGTGGTTGGAGTCGCGAACGGAGGGAAAAGCACGGCGAGAAGCCAGCGGGAAGCCGACAAGCGGACGACAGGCAGCGACATCGCCGCAACGCCCTCCGCATCGCAACCGTGGACTTCTTGGCCGGTCTCCGGGCTTGTGCGTTGCCGTATGTCTCCGGCGTGGCCCGCGCGCCTTCCCATAGAGCGTGCTCTACAGTGGCGATTGCGTGGGCCTGAAGCACTTACCGTTGCGGGGGCAGCGCCGGAATGGTGCCGCGCATGTCGCGCGGAACGCACCGGCTTCCCGTTTCAACCCTGGGACGAACGTCTTTGGGTCACCTCGAAGCGCGCGCAGTGTACCCCATCGGCTGATGGGCAGCTTCTGGCGGTGCGCGTCTCAGTCGCGGCCGTCGGGCTCGTCGAACAGATTGAACGCAGGCACCGGATCTTCTTCGCGCACGGTGTGAGTGGTAGTGACCGGCGCGGCCGCCGGCCGGCCGCGGGGCGGGGGAAGCAGTGCGATGGCGGCGTCGGCCGCGACCAGCAATTCGCTGCGGCGTTCGCTGGGGACATCCTGCCAGTGGCAGTCCATCAGTGCGCCTTCCAGCGCGTACAGCAGATTGAGGCTGGGTTTGAATCCCGCGCGCTTGACGCGCATGAAGGCTTCCAGCGCACCGATCGCGCGCAGCTCGTCTTCGGTACGCAGGCCGACCTGGCGCAGCCATGCGGCGCTTTTCGGACCGATATTGCGGAGTTTCAGCGAAGGAGTGGCCATGCGGATCCGTGGTGGGATGGGGATGCGAACCCGGCGTCGCCGACGCTTACGGGTTCGTCCGCAGGCTGCGGACGAACAGGGCGGCGATGGTTTCGAGGCCTTCCTGATCTTGAACGCCGAAACGCCCTGGAACCGGACTGTCGAGGTCGAATACCCCGACCAGCGCATCGTCCAGCACCAGCGGCACCACCAGCTCCGAGCGCGAGGCGGCATCGCAGGCGATGTGGCCCGGGAAGTCGTGGACATCGGCGATGCGCTGCGTCTGCCGGGTACTGGCGGCCGCGCCGCAGACGCCCTTGTCGAGCGGAATGCGCACGCAGGCGGGCAGGCCCTGGAACGGGCCGACCACCAGTTCGATGCCGTCGTAGAAATAAAAGCCGACCCAGTTCAGATCGGGCAGGGCGTGGTAGACCAGCGCGGACAGATTCGCGGCGTTGGCGATGCGGTCGGCTTCGCCGGCGAGCAGCGCCTCGGCCTGGACGGCCAACTGCGCGTACTGTTCCGGCTTGTCGCCGCTGAGCGGGATGGATGCGAAACTCATCGGCGCAGTGTAGCAGCGGCGGCATATCGGGTTTGACGGACCGATCCTGCCGTACCCGGCCGCATCGCGCCGGATTACCATGCGCGCTCCCTCCCGCAGACGAGCACGATCGAATGAATCCGCCCCGACGTAGCCTGTACGTCACCGGCACCGACACCGGCGTCGGCAAGACCGTCGCCAGCGCCGCCCTGCTGCATCGCCTGCAGGCCGCAGGCCGCAGCGCCGTCGGCATGAAGCCGGTCGCCAGCGGCTGCGAACGCACAGTTGATGGCTGGCGCAACGACGATGCATTGCGACTGCAGGCGGCGAGCCAACCGCGACCGGCCTACGACGACATCAACCCCCATGCCTTGGAATTGGCGACCGCGCCGCAGCTCGCGGCGCGCGCGATGGGCGTGCGCGTGGATCCCGCGCGCATCGGCGGTGCGCACGAGCGCCTGCTGGCGCAGGCCGATGTGGTGGTGGTCGAGGGCGTCGGCGGCTGGGCCGCGCCGCTGGACGACGGTCTGGATCAAGCGGATCTGGTGGCCATGCTCGATCTGCCGGTGGTGCTGGTGGTCGGCCTGCGGCTGGGCTGTCTCAGCCATGCGCGGCTCACCGCGCGCGCGGTCGAAATGGACGGGCGGTCGCTGATCGGCTGGATTGGCAGCAGCGTCGATCCCGATTTCGCCGAGCGCGACGACTACGTCGAACTGCTGCGCGATGCGCTGCCTGCGCCGTGTCTTGGCGTGCTGCCGCATGCCGCATCGCCCGACCCGCGGGCGATGGCGCAATGGTTGTCGCTGCCGCCGGGATTCTGACCGGACAAGAGAAAGGCGCGCCGTAGCGCGCCTTTCCGGGCACCGCTCAGGTCGCGATCAACCGTGCTGCGGCTGCGCTTCCAGCGCGGGCGTTCCGTCGTCTTCCACCGCTTTGCGATCGTGCGCATGATCGCGCGCGAGATACAGATAGAACGCCGGCAGCACGAACAGCGTGAACGCGGTACCGATGGTCATGCCCGAAGCGATCACCGTGCCCATCGAGAAGCGCGCGGCGGCGCCCGGGCCACTGGCCATCAGCAGCGGGATCATCGCGAACACCAGCGCGGCCGTGGTCATCAGCACCGGGCGCAGACGGATCGCGGTGGCTTCTTCGATCGCTTCGCGCTTCGACAGTCCCTGTTCGATCTGCAGTTTGTTGGCGAACTCCACGATCAGGATGCCGTGCTTGGAAATCACGCCTACAAGCGTCACCAGCCCGACCTGGGTGTAGATGTTGATGCTCATGCCGAGGAACACCTCGATGCCCTTGCTCCCGAGTATGTCGCTGATGATCGCCAGCACATTCATGACCAGCAGGGCGCCGCAGATCGCCATTGGCACGGTGATCAGCATGATCAGCGCATCGCGGAAACTCTCGAACTGCGCCGACAGCACCAGAAAGATGATGATCAGCGCGAACAGCAGGGTCACCAGCATCGTCGTGCCTTCCTGCTTGAACTGCCGCGACTCGCCGGCGTAGTCCATGCTGTAGCCCTGCGGCAGGACTTCCTTCGCCGCCTGTTCCAGCACCGCCAGCGCCTCGCCCTTCGAAACGCCGGGACGCGGGGCGAAAATGATCCCCACCGCATTCAGCTGCTGGAACCGGTTCAACACCTGGGGCTGCGCGCTTTCCTTCAGGGTGACGAGGGTGGACAGCGGGATCAGTTCGCCTGTGCGCGTGCGCGTGTAGTAATTGGTGAGCTGTTGCGCATTGAGGCGATCGCTGCGCTGTACCTGGGCGATGACCCGATACGAGCGGTTCTGCATCGCGAACCGGTTCGCGTAGTCGCCCGACAGCATCGCCGACATGTCCGCCGATAGCGTGCGCATGTCGATGCCGAGCGACGCTGCCTTGTCGCGGTCGATCTGCACTTCGATCCGGGGCTTGTCGATCTTCAGATCCTTGTCGAGGAAGATGAAGCGTTTGCTGGCATAGGCCTTCGCAAGCACCGCGTCGGACAGTTCCTGCAATTGCTCCAGCGAACCGATGCCGCCGATGATGAATTCGCCACCGCCGCCGCCGCCGCCTGCGGTGGGCAGTGCCGGCGGAATCAATGCGAACACGTTCAGGCCGGTGACTTCGGAGATCTTCGGCTGCAGCGACTGTTCCAGCACCTGTTTGGTCGAACGGCTGCGCTCGCTCCAGGGTTTGAGCACGAAGCCCGCGATGGCGGTGTTGCTGGCACCGCCGAAGCCGCCGTTGAACAGGAAGTAGTTCTGGACTTCAGGGACTTCTTTGGTAATTGCGTTCACTTCCTCGGTATAGCGTTCGACATAATCCAGCGTCGATGTTGGATCTGCGACGGCGATGGAGAAGATGAAGCCCTGGTCCTCGGCGGGCGCCGGCTCTTTCGGCGACTGCATGTACAGAAACACGCACGATACGAAGACGATCGCCCCAAAGATGCCGATCACGCCCTTGGTATCGAGCGCGCCATGAAGCTTGCGCTGATAGCCGTGACGAAGACGGTCGAAGCGCGTATCCAGCCAACGCTCGAATCTGCTCTTGCCGCCTTCGGTATGCGGCTTGAGCATCTTCGCGCTCATCATCGGCGACAGCGTCAGCGCAATCACGCCCGACAACAGCACCGAGCCGGCCAGCGTGAAGGCGAATTCGGTGAACAGCACGCCGGTCAGGCCGCCCTGGAAACCGATCGGCAGATAGACCGCGACGAGGGTCGTGGTCATCGCCACCACCGGCCAGGCGAGTTCGCGCGCGCCGCGAAGCGCGGCATCGCGCGGTGACATGCCATCTTCGATATGACGGTGGATGTTCTCCAGCACGATGATGGCATCGTCGACAACGATGCCGATCGCCAGCACCATCGCCAACAGCGTCAGCAGATTGATGGTGAAGCCCATCAGCAGCATCAGGAACAGGGTGCCGACCAGCGACAGCGGCACCGTGACCGCCGGGATCAGCACGCTGCGGAACGAACCGAGGAACAGGTAGATCACCACGATCACGATGATCACCGCTTCGATGATCGTCGTGATCACCTCGTCGATGGCGTCCTGGATCGCTTCGGTGCTGTCATAGGGGATTGTGCCGACCATGCCTTCGGGCAACTGCGGAATGATCTCCGCATCCCATGCTTTGCGCACTTCTTTGATCACATCCAGCGAATTGGCGTCCGGCGAGACATAGATCGCCATGAACGTCGCCGCCTGGCCGTTGATGCGCACGGAGCTGCCGTAGTTTTCCGAACCCAGCACAACGTCGGCCACGTCGCCAAGGCGCACGATAGCGCCGTCCTGCTCGCGGATGACCAGTTCGCGGAACTCTTCGGGCGTCCGCACATCGGTGCGCGCGGTGAGATCCACCGACACCATCTGGCCTTTGGTAGTTCCCAGCGCGGACAGCACATTGTTGTTGCGCAGCGCCGCGTCGACGTCGCTGGCGGTGACCTGCAGCGCGGTCATGCGGTCGGGCTTCAGCCAGACCCGCATCGCGAACGAGCCGGCGCCGAGGATGTCGGCGCGCTGCACGCCCGGCACGGTGACCAGCTTGGGCTGGATCACCCGGGTGAGATAGTCGGTGATCTGATTGTTGTCCAGTCGCTCGCTGGCGAACGACACGTACATCGCCGCGATCTGCTGGCCCTGCTGCAGATCGATGACCGGATCCTCGGACTCCTGCGGCAACTGCCCGCGGAGTTTGTTGATCTTGGCCGAGATTTGGGTCAGGGCTTCGTTGAGATCCTGGTCCAGACGGATATAGGCCTGGATCGTGCTGACGCCAGCCGCGCTGGACGAGGTGAGGTATTCGATGCCTTCCGCGCTGGCGATCTCGCGTTCCAGCGGCGTGGTGATGAATCCCTGGATCAGGTCCGCATCGGCGCCGAAATACGTGGTGCTGACATTGATGACCGCATTCTGCAGTTCCGGGTATTCGCGCACGTTGAGCGCGCTGAACGCGCGCAGGCCGAACAACAGGATGAACAGGCTGACGACGATCGCCAGCACGGGCTTGTTGATGAAGATGTCGGTGAATTTCATCGGATTCTCCCGTGCGCCGCGGGCGGCGCAGGGTGGATGGGGGCGGCGGAGACGGGTATGACGCGACTGAGCGGCGGCATCAGCTGTTGTCTGGCTTCGGCGCGGATTCCGCGGTCGGCTGCACTTTGTTGTTGATCGTCACCACGGCGTCGTTGCGCAGCTTCAGCAGACCGCTGGTCACCACCCGCTCGCCCGGCTTCAGACCATCGGTGACCGCGACCAGATCGCCGCGGGTACCGCCGGTCTTGATGAAGCGCTGCTGCACCACCTGCTTCATGCCCTTCAGCGGCTTGCCGTCCATCCCGACCTCGTTCTCGCCGTACGGAGCTTCGCGAACGACGTACACCGCGTTGCCGTAGGGATTGAAACTGACTGCGGTCTGCGGAATCACCACCACCGCCTGCTCGCTGCCCAGATCGAAACCGACCTTGGCGAACGTGCCGGGACGCAGTGCGTTGTCGTCGTTCAGGACGGTCGCCTGCGCCTTGAAGCTGCGGGTTTCGGCGTCGATCAGCGGCTCGATCGCGGTGATCCGGCCTTCGAATCTGCGACCCGGCAGCGAATCGACGGTCGCCTGCACGATCGTGCCTTCCACCAGTTGATCCATGCGCTGCTGCGGCAGCGTGAAATCGAGGAAGATCGGGTTCATCGACTGCAGATTGACGATCGGGCTGCCGGGCGCGATGTACTGGCCCAGGTTCGCCTTGCGGATGCCCAGCGTGCCGTCGAACGGCGCGCGGATGGTCTTCTGCGCGATCAACGCGCGCTGCGCTTCGACCTGGGCGAGCGTCGTCGCCGCGTCGGCCGCGCGCTGCTCCACCTCGGCCTGCGAGACCAGCTTCTGCGCGCCGAGTTCGCGCCAACGGTCGCGCTGCGTGACGGCGAGTTTGGCGGCGGCTTCCAGCGCGCGCAGCGTGGCTTCTTCGTTGGCGGTATTGAGCCGCACCAGCACCGTGCCGGCTTTCACCCGCTGGCCCGGTTCGAACAGGAACTCGCGGATGATGCCGCCGGCCTCGGTGGTGACATCGGCGCCGTTTACGGCGACGAACGTGCCCACGGCTTCTGCGCCATCGCGCCAGCGCTCGGCCTTGGCCACCGCGACACTCACCGATGCCGGCGGTTGCGGCATGTTGTCGAAGAACGTATTCATCTGCTTTGAGCTGAACCATTTCATGCCGAAAATGCCCCCGAAGACGACGGTCGCGGCGATCAGCATCAGAATCATCCGCTTCGTCGCGGAAGCCTTGCGCATAGTGGCGCGTGGCGCGTCGTGGCCGGTCGAGCGGGTGTGATCAGTCATGGCGGGTACCTGGATGCGGGGGCGCGTCGGAAAGAGTGGCCGGGGCGGTGGGGCGGGAGGATTGCGGGCACGGACTGTCGAAGACTTCGCGACATAGCCGCGTGTTGAGCGCATCCAGCGCATCGTCGTCGGAGGGGTCGAACAGCGGCAGCCAGCCGTAGCCGTTGAGCAGGTAATGCAGATGTTTCATCAGCAATCGATAGGGGTCGCACAGCGCGCGGCCTTCGAGCAGCCCTTCGGCGAGGGTCAGTGTATGCAGCCCCAGGGAGAGCGTCCAAGGGCCGATCGCCACAGATTGCGGCGGCAGACCCAGATCGGCGCGCAGCTCGCCGGCGGCGATCGCGTCCAGGACTATGCCGTCTACCAGGGCGCCCAGCGGCGCGCTGGCTTCCAGCGAACATTGTCGACTTGCGGCCGAGGCCGCGCCCCAGATGACATCGGTCCAGACGAACTGGGCCAGCCGGAAGTGTTCGGGGTGATCGCGGATCACCATCAGATCGGCGAGCGCGATCGCCAGCATCCGTTCGCGGGTGGGGCCGTGCCAACGGGCGGCGCGCTCGAACAGATCGACCCGGCTCAGGCAATTGCGGGTGGCCAGGGCGACCAGCAGGTCTTCCTTGCTAGCGAAATGCTGGTAAAGCGTGCCGGTGGCGTAGTCGCATTCATCGGCGATCCGGGACATCTGCAGCGACAACAGACCGTCTCGCTGGATCAGCTCCTGGGCCTTGTCGAGAAAGCGCTGCTCGCGCTCTGCGCGTTCGCGCAGGCGGCGATCCTTGGTGCTCATGGCTCGGCCGGAAGTTAGAAGCTGAATGCAAATTCTGAATTCGATTCAAAATTTGATCAAGTATTAATTTTGGTACGCGGTGTGTTGTTGTTGGCGATTCAGTCAGGACGGCCCGTGACGGTGCTGCAGCAATGAAAAAACCCGGCAGCTTGCGCGACCGGGTTTGAAACAAGCCAGAAACAGACGCTGTGCGTGGGGCGCGGCGCTGTCGCTGCAACTACAGTGCCGGGATCAGCTGGCAGCCTTGTGGCTGGCGGCCTTGACCACTTTCTCTGCGTCGGCCTGCACGGCGGCGGCGACGGTTTCGAACTGGCCCTTCGCGATCTGGGCGATGGCTTCGTTCGTCTTCACGGTGCGGCCGAACACTTCCTGGCCGGTGCCGATGCTGCGCTCGACGTTTTCGCGGGCGATCTGCACGCCTTTCGGCCATACGGCTTTCAGGCCGTCGAAATCGCGCACTTCGGCCAGCTCGCCCCAGAAGGCGAAGGTGGCGTTGACGCTTTCTTCGATCGCGGCGAACTGCAGGCCGAAGACCGCTTCGGTGTTTTCGAGGGCGAGACGACCCACCCGGGCCGAGGTATCGGCGAACTGACGGGTCGACTGGGTGAACTGATCGTTGAACTGCTGGTACATGGCGGGCTCCTGAGGCGGGGTGCCGGCAGAGGGTGCCGGGTTTGTGCGATGCAACATAGCGTCGATTTTGTTGCACCGCAACATCGCCCGACGAACGGCGTCAGTGCTGTTCAGGATCAAATGAAATGAATGACGTGACGTGATTCATCCGCAGGCTTTCCGCGCGCTCAGCCCCGATACCGACAGCCGGAGGTGCAGGTCTCGTGGACCACGATCTCGCTCAGCAGCGGCATGGCCGGCTTCAGCTGATCCCAGATCCAGACGGCCAGACGCTCGCTGGTCGGGTTGTCCAAGCCTTCGATATCGTTCAGATAATGGTGATCGAGCCGGTCGTACAGCGGCTGGAACGCCGCCTTGATCTCGGCGAAGTCCATCACCCAGCCGGTCTGCGGATCGATGTCGCCGGACACATGGATCTCGACCCGGAACGAGTGACCGTGCAGTCGCGCGCATTTATGCCCTGGAGGCACATTGGGCAGCCGGTGGGCGGCCTCGAGGGTGAAGACCTTGAAAATATCCATGGGATTTGCCGGTACCGGAGAGTGAAGTGTGCACGGCTGTTGCTTAGCCGCACCCGTCGTTTCGCATGCGGTCGCAGCATGACGGGCCTGCATTATGCGAGCGCCTTCAAAGCGCCGTCCATACGGGCCTGCGGCCCGGCATGCCCGAATGTAGGCGGTTTCTTCAGTGCAAGAGCGTTAGTCACTTGAACGCCGCCCCTGTTTCTCAGGCCTTGCGACGTCTGCCATGCACACTGTGCTTCGCGCCGCCGGCGGTGTCTGCCGGAGGCGCGATTCCAATGCCACCATCGAAAAGGAAATCCGCATGAAGAAATACGCTCTCGCTCTGCTCGCCGCGCTGCTGGTGTCGGGGACGGCATCCGCCACCACGTGGCAATCCCTGGGGCGCATGAATGCGCTGACGGCGTTGCCCAATGTGCAAACCTGTCAGCAACGGGTGATCAACCACTACTGGAGTTCGAAGCCGATCTACACGCCGACGAACGTCAACATCTATTCGGCCGACAACATCGAATTCGTCTTCCATACCGATCTGAGCTCGTTGAGCAGGCTCATCAGCAATGCGCCAGCGAATTCCCGCTTCAAGACAGCGGTGGATGCCTACAACGCCCGCACCGGCGCAAGAAGCCTGCATGCCGCGGTATCAGTGGGCCTGTTCCCGCGCGTGGGGATCAATCTGTCCTATGCCGACGCCAATGGACTGGTGCAAGGACTCGGCTGGAGCGTGGTGGCCAGCGAGTTGCAGTACTACGAGCTGCAGCAGCTTTGCCCGCAGTGACGATTGCGGGCCCGATGGTTCGCTTGGATTGAGCGAACCAGTGCAGAACATCGCTGCAGTTGCAGTAGCGCCTGCAGCGATCGCTTTTGTACGTATCCGAAATCGCGGCCGCTGAAAACGCGTAAACCCGCGGTGGCGGGGTTCGGGCGTGACGCAATCGATGCGACACCCCTCGATTTTGAGTAGCAGCCTGATCTTGAGTCCAACTCCCCAACGAGAGGAGATTGAACGTGAAGAAGCGGTTTACCGAAGAGCAGATCATCGGCTTCCTGCGTGAAGCCTAAGCGGGCATGGCGGTGAGGGACCTGTACCGCCGGCATGGGGTCAACGAGGCGTCGTACTACCAGTGGTGGAGCACGTTCGGCGGGACAAGCGTGTGCGAGGCCAAGCGCCTGCGCGAGCTGGAGGTCGGGAACGCGAGCCGGAAGAAGCTGCTGGCCGGGTCGATGCTGTAGAACGAGATCATCGACGACGTGCTGCGAAAAAAGTGGTGACCGCGCGGCCGGAGTATTGCCCCCATATTTGCCGCCACTTGCCCCCGGATTGCAAGGGTCGCCCCGGGATACTAGCGGACACTAAAAAGGCCGAAACCCTTGTTTTTATTGGGGATTCCGGCCTTTCTGGGATGTTGCGAGAGGTGTTCTTGGTGGCTATGGGTGGACTCGAACCACCGACCCCAGCATTATGAGTGCTGTGCTCTAACCGGCTGAGCTACATAGCCTTGGAGATTCGCTGGCGGGCCTTGCGGCTGCAGCGGACCCACAATTCTCCATGTCTGCGGGCGATGCGTCAATCCGGCGATGGCGAATGGCTGCCGCGCTTGTCCTTGCCGGGCGTGCGTGGCAGAGTCGAGGGTAGCGGCCTTAGGGCCAAAGATCTCAGGAGTCCGCATCGTGATCGATCCGGACGGTTATCGACCGAATGTCGCCATCGTTCTGATGCGCCCGGATGGCCGGGTGTTCTGGGCACGCCGTGTCCGTCGCGACGGCTGGCAATTCCCGCAGGGCGGGATGAACAGCGACGAGACGCCCACCGAGGCGATGTATCGCGAACTGCGCGAGGAAACCGGGCTGCTGCCGGAGCATGTCGACGTGCTGGGCAGCACCCCTGGCTGGCTGCGCTATCGCCTGCCGCCCCGGGCGATCCGACGTCACGATCACCTGGTCTGCATCGGCCAGAAGCAGGTCTGGTTCCTGCTCCGGTTCACCGGAGAGGAAGGCGATCTGCGTCTGGATCTGACCGAGACGCCGGAGTTCGACCACTGGCGCTGGGTCGATTTCTGGTATCCGCTGGAGCACGTGGTCAATTTCAAACGTATGGTCTACACCCATGCCCTGCATCATCTGGCGCCGGCCGCGCGGCAGGTGGCGGGTGCGCAGGCCATTCCGTCGCCGAATGTCGACCCCCAGCGCTGGGCGCGGCCACGCGGCCGCCGGTGTCCGCTGACGCCCCGGAGCGGGCGGGGTCCGGAGTCTGGGTAGAATTGACAATCATTCTCATCCATGGCCAAATGAGAACGGTTCCCACCGTATCCCCGATACCGCCATGTATGTCTGCCTCTGCAACGGAGTCACCGAGCGCGAAATCCGCCACACCGCGGCGGCGGGATGCAGCAGCGTCGCAGAATTGACCATGCGTACCGGCTGCGGTGCGGGTTGCGGGAGTTGTCTGTCGACCGCCGCAGAGATCATCGACGACGTGCATGCTGCCGTCGCGGACAGCGGGATCGCCCACGCCGCTTGAATCCATTCGCATCGTTCCCAGTCGCTTGTCGCGATGACAACGCGGACGATTCGCATTTCTTCATCGATTGCGTAGTGCGGCTAGAGTGGCGCTACTGCAACCGACGGAGCCAGCCATGAAAGGCGACCCCAAGACCATCGAATTCCTCAACAAAGTGCTCTACAACGAGCTGATCGCGATCAACCAGTACTTCCTGCACGCCAAGATGCTGAAGAACTGGGGCCTGAAAGAGCTGGCGGACCACGAATACCACGAGTCGATCGACGAGATGAAGCACGCCGACAAACTGGCGGAGCGCATTCTCTTCCTCGATGGGCTGCCGAATTTCCAGGCGCTGGGCAAATTGCGCATCGGCGAGAATCCCCGCGAATTGCTGGAATGCGATCTGGCGCTTGAACATGAGGCGCTGCCGGCGCTGCGCGACGGGATCGCGCACTGCGAAAAGGTCGGCGATTACGTCAGCCGCCAGTTGTTCGCCGATATCCTCGATTCCGAGGAGGAGCACATCGACTGGATCGAAACCCAGCTGTCGCTGATGGATCGTCTGGGCGAGCAGAATTATCTGCAGACCAAGATTTCGAGCTGAGCGGCTGCGGATGCAAAAAAACGGCGGCAGACATGCCGCCGTTTTCATTTGGATTTCCGTTTACGCGTCGGGCAGGACATGCGCCTGACGGCCTGGAATCACCCGGGCTGCGACGCGTCCGACGACATGCTCGCGCGCAGCGCCTGACGGGCGCGGGCGAATTCGTTGGAGATCAGCGCCACCGCCACCGCGGGGCGCTCCAGCGTCTGGGTGCGGATGCCCAGTTCGAGCTTCTTCGCCGCGTTCGACAGCGACATCGCGCCGAGGTTGGCGCTGGACGACTTCAGCGTATGCGAGGCGTTGCGCAGCATGTCGTAGTCCGGGCCGGTCGCGGCGGTTTCGAGCGCGGCGATGAGCCGCGGAGTGTCGTCGAGGAACACTTCGATGAGCCGGTCGACTTCGTTGCCGAGGATGCTGCGCAATTCTTCCAGCACTTCGGCGTCGAGGACCGGCGGCAGCGGCTCTGCAGGCGGCGGCGGAGGGGCGGGCGGCTTGGGGGGGGCGGTGGGTGAGGGCACGAATGGATTCGTTGTGATGGCGGGCCGGTTGGCGGCCGCTTCGAGGGTCGCCGTGGGCGAGGGCGGGGTGGCCGCAGGTGTCGCAGCGGCGGCCGGCGGTGCAGCGGTGTCGGCGCTGCTGTGCTGCGAGGAGATCTGATGCCAATGGAACAGGCAGCGTTCGAGTTCGCCGCGGGTCACGGGCTTGGCCAGATAGTCGTCCATGCCGGAATCGAGGCATTTCTGGCGATCGCCGGCCATCGCGTTGGCGGTCATCGCCACGATGGGCAGACGGCGGACGCCGGTGGCGGCCTCGTGTTCGCGCCAGCGGCGGGTGGCGGTGTAGCCGTCCATCACCGGCATCTGACAGTCCATCAGCACCAGGTCGTAGCGCGAGGCGGACATCCGCAGCAGCGCCGCTTCGCCGTTGGTGGCGCTGTCGCAGTGAGTGCCTAGCACGCTGAGCAGGCGCTGGCCGACCATCAGATTGACCGGGTTGTCCTCCACCAGCAGCACCCGCATCGGCCGGGCGGGATCGGCGACCGACGAGACGAGGGCGGCGGCCGTCGGCGCGGCGGGCGGCGGAGGCTCCGGCGCGGCCGCGTAGCCGCCGTCGAACGATGCAGCGGCGTCCGACAGCGACGGCACGGTTTCGGCGCTGCCCAGCAGGGAGATGCGCAGGTCGGCATCGGGCGCCTGGCGGTGCAGGATCGTGGCCGACTGCTGCAGTTCTTCGGGCGCGGGCTCGTCGCCCTGCAGGCAGATCAGTCGGACCTGCCCGTAGATGGCCTGGCGTTCGAGATTGCGCTGCAGCGCGACAGAGGTGCTGCGCACGCTGGTGAGGTCGGCGATGACCGTGGTGTAGGCCCACTCTGCCCCTTGGCCCAACGCGGAGCGGATGCGGTCCAGCGCTTCCTGGGTGGCTTCGACGGCGGTGATGCGCAGCCCCCAGTTCGGCAGCAGCATGCTCAGGCGCAACCGCAGGCGCTGGTCGCCGGTGAGCAGCAGCACCCGGCCGCTGGTGTGTTCCGCGGGCTTGGCGGCGAGGATGTCGCCCTGCACCTTGAGCATCGGAATCTCGAACCAGAAGGTCGAGCCCTGTCCGGCCTCGGATTCCACGCCGATGCGGCCGCCCATCAGGTCGATGATGCGCTTGGAGATCGCCAGCCCGAGGCCGGTGCCGCCGTACAGGCGCGTGGTGGAGGCGTCGGCCTGACTGAACGCCTGGAACAGGCGTTCCTGCGCCGCCTGGGCGATGCCGATGCCGGTGTCGCGCACTTCGAATCGCAGCTGGTGCTGAGCGCTGGTTTCGCCGGTCCGGCGCACCGTGAGCGCGATGCTGCCGCGTTCGGTGAACTTCACCGCATTGCTGATCAGGTTGCTCAGCACCTGGCGCAGGCGCACCGAGTCGCCGCGCACCGGCAGCCGTACCGACGGGTGGATCTGCAGGTTCAGGCGCAGGCCCTTGCTCTGCGCCGGGCGCTCCATCAGCTGGACGACCGATTCCAGCGTTTCGCGCAGGTTGAAGGTGGTGGATTCCAACTGGAGTTTGGAGGCTTCCAGCTTCGAGTAGTCGAGGATGTCGTCGACGATCCGCAGCATCTGCTGCGAGGACAGGAAGGCGGTGTGCACCATCTCCGCCTGGTCGGGCGGCAGTTTGTTGTGCATCAACAGGTCGAGCATCGGCACGATGCCGTTGAGCGGGGTGCGGATTTCGTGGCTCATGGTGGCCAGGAATTCGCCCTTGGCCATCACCGCCGATTCGGCGTCCTGCTTGGCTTGCCGCAGCTGTTGTTCGAGCTGGCTGCGGCGCTGCAACTCGCGCTGCAGCTCGCTGCGCTCGGCTTCGCTGCGCGTGGCGATGTCCGCGGCGTCGCGCATGTGCTGTTCGTAGTGGCGCGAGGCGTAGGCGAGGTAACCGACGATCGCGGCGGTGGCCGCGGTCAACGCAAGGGCTACCATCCGCCACGATTGGCCGCCGGTCGCGGCGTCGGCCGCCAGCGCGAGGGCGGCACCTATCGCGGTGGCCAGCGCCAACCATCGGAAATTCAGCAGCGAGGGCTTGGGCTCGTTCAAATCGGCTTACCTGCGTTGGGAACGGTGTCCTGGCGGAGCGGGCTTTTCATAAAGGGCTTTCCATAAAGCACGCGGCCATCCCGGGCCGCGTCTTCCGCCACGGCAGCAGGGCGGATACCGGATGATGCCCCACCGCGAGCCGCCTTGACCAGCGCGGGCGCCCCCGAAGCGCTAGAGCAGCGAATGCTGGAAGTCGAAATCCATCGCGTTGGCGGCGCTCTGCACCAGGTCGCCCTGGATGTAGTCGATCCCGCTCAGCCAGAGCTTGGCGGCCGTCTGCGGATCTTCGACGTGCTGACCGATGACCTGCAGGCCCAGCATGTGGGCGCGGTCGATCACGGCCCGCATTTCGTCGTGGACCGGCTGCTGGTCGATCTTGCCGGCGTAATGCGGCGACAGCCGGACATAGCTCAGCGGCAGTTGCGACATCAGCGCATCGGCCTCGGCATTGGCCTGGTACTGGCTCAGGCACAGGCGCACGCCGGCGCCCATCATCCGCTGGCAGAACTCTCGCAGCAGCACCGAATGCACCAATGCGTCGCCCAGGCGCACGTCCACCACCAGCAGCTTGCCCTCGATGCTCAGGTCGACCAACGATCCGAGCAGCCACTGCCCATAGGTGTCCTGGCCGAGCGTGCGCGCGGCCTGCGGCACGAACAGCCGCGCGCGCTTGCTGCCGCGCAGCTGGTCGCCCAGGATCGCGATCGCGCGGGTCATCACCCGGCGGTCGATCTCATGGACCAGCCCGGCGCGTTCGGCCACGGGCACGATTTCCGCGGCGGTGTGCAGCTGACCGCTGTTGCCGCGCAGCCGCACCAGGGTCTGGTATTGCTCCTGCTCGCCGCCCACCACCGAAACGATCGGCTGGAACGCCAGCTCCAGACGCTCGTTCTTCAGCGCCTCATGCAGTTGCGCCAGCAGTTGCGTCGCCTGTTCCGACACCGCGTCCGATTGCGGGCGGTAGGCGGCGATGCCGGTCGGCTCGCTGCGCGCGAGGCGAAGGGCGTCTTCCGCCGCCGCCAGCGCCGCGCCGGCATCGGCGAAGCCATGGGCCAGATCGACATAACCGACGCAGGCGCGCAG
The DNA here is from genome assembly GCA_031364125.1 of Lysobacterales bacterium. Classification (GTDB taxonomy): domain Bacteria; phylum Pseudomonadota; class Gammaproteobacteria; order Xanthomonadales; family Xanthomonadaceae; genus Lysobacter_I. The sequence goes on along the minus strand of JANLVT010000026.1, from coordinate 48,860 downwards.
ACGGATGTTGTCGCCGTTGGCGTCCAGGTTGTGGCCGACGAAGGCGTCGCGCAGCTGGCGCGCCCACACCGCATGGCGGTCGGGCGGCAGGCCCGGCCAGTACACGACGAAAGTGTTGTCGTTGAGCCGCGACGCGTGGTGCTCGCCGGCGACCGCGGCGATCATCCGCCCGGCTTCGGTGAGGATCGCGTCCAGGGTGGCGTAGCCGTAGTGGTCGCGCAGCGCGGACGTGCCTTCGATCACCACGAAATGCACCGCGCCCGAGGTCTGCTGCGGGAACGCCAGCGCCAACTGCTGCAGCATGTAAGTGCGGGTGAGCAGGCCGGTGGCCGGATGGCGGCGCACTTCCTGTTCGCGCTGCTGTTTCAGCGCGCGCGCGCGGCGGACGCGGTTTTCCACTGCGGCGATGAGGTGGCGCGGCCGCACCGGTTTGCTCAGGTAATCGTCGGCGCCGCTGTCGAGGACTTCGAAATGGCTCTCGGGATTGGTGTCGCCAGTCAGGAACACCACCGGGATGTGCGCGTACGCGGCGTGGCTGCGGATCAGCGCGGTGAGTTCGGTGCCGCTCATGCCGGGCATGTGCAGATCCATCAGCACCAGATCGGGAATGAACCGGTCCAGCGTGGCCATGGCGTCGCTGGCCACCTGCACCACTTCCGCATCCATGCCCGCGCCCTTGAGCACGCCCTGCGCGAACAGCCCCTGGCTGCGGTCGTCCTCGACGATCAATATGCGGTAGGCCGATTCGCCGGTCTCGTTCGGCACCACCATCTGCGTGGTTTCCACCACCACGACTTCTTCGGCGGCAGGATCGGCGGTTGCAGAGACCACCGGAGGCGGTGCGTCGCTGCACCAGCGCCGCCAATAGTCGGCAGGCGGGTACTCGGCGCGGGTAGTCGTGCCCAGACCGGCCGGTCGGCCAGCGGTTGCGGACGAATTGCGCGTTTGTGGAACGAAGGACATCGTGACTCCCTGCTCGAACACGCATTATGCTTGTTCGTCCGGCGTTGGGAAGCGCCGGGGGTCATGGGGCGCTCGCTGGGTCGGGCATGCGGGGACGGGGCGGCCCTGCGCGAGGCATGCCGCGGAATCGCCGGTGCAGAGCCGATCAGGACGGGGACAGCATCCGCGAGACGCCCCGGAACAGCTTGCGCCACAGCCACCACACCACCAGGGCGATGGTCAGGCCGGTGCCGACCACGACGGTCAGCGCGATCCAGGGATGCGACCAGACCAGCGCCAACCCGCCGATGACGACGGTGTCCTCGGCGATCGATGTCGTCCAGTTGCTGATCGGTTCGGGCGACGTGTTCAGCAGCGCGCGGGTGCCCGATTTCAGCACATGGCTGGTCAGCGCGGCGCCGGCGCCGGCGGCCATCATCCCGGCGCCGAGGTCGCCATCGGGCGAGATCGCGGCGGCCGCGAGGAAGGCGCCTGCCGGTATCCGCAGCAGGGTCTGCAGCAGATCCCAGCCCGAATCCACGCCGGGGATCTTGTCGGCGAAGAATTCCGCCACCGCCAGCGCGCCGGACACGCCAAGCACCCAGGGCGACGTCGTGGCTTCGAGTGCCGGCGGCAGGTCCAGCCAGCCGAAATAGCCGGCGATGCCGACCCCGAACACGGTGAGATAGGCGCGCACGCCGGCCAACCAGGCCAACAGGATGCCGATGGCGAACACATGGGCTTCGGACATGACCACTCCAACAGCGCGCCCAGCGGCAGGGATGCCGGACGCAAGCCACGGCCTGGCGGGCCGCACGCCGGCACAGTACCAGAACGTCGCCTTGACACGACTTTAAGGTCGTCCGGTTAGGATGATGGAGATGAACGACCTGTCCGATACCGCCCCGCCCAAGCGCCGCCGCGCATCGCGCAAAGCCGCCAAACCTGTCGACGCGCCCACCGATGCACCCGCGGAGACGGCGGTACGGGCCATCCTCGACCATGCCCTGCAGCCGGACGCCGAGGGGCGCGCCGAAGCGGAGGTCGAGTCCGCGCTCGCCGAAACCTCGTGCGCTGCCGGTTCCCAGGCTGGCGCCAGGACCGCTGGCGATCTGGCGCCCGCCGAGTCTCGTCGCGCGCTCCGCAAGCGCGGTAAATCCGCGAAGCGCCAGGCGGCGGCACTGGCGCAGTACAAGCCGGCTGCCGAGCCGGCCGACGCCCCGGACGAAAGCGCCACAGCGGTCGAAGCGGCCCATGAGCTGGTCGTGATCGCGTCTGTCGAAGTCGTCGAGGGCCCGGAAACCGGCGACTGCGAGGCCTCAGAGCACAACGAAGTCGAATTTCCCCAAGACGTATCCACCGACGTTGGACCGTCGGCGGTCCCGTCGATGGAAGACGGGCCGACCCAAGTCGACCGATACGAGGCCGATCCATACGACGCCGGGCCAACCGAAGCAGGGCCAACCGAAGCCGACCCAGACGGATCCGAGTCGCACGCCCCCCAGCGGCACGACCCCGATCAGTATCACAACCAGCACTACCGCCATGCAGAAGACGACCTTCCGCACAGCGATGGCGCTCCGCCCGGCGATCATGACGATCCGCCGCCGTCCGCGCCGCCGCCGCTGCCGTCCCATCATCACTGGGTGTATCTGGGGCTGGGCGTGTTTCTGCTGGCGCTGGGTTTCGGTGTGTGGGGGGTGTGGGCGGTGTTCTTCTCCGGCGGCGACGTTTCGGGCCAGAGCGCGGCCGCGCTGACAGCGCGCAGCGAAAAGCTGAGCCAGGAAGTCTCTACATTGCGCCGTTCCGACCAGATCAGCCGCGACGCCAACCGCGACCTGGAACGCACGCTCGCCGAGCGCGACGAGGAAATCGCCGGTCTGCGCGCCGATATCGCCTTCTACGAAAGCTTCGTCGGCGCCACCGGCCAGCGTCGCGGGCTGAGCGTCCACGATCTCGACATGCAGCTGCAGGGCGGCGACGCCTGGCATTTCGTCGCCACGCTGACCCAGAACATCAACCGCGGCGCGGTCAATGCCGGCCGGGTGACGCTGTCGATCGAAGGCACCCGCAACGATCGTCTCGAAAAGCTGTCGTGGTCGGGCCTGCGCAAGCAGAGCAACGCGCCCGGTGTCCCGTATTCCTTCAAGTACTTCCAGCAGGTGGAAGGCGAGGTGCTGCTGCCGAAAGGCTTCAAGCCGCTGCGTGTGAGCGTGCGGCTGGTGCCGGCCGGCGGCGCGGCAGTGGAGCAATCCTTCCCCTGGCCGGAGACGGTGCGCAGCGGCGAGGCCGGCTGAACCGGCCGCGATCCGCGGTGGATACGCTGCGATCGGCTCGCACGGCTTGAACCGCCGGCCCCGTCGCCCCATCCTGTCGCCATGGATATGCACACCACCGCCCCGTCAGCCCCCGCGCCCGATGCTCCGCCGTCGCCGATCGACTTCACTGCAGCCGCTGCCGCCAAGGTGCGCGAACTGATCCGCGAGGAAGGCAATCCGGCGCTGAAGCTGCGGGTCTACATCCAGGGAGGCGGTTGTTCCGGCTTCCAGTACGGCTTCGAATTCGACGAACAGCAGAACGAGGACGACTTCGCGGTCGCCACCGACGACGTGACCCTGCTGGTCGATCCGCTGAGTCTGCAGTATCTGGTCGGCGCCCAGGTCGACTACACCGAAAGCCTGCACGGCTCGCAGTTCGTGATCCGCAATCCGAATGCGAAGACCACCTGCGGCTGCGGCAGCAGTTTCAGCGCCTGACCGCATGACCGGCGACATCCGCCTGCCGACGCCCCGTTTCGCGTTCGTTGACGGTGCGCTCGATCGCGCCGACGCGCTGCGCGGCAATCCGGACGCCCTCCACGCCTATTGGCCGAACGCGCGGGTGCTGTTGCTCGACGGCGACGGCCGCACGGTGGGCGACGACGACGGCTGGCTGGTCGCCGCGCGCGGCAGCGATCTGGGCGACACGCCCGGCGATGCGATCTTCCTGGGCATGCGCGGCGACGAAAGCTGGTTCGCCGCGCGGTTGTCCGATGAGCGGCATACCGATGAACAGCGCGCGTCGCTGCCGTCGCGGCGGCTCGATCTGCGCGCAGCCGCCGCCCACTGGGCGCCGTTCGAGTCCACGGTGTTCGCCCAGGCGCGCGCCGTGCTGCACTGGCAGCAGCGCCATCGTTTCTGTGGCGCCTGCGGCGGCGCGATCGCGTTCCAGCGCGGCGGCTGGCAGGGCCACTGCGCGCAGTGCGGGCTCGACCACTATCCGCGTACCGATCCGGCGGTGATCGTCGCGATCACCGATGGCGAACGCCTGCTGCTCGGCCGTCAGGCCAACTGGCCGGCGCGGCGCTATTCCACCCTCGCCGGTTTCGTCGAGCCCGGCGAAACCCTCGAACAGACCGTCGTGCGCGAAGTGATGGAGGAATCCGGCGTGCGCGTGCGCGGCAGCCGCTACCTCGCCTCGCAGCCGTGGCCGTTCCCGTCGTCGCTGATGCTCGGCTTCATCGCCGAAGCGGAGCCCGACCCGCCGCAGGCCAACGAGGAACTGGAAGACGCGCGCTGGTTCGATCGCGACGAAGTCGGCGCCGCGCTGCGCGGCGAAAACACCGAGGCCGGGCTGCTGGTGTCGCCGTCGGTCTCGATTTCGCGCTGGTTGATCGAGTGCTGGTACGCGGGCACCGACGCGGCACGCGTGGATTAGAATCCGGGCATGTCCGCGACCCTGATCGCCGTGATCTTCGCGCTGGTGCTGGGTCATCTGGCGCCGGGGTTCGCCGCGTCCGTGCGTCGGCACGACGGGTTCGGCCTGTGGCTGCGCTGGTTGGACGCGCGCTTCGGCGACGGCCCGTCCGTCTGGCGCGGGCATTTCGGCTTCCTGTTCGCTTTGCTGCCTCCGCTGCTGCTGATCGGCCTGATCCAGTTCGCGCTGCATTCGCCCTTGGCCGGCGTATTCGGCCTGCTGTCCGCGGTGGCGATGCTGTTCTATGCATGGGGGCCGCGCGACCTTGATGTCGACGTGTCGGCGGTGGTCGACGCCGAGAACCCTGCCGCGCGCCGCGAGGCGGCGGCGCGGCTGGGCGCGAAACCCGACAGCGGCCCCGGCGAAACCGCGGCGATGGTCGAGGCCGTCTTCGCCAACGCATTGCGACGCTGGTTCGGCGTGCTGTTCTGGTTCCTGCTGTTCGGCGCGGTCGGCGCGGTGCTGTACCGTCTCGCCGCGCTTCTGGCCGAAGGCGACCATGCCGATGCGCTGCCCGCCTCCACCCGTGAGGGCGCGCGTCGCTTCTTCGCGCTGTTGAACTGGCCGGTCGCGCAGGCGATGACCCTGTCGCTGGCGCTGGTCGGCAATTTCGACAATGTCCTCGGCGTCTGGCGCGATGCCGGCGGCGCGGAGCTGCAGCTCGACCACGCCCATCTGGGCGCCGCTGCACGGGTGAGCGTGCGCTGCGAGATCGCCGAGGAAACCGAAGAATTCATCGAAGAAGGCGCGACGCCTGGCAACGCTTGGGCGCAACTGGGCGAACTGCCGGAGCTGCGCGACGCGATGAGCCTGATCTGGCGCATCCTGCTGCTGTGGTTGGCGATCCTGGCGCTGTTCGTTGTGGCGGGTTGGGTGAGTTGATGCGTTTGCGAGCCACTGGCTCGCGCATCAACGAACGCCCGGCGCGCTGCGCCGGGCCGGATGAGCTGAAGCCGCTTGCGCGGCACTGCCGCGCGCCTCAGCGAACGCCCGACCATGGATGGCCGGGCCGGGCGACCCGAAGCCCGGATCGTGCCGCCAAGGATGGCAAAGATGCATCGATCGAATGCAGCGCCGTAGGTCGGGCCCAGGCCCGACATTGCGGCGTTTCCGTTTGCGTCGTGTGTCGAGCGGAACGGTTTCGACCATACCGCGCGGTGACGTGTCGGCTCGCGATGGCGGGCTTGAGCCCGCCCTACGGCACGGCAAAAACTCACATCCTGGACAACACCGCCTGCGTCGGCTTCGCCAGATTCAGCGTGTAGAAATGCAGCGACGGCGCACCGCCGGCGATCAGGCGCTGGCACATCCCCGCCACCACATCGGCCGCGAATTCGCGGATGCCGTCGGCGTCGTCGCCCAACGCCTGCATGCGCTTGCCCACCCAGCGCGGGATTTCCGCGCCGCAGCTTTCGGAAAAACGCTTGAGCTGGGTGAAATTGGAGATCGGCATGATCCCCGGCACGATCGGCACCATCACGCCGAGTTTGCGCACGTCGTCGACGAAGCGAAAATACGCGTCCGGGTTGTAGAAATACTGGGTGATCGCGGCATCGGCGCCGGCGTCGATCTTGGTCTTGAAATGGCGCAGATCGCTGAAGGCATCGTCGGCCTGCGGATGCGTTTCCGGATACGCGCCGACTTCCAGATGGAAATGATCGCCGTGCTCGGCGCGGATGAATTCGATCAGGTCCGAGGCGTAGCGCAGGTCGCCGTGATGGCCCATGCCCGACGGCAGGTCGCCGCGCAGTGCGACGATGCGTTTGCAGCCCAGCGCGCGGTACAGCCGCAGCAGTTCGCGGATTTCCTCGCGGCTGCCGCCCATGCACGACAGATGCGGCGCGGCGTCGAAACCGTGGCTCTGCTTGAGGTGGCGCACGGTTTCGGACGTATAGCTGAGCGTGGAGCCACCGGCGCCGAAGGTGCAGGAGACGTATTCGGGGGCGTGCGGTTTGAGCTTTTCCGCGGTGCGGTCGAGCTGGGTGCGCTGCTCGTCGGTCTTGGGCGGGTAGAACTCGAAGCTGATGGGTGCCATGGTCGGTAACTCTCCGTGATGCGGCCACTATATCGCTTCATCCCGATGAATGTGAAGTTCGCCGATCAGCCGCTGCCGCCGGGTCGGCGTTTTTGGCATACGCTTGCACGATGCCGTCGACCGACTATGCCCGGACCCGCGCTGCGCAGCGCAGCCGCAACCTGCTGGGCCAGGAACTCCGCGAGACCCGCGAACGCGCCCGTCTGGGCGGATTCTTCTATCCGGTCGCGGTGGCGCTGACGTTCCTGGTGGCCGGCGCGGCGCCCGGGCGGATGTGGCGGGCGGTGCTGGCGACGCTGGTCTTCCTGGCGCTGGCGATGCTGCGCGTGCTGGTGCGCAGCCGCGGCGCGCAGGACGAAGCCGAAAGCCTGCGCGGGCTGCGCACGATGTGGTCGATCGTGCTGCTCACCACCGTGGCCTGGGGCGCCTTCAGCGTCTGGGCCTTCGCGACCCTGCCCGAACCCGCGCCGCTGGTGGCGCTGCTGTTCTGCGCTGCGTTCGGCATGGCGGTGGCGCATACGCTGTGCATGCGCCTGCTGCCTTCGGCGCTGGCCATCGTTGCCGTCATGGTCCCGATCCTGGCGCTGCTGTGGGGTCAGCTCGCGCCCGGCGTGGCGGTGATTTGGATCGTCTATTTGGCCTACATGCTGCTGGTGATGGCGCGGAGCCATCGCGAATACCGCGGGCGGCTGGAACTGGAGGAAGACCTTCGTCACCAGCGCGATCTGTTCGAGCGCCAGAGCCGGATCGATGGCCTGACCGGCCTCTCGAACCGGCTGGAGTTCGCCTACGTGCTGACCCAGGGCATCGGCCGTGCCCGCGCGGGCACGCCGCTGTCGTTGCTGATCCTCGATATCGACCACTTCAAGCGGATCAACGACAGCCTGGGCCATCTGGGAGGGGATGCCTGCCTGGTCGCGCTGGCGCGCCGGTTCGAACAGCATTTCGGCCGCCCGGGCGACCTGCGCGCCCGCCTGGGCGGGGAGGAATTCGGCATCCTGATGGAGACCGACGGCGCCACCGCGGCCGCGCGGGCGGAAGCGTTCCGTCGCGATCTGGACGCGTCGCCGCTGCAGACCGAAAGCGGCAACGCGCCGATCACCGGGAGCATCGGCTGCGGCGCTTTCGACCCCGCGCGTCACGCCGATGGCGACGCGCTGTATCGCGACGTGGACGCGGCGCTGTACCGCGCCAAGACCGGCGGCCGCAATCGCACCGAGTCGATCGTGGCGCCTGCGTAATAGCGATCGGGCGGAGGTGCTTCCAGTGAGGAGACAGTAATCTGTGGGTCTCGACCTTTCTTCCGTGTCCTCGATGTCCATCGTCCTGACCGATTTCGCCCGTCCCCGCCTGTTCCCCCGCGAACCGCGCCGCAACACCATCCAGGACTGCACGCCCGAGGATTTCGAGCGTCGCCTCAACGAAGAATCGCCGCTTGCCGTACTGGAAGGCTACGCGCCGTTCTGCAAGCTGCACGTGCATCGCAACTGGACATCGACGCGCTGCATGACCATCCCGATCGACGACGGCAACCGCCATCGGCTGCGCACCGCCTACGAGGCGCGCACCAGGGAAGAACTGCCGGTGCTGGTGCGCTGGTTCGAAGGCGTGGATCCACCGGTCGCTAACTACCTGATCCCGATCCTCTACAGCCGCGAACAGATGGCGAAGGAGGGCACGCCCGCCGACGCCGACTGGGGCGTGGTCGGTTGCCTGTACACGATGACGCCCGAGGAAACCCCGATGGCGCCGATCACGATGCTGCGCAATGCGCTGGGTGTGGAGGAAGGCGGGTCGGGTGTGCCGCTGGATCGCGAGGCTTATCTGCGGAGTGTGGTGTTTTGGGAAGTGAATGCAGGGTGGAGGCCGTGAGGTCAGGTGTGGGCTCAATCGCCTCGTCCTAAGTCTCCACGCCATTCTTCGCATCGGCGCGCGTGTTCCTGTGACATGCGATCGCGCAGGTAAGGCCATTGCTTCTTCCAGAACGTCGGCGATGCGATTCGCCATGCAGGGATCGCGTCGGCGAGATAGACGCCGTAGCGTTCCGCGTTCTTCCTGGCGGCATCCTCGGATGAGTACTCGCTCACGCGACGGATCGCGTCGAAAATCGCCCGTTCGCGATCGCTTGCGGTGATGTCACTGCGGGCCTCGATGCCGTCGATTCTCAATTCCAGATAAGCACGAGCGACGGCGATTGCGAGGTGGTATTGAAGCACACCCATTTCGTCCTGCTTCTCCACGAGCTTGTACAGGTTCATGTTTCGACTGTGCAATACGTGGATGGGGTGCATGACGCGGATCCTACCGTTTCGGTCCGGCAACTCAACTTCGACCGCATGCTTTTCGATTTCGGCTCGTTCGATGCCGACGACCCTTTGAATCAGGTCGACGTTGTAGATACGCTCGTCTTCAGCAGGCGCTATGGCGCTGCCGATGAGTGCGCTCAGCGACTCGATCCTTTCGACGTGGCAGTGACCGCCGATCGCACGCGCGAAATTCGCGAGCGGCGCCGTGTTTGCCGCGTTGGCGGTGAAAAAATCGATATCGCGGGAAATCGCCGGCCCAATATCATGGGGCTGGCGGATGTCCAAGGCGCTCATCCAATAGGCCAGCGCTTGCCCACCGACCAGCACGACGTCCGGCGTCGCGCTCTCAAGCACCCGTCGAATCATCTCGGCGGGCATGAATGCTTCGTTTTCCCGGCTCAAGGATCGTCGTCCCTGAATATTGGTTTGCTCGCGCGCGCGACCGCGCGGGGAATGAAGAAAGTGTAGTCGGCCGAGTGTCGGCCTCTCTGAACATCGAGGATGTCGAGTCGACGTGTCGTTTCGATCCCAGCCTGGATAGCGTCAATGCGTTGCGTGGTCGTGCCTCGGCGTTCAGCGGCCATGCCCAACCTGGCCCAATATTCGATCTGCTGAGCTAGGCTGCGATGCTGCAAGTCGGCCTCCTGGGCTGCCAGTGCGTACAGCGTGTCGGAAATGCGAATGTTTTTGGCCATGCCACATAATGTGGCGTTACGCCACATCGTGCAAGATCAGGGGGGCGAATGTCGGATTGATTCGCAATGCTTTGAAACCAAAGGGATATTGTCCTTCATTGCCCGGGCGGCCGAGCCCTTCTGGACCCAAAAAGGGCACCGAAGCGCCCTTGTCCATGTATCGCACTGCCGGCAGGCTCAGAAAAAATCCGCACCTGCTGCGGTGATCAGCAACGTGCCTTCGGGGTCGACCGGCGGCGATATGGTGTTCAGGGCGACCGGGACGAAGGTGAAAGCGATCGACATGCCGAACATCACCGAATGCGGGTTCGGCAGGGTGAGCGTATTGACGCTGTCGATCCCTCGCGAGTGATCGCCGGTGCGGCGACCCGCGCCGCCGCTGCCGATATTCGCGTCCCAGGTGTGAATCCTGTTCGGGCCGTCGAAGATATGCACGTTGTCGATCGCCGCGTGCTGCCCGGCCTTGAACAGCAGGAACAGCGTCCGCACCCGCAGCCGCACGTCGTTGACGATGACCGGGGTGGGGATCGGGATGTGGCACCACGCCGCCGGTGGCGTCTGGTTGAGGCCGAAGGTGAACTGGATCTGCGTGCCTCCGCCCCAGTGACGGACCAGCAGTCCGCTCTGCAGTTCCGGCACCATGGCGTTGCCGTGGGCCCATGACGCATGTTTGATCATCGCAACGCTCCTGTCGAACGGCCCGGGACCCGCGGGGATGGGAACCGGCGAAGGCCGCGCGCGTCATGTTGCATGACGGGCGGCGGGCAGAGGCCGGATATCGTTGAGTAACGTCCGCGGTCCGTGGCTCAGGACAAGCCCGGACGGAATCCCGTGGCTTTGTCGTAGGGCGAGTCTTGCACCCGCCAATGAGTCGGGATGGCGGCTACGAGACCCGCTCTACGTCCGCAAAAGAAAACGGGCGCCGAAGCGCCCGTTTTCGTCATGCATGCAACCGCGTGGATCAGTAGCGGTAGTGATCCGGCTTGTACGGGCCGTCCTTCGACACGCCCAGGTACTCGGCCTGTTCGGTGGTCAGCTCGGTCAGCACCACGCCGATCTTTTCGAGGTGCAGACGCGCCACTTCCTCGTCCAGCTTCTTCGGCAGGATATAGACCTTGGGCTCGTAGGTGCCCTTGTTGGCCCACAGGTCGATCTGCGCGAGGGTCTGGTTGGCGAACGAGTTCGACATCACGAAGCTCGGGTGGCCGGTGGCGCAGCCCAGGTTCACCAGGCGGCCTTCGGCCAGCAGGTAGATCGAATTGCCGTTGGCGAACGTGTACTTGTCGACCTGCGGCTTGATGTTGAGGCGCACGGCGTCCGAGTCGTTGAGCTTGTCGACCTGGATTTCATTGTCGAAGTGGCCGATGTTGCAGACGATGGCCTGATCCTTCATCTGCGACATGTGTTCGAGCGTCAGCACGTCCTTGTTGCCGGTGGTGGTGACGTAGATGTCGCCGCGGCCGAGGGTGGATTCGACGGTGTTGACTTCGAAGCCTTCCATCGACGCCTGCAGGGCGTTGATCGGGTCGATCTCGGTGACCACGACGCGGGCGCCGTACGCGCGCAGCGAATGCGCCGAGCCCTTGCCGACGTCGCCATAGCCGCAGACCACCGCGACCTTGCCGGCCAGCATCACGTCCATCGCGCGCTTCAGGCCGTCGGCCAGCGACTCGCGGCAGCCGTACAGGTTGTCGAACTTCGACTTGGTGACCGAATCGTTGACGTTGATCGCCGGCACCAGCAGCTTGCCGGCTTCCGCGATCTGGTACAGGCGGTGCACGCCGGTGGTGGTTTCCTCGGAAACGCCCTTCCAGTCCTTGACCACGTTGGTCCAGAAGCCCGGGCGCTCTTTCGCGACGCGCTTGAGCAGGTTCTTGATCACGCCTTCCTCATGCGAGGAGGCCGGCTCGTCGACCCACTTGGAGCCCTGTTCCAGCTCATAGCCTTTGTGGATCAGCAGGGTGACGTCGCCGCCGTCGTCGACGACCAGCTCGGGGCCTTTGCCGCCCGGGAAGGTCACCGCGTCGAGGGTGCAGTCCCAATACTCTTCCAGCGTCTCGCCTTTCCACGCGAACACCGGGGTGCCGGTGGCGGCGATGGCTTGGGCGGCGTGGTTCTGGGTGGAGAAGATGTTGCAGGACGCCCAGCGCACGTCGGCGCCGATGTCCTTCAGGGTCTCGATCAGCACCGCGGTCTGGATGGTCATGTGCAGCGAGCCGGTGACGCGGACGCCCTTGAGCGGCTTGGCGGCGGCGTGCTTCTTGCGGATCGACATCAGGCCGGGCATTTCGTGCTCGGCGATGTCGATTTCCTTGCGACCCCAGTCGGCTTCGCCGAGCTGCATGTCGGAGACTTTGTAATCGGGGAGGGTTTTGACTTGTGCGTTCATGGCGGGAGTTCTTCCGTCGAGTGCGTCCGGGCGGAGGCCGGATGCGCAGTGAACGGGCGCCGTTGCAGGATGAAGCCTCCGCCGAGCCTGATCCCGGACCTGAAAGCCGGGCTTGCAGCGCCCCTCGGCGCAGAGGCCGGCATTGTATCGCTATCTCGCGATGAAAGGATGGATGGCCGCAGGCGGCCATTCAGGACGCTTCGTTGTCCTGAACGGGCCGTCCGGAATGGTTCCGGACTGATCCCATCCGCTGGGACCTCGCCGTGGATCATGGTTCGACGTTGTCCCCCGCATCAAGGGCAATGGCCCGCGCGTCGTGCGGTGCACGTTGGTCCAGTCAAGGCCACCGGAACGTCATGCCGGGATACAGGAATGATCGAACGGGCACCACCCGGAGGAGGCGCTATGAAAGGTTCCGAAGACAGGATCGCTGCGGAAGCGTTGGCCGAGGAAGCCGATCGGAGGGGACACGACTCGATCGACGCATCCGAAGTCGAGGCACTGCGCAAGCGTCGTGAGGCGGCCGGCGTCGATGCCGCGCCCGATGGCTCGACGCCCATCATCGGCCTTGCGCTGTCCGGCGGCGGCATCCGCAGCGCGACCTTCTGCCTGGGATTGCTGCGCGGTCTGGCCCAGCGCGGCGTCCTGAAACGGTTCGACTATCTGTCCACGGTGTCCGGTGGCGGTTACATCGGTGCGATGTTCGGACGGCTGGTCAGCCGGTTCGGCATCGAAAAGGCCGAGGAGATACTCAAACGCGGCGATTCGTCCACGCTGTCGTGGCTGCGCCGCTACGGACGCTATCTCGCGCCGGCTGGCGCGCGCGACTACGGCATCGGCATCGCGACCTATCTGCGCGCGATCGTCGCGGTGCATCTGGAATTTGCGGCGCTGGCGCTGGTGCTGGGTCTGGTGCCGATCCTGGTCCATGTCCTGCACCTGCGCTTCGATCTGTTTACGCCCGATGCGTGGATGCACTGGAACAGCGCGATGTGGCCGTTCGCGGCGGGATTCTGGCTGCTGCTCGCGCCAGGCATGCTTGGCAGCTACTGGATGTTGCGCGATCCGCAGTCGCAGGCGGCGGAGAATCCCCTGGCGAGGCTTGCCGGCGTGCTGCCGGACGTGCTGATCGTGATCGGCGCGACGCTTGCGGGCGCGGTGTTGATCGCCGAATGGCGGGCGTCGCTCACGCCGTCGCTGCCGGGACCTTCGTGGTCGCTGCTCGGCGGCCTGGTCCTGCTCAGTCTCGGCGTATGCGGCATGTCGCTGGCCGTGCATCTCGCGCGTCGCCGCAGTGACGATGCAGGTGCCGTCGTCGCCGACGCCCGCCGGCGACTGACGGAGGGCTTGCGGGGGGTCAACATCGCGGCGCTCGCCATTTTCCTGCTCGGCGCGATCGACTGGCTCAGTTGGGAGCTCAACATCGCGCTGCGTGGATCGGCGCCCGGCCTGTTCGGCGGTCTGGGGTTCGGCGGCCTGCTGCTGTTCGGGTTGCGCGCGCTCAGCGAGCCGCTGCAGAAATGGATGCAGCCCAGCGACGGCCGGAAATTCAACGTCTTGCCGATGCTGATCAACGGGCTTGGTTTCGGTCTCGCGTTCGCGCTGGTCGTGCTGTGGACCACGCTTGCGCAATGGCTGGTATTCGATTCGGGCCTGTCCATGCAATGCCCTGCGCAGATACCCGGCTGGGCGTGCGCGCCTTTCTCGGCGATCGCCGAAGCCGGTGCGCTCGGGCGTTGGGCGGTCGCGGCCGGGTGTCTGCTGGGCTGGTTCTTTTTCACGGGCGCCAATGCCGAAAGCGTCAACGTCTCATCGCTGCACAACATGTACGGCGCGCGTCTGACGCGGGCCTATCTGGGCGCGGTCAATCCGCATCGCCTGGGCGACGATCTGGGCGGCGACGCCACCTGCAACAGTCCGGAGGCGATGTCCGATGTGACGGTCCTGGATAGCAACGACGATATCGCGATGCACCGGTACGATCCCGCGGCGAAAGGCGGGCCGATCCATCTGATCAACGTTTGCCTCAACCAGACCCGTGGTCATCAGACCGGGCTGTACAACGCCGATCGCAAAGGCGTGCCGCTGGTGGTCTCCGCGCATGGGCTGGAGGTCGGCAGCGTTCGCGTGGAAAGCATGCCGCCCGAACGCGTCGGCGGCCTTGGCCGCTGGGTGGCGATTTCCGGCGCGGCCGCGTCGCCCGGTGCAGGTGCCTACACCACGCCGGGCTGGGCGGCGCTGTTGTTCCTGGCCGGCGTGCGGCTGGGGTTCTGGCTGGATGCGGGCGATGCGCGGCTGCCGGTACAGCACAACCCGCCGGGACAGCCGCGCAAACGCTTCCGCGACTGGTTGGCCGGAACCAAGATGGGGCGGCTGCGCGCCGAGTTCGGCGCCGCTTTCGACGGCCCGCATTCGCACCACTGGTATCTCTCCGACGGCGGTCATTTCGAAAACACCGGCGTACACGCGCTGCTGCGGCGCGAACTGGATTTCATCGTGCTCGCCGACTGCGGCGCCGATCCGCACTACGAATTCGCCGACATCGAGAATCTGGTGCGCAAGGCGCGGATCGACCATGGCGCCGAGATCGAGTTCTACACCGGCGAAGCGGCGGAGGCGCTGCTGGCGTACGACGAGCGCAATCCGGCGAACCGCGTGGCGCGCGACGGAAAAATCGCTAACGCACGCGAGAAATCGGACGATTTCGCGAAAGCGCATTTTTTCAAGGATGCGGATGCGGGCGCCGTCGACAAGGACAAGGATGTGCACGAGGCGCGAATCAAACAGCATCCCACGATCGGCTTCCTTTCGCCGGAGACGCTGGCCAACAATTTCACCGCACGCGGCGTGCTGCTCGCGCGAATCCTCTACCGCCCCCGCGCCAATGGTCTGCGCAAGCAGGGTACGTTGCTGGTGGTCAAGCCTAATCTGCACGAGGCGCTGGATGTCGACATCCTCGCGTACGCGCGCCGCAATCCGAAGTTCCCGCAGCAGAGCACGGGCGATCAGTTTTTCGATGAGGCGCAGTGGGAGAGCTACCATCGGCTCGGCGAGGATTTCGGCGCGCATCTGACCGTCGATTGGCTGAAGCGGATTCCGGGTTGGGCGACGCCCGCGCCGCGGCAGCCGCGTGATACCGCGCGGATCCGCGTCGGCCGCCTGGTCAAGGACGCGGAGAAAAAAGAAGTGGACCGCCCTTTCTGGCGTATCAGCGCGAACGAGGCTGCGGTCGGCGCTCTGTCGCTGGGGGCGTTCTTGGCGCTGTTCGCGCCGATGTGGCAAGTGCTCGACAAATTCCGGACAGAGCGCGAAAGCGTCCGCCAGCGCCTGGCCACGCGCGTGATCGAGGCGGAGAAACTGTTCGGCGGCGCTGCGGCAGCATCCGGTCGCGATATCGGCTTCGCCCAGCGTCTGGCGATCGCGGAACTGCTGGTGCTGTCGAAAGCTGTGGACCGCGACCTTGCGGAGTACGCGACCGCTGATGCGCTGATCGCGAGGATCAAGGAAGCCTGCGCCGCGGCCAGCGACAGCGTGGCGCCCGCGGTCTGCGACGAGCTGCATGTGCAGGCGCGCGTCGAGCGCCGCGAGCGTTTGCGCTACTGGGAGGTTGCGGAGAGCGAAGCTGCGCGGGGCATCGCGGCGGTGCCGACGCCTGCAGTTCTTCCTGTCGTGGTCGAACACCAGAATCCGAGTATCGGCAGCAATATCGGCCATCGCGATGTATCGAAGACCAAGCGGGACGGCAGCGCGGTCGTCGAGATTTGCGGGAAAGCCGGTCGCAGGCAGCGGGTCTACGTGCAGGTCTACGATGAGGCCTCCCGCGCGCTGCTGCAGCGCGCCCAATGGCCTCTGCTCAGGCCGCAGGTGATCATGCCCGGTATCGAGAACGTCAGGATCACCGCCGCCGCGCGCGACGCATCGCCGCCAGCGCCGCATCCTGTCCCGACCCTGTTGGTCCACGACAGCGACAAGGACGGCGCATGCGCGCAGGAAGTGCGCGACTGGCTTTCGCTGCAGCTCAAGGTCGAGCGGGCACGGTTCGACGTCCGACCGTTGCCCAAGGGATTCTCCAGCGAACCGGGCGTGATCGAACTGTGGTGGCCGCCGCAGACGCTGCAGACTTCGAACCGTTGACCGGGGCAGTCCATGACCTGTGGCGCATACAACGCCCCGGGCCCGGCGCGAAGATGGGGGATTGCCCGTTGGCCGTCCCCGAGGAGTCGTCTCCGTCATGTCTTCACGCCTTTCCGCACTCCGCCAGCGGGCGCTTCGCCCGTTGCTTCTGCCGGCGCTGATCGCGCTCGCGCTGGTTTCGCCGGTCGCCTTCGCCCAGCAGGCGCCTGCGCCGAAGACCCAGCCGCAGGCCCAGTCCGCCACTGGCTACCGCGAACCCGTCGCCGAACTCAAAGCCATTGTCGATGCCGCGCGCGCGCCGCAGCTGTCGCTCAGCCCGCGCCGCGATCTGGCCGCGCTGCAGAAGATCCCGCCGCTGCCGTCCATCGCGCTGGTCGCGCAGCCGGAGCTGAAGCTCGCCGGGCTGCGCCTCAACCCGCGCAGCTATTCGCCCAGCCGGTTCTCGTTCGCAAGCGATCTGTGGCTGATGGACGTGGCCACCGGCAAGGAGATGCGCATCGACGGCCTGCCGCAGCCGCTGTCGCTGGCGGCGGTGTCGTGGTCGCCGGACCAGAAATACCTCGCGCTGAATCAGCAGGATCCCAACACCGGCGGCAATGAGCTGTGGCTGGTGGACGTGGGGTCGCGCAAGGCGCGCAAGCTGCTGGATCAGCCGCTGAATACCATCAGCGGCGGCGGCATCCGCTGGATGCCCGACAGCAAGCGCCTGCTGGTGAACATGCGCGTTGGGCTGGGCGGCGCGCCGGCGGCCGAGATCGTGCCCTCCGGCCCCAACACCCAGGAAACCCGCGGCACCGGCAGCGTGCGCCAACTGCGCACCTATCAGGACATGCTGCGCAACGAGAGCGACGCGCGCACGCTCGAACATTATCTGCGCGTGCAGCCGGCGCTGGTCGGCGTGGACGGCAAGGTCGCGACCATCGGCAAGCCGGACCTGTACGTCGGCCTCGCGCCGTCGCCGGACGGCAAGCATCTGCTGTCGCAGCGCATCGAGCGCCCGTTCTCGTACGTGGTGCCGATGACCTTCTTCCCGCGCCGCATCGACGTGCTGGATCTGTCCGGCAAGACGCTGCACAACGTCGCCAAGCTGCCGCTGTTCGAAGGTCTGCCCAGCGGCAACGACGCCACCACCACCGGCGTGCGTTCCATCGGCTGGCGCAGCGACGCCCCGGCCACGCTGGTCTGGGCCGAAGCGCAGGACGGCGGCGACCCGTCGAAACAGGTGGACATCCGCGACCACGTGCTGATGCAGGCCGCGCCGTTCGACAAGGCGCCGACCGTGCTGGCGAAACTCGCCAACCGCTATGCCGGCGCCGAATGGGGCCGCAGCGATGTCGCGCTTGTCGGCGAATTCTGGTGGAAGACCCGCAAAGTGCGCTCGTGGCAGATCGCGCCCGACCTGCCGGCCACCGCGCCGAAGCTGGTGTTCGAAGGGTCCAGCGAAGACCGCTACAACGACCCGGGCAACCCGGTGACCGTGCGCGACGCCAACGGTTTCGCGCGCCTGCAGTTCAGCCCCGACGGCGGCAGCATTTATCTGATCGGCGACGGCGCCTCGGCCGAGGGCGACCGCCCGTTCCTCGATCGCTGGAACCTCGCCGACAACAGCAAGCAGCGCCTGTTCCGCTCCGAAGCGCCGACCTATTCGGCGGTGGCTGCGGTGCTCGACGACAGCGCCAGCAAGCTGCTGATCACCCGCGAATCGCCGGCCGACCCGGTGAATTTCTATCGCCTCGATCTAGCAGCCAAGTCCGCGCCGGTCGCGCTCACCAACTTCCCGCATCCCACGCCGCAGCTCAAGGACGTGAAGAAGGAGCAGATCCGCTACAAGCGCAAGGACGGCGTGGAACTCACCGGCACCCTGTACCTGCCGCCGGGTTTCGAACCGGGCCGCGACAAACCGCTGCCGCTGCTGATGTGGGCGTATCCGGCCGAGTTCAAATCCGCCGCCGCCGCGTCGCAGGTCACCGATTCCCCGTACCGCTTCAACGCGATCAGCTTCTGGGGCCCGCATCCGTTCCTCGCGCGCGGTTACGCGGTGCTGGACGATCCCTCGATGCCGATCGTCGGCGAAGGCGACAAGGAACCGAACGACACCTACCTGCCGCAGCTCATCGCCAGCGCCGAAGCCGCCATCGACGAGACCGTGCGTCGCGGCATGGCGGATCGCGATCGCGTCGCCATCGGCGGCCATTCCTACGGCGCGTTCATGACCGGCAACCTGCTCGCGCACACGCGCCTGTTCAAGGCCGGCATCGCCCGCAGCGGCGCCTACAACCGCACGCTCACCCCGTTCGGTTTCCAGGCCGAAGAGCGCAACTTCTGGGATGCCCGCGACACCTACCAGACCATGTCGCCGTTCAACTACGCCAACAGCATCAAGGACCCGCTGTTGATCATCCATGGCGAAGAGGACAACAACTCCGGCACCTTCCCGATCCAGAGCGAACGCATGTACGCCGCGGTCAAGGGCCTGGGCGGCACCGCGCGCCTGGTGATGCTGCCGAAGGAAAGCCACGGCTACCGCGCCCGCGAATCGATCCTGCACATGCTGGCCGAAACCGATGCGTGGCTGGACGAGCATGTGAAGAATGCGAAGCCTGCCGAAGCCGCGCCGCAGGCGGCGACCAAGTAACGACGCGCGCGCCGGTCGGCCCGAATGGGCCGGCCGGTTGTTTCAACCAAGCGCGACATCGATCGATGCGCGCGACGGATTCGAAAAATCCGGGATTGACGACGTCGAAGGATGCGACGAACGCGGGGCGCGGCGCATCGCTGCATGACAGGTCCGCCGAACCCATCACAAGGAAATAGTGCAATGCAATATCCGCTCACGACCGTCCTTGCTGCCGCCGCGTTCGCCGTCGGCTTGGTCATCGCGCAACCCGTGCAGGCGCGCGGCGACACCATCAGCGACGAAGAAGCCGGCATGGTCTGCGACGAAACCACCCTGGGCTATTACCTCGACATCGACTTCCGTCTGTACCAGTGCGACGGCAGGGACTGGGTGAACATCGGCGGCGTTTGAGCGCGGTAGTCCGTTGCTCTGTGTGATCCAATCCGCCGCACTCGTAGCGGCGGCTTTCTCGAGCGCTGAATTCCACTTTGGGTGGTTATCTAATCACCTTCGTTGTATTCGATAGGAGTATTCGTGCTGTTGACATCGCCGTCAATCTGGCTGGTGACCTCGTCAATTAAGCGCTTCCTTCTGTAAGTGTCGTGCATGACTGTTTTGATGAGTTCGGTTGCTAATAAAGAGCTGTTGATGATTTTTTCAAAGATCTTTCGACTGCCTGACAGTGGTGTGCCTTCGGATGCCAATTTTTGGTCTAGCCGTGATCTTAGTTGTCCTTTTGAAAGTTCTGGCATGGCCATGGCAAGCTCTGCTGGATTTTTCATAAGGGCAATGGCGGGTAAAATTAGCTTCTCAACGTGGTCATATTCCGAGTATCCAGTCATGCTTCCAGGGTTTTTTCTAAGCCCTTTCCCGCCATCGCGAATAATTTTCTTTATTATTTCATGGGTCTCGATTTCGATCGTTCCAGCCTTAACTTCATCTTCGTACCCGTAATAAAATGAAAACGGAAGCTTGTCGGACACCCCAATCCGACCAAGTATCTTCATCGAGTGACAAAAAGCGGCCACCACAGTCAGTTCGCCTTTGGTCGTTTCCGTGACCATTTTAAGGCAATTTAAATAATCATCCCATCCAATATATTCTCCCGATGGAAATTGAAGTCCAAGTTCTGAATGTCCATGGCCGTCGATGAAAAGCAATGGTAGTGCGCCATTTCTACAAATATCCTTAATTTTCTGGATTAGGTCCAGAAAGTCATCTAATTTACTGCAGTAAACGTGAGAAATTTTCTTGATCTCGTCATCAGATAGATTTGGTTCTGATCTCAGCACTTCATTGAATATTTCTTCAGTGCGATTTTTTCCTGTTTGAAGTTCGCCAGGAGAAAGGCAGTCGATAATGAATATCGTGTCCGCTGTGGAGACGGAAGAATTTGAGATGGTAATCATCTGTATTTAATTGGCATTTGTATTTTCTAGCAAAGAAATAACCCATATGGTGTGTGAGAAGCGTCATGCGCCTTCTTTGAGGCGGCTGGCTAACGACATGCATCATGGCGCATGTATGCGCCCTAAGAAAGCGGATGTCCGCTCCTGGTCGGAAGTGTGGCCCGTCCATCATCGGTATTGCATGCATCGAAAGATCTGCCCGCAAAAAACCGCATTGAGTTTCGAGAGCGATCCAACAGGCATAAAGGCCCTTCATCAATTGGCTTGCGATCCGTGCGACGCGCCCGCTCAACCCTCCGCATCCCGCAACCACTCCGGACTCGGCAATTCGCGCACCCCGCGACGCAGGGTTTCGTTCCACTCGCGGCGGATGGTTTGCAGATAGGGGTCGTCTTCGACCAGGCGCTGGCGCAGGTTCGCTGTAAAACTGTCGCGGCGATACAGCAGCAGGTCCAGCGGCGGGCCGACCGAGAGGTTCGAGCGCATGGTCGAGTCGAACGACACCAGCACGCATTTGCAGGCTTCGCTCAGCGATGTCTGCGGGGTGATGACGCGGTCGAGGATGGGTTTGCCGAACTTGCTCTCGCCGGTCTGGAAGTAGGGCATCTCCGGCGAGCTTTCGATGAAGTTGCCTTCCGAATACACCAGGAACAGCCGCGGCGCTTCGCCGCGGATCTGGCCGCCGACGATGAAACTGCCGCTGGGGTCGATGCCGCTGTCGCGGAGGTAGGCTTCGTCGCGTTTGCGGATCTCGCGCAGGGCGTCGCCGACCATCTGCGCCACGTCGAACATCGACGTGGCCTTGCCGATGCCGGGCCGGCCGCCGTCCAGCGTGGAGCGCTGATCGATCAGGTTCAGCGCGTTCTGGGTCAGCGACAGGTTGCCGGCCGAGAGCGCCGCAATCACATATTCGCCTTCGGAAACGAACAGCCGCATCTTGCCGGTGCGGCGGATGTCGTCGACGCCGGCATTGGTGCGCGAGTCGGAGGCCAGGATCAGGCCGTGTTCGAGATTCAACCCGATGCAGTAGGTCATGATGTAAAAGTCATGGCGAAGCGGTGCCCGCGGAAATGCAGCGTCGATTTTGCCCGTAACGGCGCTGCGGTGTGAAGCGGATCAGGCCGGTGTCTGCGCCTGGAATTGGAGTTGCGACGGCGGGCGGGACGGCGCCTTGATGTGCGGACGCGTTTCGGCGGCATCGGCGGCGGTCATGAATTGCCGATGGATGGCGTTGCCGAGGCGATCCAGTCGCTCCATCGCATTCTGCAGCCAGGGTTCCAGCCCGTCGGCGATGATCTCATTGATGCGCGCGTAGCGCGTATGCGCCGACAGCGCGCCGGCCTGGCGCACCACTTCCAGCGTCTTGTCGCCCGCGAGCGTGCTCAACACCTGATGCAGACTGTGGGTGCAGGTCTGCAGCGAACGCGGATTGGCGTCGTGCAGCAGCATCACTTCGGCGACGCCGGCAGGCGTGACCGATTGCCGGTGCAGGCGGCGGTAGGTCTCGAACGCCGACAGCGATTGCAGCAGCGCGCTCCACTGGAAGTATTCGATGGTGTCGCGCGCTTCGCCGGTTTCGGGCAGGTCGCCGTCGCTGCCGACCACATCCAGCAGACGGATCGCCCATTCCGCGCGTTCGATGAATACGCCCAGCTGCATGAACTGATAGCCCTCGCCGCGGCCCAGTGTGCCGATGGTGACGCCGCGGAACGACGCAGAGCGGCTCTTCACGCGTTCGAGGATATTGCTGAGCCCTTCGCGGCCGATGCTGGCGGTGCCGAGGCCGCGCATTTCCAGCCACGAGGCATTGAGGTCTTCGTACATTTCCGCGGTGATCGCCACCCGCTGCGCGCGCGCGGCCTCCCGCGCGGCGCGCAGGCAGCTGTAGATCGACGATGAGTTGTCCGGCGACAGCAGCAGATGATCCAGCACGCTGTTGGCGTCGATGCTGCCGTAGCGTTTCAGGCAGGTGTCCACAGCGCCCAATGCGTCCAGTGCGCGCCGCCACGGTGCGGCTTCGGCTTTGCCGCGATCCAGACGCTCGGGCAGCATCGCGATGCGGGTGGTGACGTCGATCAGGCGCGCGGTGTTCTCCGCGCGTTCCATGTGTCGCGACACCCAGTACAGATCGTCGGCGGTTCGGCACAGCATGCGGTCAGCTCTCCAGTACCCAGGTGTCCTTGGTCCCGCCGCCCTGCGACGAGTTCACCACCAGCGAACCTTCGCGCAGCGCGACGCGCGTGAGTCCGCCGGGCATCGCCTGGATGCGTTTGCCCGACAGCACGTACGGCCGCAGATCGATATGCCGCGGCGCCAGCCCGCTTTCGACGAAGGTCGGGCAGGTGGACAGCGACAGCGTGGGCTGTGCGATGTAGTTCGACGGATTGGCGAGGATGCGCAGGCGGAACTCCTCGATCTCGGCTTTCGTCGACGCGGGCCCGACCAGCATGCCGTAACCGCCGGCGCCGTGGACTTCCTTCACCACCAGCTCCGGGAGGTGATCCAGCGCGTAACGCAGGTCGTCTTCCTTCCGCAGTTGCCAGGTCGGCACGTTGTGCAGGATGGGCTCTTCGCTGAGATAGAAGCGGATCATCTCCGGCACGTACGGATAGACCGACTTGTCGTCACCGACACCGGTGCCCGGCGCGTTCGCCAAAGTCACGCGGCCGGCGCGATACGCGCCGAACAGGCCAGGTACGCCGAGCATCGATTCGGGACGGAAGACGGTGGGGTCGAGATAGTCGTCGTTGATCCGCCGGTAGATCACGTGCACGCGCTGCGGGCCGCGGGTGGTGCGCGCATACACGGTGTCATCGCGCACGAACAGATCGGCGCCTTCCACCAGCTCCACGCCCATCTGCTGGGCCAGGAACGCATGCTCGAAATACGCGGAATTGGCCGAGCCCGGCGTCAGCACTGCGACCACGGGGTCGTCGATGCCTTCCGGCGCAGCTTCGCGCAAGGTGCTGAGTAGTGCATCGGGATAGCGTTCGACCGGCGCGATCTGCTGGCGCGCGAAGAGTTCGGGGATCAGTCGCGCCATCATCCGCCGGTTTTCCAGCATGTACGACACGCCGGACGGCACCCGCAGATTGTCTTCCAGCACGTAGTATTCGCCGTCGCCGGCGCGGACCAGATCGATGCCGGAGATATGCGAATACACGCCGCCGGGCACGCGCAGATCGCACATTTCGCGGCGGAATTCGGCGTTGTTCAGCACCAGGTCGGCGGGCACGCGGCCGTCGTGCAGGATCCGCTGCTCGCCGTAGACATCGACCAGAAACAGATTCAGCGCATGCACGCGCTGGCGCAGCCCGGCTTCGAGCATCCGCCATTCGGCGGCGGGCACGATCCGCGGCACCATGTCGAAGGGGATCAGCCGCTCGTTGCCGGATTCCTCGCCGTACACCGAAAAAGTGATGCCGAGCCGATGGAAGGCGATCTCGGCCTCGTGACGCTTGTTCTGGATCACCGGCCCGGAGGTGTTGCGCAGCCATTCGTCGAAAACGCGGTAATGCGGGCGCGTCGCGCCAGCGTCGTCGTGCATCTCGTCGAATCTTTGCGTCATGCAGCGATCCCGTCTGGATGTTGATCGTTGGATATCGATCAAGGGCGAACCCTTTGTCCATTCAATAGCACGCGGCGCGCGGCTTGCCTAGATGTTGCGGTGCAGCAGGGGCGGGTGCGCTGCGGGTCGGGCCTCCGGCAGGGGCCACGGGGTATCCCCGGTGCCGGGTGGCACCCACGTTCCACAGGCCTATACTGCCTCTCGATTCAATGGTGGGAGTGCGCGATGACACTGCACGTCGTTTGCAAGGTCCATGAGTTGCCGCTGGGCGGGATGAAGGTATTCACAGTCGCCGATGAAAAGATCGTGCTGTATCACCTGACAGACGGTTTTTTCGCCACCCAGGCGAGTTGCACGCACATGTTCGCGCCATTGGCGAAAGGCAAGCTGCTGGACGACTGCAAAGTGCAGTGTCCGTTCCACAGGGCGCGCTTCGATATCAGGACCGGCGAAGTGATTGACTGGGCCAACTTTCCGCCCGGGATTCAGTTATTGAATGCGGTGCGCGGCGAAAAGGCGCTGAAAACCTATCCGGTGAGCATCGAGGGCGACGTGGTACGGATCAGGACAAACTGACGGTTCGCAGGGCGTCCGGCTGCGCATCGATCGTTTCAGCATCCCCCACCAGCCGCAGCGCGCGTTCCGCGGGTCGATACTCGCGTTCGACCCGGCCGTTCGCCATCACCAGCACGCGGTCGGCGCTGGCGATGGTTTCCGGACGGTGCGCGATCAGGATTTTCGTGAGTTTCAGGCGACGGACGGCTTCGTTCACCGCGCGCTCCGAGTCCACGTCCAGGTGGCTGGTGGCTTCGTCCAGAAACAGGATGCTGGGGCATTTGTAGAGCGCGCGCGCCAGGATGATGCGCTGTTTCTGCCCGCCGGACAGCGCGGCGCCCATGTCGCCGATCAGGGTCTGGTACTGCATCGGCATGCGCTGGATATCGTCGTGGACGGCCGCGGCCTCCGCTGCGTTCTGGATACGGATCGTGTCAAGATCCTCGCTGCCGAAGGCGATGTTGTCGGCGATGGAGCCGGCGAACAGCTGGTCGTCCTGCATGACCGCGCCGATGACCCGCCGGTAATGGCGCAGATCGATCTCGGCCAGATCGCGTCCGGCGACGAAGACCTGGCCCGCCTGCGGCTTGAGCAGTCCCAGCATCAGTTTCATCAGCGTGGTCTTGCCGCAGCCGGAAGGGCCGACCACGGCGATGGTTTCGCCCGCCGCCACCGTGAAACTGCAGTCGTCGATGATCTTCGGATCGGAATCGCTGAAGCGATAGTGCAGGCCGCGCACCTCCAGCCCGAGCGATGGGTCGCCGGACAAGACATCGCGGGGCAAGACATCGCGGGGCAATGGATCGCTGTCGCGCACGAACGCGGCTTCGGGTTCGGTGAGCACGATGTCGGCCAGGCGCTCGGCCTGCACGCGCAGGGTGCGGAACGAGATCCAGGTGTCGATCAGACGGCTGATGCCGCCGGTGAACATGTCCTTGTACGACAGATACGCGACCAGCATGCCCGCGCTCATGTGGCCCTGGATGACCAGCATCGCCGCAAGCGCGACCACGACCACGCGCTCGATGCCGAACAGCATCTGGTTGACGAAGCCGAAGCGCAGCGTGAAGCGCTGCATGTCCAGGCCGACGTTCGCGGTGTCGGCCATCAGCGTATCGAAGGTCGCGCGGCGCATCGACTCGGCGCCGTTGAGCTTCAGCGCCTGGATGCCGCGGATGGATTCCAGAAGATGGGTGTTCTGCTTGGCGCCGGCTGCGAGCTGCTGTTCGGACAGGCGTCGGATGGTCGGGAACGTCGCCCAGCGCAGGGCGAGATACAGACTGACCGCGATGACGCTGATGATCAGCAGTTTCCAGCTGTAGGTGGCCATGATCGCCAGTGCGATGATCACCATCAGGCCATCAAGCAGCGCCTCGATGAAACTGGAGCTGAGCGTGTTCTGTATCGCATGCACCGATTCCATGCGCGACACCACGTCGCCCAGATGGCGTTTCTGGAAATAGCCCATCGGCAGGCGCAGCAGATGCGCCAGGATGCTGCCGAACCACTGCATGCCGACGCGCGCGGACAGATAGGCCAGGCACCAGCTGCGCAGCCAGCCGATCGACGAGGTCACCAGCATCGACAGCACGAAGCCGACGCTGATCAGCCACAGCAGATCCTTGTCGCGGGTGACGAGCACATCGTCGAGGATCCACTGCATGTAGAACGGCGTGAGCAACCCGAACAGTTGCAGGATCAGCGACAGCGACAGGATCTGCGCTGCCGAACGCTTGAGGCCGCGCACCTGTCCGACCAGATGGCGCAGCGAGATGCCGTCGTCCAGTTTACGTTTTGCGAATGTGGTCGTCGGCGACAGTTCCAGCGCGACGCCGGTGAAGTGCGGGGACAGTTCGCTCAGCCGCATCCTGCGTACGCCGGTGGCGGGGTCGTGGATCACCACGTCTGTGGCCGACGCCTTGGCCAGCACCACGAAATGATCCATGTCCCAGTGCAGGATGCAGGGCGTGTCCAGCTGCGGCACTTCTTCCAGCTCGATCCGCAGCGCGCGGCACTGCAGACCGGCGGCGTGGGCATCGTCGATCAGATTCGCCAGCGTCACGCCGCGCATCGATGCCGGGAATTCGCGCTGCAGCGCGAGCGGGTCCATCTGATGGCCGTGATAGTCCAGCACCATTGCCAGGCAGGTGTGCCCGCATTGCGCGGCTTCGGCTTGCAGCAGGCTTTTGAGTGTGGGCATGACGGATCCGTTCGATGAGTCGGTAGAACTGCGCTGCACGATGAGTGAATATCCAGCACGAAAAGCGATGGCAGCGATAGCGATGGCCGCTGGCAGCAAAACTGCCAGCGGCCCGCCGCTTATCGATCAGTCTGCGGGATATATACAGACATCACGACGCGTACCCGAAGAGGCGCAGTCGAGCAAAACGTTGGTGGGTGTTGGGTCAGGTGTAATGTCACTGCCGACGCCACAGAGGGCTGTGTCCAACTGCGGACCGCTGTCATCACACGTGTTGCTATCGTAGGTGATGTCCGTTTGATCACTTCCGGGGTCGGTTTCAAAGCCGATGTCTCTTGCACCGCTGACATGTCTTGTTTCTTCCACGGCGAGTACGCGGCCGAGCACTCGGTCTTTTCCATTGTTCATTGATTATTTCTCCATGTGTGGTTATTGAAATCCGGAGTCACGATCCAACCCCTGTGATCCGGGAAGTGCATGCCCGACGACAGCTTGGGTCGTCGTCGGGCCTGGGGTATTCGCGAAGCATCCATGGAAGTGCGTCCGACAACATCGCGCACACTTCCGGTCATGCAGCGATCGGCGACAGTAATCCGGAATCAGGGTTGCGGATGATCCCACCAGACGATGCTGTCTGCTTCTTTCGTCGTCAGCTGGTCGGCCAGCGTCGATGTCGGTTTGGCGCCCGATACGGCATGGGTCTCTTCCACCGCGAGCACGCGTCCGAGGACGCGGGTGTTCTCATTGTTCATCGAAAATTCCTGCGTGATAGGTGATGGGTGAAGGCGGCGATGCTCGGCCGTCTTCGGTCAGCGACCTGCAAGCAGGGCGTTGACCGGAACCGGTATTGCGACCGCAGAAAAAAACGCGCACGGCAAGGAACGCTACCGTGCGCGGAAAGGCATGTTTCAGCGGCCGGTCGTATCCGGCGACGGATCGAGCAGGGTCGAGGTGGTTTGATCGGCGACGGTTCCGGAGTCGAACGTCGGCGAAGTGTCAGGATTGCCGTTGACGTCGATGCGGGTGTCGGCGACCGGAGAGCTCGGTCTTGCGCCCGCAACGGAAGCGGTTTCCTCGACGGCGAGAATGCGGCCGAGGATGCGATCGTTGTCTATGTTCATGAAAGGTATTCCTTTTTGTTGGATGTGGTTTAGTCGTGTGTTCGAGCGTTCTGCATGTCGCGTTGCGGATACTTCGGGTCATCGCTGTGCAGTCGCCGTTGGAATCCGGTTCGCGTTCCTGCTGCATCAGCCGGCCGGGTCCCGCGTCAGCCCGAGGCTTTCGATGAGGGTGCCGCTCTCCGCGGTGGGCAGTGTCTGGTTGCAATCCGCTCCGACTGGAGCGGTGTCCAGCGTGGGAACGGTGATCTGGTCCCAACATGGCTTGGTGGGCGCCGCGCCGGAGACCTCGCGGGTTTCTTCCACCGCGAGAATGCGGCCGAGTACGCGGTGTTCTTTGTTGTTCATATCGATCCTTGAAGTGGGATGGTGCGAGTGAAGGGCGGGTGCCCGATTTCCGGCGTTTGTCCATGTATGCGCGATGCCGGGCCGGATCGGTATCGCTGTCGCAGGTGCGGCCTGATTGCGGCGATCGACTACCAGTCGCGCGGAGCGTCGCGAGCGATCGGGTTGGGGCTGGTATCGGCTGCGGTTCCGCTGTCGGCCGTCGTGCCGCTGTCGGCCAGCATGTTGGTTTCGACGATGGGCTAGGTTTTGGCGCCAGCGACCTGGCTCAGTTCTTCAGCGGCTAGCATGCGGCCGAGTACGCACTTGTTTTGTTTCATGCTGACGCTCCAGGATGGATGTTGGTGCTGGAAAATCCCGCATTTCCGTCTCTAGTCCGGCATTGCTGAATTAGTGCGTGCTTCTACAGCGGAATTCCGGACGAGAATCCGATGCTGCCCGCGACAGACATGCCTGTTCGCGTACAGCATCGGAAGTTTTGGAGCGGAATCAGATCTGCTGAGGCATGTCGGCGATGGTGCCGCTGTCGGCCAATGTTCCGCTGTCGGCCAATATTAGGGTGTCGGCGGTGGTGCTGGTAGCGCCACTCTCCGAAGTCGTGAGGCTGTCGTTGGAGATACTGCTGTCAGCGGTAATGTTGGTGATGTCCGAAGTCGGATTTGTTTCCTGAAGCCACGTCAGGTTGCCCAGGCTCTGCGCCCCGCCGACATTATTAATTTCTTCGACCGCGAGAATGCGGCCGAGTACACGATCTTTTTTCATTTCCAAAATTATTTCTCCATTAGTTTGAACTTCGAGATGAAGACCCCTGTGAGGGGCCGACGTCCATCCCGCACGATTCGCCGCTACGGGGCAGACGACCGCTGTCCGCGCGTCCGCGGGTGCGCATGAGGTCAGGCCGCCTGTGCCTTGATTTCTAGAGATTGCTCGCGTAGTACTTTGTCCTGCTCGTCGACGCGCTCGGGCTGGGTGCTCTCGATCAGATCGGCAAGCCGCAGCGCGTTGGGTTTTCGCCGGTATTCGAACGCGGGGTCTCCGCTTTCGATGAAATCGCACAGCGCATCGAACAGGGTGAATTCCGTATGCCACTGTTCGACGAAAATAAACTGGCCGGCTTCGTTGATTTCGAGATAGATCCACTCATCGTCTGGCGTGACGATGAAATCGAATGCGCCGGCGACCAAGCCCAAACTGCGCATTTGTCGAATACATGCCTGATAAACGGCATCGGGCAGGGCGACGCTGCCGTCGGTCATGCTGCCGTTCTGATGCAGGCGCCAATCCAACTCGCCGTATTCGATGCGCGTGGAGTCGATCTTCAGCGCGAAATAGCTGGCGCCGAAGAACTGCGCGCGGACCTCGAACTGCTTCGGCACCTGGGCCTGGAAGATGCCGGGCGCGGCTCGCAGCAGCGCTTCGCCGGGAAGATCCTCGGCGCGGACGCGCGCGGTGTAGGTCGACAGCGTCTTGTCGTCTTCCTCCCACGCGGCGCCGATCAGCGGTTTATGGATCACGCTGGGATGCGCGCCGATGAAGCGGCGGATCGCTTCAGGGCGGTTGCTGACCAACGTCTCCGGTATTTTCAGACCATTGCGCAAGGCCAACTGCAGCTGCTTGGGTTTGTGGTCGGCATTGCGCGCTGCGTCGTAAGGATTGATCCAGAACGCTTCGCGCAGCAGGCTGCGCAAGGCGGCATCGCCGAAGCGGAGCTGCAGCGATACGTAGTCGCGATCGCGCGGATCGAGGCCGGGCGGCAGCTTGGGCGCGGTCATGCGCCGGTTCCAGACCACATCGAATTCGGACAACGGGTAGCTGCCGTCGATCGTGTTCAGCCGCAGCGATTCGCCGGCTTCGCCGTATTCGAACTCGACGTCGGCCAAGGCCGGAAAGTCGGTGCCGAAATAGCGCAGGACACGGTGGCCGCGCTGCTTCAAGGCCGCTTCGGCGAGGATCGCATGCCAGTCGCCGGGCATGGTGTAGATGAAGACGGTTTTATACGGATTCGACATGAGGATCTCCTTGTGTGCTGTCGATGTGGTGCGTTGGCGGATGCGGTCGGGCGGCACGGCTCGGGCGATTGCGACGCCGGCTATCCGCGCAATCGTTCGCGCAGTCGCGAGAACGGTCCGAACAGCCAGGCGTACAGCCGGCGGCGTTCGACGATGACGTCGGCCTGCACGGCCAGCCCCGGATGCAGATCGCGTTCGACGCCGCGGTCGCTGCGCACGCGCTGGCGTTCGAGCGAGACGGTGGCGCGATAGGTGGTTGCGATGCGTCCGGGCGCAGCCCCGGTCGATGCGGGCGCCGTGGATGGGATGGGCTGGCGCGAGATGCGGACGATGCGTCCCCGATACTGGCCGTAGTGCTGGTGCGGGAATGCCGGATAGCGCAGCTCGACCTCGCCGCCGACCGTCAGCGCGGCCAACAGGGTTTCCGGCACCACCAGTTCCGCTTCCAGGCGGGGGTTGCCGCCCGCTGCGGTGGGGAGGTCGACCAGACGTCCCTCGACGCGGGCCTTGCGCGCGTACTCGCCCAGAGACAGGAACGCGACCGCGATGGAGACCGTGCCGATCGCGATCCACGTCAACAACCAGTGCGACAGCGGTTGGCGCAGGATCAGGCCGCCCAGCCAGCGGTTGCGCTTGGCATCCAGCACTTCCGAACGATAGAGCGGGGACGCGGTCACGCGCGCTGCCCGGGCCCGTCCGCCTGCTGCGCCCGGATACGCTGTGGAAAGCGGTGGCCCGCGATATCGATGACAACGTCCATGAGGTCCTTCTCGGATTGCAGGTGCCCCGACCCGGGCCGGTCGGCGAGGGAGGGCGGTGTGCGCAGTGGGATCGGCTGTGCTTTACTTCGATTGGTATTCGCAGGACGGATCGGTTTCCGGACATGGAGGTAGCAATGGCCATCAGGGATGCGACTTCGCGGACGGATTCGCACGCGGATCTGCCGGCAGGCCTGTCGATGGACTCGCCCGAGTCCATCACCCGGCTGCTGGTCGACGCGCAGGCGGGCGAAGACGGCGCGTGGAATCGGATCTACGGATTGCTGTACGGCGATCTGCACCGGATCGCGCGCGCGCAGATCCGTCAGCGCACGTCCGGCAGGATTTCGGCGACGTCGCTGGTCAGCGAAAGCTGGCTGCGATTGAGCGGCGCGCATTTCAGCGTCGAGAACCGCCGGCATTTCACCGCGCTGGTCGCCCGCGCCATGCGGTTCGTGCTGATGGACGAGGTGCGCAGGGATCTTGCCGAGAAGCGCGGCGACGGTCAGCGCGCGCTGCCGCTGAGCGAGGACATCGATGCCGCCGAAGACAGCGCGCTCGAGGACATGATCGCGCTGGATGCCGCATTGACGCGGCTGTCGCGTCTGGACATGCGCCTGGCGCAGCTGGTCGAGCTGCGCTATTTCGGCGGTCTGGACGAGCACGAGATCGCCGATGTGCTGGGTGTGACCGAGCGCACGCTGAGGCGCGATTGGCGCAAGGCCCGCGCGTTTCTGTTCACGCAGTTGGGCGATGCGCCGGCAATGCCGTTCATGACCGAAGCGGCCGGGGCGGCATGAGCTCCTGGCACCGATGACGCCCGACGACGGGATCGTGGCCAGGGCGCTGGAACTGTTCGACCGGTATGCGGACATGCCGGAGGCGGAAGTGCCGCCGGCGCTGGATGCACTGCGGGCGCGGGATCCCGATCTGTGCGCGGCATTGACGTCGCTGCTGATGGCGGATGCCCGGCAGGACACCCTGGTGTCGCCGCTGGAGTGGATCGCCGCGCGCGACGTGGACGATGCGGCCGCGGCGCGCGAGGATGCCGGGTCGATCTGGCGCAGCGGCACGCGGCTCGGTGCGTGGTGCGTGGACGAGGTGATCGAGATCGGCGGAATGGGCGTGGTGTATGCGGCGCATCGCGCCGACGGACTGTACGAGCGCGGGATCGCGCTGAAGACCGTCCGCCCGGGGTTGATGTCGCCTGCGGTGCTGCAGGCGTTCGGTCGCGAACGCAATCATCTCGCCCGCCTCGAACATCCCGGCATCGTCGCGCTGCTGGATGCGGGCATCGGCGCGGACGGCCAGCCATGGCTGGCGATGCAGCGCGTCAACGGCGAGCACATCGACCGCTGGTGCGACGCGCAGCGCGCCGATCTGCGCGCGCGGGTGACGCTGGTGATCGAAGCGTGCGGCGCTTTCCAGCATGCGCACGCGAACGGCGTGCTGCATCAGGACATCAAGGCGTCCAATCTTCTGGTCACGCAGGACGGCGCGGTGCGCGTGCTCGACTTCGGCCTGTCGGCGCTGCTGTCGCCGATGGAAGAGGCCGGCCCGGCGCGGATCGGCATCAGCGCGTCGTACGCGGCGCCGGAAGTGTTCCGCGGCGCGCCGCCCAGCATCGCGATCGACATCTATGCGCTGGGCGTTCTGCTGTACCGGCTGCTGTGCGACGCGTGGCCCATCACGCCGCCGACGCTCATCGCGATGTCGCCGATCGATGTCGGCGCGCCGCCTGCGCCGAGCGCGCTGGCGCTCGCCTGCGCGCCCGAAGCGGCGCGCATCCGGGGCGTTAGCGACCCGCAGGCGCTGTCGCGCGCATTGCACGGCGACCTGGACGCGATCGCGCTGCGTTGCGTCCGCACCGATCCCGTCGAACGTTATGCGGACGTCGTGGCGTTGCTGACGGATCTGCAGGCATGGCTCGATGGCGTGCCCGTGTCGGCGCGCGGCGGCGGCCTGCGCTATCGGGCCACGCGTTACGCAACACGCCATGCGTTGGCGCTGCTGGTATCGCTCGCCTGCATCGTCGCGGCCACGACCGGGGTGGTCACTGTCGTCCAGCAGCATCGCCATGCGCAGCAGCAAGCCGCCAACGCCGAGGTGCTGAGCCAACTGTTTGAACGCTCGCTTGGCGCGGCGACCCTGTCCTCGCTGGGCAATGCGCCGCTGAATTCGCGCGCGCTGCTGGACGACACCGAACGACGGTTGCGGATGCAGTCGGGCGACGATCGCGCCGCGCTGCTGGCACGTGGCCTCACCGCACTGGCGCGCGCGCACCTGACCGGCGGCGACTACGACAGCGCGGCGCGGCTGTCCGCGGAAGCGAAAGCCCTGGGTTCGGAAGATGCGCTGCAGGCGGCGCGCACCGATGCCGTCATCGCGCAGTTGTCCAACCTGCGGGCGCGACACGCCGACGCCGAGCGCATGGTACGCGCCGCGCTCGCCGCGATGCCGTCGCAGCGCGGGGTGGACGCCGAACTGGTCGGACTCGATCTGCGGATGCAGCTGGCGCGCGCGCGCTGGGGACGCGGCGATACGAAAGGTGCGCTCGCCACTCTCGATGCGGCGGTGGCGTCCGCGGCGGCGCTGGAGAACGAGGGTGCGGACGCGTTGGCCGAACTGCTCGGTCAGCGCGGCTATGCGCTGACCCAGTTGTTCCGGCTCAAGCACGCCGAAGCGGACCTGGATCGTGCGCTGGCGGTGCTGGGCGATCGCAGCCCGACCATCCAGAACACCCTGCGGAGATATCTCGCCGGCGCCCTGCTGCTGTCCGGGCGCAAGGAAGAGGCCTACCGGCATGCGTCGGCTTCCCTGGACAGCAATCTGCGTATCTTCGGCCCCTCGCATCCGGAAACCGGGCGCGCCTGGGTCGTGGTCGGCAAGACGTCGTTCTATATGAAAGAAACCGCGCGCTCGCAGGAGGCGCTCGACAAGGGCGCCCGGATCCTCGAAACCCAGATCGGCGCGCATCATCCGGATCTCGCGGATGCCTTCGTGATCCGCAGCGGGCTGGCGTTCGAGCGCGGCGACATCGCCGGTGCGCAGGCGCATTCGCGCACGGCGCTGGATATCCTCGAAGGCGCTTATGGTCCGAGCCACGAAGCCGCACTGAAGCGCAGGACCGATCTGGCCTTCCTGCTGTTGCAGCAGGCCGAAGGCGCGGACGCCAAACGACGGAATGCGCTGTATCGAGAAGCCGAAACCCTGTTGTCGGATGCGATCCGGACCGGGCAGCGTCAGGGTCTGCCGATGGGATATGCCCGTGACGAGTACGCGCTGATCCTGTTGCATTTCGACAAGCTGCCTGAAGCCGAAGCGCAGACGCGCAGGGCCATCTCGGAAATGTCGGATCTCTTCGGCGCGCACAGCGATTACGTCCTGCCCGCCTACATGAGTCTGCTGAAGGTGTGTACCGCACGCGAGCGTTACGATGAAGCTGACGCCATCGGTTCCCGGCTGTTGGCGATGGCGGAGCCGGAGGACAGCACGTCCTACACGCGCTTCATAGTGCTCAAAATGATGCTGGAGAACGCGATCGCGCGCGGCGATCCGGAGCGGATACGCCATGTGTATCGCGAAGCGGAGCTGTTGGCGAACAAGCATGGCTTCATGGACGCCTTGAAGGCGGTGCGCATCCCCGGCATCAATGCGCCGGTCGCGCGCGGCTGAAGCCGGCCCGGCATTCGCATCGCGCTATGCTGAAGACTCCTTTCCTGTCTCCGGCGCGCATGAGCGAGCGAATGCCATTGGCTGTCCGTATCGCGCAATGTCGCGAAAAAACGCCATGTGCCTGATCGCGCTCGCCTGGCGCATGCACCCGCGCTACCGCTTGATCCTCGCGGCCAATCGCGACGAATTCCATGACCGACCGACGTTGCCGCTGGCCGAATGGCAGGACGCGCCGCAGATCGTCGGCGGTCGCGATGCGCTGCACGGCGGCAGTTGGCTCGCGCTGCGCGGGCCGCGGCTGGCGGCGGTCACCAATGTGCGTCGCCCGCCGCAACAGGAGGGCCGCTCGCGCGGCGAACTGGTCGCAGACTTCGTGCGCGGTGATGCGGATGCGACCGCCGCGATGCGGGCGCTTGCGAATGAAGCGACGCAGTACCGGCCGTTCAATCTGTTGATCCACGACGGCGAGAGCCTCGCGTTCGCGAGCAATCGTCCCGACACCGCGAGTCCCGACACCGCGGGCGGGCCCGGTTTCGCGACGCGCACGTTGGCCCCCGGCATCCACGGCGTCTCCAACGGCGCGCTCGATGCGCTGTGGCCGAAGACGGCGATGCTGATGGCGAAGCTCGGCGACTGGGTCGCATCGCCTCCGCCGGACTTTCCGGCAGACGAAGCGCCGGATCTGGAACCGCTGTTCGCCGCACTCGCCGACACAACCCTCGCCGCGGACGACCGTCTGCCCGACACCGGCATCGGCCTGGAACGCGAGCGGTTCCTGTCGCCGGCGTTCATCGCGCATCCGACTTACGGCACGCGGGCAAGTACCGTGGTGTTGATCGCGGAGGATTGCGTGGAGATCGTCGAGCGGAGATTCGGGCCTGCAGGATCGTTTCTGGAACAACGTCGGATGAGGGTTCTATTGTGACGGGAGTGCCGAGTAATAAGCGTTACCACCTCGATCGATGGGGGGCAGCAGGAGAAGAGGTGCTAACTCAAAAGTTCGCAGAAAAATGACCTGCCGATTTTAAAATTCAGATCACTAATCCATCTGTTTCCAGTCGATTAGCTGCATCTGTCATAGGTCTACAAGCGACTTCGGCGATCGTCGCCCGCCTGCCGGAACGACGAAAGGCGCCTTTCGGCGCCCTTCGTGTTGGAACGATCGCGAGGTGCGGGAGCTTACTTCAGCCCGGCCGCATTGCGCAGGTCGTCGGCCTTGTCGGTTTTTTCCCACGAGAACGCGGTGGCGGTGTGGGTCTTGCCGGCGGAATCGACGTAGGTCACTTCCTTCGGCTTGCGGCCGAAGTGGCCGTAGGCGGCGGTGTCCTGGTAGATCGGGTGGATCAGGTCGAGCATCTTGACGATGCCGTACGGGCGCAGGTCGAAGTGCTTGCGGATCAGCTTCTCGATCTTGTCGTCTGAGATCTTGCCGGTGCCGAAGGTGGTGACCGAGATGGAGGTCGGCTCGGCCACGCCGATGGCGTAGCTGACCTGCACTTCGCAGCGGTCGGCCAGGCCAGCGGCGACGATGTTCTTGGCGACGTAGCGCGCGGCGTAGGCGGCCGAACGGTCGACCTTCGACGGATCCTTGCCCGAGAACGCGCCGCCGCCGTGAC
Organism: Lysobacterales bacterium; assembly: GCA_031364125.1. Taxonomy (GTDB): domain Bacteria; phylum Pseudomonadota; class Gammaproteobacteria; order Xanthomonadales; family Xanthomonadaceae; genus Lysobacter_I. Next base: position 12,754 of record JANLVT010000026.1, on the reverse strand, counting down.
GGGCCATGCCGCCGTACGTGTCGACGATGATCTTGCGGCCGGTCAGGCCGCAGTCGCCCACCGGGCCGCCGATCACGAAGATGCCGGTCGGGTTGATGTGGACCTTGTTCTTGGGCAGCGATTCCAGCCACTTCTTCGGCAGCACCGGCTTGAGGATGTGCTCGTACACGGCTTCGACCAGATCTTTCTGCTTGATGCCCGGGTCGTGCTGGGTCGACAGCACCACGGCGTCAAGGCCGACCACCTGGTGCGCGTTGTCGTAGCGCAGGGTGACCTGCGACTTGGCGTCGGGGCGCAGCCACGGCAGCTTGCTGTTCTTTGCCTTGCGGACCTTGGCCTGCTGCTCGACCAGACGGTGCGAGTAGTGGATCGGCGCCGGCATGAAGGACTCCGTCACTTCGTTGCAGGCGTAGCCGAACATCAGGCCCTGGTCGCCCGCGCCCTGTTCTTCGGGCTTCTTGGCTTTCTTGCTGGTGCCGTCGACGCCCGCGGCGATGTCCGGCGACTGCTTGCCCAGCATGTTGATGATGGCGCAGGTGTGGCCGTCGAAGCCGACGTCGGAATTGTTGTAGCCGATGTCGTTGATGACCTTGCGCGCCAGCGATTCGATGTCCACCCACGCGTTGGTGGTGACTTCGCCGGCGACGATGGCCGCGCCGGTCTTCACCAGGGTCTCGCAGGCGACGCGCGCGCGCTTGTCCTGGGTCAGGATGGCGTCGAGCACGGCGTCGGAAATCTGATCCGCCATCTTGTCCGGATGGCCTTCGGACACCGATTCGGAGGTGAAGAGGTAGCTGGACATCGACTGGTCTTCCTTTATTGATTGATGGATCCCGCTGCGGGGATGGTTATATCCCTTGATCGGGATGAAAAGATGGGTGCGCATCATACACCCCCGGCTTGCCGCTTGCATGACCGCCGGGCGGCACGGCCAGGGCAGCCCGGAAGTGTCACGCAAGCGCCCCGGGAATGCCATGCGGCTGTCGCGACCGGCGGGCAGGCTGGCGGCCATCCCAGGCTGACCCGATGGCAATGCCCATGCCCACGCTGAAGCAGCATCCGCTGGAGCAGCAGCTCGAAAGACGCTACCCGCAATGGTTCTCCGGCCGCCGCGCCAGTTTGACCCGGCCGCTGCTGCGCACGCTGGGCCGCTGGTCGCGCTTCGACGAGATCGGCGAATTCCTGGCGCGCAACGGCGACCGGCGGGATTTCGAGTTCATCACCGCCGCGCTGGAATTCCTGCAGGCGGATTATCGCGTCGACCCCCAGGCGCTGGCGTCGATTCCGGCCTCCGGGCGGCTGCTGATCGTGGCCAACCATCCTTCGGGCGCGCTGGATGCCTTGGCCCTGCTGGACGCGGTCGGACGGGTGCGTCGCGACGTGAAGATCGTCGCCAACGACGTGCTGTCCCTGCTCGAACCGCTGTCCGGGCTGCTGCTGCCGGTGCGGGTGTTCGGCGGCGGCGCCGGCGCCGAGAGCCTGCGCGCGATCGATCAGGCGCTGGCCGCCGAGCAGTGTGTGATTGTGTTCCCGGCCGGCGAAGTGTCTCGGCTGGGTCTGCGCGGGGTGCGCGACAGCCGTTGGCGCCAGGGTTTCATACGCTTCGCGCGCAATTCCGGCGCGCCGGTGCAGCCGATCCGGATCGTCGCCCGCAATTCGGCGTTGTTTTACGGCGCTTCGGCCCTGTACAAGCCGGCGGCGACCGCGTTGCTGGCGCGCGAGATGTTCTCGCGGCGACGCCTGGAGCTGCGCATCGGCCCGATGCTGCAGCTCGATCCGGAGCGCGAGAACGCGCAACTGCTGCAGGAGGTGCGGCGGGCGCTGTATGCGCTGGGTCGCCGTCGCGACGTGCCGTCCGGCCCCGAGCCGCTGCCGCCGCCGATCGCGCCCGCGCTGCTGGCCGAAGCGGTCGCGGCCACCGAACTGCTGGGCAGCACCGGCGATGGCAAGGAAATCCGTCTCGCCAGGCTCGCGCACGGCGCCGAACTCCGGCGCGACCCGCTGATGCGCGAACTCGGCCGCCTGCGAGAGCTGACCTTCCGCGAAGTGGGCGAGGGCACCGGCCGCGCGCGCGATCTCGACGCCTGGGACGCGCACTACGACCACATCCTGGTGTGGGACGCGCAAGCCACGAAGATCGCCGGCGCGTATCGCGTCGCCCGCGGTGCGCGGGTGCTCGCGCGCCAGGGGTTGTCGGGGCTCTACACCGCCTCGCTGTTCCGCTACGCCGACGAGGCACTGCCGCGGATCGCCGAGGGCATGGAACTGGGGCGCAGCTTCGTGGCGCCGGAATACTGGGGCAGCCGCAGCCTGGACTATCTGTGGCAGGGCATCGGCGCCTATCTGCGCCGCTATCCGCAGGTGCGCTATCTGTTCGGCGCGGTGTCGATCAGCGCCGCGCTGCCGCTGCCCGCGCGCGAGCAGCTGGTTGCGTACTATTCGCATTTTTATGGGGCCGGGCATTTCCACGGCGCCGCGGCGCAGGGCGGCGACACCGCCGTCGCCGCATCGCTGCGGCCGTTCCGCTATTTCGCGGCGCCGCCGAGCTTCGGCGACATGGATGCGGACACCGCGTACGGCGTGCTCAAGGGCAATCTCTCCGCGCATGGCGCCACGGTGCCGGTGCTCTACAAGCAGTACACCGAACTGTGCGAACCCGGCGGCGCGCGCTTCCTCGCGTTCGGCGTGGATCCCGCCTTCAGCGACACCATCGACGGCCTGATCGAAGTCGATCTGCAGCGCGTGCTGCCGAAGAAGCGCCAGCGCTATCTGCAGCCCCGCGAGGCCGCCGCGTGACTGCGAAGGGGTTGCTGTCCGCGCCGTAATGGCGCTGCGGGATGAGCCGGCGTGCTACAACGCCGGACGGCGTGGCGTCGCCGCGCATCTTCGAGGAGCGCAAGGATGAGTTCACCGATCACCGTCGGTTTCCCGCTGTACCCCGGCTGCACGCTGTTGGATTTCGCGGGCGCGACCCAGGTCTTCGCCTACACCCCCGGCTTCAAGGTCGTTTGGATCGCCGCCACGCTGGAGCCCGTGCCCACTACCGAGAGCGTTTCGGTGATGCCCAGCGCCACGTTCGACGATCACCCGCCGCTGTCGATCGTATTCGTGCCCGGCGGCGGCAGCGACGGCGTCGGCGCGGCGATGCTCGACCCCGCGTACCAGACCTGGTTGAAGCGGGTCGCCGGCGATGCCGAGTGGATCGGATCGGTCTGCACCGGCGCCTTCATCCTCGCGGCGGCCGGGTTGCTCGACGGCTGCCAGGCCACGACTTACTGGAGCGCACGTCCGGTGCTGGCGCTGTTTCCGGAAGTCAGCGTGGTGCCCGGCTACCCGCGCTGGCATCTGGACGAAGACAGGAAGCGTTTCAGCGGCGGCGGCATTTCCTCGTCCATCGATCTGGCGCTGAAGCTGGTGGACACCATCGCCGGGCCGCTGGCGGCGCAGACCAGCCAGTTGGATGTGCAGTACGCGCCGTCGCCGCCGGTGCATGCCGGCGACCCCACCGAGGCATCGCCGGAGCTGGTGATCAGCATGACCCAGTCGCAGGCGTCGTTCACCGCCGGCCTGATCGCCGTGACGAACAAAGTGCTGGGGCAGCGCGGCTGAGCACCGGAGTTTGCCGGCGGCGGCCGGCCCGTTAGCATCGCGCGATGGATTCCCTCAGTCAGCTCGTTCTGGGCGGCGCGCTGGCCGCCGCCATCGCCCCCGCCGCTCACCGCCGCGCCGCACTGCTCGCCGGCGCGGCGCTGGGCACCTTGCCGGATCTCGACAGCATTCCGCTGGCGCTGCTATTCGACGACCCGGTGATGCGGATGACCTGGCACCGCAGCATCAGCCATTCGCTGTTCGTGCTGCCGCTGGTCGCGACCCTGATCTGGTGGTTTTACAAACGTCGCGGCGGCCGCGTGGCGGCATCGCCCGTGCGCTGGTTCTTCGCGATGCAGGCGGCGCTGATCACCCATCCGCTGCTGGACGCCTTCACCGTCTACGGCACCCAGCTGTGGTGGCCGCTGACGCCGCCGCCGACGATGTGGTCCAGCGTGTTCATCATCGATCCGCTGTACACGCTGTGGCTGCTGATCGCCTGCGTGGTCGCGTGGCGCACGCGCGAACGCGCCGTCGCGCAGCGCGCGCTGGTCGCCGGTCTGGCGCTGAGCACCGCCTATCTGGGCTGGTCGCTGATCGCCAAGGCGCGCGTCGACCGCGCCGGCGCTGGCCGCGATCGGGCTGCAGGACGCGCGGCGCTTCAGCGTGCCGATGCCCTTCAACACGCTGCTGTGGCGGGTGGTGGCGATGACGCCCGACGGTTATGTCGAAGGCGAGCGTTCGCTGGTGGCGGATCGCGGACCGATGCGTTTCCGCGCCTACACCTCCGATGTCGTCGCGCTGCGCGCGGTCGCGGACTACGACGCCGTCGCCCGGCTGCGCTGGTTCAATCATGGCTTCATGAAAGCGCAGGAGCGCGACGGCGCCTTGATTCTCAGCGACCTGCGCATGGGCTTCGAGCCGGACTACATCTTCAATTTCGTCGTCGCACGGCGGAATAGCCCGGACTGGCGGGAAATTCCGCCGCAGCAACAGCAATGGCCGTGGGATGCCGCGGGGCGGTTGCAGGGGATGTGGGGGCGGATATGGACGCGGTCTGTTGGCGAGGAAGTGCCGTAGCTTTCGCTCCGGTGCGCACGCGGCATCGATGCGGTCCGTTCATTTCATGCCAGTCGGGGCGAGCCGTCGCTTGCGGCACGCCCCGCTCACGGGCTCAGTGATAAACGATCGACGGATCCCAGAAGAGATTGTCGCAGTAGTTGTTCCCGCCCTTGGTGCCGTAAAAATAAAATTGATCGCCGGCGGTCACCGACAATGACTGCTGCGAACCCAGACCCAGCGTGTCGTCCCAGTTCACATGCCCAGAGAAATGAACAGTGCTGTTTTGCTGGAATGCGAAGTTGATGCCATCGCCGCATGAAGGTGTCGGTTGCGCACTGCGGACTGTCTGCCTGACTGTGACCGTGCCCGACTGCGGTGCTGTCCATATCATCAGGAAACCATCGTTGCTGCCTGTGCTGGCGCCGCCCTTGTAGATCCGGTTGTAGGTGTCGCCCGCTTGCCACCAGAAACCCCCGGTGTTCCATGTCATGTACGTGCCGGACAGCACTGCCGCGTAATTCCACTGGTTCTGGCCTTGCGTGGCGCTCGGGAAACCGCGCGACTGTTTGTAGAAGTTGGCGGGTATCGTGGTATTGACCTGCCACTGGTAAAGCGCCTGCTTGAACGGTGCGCTGCTGTCCTTGAATTTTCCAGAATATACGTAGAAGCTGCTTCCCACTTCGCCGTTTGCGCCGCCGGCCGGGTCGACGATGCTCGCGTACTGATAGCCGTTCGCCGCAGCGTCCGGGTCGAATGCGGCGATCGACTCATCGACGATGTACGCCCGTTTGGTCCATGCCAGCGTGACCGGATCGACCGTGAACAGGACGATGTTGCTGGAGGTCGTGCCCCACGCAGTGCCCGCCATCAGCGTCGTGATCATGTAGTAGTTGCCGTCCGTGCTGTGGACGGCTTGGGAATGGACGATGCCCTCCGCCGCAGGGGCCGGGAATGCCGGCTCGGCGCCGATATTCGAGCTCCAGCCCGTCGGCGTCTTTTTCTGCCACAGGGCGGTGCCCAGACTGTTTGACTGCGCCGCTGCGAGCACTGCGGCCACGTTCGCCTTCGAGACAGCATAGCCTTCGGTGCCGCTGCCGTTGCGGTCCTTGTACCAGATGTAAAAATCGCCGTTGTAGATGAAATACGGCGTGCCCTGGATGTTGAACGGCATCGGATCCTGGTGCGGCATGGCGATCCGCCCGAGGTAGGTCCAGGTATCGCCACTGTTCGAGGAATAGGCCAGTCCGATTCTGGTGCGGCCTTCCCAACCTTGCCCCGAAGCATTGAAGCCGGTGTAGTCGGCATTCTCTTCATGGATGAAGGCCAGACGTTCGTTTCCACCCGGATTGTAGATGCTGGTGAACCAGAGCGTGACGACACCAGCTAGCCCGGGCGGGAAGCCGGTAAAGGCGTGACTGCCCGAGGTTTGCTGTATGCAGAACTTGCTGCTGTCGCGCTGACAGGTCGGCTTGATCCATGAATGACTTGCATAAGGATTCGAAAAACCGCCGCAGGTTTTGACGTGCCTGAGTGTGTCGGGCAGGTCGACGACAGGCGTGGCCTTGCCGTGAGTGGCGAGGTAGCAGCCGTCGCCATTCGCGGACATGGGCGCGTCAAGCCATGTGCCGGCCAGGCCGCCGCTTTTCAACGCGGAATCAGTGGCGGCGATGATCGGTGATGTGACATTGTCGGCAGTGGTCAGCTGTGCGAACGCGTTGAACGACAGGAGCAGCAATGCGGCAGTGATCTTGTATTTCATGGTGTCTCCTTACTATGTAAGCCGATAGACGGCGTTCGTTTCCGATACTCAGTCTAGCGTTTGTCGCTAAGTACATAATCTGGAGCAGGTCTCAATACACAGCTGCCCGTTTCTGTCGGTGCTGGATATGCCATGGAGAATGCACTGCGCTGTTTCCTACGCCGCCGCCGGCAAATCCGGCGCCACGCCCGCGATCAGCGCATCGAAATAATCGCGAGTGAGTCGACACTGCGTTTCGGCGGTTTCCGCGCGGTTGACCACAGCACGGAATGCGGCGCGCTGTTCATCGGAATGTTCCGGACGATCCTTCGCATACCAGCCCAGGTGCTTGCGCGCGATGCGCACGCCCTGGTGTTCGCCGTAGAACGCGTGCAGGTGATCGAGGTGGCCGAGCAGGATGTCGCGGATCTCGGTCAGCGACGGCGGCGGCAATGTCTCGCCTGTGGAGAGGTAATGCGCGACTTCGCGGAAGATCCACGGCCGGCCCTGCGCGGCGCGGCCGATCATCACCGCGTCGCAGCCGGTGGCGTCGAGCACGAAGCGCGCTTTTTCCGGCGAATCGACGTCGCCGTTGGCGATCACCGGGATACGCAGCCGGGATTTGATGTCGGCGATGGTGTCGTACTCGGCGCTGCCGGTGTACTGCTGGTCGCGGGTGCGGCCGTGCACGGTGAGCGCGGCGATGCCGGATTGCTCGGCGATCTTCGCGATCACCGGCGCGTTGCGCTGGCCAGCGGCCCAGCCGGTGCGGATCTTCAGCGTCACCGGCACGTCGACCGCGTTCGCCACCGCTTCCAGGATGCGCGCCACCAGCGCTTCGTCGCGCATGAGCGCCGAGCCCGCCCAGGCGTTGCAGACTTTCTTCGCCGGGCAGCCCATGTTGATGTCGATCAACTGCGCGCCGTGATCGACGTTGTAGCGCGCGGCATCGGCCAGCGCCTGCGGATCGGTGCCGGCGATCTGCACGCTGACCGGTGCGGGCTCGCCGTCGTGATCCATCCGGTGCTGGGACTTGCGGGTGTGCCACAGTCGCGGGTCGGAAATTGTCATCTCCGAGACCGCCAATCCCGCGCCGAGCCGCTTGCACAACTGCCGGAACGGCTTGTCGGTGACCCCGGCCATCGGGGCCAGGATCACGCGCGGTTCGATGCGGTAGGGGCCGATGTGCATCGGCGGATTTTATGCGAGATGACGAAGACGCATGAAAACCCTGTCGTCAAGAAGCTCGCCGGATCCGCTTTTGTAGAGCGGCCTTCAGGCCGCTGAAGCTTTCGACGCGACCTTCCAGCGGCCTGAAGGCCGCTCTACAGACGGCAGATGTCCGTTGGTCGGCCGCACCCGGACGGCAGCGGTTCCGTCACGCTGGTGCAGGAACCGCCCTCAGACGGGGAATCGCGCGTCCAATTCCTCGCGGTTGGGCATCGACAGCGCCGCGCCGGGGCGCTCGGTGGACAGCGCGGCGTAGCGGTTGGCTTCGCGCAGATGGGTGTTGAACGCCGCGCCCGGCCGCTGTGCCAGCGCCGCGGCCAGCGCGCCGTTGAAGGCGTCGCCGGCGCCGGTGGTGTCCAACGGGTTCGCCGGTTCGGCGGACAGCCGGTACCAGGCGCTGTCGTCGCCGCGGGTGGCGCTGTCGGGATGGGAGACGAAGCAGCCGGCGGCGCCCAGGGTCACCACCACGGTGCCGCCGGGCAGAAGATCGCGGCACAGCGCGTGCAGGCGCGGCGAATCGAGGCTGGCGATGGCTTCGCCGTCGATGCGCTCGCCCAGATGGCGGGCGAACAGGCCGGCGCATTCGGTTTCGTTCGGGGTCAGCACGTCGGCCAACGCCAGCAGTTCACGCGGCACCGCCACGTTCGCCGGTGCGGGGTTGAGGATCGCAATGCGTCCGGCCTCGCGCGCAAGGCCCAGCGCCGTCGCAACCGCGTCCAGCGGCGATTCCAGCTGCGCCAGGGTCACGGCCGCAGTGGCGATGGCCTCCGCCTGCGCTTCGATGAATGGGGCTGCGAGCGCGGCGTTGGCGCCCGGGCCGACGATGATGCTGTTGCGGCCCTGGGCGTCGACGAAGATGCCGGCGCTGCCGGTGGGGGCATCGGTGGTCTGGTCGCGCAGATCGATGCTGTCCGCGGTGGCCAGCGTGCGCGCATGGTGGCCGCCCAGGTCATCGCCCAGCGCGCATACGAATGCGGTGCGTGCGCCGCTGCGCGCCGACGCGGTGGCCTGGTTGAAGCCCTTGCCGCCTGGGCCGCTGGCGTAGTCGCCGCTGTGGGTGGCGCCGGGTTGCGGCAGGGCGTCGCTGCGCCAGACGTGATCGACGTTGAACGAGCCGACGATGACGACCTGCGGGGTACCGGAAGAAGCATTGGACATTGCGCGGTGCTCTGAAAAAGACACCCCCGGAGCGCTCCGGAGGTGTCGGGGGTGGAACAGGGATGGAACAGGGATGGAACTGGAAACAACCGGTGGATCAGGTATTTCGGGTCGCTTGCCTCGCGGGGGCGGGACAGGCATTCCGATCAAGCAGATGGATCAAGGCACAGGGGTCAACGCAAATGGATCAGCACACCGGCAATCGTGGCGGTCATCAGGGTGGCGATGGAACCGCCCAGCACCGCGCGCATGCCGAAGCGGGCGAGGTCGCCGCGACGCTCCGGCGCCAGGCTGCCGATGCCGCCGATCTGGATCGCGATCGAGGCGAAGTTGGCGAAGCCGCACAGCGCGTAGGTCAGGATCAGGCGCGAGTTCTCGCTGATCGCGCCCGGGCCGGTGCCCACCGGCGTCTGCGACAGTTGCAGATAGGCGATGAACTCGTTCAGCACCACCTTCTGGCCGATCAGGCCGCCGGCGATCACCGCGTCGTTCCACTCGATGCCGATCACCCATGCGATCGGTGCCAGCACGTAGCCCAGGATCAGGCCCAGATTCAGCCGCACCTTGTGCTGCGCCGCGTCGGCGATGCCGTCGTTGAGCATCATGTTGAGGCTCTGGTAGCTGCTGAGGTGCCAGTCGCCGACCCAGCCGATGACGTAGTTGACCATCGCGATCAGGGCGACGAACGCCAGCAGCATCGCGGCGATGTTGATCGCCAGCTTCATGCCGTCGGAGGCGCCGGCGGCGGCGGCGTCGATGATGTTCTTGCTTTCCTTCTCGACGTGGATGGTGACCTTGCCGCCGGTGAGCGGCGTGCCGGTTTCGGGGATCAGGATCTTGGCGATCAGCAGGGTGGCCGGGGCGGCCATGATCGACGCGGCCAGGAAGTGCTTGGCGTACATCTGCTGCAGTTCGCCGTCGGTGCCGGCCAGCATGCCGATGTAGATCGCCATCACCCCACCGGCGATATGCGCCATGCCGCCGATCATCATCGTCAGCAGCTCGGATTCGGTCATTTTGTTGATGTACGGGCGCACCGTCAGCGGCGCCTCGGTCTGGCCGATGAACACGCTGGCGCAGACGCTGGTGGTTTCGGCGCCGGAGACTTTCATCACCTTGGTGATGGCCATCGCCATCATCCGTACCACCCATTGCATCACGCCGAGGTGATACAGCACGGCCATGAACGATGCGAAGAAGATCACGGTCGGCAGCGCGTGGAAAATGAAGACGAAACCGTATTTGTCCTGATCGGCGAAACCGCCGAGGATCATCTTCGAACCTTCGGTGGTGAAGTTGATCAGGGTCACGAAGGCCTTGCCCATGCCCTCGAAGATCGCGCCACCCCAGGTGGTCATCAGCACGAAGGCCGCGAACGCGATCTGCAGTGCGATGCCGGTGCCGACCAGCTTCCAGTCCACCGATTTCTTGTTGTTCGAGAACGCCCATGCGATGCCGATCAGCACCGCCAAACCGAACAGGCCGAAGCCGATCCGTGTCAAAGCTTCCATCGTCTACTCCCCAGGCCAAAGGCCGAACTGGGGCAGGGTAGGTCAGTGGGGTGGGGCGGAGCAACATGAGCCCTCCCTTTCGCGCAGCGAAGGGGAGGGTTGGGAGGGGTCAACGGGGTGTCCGAACGCCGTCAGCGGCCCGTGAACCCCCTCCCGGCCGTACGGCCTGCCGGCTTCGCCGACAGTCGCTCATCACGGCGCGAGCCGGTGGCTCGCAGGCGCCGCTCTTCGCCCCCCTGCGCGATGCGCAAGGGGAGGAGCGACAGCGTTCACACGTCCCGCGCGACCACCCGGTTGCAGCCTTCCTGCTTGGCGGCCTGCAGCCGGCGATCGGCGTTGCGCAGCATCGACGACACGTCGTTGCCGTCGCTTGGGTAGGCGGCCAGCCCGCCGCTGAAGGTGATGTGCAGCGGGTTGCTGCCGCGCTCTGCCAGGAACGGCCGCTCAGCCATCAGGTGGCGCAGCCGGTCCAGCCGCTCCCAGGCATTGCCGATCGGGCAGCGCAGCAGCATCACGAATTCCTGGCCGCCGATCCGCACCAGCCGCTCCTTGGGGTGCAGGATCTCGCGCATCGAGCCGGCGATGTGGCGGATGGCGCGGTCGCCGGCCAGATGACCGTAATCGACGTTGATGCGCTTGAAATCGTCGAGATCCAGCAGCGCCAGGGTCAACGATTCGCCCTCATCGCGGATGTTTTCGAGGATCATCGGCATCCGCTGCACCAGCCACGCGCGGTTCGGCAATCCGGTCAGACCGTCGCTGCCGGAGGATTCGATCAACCGCTGCATGCGGTAGACCATGGTCACGGTGAGCAGGGTCATCAGCAGGATCAGCACCAGCCGCTCCACCTGGCCGCCGATCGACACCGTGCCGTAGTCGATCGAGACCAGCTGATCCGGCGACTCGGCGCGCGCGTACAGCACGACGATCATCAGGCTGTACTGCGCGATCGCCATGCCGCCGGAATACAGCGTCAGCCGGCCGTCGTTGCGCAGCGCGGTCATGCCGATGGAGAACAGATAGAAGCACCAGACCACCATGCTGTTGAACGGCGCCACCGGGTCGCTGAGGTGCAGCAGCGCCAGCACCAGCGTGGTGGTGGTGACGTCGTAGGTCGTGGTGGCGTAGGGCAACCAGGTGTGGCGGCGGCGCTGCCCGGCCAGCACCAGCCAGATCTGCGCGAAGATATTGATGAAGATCGAGGCGCCCAGCCCGATCATCAGCTCGGTCGTCCTGCCCGCGCCGAGATTGCCGATCAGCGCCAGCGGCGGCAACAGCAGGGTCAGCGCCGACAGCAGCGCACGGACGCGGGCGACCAGCAGTTCGCCGCCGGCGCCAAGATCAAGCATGACCTCGTCCGGCCGCGCGAACAGGGTGCGCAACAGGTCCCGCTTCCAGTCGCTGGTGATGCTCATTCCGTTTTGAAACCCGCTGCCGATCGGCGGACAGGATAGCGTCGCCGACCGCGGTTGCGGGCGGAGCGCTCATTCGCGCAAGCCCGCGCGTTTACATCGGCGAGGCTCTCTCCGTACGATCGGCGCAGAGCATGCTGTCGGCGCCGCCGGTACATGCGGCATCGGTGGACACCCCGCGCACCGCGACCCATGCCGCCAGCGCCAGGAACAAGGCCGCCGCCGCCATCCGCGCGGCCTTCAGCGGCAGTTTCGCAGCGAACCGGCTGCCCAGCAGTACGACGGGCACGTTCGCCAGCAGCATCCCGACGGTGGTGCCCAGGACCACCGGCCACAGCAGCGACGACTTCGCCGCCAGCACCACGGTCGCGATCTGGGTCTTGTCGCCGATCTCGGCGATGAAGAACGCGATGGTGGTGGCGATGAATGCGCCGCGTGCGGGCAGACGCTCGTCTTCATCGAGCTTGTCGGGCTTCAGCGTCCACAGGCCGATGGCGGCGAAGCTGACCACGACGATCCAGCGCAGCACGTCCGGAGTGAGATGGCTGGCGACCAGCGCGCCGAGCCAGCCGGCCAGCGCGTGGTTGAGTACGGTGGCGACGAAGATGCCGGCGATGATCGGCCACGGCCGGCGGAAGCGCGCGGCCAGCAGCAGGGCGAGCAACTGGGTCTTGTCGCCGATCTCGGCGATGGCGACCACCAGCGTGGAGACGCCCAGCGTCGAAAGCGCGTCGGGTGGCGTAAGCGAGGAAATATCCATGAAAACTCCGGCCGGGCATTGCGATGGACACGAAGACAGAGATCGCGCAGCCCGGCATGGCACGCGATCTCCGCCTTCGGTCTTGCCCGATGTCGATACAGACGCTGTGTAGAGACTGTCGTCATCCCCTGCGCCATGGCCTGCGGGCCAAGTGTGTTGACGCAGATACCGGTGCGGCCAAAGGCCGCGCGGCGGGCTACTCCCCGGAGGAAGGGGCGGCCATGCCGGGCTGCGCGATCTCTGTCTTCGTGTCCATCGCAATGCCCGGCCGGAGTTTTCATGGATATTTCCTCGC
>JANLVT010000008.1:0-13445 GCA_031364125.1 Lysobacterales bacterium | reverse complement strand
AGTGGCGTGTTAACGCAGCCATGGATGGCTGCGCCGGCGAAACAAGCGCGTAAGCGATTGATTCGCCGTGAGCACGTCCGGACATGTGCCGGACGTGCGAACTGAAATACCTCCTGGACGGAGGTATTTCAGCAACCTGTTGGCGCGCCGGAGAGATTTCCGGAGACGGCGTGGCGGGCCGAAAGCCCGCTCTGCGTTCCGATCTGCGGGCTGCCGTCACGCCAGCAGCGACCGCAGCATCCACGCATTCTTTTCGTGGATGTTGAGGCGCTGGGTCATGAGATCGACGGTCGGGTCGTCGCCGGCGCTGTCGGCGGTCTTCAGGACCTTGCGGGCGGTGCGGCAGACCGCTTCGTTGCCGACCACGAGCTGGCGCACCATTTCCCGCCAGTCGGTGCCTTCCACGGCCTCGGAATCGCTGATCGAGCTGAGCCTGACGAATTCGGCATAAGTTCCCGGCGCGCGATAACCGAGGGCGCGGATGCGTTCGGCGACGGCATCCAGCGCGGTCCAGGCTTCGGTGTACTGGGCCTCGAACATCACGTGCAGGCTGTTGAACATCGGTCCTGTGACGTTCCAGTGGAAATTGTGGGTCTTCAGATACAGGGTGTAACTGTCGGCGAGGAAGTTCGACAAGCCATCGGCGACTTTCCTGCGCTCCGACGTGGAAATCCCGATATCGATCTGCGGCGCGCCGGTCTCGGCGGGCGGCGTCTTCGCGGGTTTCTCGACTTTTGCGGGTTTCTCGGCTTTGGTCTTGGCCATGATTCGTCTCCTGAAGGGGGATGGCTCACACTATGCTCCAACAGGCGACATTAGAAATCCGTTTTTTCGAACGCAGCGAATGATGGCAGGCAACGAACCAGCGCAACCGCCTGAAATGGGTGGCATCCGCCCAGGTAAAACCAACGATCGCACCTTGCAGACCGCGCGGCGAGCGGTCGATGGGGCGCTGGCGCGCGACCGTGGCCGGCTGTTGGGGCTGTGGTCGCGCTGGAGCGGCAAGCCCGACGATGCCGCGCTGCAGGCCGCGTTCGCCGACGCGCTGGCGCCATCGGTCGCGGCGCGCGAGGCCCGGGCAGCGGCATTGCCGACCGCGATCGAGATCGACCCGTCGCTGCCCATCGCCGGCGAAGCGGAACGCATCGTCGAACTGATCCGCAAGCATCAGGTGATCGTGATCGCGGGCGAAACCGGTTCGGGCAAGACCACGCAGTTGCCGAAGCTCTGCCTGGCCGCCGGTCGCGGCGCCGCCGGCATGATCGGCTGCACCCAGCCGCGCCGCATCGCCGCGCGCACGGTCGCCAAGCGCGTCGCCGAAGAGTTGAAGACGCCGCTCGGGGTCCTGGTCGGCTATCAGGTGCGCTTCAACGACAACGTCGGCGAGCGCACTGCGGTCAAATTCATGACCGACGGCATCCTGCTGGCCGAGATCCAGTCCGATCGCTGGCTGTCGTCCTACGACACGCTGATCATCGATGAGGCGCACGAGCGCAGTCTCAACATCGATTTCCTGCTGGGTTATCTGAAGCAGTTGCTGGTCAAGCGTCGCGATCTGAAAGTCATCGTCACCTCGGCGACCATCGATACCGAGCGCTTCTCGCAGCACTTCGGCAACGCGCCGGTGGTAAGCGTGGAAGGCCGCGGCTATCCGGTCGAAGTGCGCTATCGGCCGCTGAACGAAGCGCGCGACGACGGTAGCGACAACGGCCGCGACGATGATGATGCGGGCGACCGCTCGGTGCTGGACGGCATCGTCTCCGCGTGCGACGAAATCGCGCGCCATGGAGCAGGCTCTGGAGGGATTGCTGGCGATACCTTGATCTTCCTGCCCGGCGAACGCGAGATCCGCGACGCGCATCAGGCGCTGGAGAAGCGTAAGTACCGGCATACCGAAGTGCTGCCGCTGTACGCACGGCTGTCGGTGCGCGACCAGGACCGGGTGTTCAATCCCGGCCCGCAGCGGCGGATCGTGCTGGCGACCAATGTCGCCGAAACCTCGTTGACCGTGCCGCGTATCCATTTCGTGGTCGATCCCGGTTTCGCGCGGATCAAGCGCTACAGCCCGCGGCAGAAACTCGACCGCCTGCACATCGAGCCGATCTCGCAGGCCAGCGCCGACCAGCGCAAGGGCCGCTGCGGCCGCATCGCGCCCGGCACCTGTTATCGCATCTATTCGGAAGCCGATTTCCTGTCGCGCGACGCCTACACCGACCCGGAAATCCGCCGCGCGGCGCTGGCCGGCGTGATCCTGCGGATGCTGTCGCTGGGCCTGGGGCGGATCGAGGACTTCCCGTTTCTCGAACCGCCGGACCCGCGCGCGGTCGCCGACGGCTGGCAGCAGTTGTCCGAGCTCGGCGCGGTCGATGCCGACCGCAAGCTCACCCACATCGGCCGCACCATGGCGCGGCTGCCGGTGGACGTGAAGCTGGCGCGCATGCTGATCGCCGCGCAGAAGCACGGCTGCCTGCGCGAGATGCTGGTCATCGCCAGTTTCCTCGGCATCCAGGACCCGCGCGAACGGCCCTCCGACCAGCGCGGCGCTGCGGATGCGGCGCACGCGGAGTTCGCCGATCCGAAATCCGAATTCGTTGGGATCGTGAAACTGTGGGATGCGTACCGCATCGCGCACGAGGACTTGACCCAGTCGCAGCTGCGCAAGTGGGCGGACAAGCATTTCCTCGGTTTCCTGCGCCTGCGCGAATGGCGCGAGCTGCATCGGCAGTTGAAGCTGTTGTGCGATGAGCTGGATTGGGGTGGTGGTGCTGGTTTCAGTCAGAAGTCCGCCGCAAGCCAAAATGCAGCGATGTCCCTTCCTTTGAAAAAAGGGGGCAGGGGGGATTTGCTTTTGGCCTCAGAGCTTCAAAAGCAAATCCCCCTCGATCCCCCTTTTCCAAAGGGGGAAGACAAGCAAACAAAGGGGGAAGACAGACCGGCTGCCGCGACGTCGGCCGACTACGCAAAACTGCATCGCGCCCTGATCGCCGGTCTGCCCACGCAGATCGGCAACCGCAGCGAGCGCGGGCTCTACGATGGGCCGCGCGGCCGCAAGTACACGATCTTTCCCGGCTCGTCGCTGTCGAAGTCATCCTCTGCAAGAGCCGCGCCGGCGTGGTTGCTGTCGGCGACATTGCTCGATACCGAAAAAGTGTGGGCGATGACCAATGCCGCGATCGAGCCGGAGTGGGCGATCGACGAATTGCCGCATCTGCTCGCGCGCCGGCATCACGATCCGCACTGGGCGCGATCCCAAGGCCGCGTGGTCGGCAGCGAGCAGATCAGTCTGTTCGGTCTGGTGCTGGCGCCGAAAAAACCCGTGCACTATGGCGCGCTGTTTCCCGAGGAGTCCCGGCAGATCTTCGCCCGCGACGCGCTGGTGACCGGCGAGATCAACACCCGCGCCGCCTTCCTGCCGCGCAATCTCGCAACGCTGGCGAAAGCGAAGGAAGAGGAAGCCAAGCAGCGGCGCGCGGGACTGATCGTCGACGAGGACTGGCAGGCGCAGTGGTATCTCGACCGTCTTCCGCCGCAGATCCACAACCAGCAGGCGCTGGATGCGTGGTACGGCAAACTGCCGGCCGTGGAAAAGGCGAAGCTGGAATGGTCGTTCGACGATCTGATGGTCGGCGGCGCCAGCGATGCGGAGCGGTTCCCGAAATATCTGCCGCTGGGCGACGTGCGTCTCGCGGTGAGCTACCGGTTCGAGCCCGGCGCGCCGGACGACGGCATGACCGTGGCGGTGCCGCTGCATCTGCTCAATGCGCTGGATGCGACGCGGCTGTCGTGGCTGGCGCCGGGATTCGTCGCCGACAAGGCCACGGCATCGATCAAATCCCTGCCGAAAATCCTGCGTCGCAACTTCGTGCCCGCGCCGGATTTCGCGCGCGCGTTCGCCGAGGCCTACCCGCAGCCGGACGCCGACAGTTTCGAGGGCGCGCTGGCGCGATTCCTCAAGAAACTGACCGGTGCCGAGGTGAGCGCGATCGATTTCGATACCGCCGGTATCGACGCGCATCTGCGCGCGAATCTGCGTCTGCTCGATGCGGAAGGACGCAACGTGCTGGCCGAATCGCGCGACCTCGACGACCTGCGCGCGCGCTTCGGCAAGCGCGCGGCCGATGCGTTTTCCGCACGCGCCGCCGAAGGGCTGGCGCAGCGCGGGCTCACCGATTTTCCGATGCAGCCGATTCCCGCATCCGTTGCAGGCGCGGGCGGCGTGCCGGCGTATCCCGCGCTGCACGACGATGGCGACAGCGTGTCGCTGGCGGTGCATGCCGATCGCAGCGAGGCGCTGCGCCATCATCCGGAAGGCGTGCGCCGGCTGCTGCGCATCGCGCTGGCGGAGAAGATCAAGCAGGGTCGCAAGCAATTGCCGGTGCAGCCGAAGACGGCGCTGTTGTATGCGGCCATCGAAGCGCAGTCGCCGCGACGCGATGGCCTGAGGGACGCCCCTCTAAAAGACAGCGACCGCCTGCGCCAGGATCTGCTGGACGGCGCGTTCGCGGCGCTCGCCGCCGATGACCTGGATTCGATCCGCGACGCCGCGGCGTTCGCGCAGCGGCGCGATACCGTCGCGAAGCAACTGTTCGCCGAAGCGATGAGCCGGCTGCAGCAGGCGGAAACCATCCTGACCCGCGTCGCCGAGGTGCGCGCGGCGCTGGAATCGAAGCTCATGGGCTGGGCGAAGGCCAATCTCGACGACATGCACGCGCAGCTCGCCGGATTGGCGTCGCCGGGGTTCCTGCGCGACACCCCCGCCGAGGCGCTGAGCGAATACCCGCGCTATCTGAAAGCGATGACGCTGCGCGCCGAGCGCGCGCTGCGCGACCCGGTGCGCGACCAAGCGCGGATGCTGGAACTCAAACCCTTCGCCGATGCGCTGGCGGATGCGCGCGCCCGCGAGGTTGACGGCTTACCGGACTGGCAGCTGCTGCGCTGGGAGTTGGAAGAATTCCGCGTCTCGCTGTTCGCGCAGGAACTCGGCGCGAAAGGCGGGATTTCGGCGAAGAAACTCGCGACCCGGCTGGCGCGTCTGAAGTAGCGGCGGAGGCCGGGCGCGTGCGGCGCGGGATGCGCCGTCGCGTGAAGCCGGCGCCAGCCGCGCCGGAATGCATCTGCCTGCGGAGTCGGCAGGCCCTCCGCAACGCGTCGCTTCGGTCGCTCGATCCATGCCCGGTGAGGCGGCAAGGCGCCGGAATGCAGCACAGCCGTCGACGTCTTCGCGGGAGTGCCATGATGCCCCCATCTATCGGCACTTCTGCCTTTCGATCCTTCGGTCACAATTCCCGCCCGGGGCCGTCATGGTCAGGCAGGCAGCGAGGGGGACGCGCTTCCTGCCCTGATTCGCCCAAGGCGATCCGGACCCGTCAGACCTTCCGCCAGACCCTGTCATCTTCCCGGCGCATCGCCGCGGAACCGCTGAGGAGCCATGCCCGTGAGCCACATCGTCGATGTTTTCCTGCAGCCGGGCCGGGTGTTCGTCGAGCAGAAGGAGCGTCCGACCTTTCTCGTACCTTTGCTGATCGTCTCGGCGTTCGCCGCAGCCTTCACGCTGGCCTACTTTCTGAGCGTCGATCCGAGCTGGTATCTCGACCACGCCATCGCCGCCGGCGGCCAGGAGATGAGCGCCGCCGAGATGGAGCAGGCCCGCAAGCTCATGCCCGGCACCAAGGTCATGGGCTACATCGGCGCCGCAAGCACGATGGTCGTCATGGGCATCGTGATGCTGCTGTACGCGCTGTACTTCCTGGTGGCCGGCAAGATCACCGGCAACGCGGTCGGCTTCAAGCAGGGCTTGAGTCTCGCCGCGTGGTCGAGCATGCCGGCCGTGCTCGGCAGCGTGGTCGCGCTGGTCGGCGTGTTCACGATGACGCCGCAGACGCCGATCGAATCGCTGGCGCTGCTCAACTTCGATCCGCTGCTGGTCGAGCTGCCGGGCGATAATCGCTGGAGCACCCTGGCCAAGAGTTTCAGCCTGCTGACGTTCTGGACCGTGTTCCTGACCGCGCTGGGCTGGAAGACCTGGGGCCGCACAGGTTGGTTGCAGGGAATCATGATCGCGCTGCTTCCGAACGTCCTGATCTACGGCGCCATGGCGCTGTACGCGCTGTCGAAATAACCGCTGCTCTGCTGGAATAACGGAATTACCTGCGAAACACCCATGGAAACGCATCGATGAAATTCAACAGGAAGTGGTTGGCGGCGGCGCTGGTCGTCGCAGTGGTCGCGGTGCCGCTGATCGTCAAGAAAGCGCGCGGCACCTCGGCGACCGAGGTGAACCTCGCCGTCGTGGCCGCGCAGGAAGTGCAGCCGAGCATTCTCGCGTCGGGCGTGCTCGCGTTCCGCAACGAGGTGAACCTCACCGCCGAAGTCACCGCCAAGGTCAGGACGATCCTGATCAAGGAAGGCGACACGGTGACCCAGGGACAGACGCTGCTGCTGCTCGATCCCGAGCTGTACAACAACGCTATCGAGCGCGAGCAGGCCAGGCTGCGCCAGAGCCGCATCGGTATCGAGCGCCAGCGCGATCTCGTCGCGCTGCGCCAGAAGACCTACGAGCGCAGCCGCACGCTGGCCGAACAACGGCTGATCGATCGCGCCCGCCTCGATGAAGACCGCAACCAGCTCGATCTGGCTCGCGCCGATCTGCGCACCAGCGAGGAATCCCTGTTGCAAGCAGAATCCGTGCTCAACGATGCCCGCGAACAGCGCGCCAAGACCGAGATCCGTTCGCCGATCGCCGGCCGCGTGGTGTCGCTGCCGATCAAGGTCGGCGAAACCGCGGTGCCGTCCACGTCGGCCTTCGCCGGTGCGCAGCTCATGAAGATCGCCGACACCTCGGAAATCATCGCCGAGCTGAAAGTCGACGAGGCCGACATCGCCAAGATCGACATCGGCCAGCGCGCCGAAGTCTTCGCCGCCGCGTATCCCGACACCGCGCTCAAGAGCACGGTCGAGCAGATCGCGCTGGCGCCGACCATCGAAGGCCAGGGCCGCGCCTACAAGGTCACCGTGCGTCTAGTCGCGCCGGCCGATCTGAAACTGCGCTCGGGCATGAGCGTGCGCTCCAACATTTTCCTGGGCGACGGCCAGCGCAAACCGGCGGTGCCGGTGGAAGCGGTGGTGATCGAAACCGAAGGCAAGGGCGCCGCCAAACGCTACCTTTGGCTGAGCCGCGACGGCAAGGCCGCCAAGGTCGAAGTGCAGACCGGCGTGTCCGACGACCGCTGGGAAACCGTGCTCAAGGGCGTCGCCGCGGGCGATACGGTGATCGTCGGCCCGACCAAATCGCTGCGCCTGCTGCGCGAGGGCGAGGCGGTGACGCAGCAGAAGGCGGCGGACGCGGGAAAGGTCGGCGACGACGGGGACGATGACGCGGGCGACGACGCGTCATGATCGTGCTGAGCAACATCGCCAAGCGCTACGCGATGGGCGACGAAATCGTGATGGCGCTCGCCGGCGTCGATCTGTTCATCGATCGCAACGAATACGTTGCGCTGATCGGGCCGTCGGGGTCGGGCAAGTCGACGCTGATGAATCTGCTCGGCTGCCTGGATTCGCCCACCGAAGGCACCTACACGCTCAACGGCCGCGACACCTCGGGCATGAACGACAACGAGCTGGCGCAGGTGCGCAACCGCGAGATCGGCTTCGTGTTCCAGAGTTTTCATCTGCTGCCGCGCATGACCGTGCTGCAGAACGTGATGCAGCCGCTGGTGTACCGCGGCATCCCGTCGGAAGAACGGCGCCGGCTGGCGACCGAATCCTTGGCGAGTGTCGGCCTCGCCGATCGCATGGGCCACCGTCCGAACCAGTTGTCCGGCGGCCAGCGCCAGCGCGTCGCGGTCGCGCGCGCGCTGGTCGGCTCGCCGTCGATCCTGCTCGCCGACGAACCCACCGGCAATCTCGATTCGCGCACGTCCGCCGAGATCATGGCGCTGTTCGATGAGCTGCACGCGCAGGGTCAGACCGTGGTGGTGGTGACCCACGAACCCGACATCGCCGCGCACTGCCACCGCACCATCCGCGTCAACGACGGCCGCGTCGTCGAAGACACCCGCCGCATCGCTCCTGCGGGGACGCACTGATGTCCGCCTTCCTCGAAGCGTTCCGCGCCGCGCTGATCAGCCTCGCCGGCCATCGCATGCGCAGTTTCCTGACCACGCTGGGCATCCTCATCGGCACCGCGTCGGTGATCGCGGTGGTGTCACTGATGCAGGGCTTTTCCGATTCGATCAAGAACCAGCTTTCCGGCCTCGGCGGAAACGCATTGACCCTGCGTGCGACGATCGACAACGAGAATTTCCAGACCGGCAAGTTCAACACCGTCACCTTCGACGACATCGACGTGCTGCGCTACCGGCTGCAGGGGGTGAAGGAAGTCGCGCCGATCATGGAGGTCAACGCCGCCGGCGCCAGCTACAACGGCCGCACCGCGCTGCCGCAGGTGAAGGCCACCACCGCCGACTATTCGGCGGTCAACAATCGCTACCCGAAATTCGGCCGTTTCCTCGTCGACAGCGACGACAAGGGCCATCGTCGCGTGGCGGTGATCGGCACCGAACTGCGCGATAACCTGAAGATGCCGGAGAACCCGGTCGGCGAATATTTCACCATCGGCCGCGAGTGGTTCAAGGTGATCGGTGTGATGGAGAAACAGGGCGAAGTCCTGGGCTTCAGCCAGGACAACTACGCGATGATCCCGTTCGACGTCGGCCGCGCGATGATGGGCAACAACAGCAATCTGATGATCGCGGCCACGTTCACCGTCGAGGGTCTCGACCAGGTGCAAGCCGTGCGCGACCGGGCCAAGCGCGCCATCCGCGAGTCGCGAGGCATTGCTGCGGGCAAAGAGGACGACTTCAAGATCGAAGCCGCAGATTCGATCCTCAAGCAATTCAACGAGATCACCGCAACCGCCACCGCGGTGCTGGCCGGCATCGTCGGCATCTCGCTGCTGGTGGGCGGCATCGGCATCATGAACATCATGCTGGTGTCGGTAACCGAACGCACCCGCGAGATCGGCATCCTCAAGGCGCTGGGCGCAACCCGCCGCGACATCCTCATCCAGTTCCTGCTGGAAGCCGGCCTGCTGGCGCTGCTCGGCGGCCTGATCGGCATCGCCCTGGGCTTCGCCATCGCCTTCACCGTCACCGCGCTGGTGCCCAGCATGCCGCAGGCCTCGGTGCCGCTGTGGGCGGTGTTCTCCGCAGCCGGCTTCTCGGCATTGGTCGGCGTGGTCTTCGGGATCATGCCGGCCTCGAAAGCCGCGGGCCTGGACCCGATCGAGGCGTTGCGTTACGAGTGATGTGTCATTGAGGCGATGCGTAGCGAGTGACGAGTTCGGCGCATGCATGCCGTTCCGCTGTCATCCCGAGCGCAGCGTGGGACCTGCTGTATCGCTCAGCAGATTCCACCGCATCATTGATAAAGCCTCGCAATGCTCCCTCCCTTTCGCGCAGCGAAGGGGAGGGCTGGGGAGGGGTGCTCTTCGGCCCCAACGCCACTCGTACTTGTAGTGCTTGTAGCAAGCGATACATCCAAATAGTTGGGTCAATGACCCAGCCTACGGCACTAACCAAAAAAATTTATGCAATCGCGATGCAGGCTTTTGTGACGAGAGTTCAGCTTGAATAAGCCGTTAGGATTCATCAATCTTGTAGCACAGTGAATACTTGCCAAGAATCAAAAGATCAAGCAACGGGGAAAGCAAAAAAATAAAAATAAATTTAATAATTGTTGAGGCTTGCAGGTCAGAATAATAGCTATGGCTAAGCTCGCGAATGTCTTGGGATGCTATTCTATTGGCCTGTAATTTTTCATCGTAATAATGATCGTCAACGCCGCCATGCCATGAGCAGGTTCCTTGTCCTCGGTTGCGAGAAGCCCATCCATCATTGCATCTTGTTGTTGGATAGTAGTAGCCAGAAGAAATCTTTTCTTTCTCTTCCGCAATTTCGATAGCATCATTTTTTAATCGATTTGCAATGATCTCTGGCTGATTGGAATGCCAAGTGTAGAGCCATAGACAAAAGCCCCAAAAGAAAAATGATTTTAGGCGTCGTGTTATGTAACGCACGTCCTTAATTCTGCTTCCAATGAGATTCAATGTTTGTCATGTATGCAAAGGCAGCATCCATGCTCGGCCCTTGTTCGTAGCCCGATCTTTACTTCACCCGCTCAACCTTAGCCCGAGTGTTATACCCCTTCACCGCCAGATACCAGGAATTCCCGGTAACACTCGGCGTAATACGAATTTCCGGACTATCGAGCTTCGCACCCACCAGCGTCGCGGTGTCGATCTGGGCCCAGACCTGGCCGTTGTCGAGGGTGTAGTTGCGGCTTTTGCCGAAGCCGCGGAATTCGCCGCTGATGCGGGCGACGATGGGTTCGCTCTTGCCGAAGTGGAAGAAGCCGCGGTTTTCCTGTTCCACCTTGTCCTTGGCCAGGCTGGCGGCCTCGGTGGCGGCGGTGTCGATCTTGCGGCCCAGCCACAGGTTGAGCTTTGCCAGTTCCTCCGGCGAGAGCTTGCCGAGGCCGGCGGCCTTGAATTCTTCCGGGCTCATGTCGCGTTCGATCGGCTTCTGCGCGAAGGCGGCGAGCGGCGAGAGCGCGATGGCGGCGAGCAGCGCGAGCGGCAGCAGCGGGCGGAGGTGCGACATGTGGATTCCTCTGGGGATTTCGCCGAAGGCGGGACGCCGCTAGTGTAGGCGTACCTTCCCCCGGTTTCGAACACGCGTGTCCGCCCTCCCCACACTGCCCGAAGCCCTGTTGTCGCTGCCGCCGGTGGCGACGCTGGCGGCGCCGTGGCGGCAGGCGCTGGAGCAGGCGGCCGGGCCTGAGCCGCTGGGCGACGCGGCGCTGGCCGAGCTGGCCGACACGTTGGGATCGCTGGCGCGGCTGAACGCCGACGGCGACGTGGTGCTGGCGGCGATCCTGAACGACCTGCCGGCGTGGCGGGCGCGGATCGAGCCGCAGCTGGCGAAGCAGTGGCCGACGGTCGCGACCCTGCTGGAAGGCCAGCGCGCGGCGGCACAGGTGTGGACGCTGCACGCGGCGGCCGTTGGCGGGCACGCAGCCGGCGGCCGCAATGCCGAGGGCCTGCGCCGGCTGCTGCTGGTGATGGTGCGCGATCTGCGGGTGGTGCCGGTGCTGTTGGCGCGGCAGTTGGCGCAGATGCGCACCGCGGGCAAACGACCCGAGGCCGAACGCCGGGCGCTGGCGCAGCTGACCCGCGACATCCACGCGCCGCTGGCGAACCGGCTGGGCATCTGGCAGCTGAAGTGGGAGCTGGAAGATCTGGCGTTCCGGCATCTCGACCCCGACAGCTTCCAGACGATCGCGCGCTGGCTGGACGAGAAGCGCGCCGATCGCGAGCGCTACATCGAGCAGGTCAAGCGCGAGCTGGGCGAGGCGCTGCAGGCGCAGGGCGTGGAGGCTGAAGTCGCGGGGCGGCCGAAGCACATCACCAGCATCTGGAAGAAGATGCAGAAGAAGGCGGTGCCGATCGGCGAACTCTACGATCTGCGCGCGGTGCGGGTGCTGGTGAAGGACGTGCCGGCCTGCTACGCGGCGCTGGGCGCGGTGCATGCGCTGTGGACGCCGATTCCCAGCGAGTTCGACGATTACATCGCGCGTCCCAAGCGCAACGATTACCGGTCGCTGCATACCGCCGTCGTCGGCCCCGAGGGCAAGACCCTCGAAGTGCAGATCCGCACCCACGACATGCACGCGCAGGCCGAGCTTGGCATGGCCGCGCACTGGCGCTACAAGGAAGGCCGCAGCGCGCCGGCCGACGCCGGACTGGATCGCAAGATCGAATGGATGCGCAAGCTGCTGGATGGCGGTCGAGAGGAACACGTTCGTGAAGAGCAGGGCCGGGAAGACGCCGGCAGCGACGAAAGCCTGCACAAGGCCTTCGACAGCGAACTGGTAGAGGACCGCATCTACACGCTGACCCCGAAGGGCGATGTGGTCGACCTGCCGGTGGGCGCGACGCCGCTGGATTTCGCGTACCACGTGCACACGATGGTCGGCCATCGCTGCCGCGGGGCGAAGGTGGACGGCCGGATCGTGCCGCTGGACTACAAGCTGCGCAGCGGCGAGCGCATCGAAATCCTCACCGCGAAGACCGGCGAGCCGCGGCGCGATTGGCTGGTGGCCTCGAACGGATTCCTGGCCAGCGGCCGTTCGCGCGACAAGGTGCGGGCGTGGTTCCACAAGCTGGACCGCGTGCGCAACGTGCAGGCCGGGCGCGAACTGTTGGAAAAGGAGCTGCGCCGGCTGTCGCTGCTGCAGGCCGATCTGGCGCCGATGCTGGCGAAGTTCCACGTCGACACCGTGGACGATCTGTACGTGCTGGTGGCGCTGGGCGATGCCGGCCCCCATCAGGTCGGACGCGCGCTGCTGGACCACGAGCGCAGCCGTCAGGAAGCGGCCGAGCCTTCGCGCGATGCTCACCGGGATTCGCAGCGCGGCGACCTGGCGCGTGCGCCGCCGAAGTTGCCGCGCACGGCTTCGGCCGGCTCGGCGTTCACGGTGGTGGGACTGGGCAATCTGCTGATGCAGATCGCGCGCTGCTGCCACCCGCTGCCGGGCGAAGCCATCGTCGGTTATCTCACCCAGGGCCGCGGGGTCAGCGTGCATCGCGCCGACTGCGCGGCCTTCCTGCGGCTGTCGGCCAATCAGCCGCAGCGGGTGCTGGCGGTGGAGTGGGGCCGGGTCGCCGGCGGCCACACCGTCAACGTGCAGGTGGACGCGGTCGATCGCCGCTGGTTGCTGAAAGACCTGACCAATCTGATCGCGCAGGACGACGCACACGTGCTGTCGATCCACAGCGACACGCTCGAAGGCAGCCGCGTGCGCCTGCGGATGCAGCTGCGGGTGCGCGACCATGAGCAACTGAGCCGGCTGCTGGGCCGCATCGACAGCCTGTCCGGCGTGGAGCAGGTGCGTCGGGGGTGAGCGGGGCTGGTGGCCTTGGTTGACCTGCGCTGTTGGTTCGGCTTCGGTACGACGGATTGGAACCATCGTTCCGTTTCCGCTGGAATGCGTCTGCTCCCAGCGTCGGGCCGAAAAGCAAATCCCCCGTGGCCCCTTTTTCAAAGGGGGCGAAGCCTGCCGCGCCTGTGAGTGCCCCGTTACTCGAAAGTGCCGGTGGTTTCCTGCTTCGAAATGCGGAAACCAATGCGATCAGAACCGATGACATTAAAAAGCACTGGCTGTTCCCCCTTTGAAAAAGGGGGGGCAGGGCAATGCCGGTCAGTTAAGCCATTTCTGCCGTCCGTAGAGCGGCCTTCAGGCCGGCCCAGGCAGAACCCGGTCGGCGACGACATCAGGGCCGTGCCCACGGCTGATGAAAAAGAAACGGTTGCGTATCGGAAATCAGCGGCCTGAAGGCCGCTCTACAAAAACAGAATCCCGCGAATACAAAAAAGCCAGTCAGC
>JANLVT010000075.1:0-8361 GCA_031364125.1 Lysobacterales bacterium | reverse complement strand
AGTGGCGTGTTAACGCAGCCATGGATGGCTGCGCCGGCGAAACAAGCGCGTAAGCGATTGATTCGCCGTGAGCACGTCCGGACATGTGCCGGACGTGCGAACTGAAATACCTCCTGGACGGAGGTATTTCAGCAACCTGTTAGAAATTTCCGCTACGGATCCTCGCGCTACGGATCCTCCGCCTCAAACCCCATCAACGGACTCGACATGCCGCAGACCAAGCTGCCCAGGGTGGGCACCACCATCTTCACCGTGATGTCGCAGCTCGCCGCCGAGCACGGCGCGATCAATCTCGGCCAGGGCTTTCCCGATTTCCCGGCGCCGGCGCGGCTGGTCGACGAACTCGACAAAGCCATGCGCGCCGGTCACAACCAGTATTCGATGATGACCGGCATCCCGGCGCTGCGCCGCGCGATCGCCGACAAGACCGCCCGCGTTTACGGCGTGTCGCCCGATGTCGACAGCGAGATCACCGTCACCAGTGGCGCCACCGAGGCGATCTTCAACGCCATCCACGCGGTGGTGCGCGCGGGCGAGGAAGTGATCGTCCTCGATCCCTGCTACGACTGCTACGAACCGGCGATCGAGCTGGCCGGCGCGCGCGCCGTGCATATTCCGCTCGACCCGCAGACCTTCGCGCCCGACTGGCAGCGCGTGCGCGACGCCATCGGCCCGAAAACGCGGATGCTGATGATCAACAGCCCGCACAATCCGTCCGGCGCGATGCTGGGCGAGGGCGACATGAATACGATTGCAGACATCCTGCGCGACACCGGGATCTGGCTGCTTTCCGACGAAGTCTATGAGCACATCGTCTTCGACGGCGCCCGCCATGAGTCCGCGCTGCAATATCCGGAACTGCGCGAGCGCGCCTTCGTGATCTCCAGTTTCGGCAAGACCTATCACTGCACCGGCTGGAAGGTCGGCTATTGCATCGCACCCGCCGCGCTGAGCACCGAATTCCGCAAAGTGCATCAATACAACGTGTTCTGCACCTTCCATCCGGCTCAGCACGCGTTCGCGGCGATGATCGAAGCCGAACCCGAGCATTACGAACAGCTCGGCGCGTTCTACCAGGTCAAGCGCGACCGTTTCCGCGAACAACTGCTGACCACGAAACTGGCGCCGCTGCCGGTGCCGGGCGGTTATTTCCAGCTGGTGGACTATTCCGCGGTGAGTGGACTCGACGATCTGGAATTCTGCCGCTGGCTCACCATCGAGAAAGGCGTCACCGCGATTCCGTTGTCGCCGTTCTACGAAGCGCCGCCGGTCGGTCAGCGTCTGGCGCGTCTGTGCTTCGCCAAGAACGACGCCACCCTCGATGCCGCGATCGAGCGGCTGCAGAAACTTTAAGTCCCGTTCCTGTGGGCGCGACCCAGGTCGCGACTGCGGGATGTCCTAACGCCATGTCGCGACTCGCGTCGCTCCCACAAACGGTTTTTTCATGAACGATCTGCGCGTCACTCTCGTCCAAGGCAGCACTCGCTGGCACGACCCCGCGGGCAATCGCGAGTATTACGGCGACCTGATCGCCGGTCTGCGCGGCCAGACCGATCTGGTGCTGTTGCCGGAAACCTTCACCAGCGGTTTCTCCAACGACGCCATCGCCCAGGCCGAATCCATGGACGGCCCGACCGTGGCGTGGCTGCGCGAACAGGCGCGCGCGCTGGACGCCGCGGTCTGCGGCAGCGTGCAACTGCGGGCCGGCGACGATGTCTTCAACCGTCTGCTGTTCGCCACGCCCGACGGCGAGCTGCGCAGCTACGACAAACGTCATCTGTTCCGCTTCGGTCGCGAGCACGAACGCTATGCCGCCGGCCGCGAGCGCCTCGTCGTCGAATGGCGCGATTGGCGGATTTGCCCGCTGGTCTGCTACGACCTGCGTTTCCCGGTGTTCTCGCGCAACCGCTACGATGTCGAGCGGCCGGGCCAGCTCGATTACGATCTGCTCCTGTACGTCGCCAACTGGCCGTCGGCGCGCGCCTATCCGTGGAAAACCCTGCTGCGCGCCCGCGCCATCGAGAACCTGTGCTACGTCGCCGGCCTCAACCGGGTCGGCACCGACGGCAATCAACTGCACTACGCCGGCGACAGCGCGGTGATCGATTTCCTCGGCCATCCGGTCAGCGAATGCGGCGACGATGATGTCGTCGTCACCGTGACGCTGCAGGCGAAAGCACTAACTGCGCATCGCGAACGTTTCCCGGCGATGCTGGATGGGGATGCGTTTTTGATCTTGTAGGAATGGTTTTGCGATCCCAGTGTGATAATGGAATGCGCGTATCATGTAGTAATAGTAGAAGTTGCGAAATCTTGATTGGCAAAGCTCATTAATAATGCTTAGCCCCGCGCTGCAAGAAGCAGTACGGGGAGTTTTTCAAAAAAACTTGAATAATTCAGTGAGGCGATGGTTTGGGTCGCCCAACCTCAATCTTTTGGCTCGTTACTTCTTGCCCGTCTGAGCTATAGGCGGACGGCCCACGAGGTTTTAGCTGTTTGCTTTGGGTTTGAGCAGAATCTTCTTTTACGATTCTTGGGCATGCAGATGATTTAGACGTTACCGTCCCATTGCATGCAACTGTGCCAGGCGTTGTCCCAACGCCCCAGTCCCCAGAACAAACCATTGAGCAACCGTTTTTGAACTGAAAAGTGGATGCAGCTTGGGAATTTGCAGAAAAAGCGGTTAAAAGTACGCAGGTGATAATTGAGATATATGCTTTTGTTTTCATTGTTGAAATTCTTCTCAAGAATGTGAATTTAAACTATAGAATTTTGTTTGATTTCCGCTAGTCTTCCGGACTATAAGCCATCAATGATGGAAATACACCCGCTCCGCCGCCCAGCGCATCGGCGCGGAGCCCAGCATCAGGTCGAAGGGCCAGTCCATCTGCGCGTGATCGAAGGCCCAGCGCAGCGCCCGTTTGACGCGATAGCGCGGTGCGGCGCGTTCGGCGATGCGTTCCGGCGATGGCCCGCCGTCGCGCAGGTGGCGGGCAACGGCTTCGCCCACCGTCCAGCCGTGCTGCCAGGCCGAATGGATGCCGCCGGCGGTCACCGGCGAGACGATGCCGGCAGCGTCGCCGGTGAGGATCACGCCCGGCCGCGCGAGCGGCGCGACCGGGCCGCCGCAGGGAATCAGGCCGGCGCGGATCGCGCTGGGCGTGAGGTCGTCGGGAATGCCGATGCGGTGGCCGACCAGCGCGCGCAGCGCGTCGATGTCCGGCGTGCCGGTGCGTGAGGGCCGATGCCGGAACGCCAGCCCGAACTGCACGCCGGTCGGATTCTGCGTCGCCCAGCCGATGTAGCCGGGCGCCAGCATTTTGTTGACGAAGCAGTGCAGGGTTTCCGGTTCGCGCAGCTCAAGCCCGGCGAACTCGTACTCCATGCCGTAGAGGAAGTGGCGCACGCCGCCCATGCCGAAACGCTGCGCGACCCGCGATTTCGCGCCGTCGGCGCCAACCAGCCACTGGGCGCGGCCGATGCCCGGCAGATGCCAGCGGCCACGATGCGTGGAGGTTTCGCGCGATACCTGCGTGAACGGCTGCGCCAGACGCAGATCGACGCCCTGGTCGCGCATCTCGTCGGCCAGCCAGCGCATCAGATTCGGCGTGTCTGTGGTGAGGAAGTAGTAATCCGGCACCTGCAGCGCGACGTTGCGCAGGTTCGGCGCGTACAGGCGCACGCGATCGACCTTGCGCACCAGATGCGCCGGCACCCGGTTCAGCCAGGTGCGCTCGGCGGCTTCCTTCACGATGATGCCGGTGGTGTGGAGCTTCAGCCCGGGATCGCGCTTGCGCTCCAGCACGCACACGCGCAGACCGTACTGCGCCGCGGCAATGGCGCAGGCTGCGCCGGCGAAACTGGCGCCCACGACCACCAGGTCGTAATCGCGCTCGGGAACTGCAGCCATGGGAACTCCGGCGGTGAGGACCGGCGCAGTCTCGGCGGCAGTGGAGGGCGGAACATGGCGGCTGTGTGAAGTCCGGGTTCACACAGGACGACGCGACGCCACGCTTGGGCGGAGGACATCCCCGAAAGTCTTCGGCTATAGTCTGAAGTTAACGCGCCGGGATCGCGCGACAGGGGCTAACAGGATGTGGTTGTCGTCGAAAGACGTCCCCAGGTTCTGTCTTGCCGTTCGTGGGGCCACCTCACTATTGGGAAGCGGTGATCGCCGCCGGAGCACGAGACAATGAAACCAATGATTCTGAGCTGCGCGCTATCCGTGGTGCTCGTCTGCATGGCGGGAAATGCGCAAGCGACTGCTGCGGGGCGCGACACCGGAAACCGTGCGACGGCTTCGACGAGCGGTTATCAGCCGCGCACTGCGCGGGGGAAAGCCGTGCATGCGATCGTCCTGCGATGGGCTCCCAAGGTACAGACCACCTATGGCACGTCGCCGCAGCCTTGGGCCAACGCGATGCGCGCGACCTTCGCGCGTGCACCGCTGGCTTCGCTGCAGGCCGCCGCGAAAGCGACCGATATCGATGCCGCGCTCGCGCTGCTGGCCGGCGGCGGCGTTCCCGTCGCCTCGAAGCTCGGCGGTATTCCGGGAAAAACCGATATCACGGTCCAGAGAAATCTCGTCTACACGATGCTTGCCACGCCCTGCCGGATCGTTGACACCCGCACGGTCGCGCGTCCGCTGCTGGCGGGTGAATCGCGCGGTTTCGGTTTCGGCTACGGCTTCATGTCCGCCCAAGGCGGTGCGTCCTTTGGCTGCGACATTCCCGACGAGGCTTCCGCGATCACGTTCAACGTGACCGCGGTGAGTCCCGCCGGAGCGGGCTACCTGACCGTTTATCCCTACGGCACCTATCGGCCGACGGCGTCCAGCCTCAATTACCGCGCCGGCGATATCGTCGGCAACGAGATCATCGCCCGCCAAGCTCGCGACGACGTGCAGACGGCGCTGCCGTCGTTCTCGATGTATTCGTACGCAGAGACGCACGTGGTGGTCGACGTGTCGGGCTACTTCGCGCCGCCCATCGCGCAGCCGCTGCAGTGCATCGAAATGGCAAGCGCACAGGCCACCATCGCTGCCGGCGCTTCGCTCCGTGTCGCCGCGCCCGCCTGTCCGGCCAGCTACACCAGCATGGGCGGCGGTTGCACCAGCAACATCTATCCATCGGTGAACGGTCTGTATTTCTCGAGTTTCGGGCCCAGCGCCGACAGCGCGTACGTCTGCGACGGCAACAACAGGAACGCATCGTCGACGACTTTCACCGCACGCGGCATCTGCTGCCGCATTCCCGGGATCTGAGTCCATGCGTATCCGCGCGACCCATGGGGAGAAAACGATGAAGAACCGACGCCTGCGGGCCGGTCTGCTGGTGTTGTCGCTGGTCTCGGCTGCGGCAGTCGGGGCGGCCGCTTATCGCCATGCCGCGGCGCTGGTTGCCGGCGTGGCTGCGACCCGTCCCGCCGGCGTGGTTGCATCGCCGACGCGGAACGGGCTGCCCGAACGGCAGGCCGCCGTCGCCCGCAACGCGACTGCCGACCTGCTGCTCGACCGCTGGGCGGGCCATGTCGAACGCGTCTACGGCACCGCTCCGGCAGCCTGGAAGCGGGCGATGCGCCCCAGTCTTGCCCGTCTCGGCGAGCGCGAACTCGGGCCTGCGCTGGCGGCGACCTCGTTCGACGCGATGATGGCCGCACTAGCTCTGCAGCCGACATCGGCAGTCTCGTCGCGCGGCGTCGGCTCGGAGGGCGCCAAGGCCGTCCCCGCCGGCGACGGCGCCTACAACGTGCTGACACCCTGTCGTCTGGTCGATACCCGCAACACCGCATCCCGGATCGACGCGGGCAGCATTCTCGACATCCATGTCTCCGGGGCCGAGTACGGCGCCCAGGGCGGCGCTGCGACCGATTGTGGGGTGCCGGCCGATGCGAAGGCCGTGGTGGTCAACGTCACCGTTGTCCAGCCCGATGCGCCCGGTTACCTCAGCGTGTTTCCCCGTGGGGCCGCGATGCCGCTGGCGTCGAGCCTGAACTACACTGCCGGCGCGATCGCCGGCAACGAGATCATCGTCGGTCAGGCGGCCGGTGGCGGACCTGCGGTGTCGATCTACTCGTATGCCCGGACCGACGTGGTCGTGGATGTAGTGGGTTTCTTCGGCGATGCGCCGGCAAGCTCGTTGAGCTGCCAGAAAGTGGTGTGGGTGAGCACCCTTCCGCATGCGAACTATGCATCTCCCAGTGCCGTATGTCCCTTCAGTTTCAAGTGGTATCGCTACAGCACGCCAGTCGGCGGCAGTTGCCGCTGGCTCGATCAGGTACCAGGCACACCACCGCCCGGACAGCTGAGCGGTGCGGTCTACGGCGGATACAGTTATGCCTGCGAGGGCGACAATTTCAGCGGCGTCGACCAGCGGATCGAGACGATCGCGATCTGCTGCGACGTGGCTCCCCTTTGAGTCTCGACGAGCGACGCTGCGCGCTGCCGGGCCTGCGTTGCTGAAGGATTGGTTGTGCGACATCGCCCGATTGGCGATCACGTCGTTCGCGCGTAGCCGTGCGGACGATCAATGCCGGGAAGAAGGCTTCCGCCGCGCTTCGCGCACGATGATGTAGATACCCGCGAGGCTCAGCGCGACGGCGCCGCCCAGCCAGAGCAATGCGGAAAGGTCGGGGTTGAAGGCGTCATCGCGGAATGCACGCATGACGAAGCGCAGGTAGCCGAGGATGGACAGCCCGCCGAACCAGAAACCGATCATCGCGCGGCTGATAAAGCGGCTTTCGGAAGGCGACATCGTCATGGCTCAGGCCTGCGCTGCGCCCACCACCCGCCCGCGCAGCGAATTGCTCATCGCATCGGTCACGACTACATCGACGAACTGGCCGATCAGCTTCGCGCCGGCCGGCGCCGGGAAGTTCACGAAGCGCATGTTCTCGGTGCGGCCGGTGAGTTCGTTCGGGTCTTTCTTCGACGGGCCTTCGACCAGCACCGTCTGCGTGCTGCCGATCATCGCGGCGCTGATCCTGCGCGCGTTCTCGTTGATCGCGGCCTGCAGGCGGGCGAGGCGGGCGTGTTTCTCTTCGCCGCTCACCGTGTCTTCGATATCGGCGGCGGGCGTGCCCGGGCGGCGCGAGTAGATGAAGGAGTAGCTCTGGTCGAAGCCGATGTCTCCGATCAATTTCATGGTTTTCTCGAATTCGGCCTCGGTTTCGCCGGGGAAGCCGACGATGAAGTCGGAACTGATCGAGATGTCCGGGCGCACCGCGCGCAGTTTGCGGATCTTCTGCTTGAATTCCAGCGCGGTGTAGCCGCGTTTCATCGCCGAGAGCACGCGGTCGCTGCCGGATTGCACCGGCAGATGCAGATAGTTGGCGAGCTGGGGCACATCGCGGTAGGCCTCGATCAGCGAATCGCTGAATTCGAGCGGATGCGAGGTGGTGAAGCGGATGCGCTCCAGGCCGTCGATCTCGGCGATGGTGCGGATCAGCAAGCCGAGGTCGGCGATCTCGCCCTCGCCGTACGGGCCGCGGTAAGCATTGACGTTCTGGCCGAGCAGATTGACCTCGCGCACGCCCTGGGCGGCGAGTTGGGCGACTTCGACCAGTACGTCCTCGAACGGACGGCTGACTTCCTCGCCGCGGGTATAGGGCACCACGCAGAAGCTGCAGTATTTCGAGCAGCCTTCCATGATCGAGACGAAGGCCGTGGGGCCGTCGGCGCGGGGCTCGGGCAGGCGGTCGAACTTCTCGATCTCCGGGAAGCTGATGTCGACCTGCGGCTGCCCGGTCTCGCGCTTGGCGCGGATCAGGTCGGGGAGGCGATGCAGGGTCTGCGGGCCGAACACCAGGTCGACATAGGGCGCGCGCTTGAGGATGGCCGCGCCCTCCTGGCTGGCGACGCAGCCGCCGACGCCGATCACAACCGGTCGGTCACCGCCCTTGAGCTTGCGCCAGCGGCCGAGCCGGCTGAACACCTTCTCCTGCGCTTTTTCGCGGATCGAGCAGGTATTGATCAGGATCACGTCGGCTTCTTCGGCGTTTTCCGTCATCACCATGCCTTCCTCGGCGCCCAGAACTTCCGCCATCTTGGCCGAGTCGTACTCGTTCATCTGACAGCCGAAGGTCTTTATGTAGAGCTTTCCGGCCACAGGCTGATCTACGGCTTCTTGTCCGGTTTGGCGGCTTCTTCTTCCGACAGAATCCACACCCGTTGCAGCATGCCCGCAGAATCGACCAAATACTTGACGAGCTGGGCTTCCGGGGGAAGCGCAACCGGCAGGACAATCCGATTTTCTCGATTGCGGATCTGCGCGCCCGGTGCCAGTCGTACCGAGTCGCCGTTAATTTCAACAATCATCTCTCGGCCGGGACGGAGCTGTCCACGCTTGGCGTCCTCGGGGATCG
>JANLVT010000022.1:0-107711 GCA_031364125.1 Lysobacterales bacterium | reverse complement strand
ACCCAGCGTTTGCGAAGGCTGCCGCCGCTCCCAACAAGCCCGGCTGAGGATGCGTGATCAGCTTCACCGGCAGCGCCGCCATCAGCGCTTCGAACCGGCCCTTGGCGCGGTACCGTTCGGCGAAGCCCGAGCGTGGCAGATGATCGCGCAGGCGGTAACCCAGCCCCCCCGCGATCACCGTCGCACCCGCTCCTTGGGCCAGCGCAAGGTCGCCAGCAACGCTGCCCAGTGCCAGGCAGTAGCGGTCGAGTGCGGCGACGGCGAGGCTGTCCTCACCGCTCATCGCCAGCGTCCACAGCGCCTTGTCGTCGTGCTCGTGTATGGCCCTGCCCTCGATTCGCGCAAGCGCGGCGTAGATCTCGGCCAGCCCGGACCCTCCGACCACGCGCTCGACTGAAACCCGGCGGTAGCGTTGTCTGAGTCGGGCGAGGATCACGTCCTCGATCGCGTCGGTCGGAGCATAGTCGATATGTCCGCCTTCAGTCGCCTGGACGCGGTAGCCGTGCCTATCGCGGAACAGGTGCGCCACGCCCAATCCGGTGCCGGGGCCGACTACGCAGATCGTTCCTTCGGCGGGGAGCGGGACGTTTGGCCCGGCAAGGTGGATGAAGTGCTCGTCACCAACCTGCGCCACCGCGTGGGCGACCGCAGCGAAATCGTTGATCAAGACATAACGATCAACCTCGAGCTTTTCCTTCACCAGCGCCGGGCGGATAATCCATGGATTATTGGTGAACTCGATCACATCGCTGCCCACCGGCCCGGCAACCGCGATCGCCGCAGCGCGCGGCAGAGGACGTCCGATGCCTTCGCCGAACGCCTCCCATGCGGTCTGGAAGCTGGCGTGCTCGGCGGTTCGGAGCGTGGTCACGGAGCCGAGCGCCACGACCTGGCCGTTCGCAATTTCGGCCAGTGCGAACCGAGCATGGGTGCCGCCGATGTCGACCGCGACCAGTTCAGTCATGTTCAACGCTCCCGCCAAGCGTTTCACAACCCAGCCTCCGCCAGCATCGCGCTCGCGCCCTTCTCCGCCGGGTCGCAATGGTGACGCAGCAGCGCGAACAGTTCGCGGCCGGTGCCCCAGGGGGCGGGCGGCGCGGAGGCGGGTTCGCGCGCCGCCCATTCGCCCGGATCGACCAGCGCGACCAGCTCGCCCGCCTCGGCGCAGACCCGCACCAGGTCGCCATCGCGCAGTTTCGCCAGCGGGCCACCGAGATAGGCTTCGGGGGTGACGTGGATCGCGGCGGGGACCTTGCCGCTCGCGCCCGACATCCGCCCATCGGTGACCAACGCGACGCGGAAACCCCGGTCCTGGAGCACGCCGAGCGGGGGGGTCAGCTTGTGCAGTTCGGGCATGCCGTTGGCGGCGGGGCCCTGAAAGCGGACCACCACCACCACGTCGCGTTCGAGCTCGCCCGCCTTGAACGCCGCGATCACCGCGTTCTGATCGGCGAACACGCGGCACGGGGCTTGGATCGTCAAGCGCGAGGGCGCGACCGCGCTGGTCTTGATCGTGCCGCGCCCGAGATTGCCCTTGAGCAGCCGGAACCCGCCCTCGCGCTGGAACGGATCGGCCACCCCGCGCAGGATTGCGGGACCGGCGGATGTCGCGGGGGGTGGCGCATAGGCCAGAGCATCGCCATCGAGGCAGGGTTCCTGCGCCCCCTCTATCAGCGAAGTTCCATAGACCGTCCGAATATCCCCGTGCGCCAGCCCGGCGTCGAGCAGCTCGCGGATCACGAACGGCATCCCGCCGGCCGCCGTAAACGCGTTCACGTCGCCCGCGCCGTTGGGATAGACGCTGGCGATCAGTGGCACCGCGCGGCTGAGCTCGTCCATGTCGTCCCAGTCGACGCTCACCCCGGCGGCGCGCGCGATCGCGGGGATATGGATGACGTGATTGGTCGAGCCGCCGGTGGCGAGCAGGCCGACGATGGCGTTGACCAGCGCCTTCTCGTCGACACAGACGCCGAGCGGGCGATAGTCGCCGCCGTTCCATGCGATTTGCGTCACCCGGTGGACCGCCGCCCGCGTCAGCGCTTGACGCAGCCTGGTGCCGGGTTGAACAAAACTCGCGCCGGGCAGGTGCAGGCCCATCATCTCGAGCATCATCTGATTGGAATTGGCGGTGCCATAAAAGGTGCAGGTGCCCGCGCCGTGATAGCTCGCACTCTCGGCCTCGAGCAGTTCCTCGCGGCTCGCCTTCCCTTCCGCGAACAGCTGGCGGATGCGCGCCTTCTCCTTGTTGGCGAGCCCGGAGGGCATCGGCCCGGCGGGGACCAGGATCGTCGGCAGGTGGCCGAAGCGCAGCGCGCCGATCAGCAGGCCGGGGACGATCTTGTCGCAGATCCCGAGCAGCAGCACCGCGCCGAACATCCCGTGGCTCAACCCGATCGCGGTGCCCATCGCGATCACGTCGCGGCTGAACAGCGACAGCTCCATCGAATCCTGCCCTTGCGTGATCCCGTCGCACATCGCCGGAACCCCGCCCGCGACCTGCGCGGTCGCGCCGATCTCGCGCGCCCACAGCTTGATCCGGTCGGGATAGCCGCCGTAGGGCTGGTGCGCCGAGAGCATGTCGTTGTAGGCGGTGACGATGCCGATGTTGGCGCCTGCGCCAGTCTTCAGCATCTGCTTGTCGCTGCCCGCGGCGGCGAAGCCGTGGGCGAGGTTGCCGCAGCTCAGACTACGCCGCGCGGGCGTATCGATGCGCGCGGCGTCGATGCGTGCGAGATAGTCGCCGCGGCTGCGCAGGCTGCGCTTGGCGATGCGCGCGGTGACGCGCTCGATGACGGGGTGGAGACTCATGGTGTGAGTGCCTTGCAGGTGTTCGTTGTTGGTTCGGCAGGTGCGGATGTGCGTTGTTGCTGCGAGCAAATCCCCCCGCCGCCTGCTTCGCGGACGTTTACCCATTTTTTCAAAGGGGGTAAACGCCGCGTAGTGCTTTCATCAAAGCAGCGATCCAGGTTTTCCCCCTTTTGAAAAATGGGGGCAGGGGGGATTTGCTTTTGCCGCAGTTCGCGCGAATGCACAGAAAACATGGACATCAGGGACTCCAATGCACATGCACGACCGCATCCGGCGCATGCAGCAGCGCCGAGATCGGCGCATGCAACGGTGCGTACGCTGACTGCGCAGCGCGCAGTACTTCGCGCTTGCGCGCGCCGGTGACGATCAGATGCAGGCTGTGCGCGCGCAGCAAGCGGGCGAGGCCGACGGTGATGCGCGGGAACGGCGCTTCCGGCGGCAAGGGATTGGGCACCAGCAGGAACGCGTCCTCGGTCGAATCCCGCGCCATCGCGACGGGCAGCGCATCGGCGCCCGGGAACAGCGAGGCGGTATGGGCGTCTTCGCCCATGCCCAGCACCACGGCGTCGAACGCTTGGTCGTGCAGCGGCGCGAGCGCGGCGCGCGCGTGCGCGAGGCTGGCGTCCGGATCGCCGTCGTCCGCGGTCAACGACTGGATGCGCAGACCGTGCGCCGCTGCGAAGGCGGCACGCAGACCTGCGGCGTTGCTCGCGGGATGCTCGCGGCTCACGCAACGGTCGTCGCCCGGCAAGGCGATGACGCGGGACCAGTCGACGCCGTCGGCCGATGCAAGTCGTCGATAGATCGGAAAAGGGGTCTTGCCGCCAGCCAGCGCGATCAGCGCGGTGCCATCCGTGCGCAGCGCCGTTTCGCAGGCCGCACGCAGCTGATCGGCGACCGCGACGGTCAGCGCATCGACATCGGGATACTCGTGTTCGGTCCAGGCCATGACTATCGCCCGCTCATTCGCGCCAACTGTGATTATGGCGCTCGTTCAGCGCGACGGCTGCATTCGGACCCCAGGTGCCGGCAGCATACGGCTTGGGCGCGACGCCGGCATGCTGCCAGCCGTCGAGAATCGCATCCACCCACTGCCATGCCGCCTCGGTCTCGTCGCGTCTTACGAACAGCGTGCCGTTGCCCTCGATCGCATCCAGGTACAGCCGCTCGTACGCCAGACGCCGGCGTACGTTGGCGAACTGCGCGTCCAGATCCAGATCCAGCGACACCTGCGACAGCCGCAGGCCGTTGCGGTCCAGCCCCGGGGTCTTGTGCATCAGCTGCAGCTCGATGCGCTCCTCAGGCTGCAGCCGGATGATCAGCGCGTTGGGCTGGCTGGCCGCGCCGCCGCGGGCGAAGATCGAATGCGGCACCTCGCGGAACTGCAGGTAGATCTCGGTGCTGCGATGCGGCATGCGCTTGCCGGTGCGCAGATAGAACGGCACGCCCGACCAGCGCCAGTTGTCGATGTGCGCGCGCATCGCCACGAAGGTCTCGGTGCCGCTGGGGCGCCCGAGTTCTTCCAGGTAACTCGGCACCGCTTTGCCGTTAATCGCGCCGGCGGTGTACTGCCCGGCCACGGTCTCGGCGGCGACCTCATTCCTGCCGATGGGCCGCAGCGAGCGCAGCACCTTGATCTTCTCGTTGCGCACCGCGGTGGGCTCGAACTGCGAGGGCGGCTCCATCGCGGTCAGGCACACCAGCTGCAGGAGATGGTTCTGCAGCATGTCGCGGATCGCGCCGGAGTGGTCGTAGTAATCGCCGCGGCCTTCCACGCCGACGGTTTCGGCCACGGTGATCTGCACCTGTTCGATATGCCGCGCGTTCCACAGCGGCTCGAACAGCGCGTTGCCGAAGCGCAGCGCCAGCAGGTTCTGCACGCCATCCTTGCCGAGGTAGTGATCGACGCGATAGACGCGATCCTCGTCGAAGCTGCGGGTCACGCCGTCGTTGATGGCGATGGCCTCGGCCAGATCGTGGCCGATGGGCTTCTCCAGCATCACCCGGGTGCCGGGCCCGGCCAGGCCGTGGCGTGCCAGGGCCGCGCAGGCCTGGGCGTAGAACTTGGGCGAGGTGCTGAGGTGATAGACGACATCGCCGCTGCGCAGGCCGGCGATGCGTTCGGCCAGCGCAGCAATCGAGGCGTCGTCGTCGAGCGAGGCGGGCTGGTAGTGCACGCGCGCCAACAGGGCCTGCAGGGTCGCGTCGTTGCGCTGATCGGCGGGCACAAAGCGGGCGATGGCATCGGCGACGAGGTTGCGGAAGGCGTCGTCGTCCAGCCCGCTGCGCGCAGTGCCGAGGATGCGCATCGACGCGGGCAACAGCCCATCGCTGTGCAGTCCGTACAGCGAGGGCAACAACATGCGCTGGGCGAGGTCGCCGGTGGCGCCGAAGATGGTCAACAGGGTCGCGGGCGTGGGTGCAGTCACAGGCATGGTCATCGGGTCGAATGCGCAAGCGTAATGGGGCCGGCATGTGCGGCGCGATGCATACGATTGCACCACAGCGATACGCGCGTGCGATCGCCCGGCGCGCATGGGCTGACGGGGGCAAGCGCGGCGCGGATCCGACGTGCGGAGGCTCTTGAGCTTCCCGCAGAAACCATACGCGATTCCTCAAGGCGCCCCGGTCAGCACAGCAGGACACTCCAGGCGATGCGTCGGATCCGAGCCCATGCCGATACCCGACATCGTGATGTCCAGCCCCGGCGCAGCGCGCAGCGCGAACGGCACGGTGATGTTGCGCATGTCTGTCGCACCGGCGCTGCGCAGGCATTTCAGGAGCATGCCGACGCGGATCCACTCGCCGCGCGGCAGCGTGGCGAACTGCGACGTGATATCGATCGACGCGCCGCACTTCTCGCCGCACGATGCCTGCAGCTCGACCTTGCCGGTGTTCGGCAGCGCATCGATGCGCAGGTCGGCGATCACCCACACGTCGCCGTCGGTCTGGCGCTGCAGATCCAGCGCAGGCGTGGCCATCAGCGCGGCGGTGGAGGCGGCGGCGCCTGACCAGCGCAACTGGCGCGCGTCTTCCTGAGCGAGGCGGTCCACGGCGGCGATCGACAGCGTGCCGTCGGGCGTGGCGCCGCGGGTGTGCATCACGTCGTAGGTGGCGTTGTCCGCGCCGGTGAGTCGCAGGCGGAAGCCTTCGGTGGCCTGGCCGCGGACCAAGAACTGGTTGGGCTGCGACGCCGTG
Source organism: Lysobacterales bacterium (assembly GCA_031364125.1). GTDB lineage: Bacteria > Pseudomonadota > Gammaproteobacteria > Xanthomonadales > Xanthomonadaceae > Lysobacter_I. Next base: position 101,705 of record JANLVT010000022.1, on the reverse strand, counting down.
GCGGCGATGCCGGATTCCTCCGACAGCGCCGGCAGATCGCCGTTGTCGGTGTAGCGCAGACCGTGGCCATACGCGAACAGCGGGTCGTAGCCGGGCTGGCCGACATTGTTGTCGTACTGGTCCGCGCGTTTCGGCCACGAGAAGCTGAGTTTGCCCTTGAAGTCATGCTGGATGCGGCCGCGCGCGTCGCGCAGCAGCACGTCGGCGATGCCGCCGCCTTCCGAGCCCGGCAGCCATGCGGCGACGAAGGCATCGGCGACATTGATTTCGCGGTTCATCCACAGCGGGCGGCCGCTGAGGAAAACCGCGACGACCGGGATGCCCTCGGCCTTCAGCTTCTTGAGCAGTTCCAGATCGCGGTCGTCGCCGGGTTTGTAGAGCAGATTCGGCAGGTCGCCCTGGAATTCGGCGTAGGGATTTTCGCCGAAGACCACGATCGCGACTTCGGGCTTTTCCTTGTAGGTGCCGTCCACCGCGAGTTCGGCGCGACCGCCGGCGGCGTCGATCTGCTGTTTCAGGCCTTCCCAGATCGTATCGGCGTTGGGATAGTCGGCGCGCACGGTGCCGGTGCCCTGCCAGTTGAGCGTCCAGCCGCCGGACTGTTTGCCGGCGTCGTTGGCGCCGTCGCCCGCGACCAGCACGCGACGTTTCGGCGACAGCGGCAGCAATGCGTCCTGGTTCTTCAGCAGCACCAGCGATTCGCGCACGGCCTGACGGGCGACGGCGCGATGCGCGGGCGCGCCCAGCAATTCGTAGCGGCCGCCGAGCGCGCGCTGCGACGGCCTGGGCGCCTCGAAGAGGCCCATGAGCAACTTCACGCGCAGGATGCGGCGGGTGGCGTCGTCGAGGCGCGACGTCGGAATCAAGCCGGATTTCGCGTGCGCGACGGTGCTGTCGTACAGGCCGCGCCAGCTGTCGGGCGCCATCGCCATGTCCAGGCCGGCGTTGAACGTCGCCGCGCAGTCGGTGATGGTGCAGCCGGCGATCTGGCCGTGGCCGTTCCAGTCACCGACCACAAAACCCTCGAAGCCCATGCGGTCTTTCAGCACGTCGGTGAGCAGGTCGCGACGGCCGTGCATCTTGACGCCGCCGATGCTGTTGAACGACGCCATCACCGCCTGCGCGCCGGCGCGGATCCCGGTGACGTAGCCGGCGGCGTGCACATCGCGTAGCGCGTTTTCGTCGTTGGGCGTATCGCCCTGGTCCTTTCCGTCGCGCGTGCCGCCGTCGCCGAGGAAATGTTTTACCGACACCATCACGTGGCGGTCGTCGAGGAAATCGCGAGCGCCGGCTTTGCCCTGCAGCCCTTCGACCATCGCGCCGGCGTACGCGGCGACGATCTCCGGATGCTCGGAATAACCCTCGTACGCGCGGCCCCAGCGATCGTCCTGCGGCACCGCGACGGTCGGCGCGAACGCCCATTCCATGCCGGTGACGCGGGTCTCGTGCGCGGTGATCTCGCCGATGCGGCGCATCAGTTCGGGATTGCGCGTCGCGCCCAGGCCGATGTTGTGCGGGAACAGCGTCGCGCCGACGATATTGCTCTGGCCGTGCACAGCGTCGATGCCGAAGATCACCGGAATGGCCTTGCCGCCGCCGCGCGTGTCCATCGAGGCTTCCCAGAACGCATCGGCCAGCGCGAGCCATGCCGCGGGCTTGGCGTTGTACTGGTTGCCCGGGTCGGAGTTGCCGCCGGCGAGGATCGATCCGAGGCGGTATTTGCGCAGATCGTCCGGGGTGATCGTGGAGATGTCGGCCTGCACGATCTGGCCGACCTTTTCCTCGACGGTCATGGCCGCGAGCAGGGCGTCAATGCGCCTTTCGATCGCAGCGTCTTCCCGCAGCGGCCAGCCGGGAACGGGCCAACGCGCGGGGTCGATCGCGGTTGCGGCAGCGGTGTCTGGACGTTCTTGGGCGGACAGCGGCGCGTGGACGGCGCAGGCCGCGATCAGCAACGCGATGCACAGCAGCGTGCGTCGCGGAGCGGAGTGTGCAGTCGCGCGGATGGGCGCGTGAGTGGATGTTCTGGTCAAATCGGCGGGCGTGTTGACGGGCATGGACGATGGCTCCTCGCGCAGTCGCTGAAGGGGGTAGGATGGGTGACAGCGCTGTCAGCCACGTCCAGAATACTACGCGCCTCGCACTGTCTGTTGCTGCACAGCAGCATGCGCATCGCGTTCGTCCGGATGGGGATGTGTGCACCGTGCGCGCAGGGATCGATGGGAACCGGCCGGCGGCTCTGGCAGTATCCGCGGCATTGAACAGACTGAGCGGATCGAAACCCATGCGAGTTCGGATCGAGGATGTCGCGAAAGTGGCCGGTGTGTCGATGAAGACGGTTTCGCGCGTCCTCAACCAGGAGCCCAACGTCTCCGAACGCACGCGCAAACGGGTGCAGACCGCCGTCGAAAAACTCAACTACCGCCCGTTGCCGTCGGCGCGGATGCTGGCCGGCCGGCGTTCGTATCTGGTGGCGATGCTGTTCGACAACCCGTCTAACAACTACCTGATGGAAGTGGAGATGGGCGTGCTCGACGCCTGCAAGTCGCAGCACTACCACCTGATGCTGTCGCCGATGGCCTACGAGGGCAGCGTTGCCGCCGCCGAAGTCGAATCGCTGATCGTGCAGTTGCAGCTCGACGGCGTGGTGCTGACGCCGCCGATCACCGACGACCCGGCCGTGGTCGCGCGCCTGAAGGAACTCGACATCCCGTACGCGAGCGTGTCGGCGAAAGAGGAGAACCGCAAAATCGGCGTGGTGGTCGACGAGCATGGCGCGGTGTGCGCGATGGTGGCGCATCTGGTCGAACTGGGGCACCGGCGCATCGCGCATATCAAGGGCCATCCCGCGCACGGCGCCAGCGCCTGGCGCCTCGCGGGCTACCGCGATGCCCTGGAGCGCGCGGGCCTGCCGTACGAGCCCGCGCTGGTGGTCGACGGCGAGTTCTCCTACGACTCCGGCCATGCCGCAACGCTCGGCCTGTTGGCGCTGGCGTCGCGCCCCACCGCGATCTTCGCGGCGAACGACGACATGGCCGCCGGTGCGATATGCGCGATCAGCGAGCAGGGACTGTCGGTTCCCGGCGATATCTCGGTGTGCGGCTTCGACGACACGCCGATCGCGCGGCAGATCCATCCCGCGCTCACCACCATCCGCCAGCCCACGCGCGAGATGGGCCGGCTGGCGGCGCTGGAGCTGCTGACCGAGATCCGCAACCCCGGCAGCGGCGCCACCATCAATGTCCCGTACGCGCTGCAACTGCGGCGTTCCACCGGCCCTGCACCCGCGACCGGCTGAGCTTCCCGACACCCGCCGCCGCTGCGGCGCTGACGGAACGCCAGAAATGCACAGTTACGCACCGTTTTTTTGTGCGTCGCAACATCATCAAGCATTTGATTTTATTGAAAATATTGCAGATTTTCGTTGTCGTGCCGAGTCGGGTTTGACAACGCTGTCAATTTGACTTTCAATGCGCCCGACAGAGCGGGCGATGGGGTTCGCGACGCTGAGATGCGGCGGAGCCTGTGGCGAGTGGATGTGATCGTCGATCGCCGACTTCCATCCGACGTTCTGCAGAAAACACACAAAAACAAAAAAAAAACACGTGCAGATCCCGGGGAGGGATGACCGATGAAACAGCTGGACGCCGTACCCAAGAAGCGACTGCTAACGACCGCGCTGTTGCTGGCGCTGGCGCAGTCCGTCGCCGCACAGACCGCACAGGATACCGACGCGGCCGCTACCCCTTCAGAGCAGAACGCCCCGGCATCCGATGCCGGCGATCTCGACGTCATCGAGGTGCGCGGTATCCGCGGCAGCCTGACCTCGGCCATGAACGTCAAACGCAACGGCCAGGGCGTCGTCGACGGTATCTCCGCCGAAGAAATCGGCAAATTCCCCGACACCAATCTCGCCGAATCGCTGCAGCGCATTTCGGGCGTGTCGATCGACCGCTCGATCGGCGAAGGTTCGCGCGTGACCGTGCGCGGCGTCGGCCCCGATTTCAACATGGTGCTGCTCAACGGGCGGCAGATGCCGGCGTCCAGCATCGGCGAAACCACGGCCTCGAATTCGCGCGCGTTCGATTTCGCGAACCTCGCGTCCGAAGCCATCTCTGGCATCGAAGTCTTCAAGACCAGCCGCGCCAGCACGCCCACCGGCGGTATCGGCGCGACGATCAACATCAAGACCGCGCGCCCGCTGAACAATCCGGGGCTGCACGCGAACGTCGGCATCAAGACGGTCAACGATACGTCGAACCAGAATCTGCCCGATGGGATCCAGGGCGACGACGTCACGCCCGAGATCTCCGGCATTTTCAGCAACACCTACGCCGACGGCAAATTCGGCATCGCGCTGACCGCGAGCTATCAGGAGCGCGACCTCGGCTACAACCAGGCGTCGGTCGCCAACGGCTGGCGCCCGTTCCGCGGCGACGAGAACAACTGGGGCACGATCCCGCAGCCGGGCGCGCCCGGTTCGGAAAACATCGTCAATCGCCCGGGGCCGGACGACATCTATTCGGTGCCGCAGAATTTCGGCTACAGCGTCAACGGCGTGCAGCGCCAGCGCACCAACGGCCAGCTGACGCTGCAGTACGCGCCCACCGAGCGCATCACCGCGACCCTCGATTACACCTATTCCGAAAACCGCATCCAGCAGCAGCGCAACGAGCTGTCGGTGTGGTTCAACTTCGGCCCCTCGTCCAGCTCCTGGACCGATGGTCCGATTTCCGCGCCGAACGTGTATTCCGAGATCATCGTGCCGGCGACCAGCGATCTGGCGATGGGCGCCGCGAAGTTCGCGACCAAGAACGAGAACAAGTCGCTCGGCTTCAACGTCGAATGGGACGTCACCGACACTCTGGGCCTGGCCTTCGACTATCACAGCTCCAGCGCCGAATCCGGCGCGGACAGCCCCTATGGCTCGAACAGCGTGCTGGGCACGGCCGGCTTCTTCCGCGGCACCACGACCGTGGACTTCAGCAAGCCGTTCCCGGTGCTCAGCGTGACCCTGCCCGCAGGCATGACGACCATCGACCCGGCGGGCATGCAGGTCACCGGCTCGTCGTTCCGCAACAGCTATATGCGTTCCGACGTCGATCAGGCGCAGGTGAGCGGCAAATGGCAGTTCGGTGAGGCGTCGCAGCTCGACTTCGGCGTGGGCCTGACCGATGTCGACAACAGGACCGCATTCTCGAACGTCCAGCGCGATACCTGGGGCGGCACCGGCGCTCAGAACTATCCGGACAACGTGTGGATCCCGGATACGATCCGCCAGTATTTCGAGCGTTTCAACGCCAGCCGCAATCCGGCGCTGTTCAACCAGTTCTTCACCTTCGACTTCGAGACCGTGCGCCGCCTCGCCGGCATCGCCGCGGGCGACGATTCGCTGTACCGGCGTTCCGACGTGTTCACCACCGACCGCCGCGTTTCCGAGAAATCGCGCAGCGCCTACGCGCAGTACAGCACGACGTTCGACTGGCGCATGCCGCTGCATGTGGCTGCGGGCGTGCGTTACGAGCGCACCCAGGTCGAATCCAGCGCGCTGGTGCCGACGTATTCGTCGATCGTCTGGGGATCGGCGAACGAACTGAATCTGGTGCGCAGCGGAACCGGCTACAGCACGCTCAAGGGCGATTACGACTATTGGCTGCCCAGCCTCGATCTGAGCCTGGACATCGCCGACAACCTGATCCTGCGCGGCAGCTACGGGCAGAGCATCGGACGTCCCGGCTGGGGCGACATCCAGGGCGGCCGCACCTTCAGCGAACTGCTGCGCGTGGACGGCGGCAGCGGCGCGCAGGGCAACCCGGGTCTGGAGCCGCTGCTGTCGAACAACTTCGACGTGTCGCTGGAGTGGTATTACGGCGAGTCGAGCTACATGTCGGTCGGCTACTTCCGCAAGAACATCGACAACTACATCGGCGTGACCACGTTCGACGACACCTCCGCGGGTCTGCGTACGCCGATCGGCGGCGCGTTCTGGAACGAGGCGATCGCCTCCGGCTGCCCCACCGCGGACGTGGTCTGCATCCGCAACTACATCCTCAACAACCGCAACGGCTCGCCCGGCGTGGTCCGCACGGGCGTGGACGCCAACGGCAACGCGACCGGCACCATCACCGGCCAGCCCGGCGATCCGGTCGCGAACTTCCGCGTTACCGCGCCGGCGAACCAGCGCTCCGCGTCGCTCGACGGCTGGGAGTGGAACATCCAGCACATGTTCGCGGGCGGCTTCGGCGTGTCGGCGAACTACACCGTCGTCGATTCGGGCCTGACCTACGACAACTACAACCTCGGCGAGCAGTTCGCGCTGGAAGGGCTGAGCGATTCGGCCAATTTCGTGGCGTTCTTCGAGCGCGGGCCGCTGCAGCTGCGCGGTGCCTACAACTGGCGCGACAAGTTCCTCGCCGGGCGCTTCGACGGCACGGGCCTGCCCAATCCGGTTTACGTCGAGGCTTATGGGCAGCTCGACCTCAGCGCCGGCTGGCGTTTCAACGACAGGCTGTCGATGTCGCTGGAAGTGATCAACGCGATGGACAAGACCCAGCGTTTGCACGGCCGCCACCGCAATCAGCTGCTGTACGCCACCCAGACCGGACCGAGATTCATGGTGGGCCTGCGCTACAACTTCCGTTGATCGGAATGCCGTTCCGCGCCGCACGTCGCAGGCTTCCTGCGGCGCGCGACGCGGGGCATGATGCGACGGACTTGTGCAGGCGTGGGAGAGATCGATCTTGAGCGACGCGGTTCGGCATGTCGTGATCGTCGGCGGCGGTTCCGCGGGGTGGTTGACCGCGGCGACGTTGGCCGCGGTGCATCGGGCCGACGTTCCCGACGGCCTGCGCGTGACCCTGCTGGAATCCCCGGACGTGCCCACCATCGGCGTGGGCGAGGGCACGTGGCCGACGATGCGCGACACGCTGCGCCGCGTCGGCGTGCGCGAGACCGACTTCATCCGCAGCTGCGACGCGGTGTTCAAGCAGGCGTCGAAGTTCGTGCGTTGGAGCGAAGACCGCGACGACGATCATTACTACCATCCCTTCGTCCTGCCGCAGGGCTATCTGGACGCGGATCTGGTGTCCGCGTGGATGGCGCGCGACGGTCGCGTGCCGTTCGCGGAACTCACCAGCTTCCAGCCGCAGCTGTGCGCGGCGGGCAAGGCGCCGAAGCAGTTCTCCACGCCGGAATACGCCGGCGTGGCCAATTACGCCTATCACCTCGATGCCGTGAAGCTGGGCGCGTTCCTGCGCGATCACTGCGTGCGGACGCTGGGCGTGAATCATGTGTCCGATCACATGACCGGCATCGATTCGCACGAGAACGGCGACATCGCGGCGTTGCGCACCCGCGATCACGGTGCGATCGGCGGCGATCTGTTCATCGACTGCACCGGCCTGCGTTCGCTGCTGCTGGGCGAGCATTACGGCGTCGGCACGATCAGCCGCAAGGACGTGCTGTTCAACGACCGCGCGCTGGCGGCGCAGGTGGCTTATGCCGAAGCGGATGCGCCCATCGCCTGCCAGACCATCTCCACCGCGCAGCGCAACGGCTGGATCTGGGACATCGGCCTGTCCGCGCGTCGCGGCGTGGGGCATGTGTATTCCGGCACCCACACCAGCGACGACAACGCGGAAGCCGCGCTGCGCGCGCATATCGAAGCCAGCGGCGGGCCGCGCGCCGACGACGTGCCCGCACCGCTGAAACTCCGCTTCGATCCCGGCTATCGCCGCAGTTTCTGGCACCGCAACTGCGTGGCGGTGGGCTTGTCGAGCGGCTTCATCGAACCGTTGGAAGCCTCGTCGCTGGTGCTGGTGGAATTGGCCGCCACCGCCATCGCCGACGACATGCCGGCGACGCGCGGTGCGATGGACATCGTCGCGCGCCGCTTCAACGATGCGTTCGCATACCGTTGGGAGCGCGTCATCGATTTCCTGAAACTGCATTACGCGCTGAGCCGCCGCACCGACAGCGACTACTGGCGCGACCACTTGCGTCCGGAATCCATCCCCGAACGCCTGCGCGAACTGCTGCAGCTGTGGCGCCACCGCGCGCCGTCGCGCTACGACCTGCACCGGGTCGACGAGATCTTTCCGTCGGCCAGCTATCAATACATTCTCTACGGCATGGGCTTCCGGCCCGAAGGCCGGGTCGCGCCGCCGCACGACGCCGCGTTGCAGCAGGCGGAAGCCAGCGTGCGCGAAGCCGCCGATCTGGCGCGGCGGATGCTGCCCGCGCTGCCGGGCCATCGTGAGATGATCGAACACATCCGAACGCGCGGCATGTCGCGCATCTGAGACGCAACGTCATGCCACAACACCCTTCGCCGAAGCACGCTCCGTCAAAGCACGCTCAACCCCGGCACGCCCTGCTCAACAATATCGACCACCGCGACCTGCGCGTGGTCGCGACCCGCGGCGCGGCGTGGGGCGACGCCGAGATGGCGGCGCTGACGTTTCCGGCGGAATTCCGCAGCGTGCAGGCCTATTATCCGATCGTGTTCCAGAAGACCGCGGACGGCGGTTTCCAGCCGGTGGCGCTGTTCGGATTCCGCCAGGGCCAGAACCTGTTTCTTTCTGGTGATGCCCTCGCCGCAGAAACCTGGGATGCGGGTTATGTACCGCTGGCGGTCGAACGCCAGCCGTTCCTGATCGGCATGTCCGCCGACGGCGAACCGATGCTGCACATCGATCTGGCGCATCCGCGCGTCTCGCTGGATCAGGGCGAAGCGCTGTTCCGCACCCATGGCGGCACCACCGATTTCCTCGATCGCGCCACCTCGACGCTGCAGGCGCTGCATGAAGGTACGCGCGCCACGCCGGCCTTCATCGACGCGCTGCTGCGCCATGAGTTGCTGGAATCGTTCGTGCTCGACATCGAACTGGAGGAAGGCGGCGGCCAGCATCGCCTCGCCGGTTTCTACACGCTGCACGAGGAGCGGCTGGCCAAGCTGGACGGCGCCGCGCTGGCGCAGCTGCAGCGCGATGGCCATCTCGAACCGGTCTACATGGCGATCGCGTCGCTGTCGCACTTCCGCGATCTGATCGAGCGGGCACGCCGGGCCGATGTCGACGCCTGAACCCGTCGCCGAATTCGCAGGACCATTCGACAGCGGCGTCCTGCCGGACGCGGTGCGCGCATCGCTGCGCCCGCTGGTGCTGCGCGGTTTCGTGGCCGACTGGCCGCTGGTGCGCGCGGCGCAGACCGGTGCGCGCGCGGCGATCGAACACCTGCGCAGCTTCGATGCCGGCCGCCCGGTCACCGCGTTCATCGGCCCGCCGGAGATCGACGGCCGTTTCTTCTACAACGCCGATCTGAGCGGCTTCAATTTCGCATCGCAGCGCCATCGCCTGGCGATCGTGCTGGATACGCTGTCGGCGGAACTCGACAATCCCGCGCCGCCCGCGATCTACGTGGGTTCCACCACCATCGAAACCACCCTGCCGGGCCTGCTGCCGGAGGCGACGCTGCGGATGGCCGCGCCCGATGCGCTGGCCAGCATCTGGCTGGGCAACCGCTCGCGGATCGCCGCGCACCAGGATCTGCCCGACAATCTCGCCTGCGTGGTCGCCGGGCGGCGACGCTTCACGCTGTTTCCGCCCGCGCAGTTGCCGAACCTGTACATCGGGCCGCTGGATTTCACCCCGGCGTGGCAGCCGATCAGTCTGGTCGATTTTGCAGCGCCGGATTTCGCGCGCTTCCCGCGTTTTGCCGAGGCGCTGCGCCACGCCTGCGTCGTCGAACTCGCGCCGGGCGATGCGCTGTTCATCCCCAGCATGTGGTGGCACCACATCGAGGCGCTCGACGCCTTCAACGCGCTGGTCAATTACTGGTGGCGGCGCGCGCCCGCCTACATGGACACGCCGATGATCGCGCTGATGACGGCGATCCTGAGCATCCGCGACCTGCCCGCGAACGAACGCGCGATCTGGTACGACGTCTTCCGCCATTACGTGTTCGAATGCGACGACGACATGGCCGCGCATATTCCCGAAGCGGCGCGTCGCGTGCTGGCGCCGCACGACGACGCCTCCGCGCGCGAACTGCGTGCGCGGCTTCTGAAACGCCTGAATCGATGAAGGAGCGCAACGCGCCCATGCACACCATGCCCGATGCCGCATCGCGGCTGATCAAACGGGTGGTCATCGTCGGCGGCGGCACCGCCGGCTGGATGACCGCGGCCGCGCTGTCGAAAACGCTGGGCCTGCGGGTGGAGATCGTGCTGGTCGAATCCGAGGAGATCGGCACCGTGGGCGTCGGCGAAGCGACGATCCCGACGATGGTGACCTTCCACCGCCTGCTCGACATCAACGAACAGGCGTTCATGGCCGCGACCCAGGCGACCATCAAGCTGGGCATCGCGTTCGAGAACTGGCGCGCGCCGGGCCATCGCTACATCCATTCCTTCGGCACCACCGGCAAGGATCACTGGAGCGCGGGCTTCCAGCATTTCTGGCTGAAGGCGCAGACCCGTGGGCTTGCGCGCGACTACGGCGACTACTGCCTGGAGCTGCGCGCAGCCGAGGAGAACCGCTTCGCGCACCTGCCGCGCGGCGGCATGAACTACGCCTTCCATCTCGACGCCGGCCTGTACGCGAAGTTCATGCGCGCCTTCAGCGAACGCCACGGTGCGACGCGGATCGAAGGCAAGATCGTCGACGTGAAGACCGACCCGGACAGCGGCTGGATCGACGCGCTGCGGCTCGCGGACGGCAGCGAGGTCGCGGGCGATCTGTTCATCGACTGCAGCGGCCTGCGCGGCCTGCTGATCGGGCAGACCATGGGTGTCGAATACGAAGACTGGTCGCACTGGCTGTTCAACGACAGCGCGATCGCGGTGCAGACCGAAGCGGTGCGCGACGCGATACCCTACACCCGCTCGATCGCCGGCGACGCCGGCTGGCAGTGGCGCATCCCGCTGCAGCACCGCGTCGGCAACGGCATCGTGTTCTCCAGCAAACACATCGACGACGATACCGCGAAACAACAGCTGCTCGGTTCGATCGAGGGTCGCAGGTTGATCGAACCGCGGGTGATCCGCTTCAATCCCGGCCAGCGCCGCGAAGTCTGGCGCGGCAACTGTATCGCCATCGGATTATCCAGCGGCTTCATCGAGCCGCTGGAGTCGACCAATATCCATCTCATCCAGCGCGGCGTGATCCGCCTGATGCAGATGTTCCCGCAGGTCGTCGCCCAGCCGGAGATCGACGAATACAACCGCCAGGCGGCGGACGAGATCGAAAGCATCCGCGATTTCGTGGTCATGCATTACAAGGTGACCGATCGCGACGACACGCCGTACTGGCGCGCCTGCCGCGAAATGGCCGTGCCGCCCAGCCTGCAGCGCCGGATCGATCTGTTCCGCGACACCGCGCGGGTCTTCCGTGAGGGCAACGAACTGTTCGCCGAGAACTCGTGGATCCAGGTGATGCTGGGCCAGGGCATCCGACCTAAGCATCATCATCCGGTTGCGGATCTGATGAGCGATGCGGAATTGAACGATTTCCTCGAACGCATCCGCGTGCCGATCGAAAACACCGTGGCGAAGCTGCCCACGCATGCGGCCTATCTGCGCGATTACTGCAGCGAGCCGATGCGCGTCGCGGGATGATCCGCTGCGCACGGCGCGAAAAAAACGCCCCCGGTGACGGAGGCGTTTTCATGTCATGCCGACGCGGATCAATGGCTGTCGGACGCGGCCAGCTTGTCCAGGTCGATGCCCTGCGCGCGCAGGATGCGGCTGCTGCGCCAGGCGTAGAAGGCGAGATAGGCGAAGCACACCACGCCGACGATGAAGCTGAACTGGATGCCGTAGCTGTCCGCGATCGAGCCCTGGATCCAGCTGACGATGCCGCCGCCCATGATCATCATGATCAGCAGGCTGCTGCCCTGGTTGGTGTTGCGGCCCAGTCCGCTGATCGCCAGCGCGAAGATGCACGGCCACATGGTGCTGCAGAACAGGCCCACGCTGATGAAGGCCACCGCGGCGGTCTTGCCGGAGGTGGACATGCCGATCAGCAGCGCGACGATGCCGCACAGCGCGAAATACAGCAGCATGCGCGCCGGATTGCCGCGGCTGGCGAAGGTGGCCAGGATCATCACCACGATCACGAACGCGTAACCGTAGAACTGCGACACATCGTGGCGGGCGATGGAATTCACCGCCAGGAATACGCCGAAGGCGAGATAGGGCAGGATCAGCATCAGCGCATTGCGCGCGCTGGCGCCGACGTTGAACGCGCCGGCGGCGCCGGTCCAGCGGCCGATCATCAGGCTGGCCCAGTACAGCGAGACGTAGGGCGCGATCGACGACGTCGGCACGCCGTGGCTCTCTTCCAGGTACGCCGGCAGATTGCTGATCGTCGACACCTCCACGCCCACGTACACGAAGATCGCCACCATGCCCAGCACCAGCTGCGGATATGCCAGCGCCGAGGACTTGTGGTCCAGTTTGCCGGTGTCCTGCACTTTGCTGTGCGTCGCGGCTTCCAGATCGATGTGGTTCGGCACCGACGAGAATTTCAGCAGCGCGGCGACCAGCAGGAACGCAACGCCGAGGATCAGATAGGGTGTCTTCACGCTTTCGATGCTGGCGGTGGTGCCGCCCGAAGCCACGCTGCCGAAGATCGCGATACTGACCAGCAGCGGACCGATGGTGGTGCCGAGGTTGTTGATGCCGCCGGCCATCGTGAGCCGCTGCGAGCCGGTCCTGGGGTTGCCCATCACGATCGCCAGCGGGTTGGCGGCGATCTGCTGCAGCGAGAAACCCAGGCCGACCACGAACAGACCCGAGATCATGAGGTGGAACGACCCGCTGTTGGCGGCCGGATAGAACAGCAGCGTGCCCAGCGCGGAAATGGCCAGGCCCAGGCAGATGCCGTTCTTGTAGCCGATGCGGTTGAGCAGATCCATGCCGATGGCCTTGGATACCCCGAAGTAGATCAGCGAACCCACCGTGTACGCCACGTAGAACGCCACCGACACCAGCTGGCTTTGCGCCTGGGTCAGATTGAACGCTTCCTTGAACACCGGGATGAGGATGTCGTTGCTCGCGGCGACGAATCCCCAGAAGAAGAATACGGTGATCAGCACACCGAACTGGGACCAGCGGGTTTGTGGAGTCGTCATGGGTTGGGCGTCGTGTTGGCGGGAAAACGGGTGCCGGCGAAAGCGGTGTGGCAGTGCGGTCGCGGCGCGAACGCCGGACCACACGAAGGCCGATGTCGGGGGAGGGCGGCCTGCGTGTGTCCGGAGTGGATCATGTCGAGAACATCATGCGGAGAGACCATCGCGGTGGGATCCTGCGGAGCCGATCATGGGCTCTGGAAGTAGACGTTGTCGATGGCGAAGTCGACGTTCGCGCCGGGCGGGTCCGCCGCCAGCATGAACATCTGTTTCACCGATTGCAGGTCGAGGTCGTGGAACGCACTGAACGGGATGGACACCTGGCGCCAGGTGCCGTCGCGCACCAATCCATACGGCTGACCGCCCGCCGGGAAAGCGATCCAGCTGTCGCCGAACGAGGTGTTGAGACCGATCCGGAACGGATGCTGCGAGGTGGTCTTCATATGGAATTTCAGCGTGCCGTTGCGGTAATTACGCATGTCCCGATAGCCGGAATACACGCCCATGCCGTACCAGTTGTTGGCGTTGGCGCGGAACGACATCACCGCGGCGCCCTCGTACGGCGGCGTGGTGGTGGGGGTGAGGTTGTTCCACAGATACAGCTCGGCGTCCTGACCGTAGTTGAGCTTGCCCGCCAGGCCCGTCTGTTCTGTGAATACGCCGAAACGGCCGCGCGGCGGCGCCGCATTCGCACCCACGTACAGCGTGCTGCCGGGATTCTGGTAGAGACGGATGTAGTCGATCTCCATCCGCCCGGGCAGCGGCGCGGTCACGCCGGCCGGTGTGTTCACGCCGGTGTAGGTGCCGCCGACCGCCAGATTCAACAGCAGGAAATGCTGCTGATGGAATTCGTGCAGCGATGCGCCCTCGATGTTCGAGATCGCGAATTCGAAGTACTGCGTGCCGTCGATGGAAACGCGGATGAACTGCGGATCCCAGGTCATGCGATAGGTATGGAAGCCGTCGCTCAGGTTGGTCGGATGCGTGTAATCCCGGCCGTAGTCCGCCTGCGAACCGTTGTAGTCCCAGTGGACCGCGGCGCCGATCCGGCGGTTGGCGACGCCGTCGGCGATGGCCTGCGCATTGCCGGCTTCCAGCAGATCGATCTCGCCGCGGCCGGGCCACACGCCGATGGTGCCCAGCATCCAGTAGGCGGGCCACAGACCGTTGCCGACCTGCGGAAACTTGATGCGCGCTTCCAGCGTGCCGTACTTGAAGTGCATGCGGCCTTCGGTCTTCAGGCGCGCCGACGTAAACGCGCTGCCCTGGAAGGCCTCGCGCCGCGCTTCGATGATCAGGCTGCCGTTGGCGATGCGCGCGTTCTCGGGGCGGCTGGTGTAGTACTGCATCTCGCCGTTGCCCCAGCCGCACAGACCGATCTGACAGCCGTTGCCGACGTCGTGGATCCACTTGTTGCCGTCGATGGACGGGCCGTTGAAGTTGTCCTGCCAGACCAGCGTCTGCGCCTGCGCGCGCTGCGGCAGGGCAGCGACGCCCGCCAGTAGCGCGACGCTCGCCGCGAGGGTGTGGATGCTGCGCATGTGGATCTCCTTGTATGGGTGAAAGCCCTGGTCCAGCGGGCCCGGAGCGATCCTCAAAGACCCCTGACAGCGCTGTCAACGATTTGACCATGCAAACCCGGAAATAGCGATTTCCATCACATAAAAACGTCGATTCAACATCAAAACAAGGGGTTTTCGGCCCATCCATGCTGCATGGCAGCAAGCCGTAGCGGTGGATGACGTGTCCGGGTGAAGCTCCGATCCCTTGCCGCAGTGGTGCACCGGATCGCCTTGAGAATCCCGCCCCGTCGTTTTCCGGGAAAGCTCGACGACAGATGCGGCCCGCCGCGCTCATCCGAAACGCATGACGTGATCGCCGCGAAGCCATCGTCGCGTCCGTCTATTCGCGCCAGCTGTGACCGTGACGGGCCAAGGCCGCGCAGGCCTGCTCGTAGAAGTTCGGTGAGAGGATGCGCATCGACGCGGGCGACACCCCATCGTTGTGCAGTCCGTACAGCGAGGGCAACAACATGCGCGGGGCGAGGTTGCCGGTGGCGCCGAGAATGGTCAACACGGTTGCGGGCGTGGGTAAGGCGCGTCGAATGTCATGAGGCGTGGAGCGTATGCCGCAGCGGTGGGCCGATGGGTTGAATTCGATTCCACCCGATCCCGGCGGCATTGGCATGGCTGTGGGTTCGGCCTCGATCGCCTGGCATCACAGCGACCGCAACAGACGGACCCGATCCAGCGTCCACATCGTCGGTCGCGTGTCGCCGGTGAAATACATGCACAGATCATGCGCGCTGGTCTGCGGCGGCAGCGGCGCTTTCATGGTCAGGAAACCATCGCTGCCCGGCGCCTGCGGCAATGGCAGGCTCGCCAGCGTCGGGCCTTCGCATCCGGCGCGGATCACCAGCTCGCCGTACGCGGATTGCGCAGGCGTGAACTTGCGTGCGGGCTCGTCGTGCGCCAGCTGGAAGAAGTAGGGAATGCGACCGGCGCGGATTTCGATGCCGGCGATGCCGCCCAGATCCGCGCGCTTCCACTCCCAGCACGGATTGAAGATATCAACGTTGAAGATCGCGCGATCGCCATCTGCCGGGCCGTCGTCTTCCAGCCGCAGCATCAACGCATTGGTGCACATCGTGAGCGCCTCATCGTTGCGCTGCAGCAGCGAGCCCGCGCTGAGCCGCCGTTCGCTGGCGTCGCCCAGCGCACGCCCGGCATGGAAGGCCGCCGCGCGGACGCGGATCGGCAGGCGCAGTGGCATCGGCTGCGCGTACTTCGGCGATTGCGCTGTCGGCGCGCTGCCGTCGGTGGTGTAGCGGATGTCGTCGTAACCCAGCGGATTCGACAGCGTCACCGTGGCCGCACGCGCGGCGCGGTCTTCCTCCGCATCGATGCGTACCTCGAACGGCGTCTTCGCATGACCGATGCCCAGCGCGCGATAGCGCTGCAACTGCGTCGGCAGGCGGTCGAGGAAACCATCGTAACTGCGCATCGCCGGTGCCGACCATCCGATCTCCGCCACTGCGGCGACGCGCGGAAACAGCGCGTGTTCGACCCGCGCGAACGTGCGCATGTGCTCGGTCCAGACATTGGCCTGCAGACCGAGGATGTGTTTGCGCTTGTCCTTGGCGAGTGCGGCGGGGATCGGCTCGAACGCATAGACGCTGCGCAGTTCGACCAGCGCCGGCCGCCCCGGCGGTTCGTTGGCGGAAGCGGTCTGCAGATAATCCAGATACAGCGAAGACACCGGCGTCATCACCACATCGTGTCCCTGCGATGCCGCCTGCAGGCCGCCTTCGGTGCCGCGCCACGACATCACTGTCGTGCTGGCCGGCAGATCGCCTTCCAGGATCTCGTCCCAGCCCAGCAGCCGGCGCTGATGCGCGGCCAGGGTTTTCTCCAGCCGTTGCATCATCCAGCTCTGCAACTGCATTTCGGTCTTCAGGCCGAGCTGCGCCTTGCGCGCCTGTACCTGCGGCGATGCGATCCACTGATCCTTCAGCGCTTCGTCGCCGCCCAGATGCACATAGCGTCCGGGAAACAGATCCACGACTTCGGTCAGCACGTTTTCGAGGAAGACGAGCGTGCCTTCTTCGACGTTGAACAGATTGGTATTGACGCCCCATTCGTTCGAGACCGCGATCGGCTTGCCCGAGACGTCGAGTTCCGGATACGCGGCGATTGCTGCGGTGGCGTGGCCGGGAATATCGATTTCCGGTACCACCGTGATCTGGCGCTCCGCGGCATAGCGCACGATCTCGCGGATCTGTTCCTGGCTGTACCAGCCGCAGTACGGACGCGGCTGTCCGCTGCGCGGATCGATGCCGCCGTCGCCGGATGGAATGCGGCAGCCGCCGACTTCGGTCAAACGCGGATAACGCTTGATCTCGATCCGCCAGCCCTGATCGTCGGTGAGATGCCAGTGGAAGACATTGAGCTTGTGCATCGCCAGGGCGTCGAGCAATCGCTTGATCTCGTCGACCGACTGGAAGTGGCGCGCCGAATCCAGCATCGCGCCGCGCCACGGGAACCGCGGTGCGTCTTCGATGCGCAGCGCCGGCAACTGCATGCGTTTGCCGCCGGCATCGACCATCAACTGCCACAGCGTGACCGCGCCGTGCTGCAGCCCGCGCGGGTCGCGTCCTCGCACCTCGATGCGCGAGGACGAGATCTCCAGCGAATAGGCTTCGTCGCCGGCGAGCGACGGATCGATGGCGAAGCGGATGCCGTCTTTCGCCTTGGAGCCTGCGGAAGCGTCCAGCGTCAGGCCGTGGCTCTTCGCGACGAAGCTGGAGAACAGGCGTGCCGCCGACTGCGCCGCATCGCCGTCGGCGCGCAGCGAGGTATTCGCATCGATCGTGAAGCTGCCCTTGCGCATCCGTAGCGACGCGGGTGCGGGAATCAGCGCCGGTGCCGATGCCGCGGTTGTCGTGGTGTTTCGCATCGGCGCCGGATTGTCGGCGCTTTCGGACACGAACGGCAGGGCCAGCGCCATGCACAACGCGATGCGGGACATGGCTGCGGATGTACGGGGAGCAATCATGGCGGCCTTCTGGATGTCGATGTCATCGATGACAGTGGAAGCGCTTCCCGGCAGTGTGCGCCTTGCGGTAACGACGACGCGCGCATCGAGGCGCTGAACAACAGGTTTCGGATCTTACGCGAGCGCACTGGCCCAGGCATCCGGCCCGAAACGCCGATGCGGCGCATGCAATCCGCTCCCATGCTGCAAAAAAAAATAGGCCCGGACGAATCCAGGCCCGGAGGGGACAACAGGTGGATTCGTCGGAACTTCATGCGGAAGGCGACGTATTGAGCGCGTCCAGAGCCAGCGAGTAGCTGTCGTAGAACTTGTAGCCGAACAAGGCCGAAACCTTGTCGATATCGTCCTGATAGAGCGCCGATGAACGGTCCAGGCCGCTGTATAACGACGAACGGAAGGTATAGTTCAACCGCGCGTTGAAATGCTCGTTCTCGAAATAGCCGCCGAGGTTGTAGGTGTTTTTTGTCGTGCCCAGCATGTCTTCGTTGCTGCCGTCGGCGTAGGTGATGTTTGCGAAGGCGCCGAAGTAGTCGCCGATGGGCTGTTTGTAGGTGTTGTTGACGACTTCCCTGCGGAACGGGCCGAATGCGGACGTCGTGACCGCGCGCGGATCGGCTGCGGTGGTGTTGACCCAGTTGCAGGCTTCTTCTTCGGTGCGCACATAGCGCAGACCGACGTTGTCGCTCCATTTCTCGCCTTCGAAATTCAGCTGCGCATAGGCGGCGGTGCTGCGTTCTTCCAGGCCGTATTCGGCGGGGAAGTAGCGGCGCGTGACCGGGTCGCGATTGGCCAGACGGTTGAACTGAGCCAGCTGTTCCGGCGTGAAGTACCGGATGTTGCGCGGGAAATTGCCGCCGAGGCCTGAGCCTGATGGTCTACGCGTTGTCGGCGCTGGGCGCGTGGCAGCCGATCTGCCGCGCGGGTTTCGCCGACTGGATGACGCCGCTCGCCGGGCCGCGTCTGCCGTCGCTGGCGTTCGCGCTGTGCTGTGGTGGCTGATCGTCTGTGCGACGGACGCGCGCGGTTGGCGGCTCAAGCGCTGAGGACGACCGTCGGCTCGGCTCCCGTAGAGCGGAGCGCAGCTGCGCTTCTCCTCACCGAAGAGAAGCTGTCATCCCGAACGCTTGTGAAGGATCCGCCGCGATCCGATTCCGGCAAAGCGGCGGATGCCATGGCAACGGTTCTCGACACGACCTGTCCTGCGCTTGGCGTGTTGCCGCTTTCAGAGAGGGGGTGGCGGAGCTGCGCTCCGCTGTGCATTCGTGGCCGATCATCTTCGAGTCCGATCATCGAGGGCGGATGCGGGTCCGTCTTATCGGCTGAATGCAGACACGGTATCCAGGTCGAACCGTTGGGTCAGGTTCTCAGCCGGCGCTGGGCGGATCTGTCGGCAGCGCTGCGCGCGGCGGCAGCGACCAGTCGATCGGCGTCTGTCCTTTGCGGCTCAGGTATTCGTTGGTCGCGGAAAAATGCGCGCAGCCCACGAAGCCGCGATGCGCCGACAGCGGCGAGGGATGCGGCGCCTTCAGCACGCGATGCCGGCCGGTGTCGATCACCTTGCCCTTGGCCTGTGCGTAGCTGCCCCAGAGCAGGAATACCAGGCCTTCCTTCTCGCGATTCAACACATCGACGACGTGATCGGTTAACCCTTCCCAGCCCTTGCCCTGATGGGCGCCGGCGCGGCCGTCTTCCACGGTCAACACCGCGTTGAGCAGCAGCACGCCGCGCTCGGCCCAGGGCGTGAGATTGCCGTGATCGGGCCGGGCGATGCCCAGATCGCGCTGGATCTCCTTGAAGATGTTGTCCAGCGACGGCGGCACCGCCACGCCGGGACGCACCGAGAAACACAGCCCGTGCGCCTGGCCCGCGCTGTGATACGGATCCTGGCCGAGGATCACCACTTTCACCGCGTCGAACGGCGTTGCGTCGAAGGCGGAAAAGATCTGCGAGCCGGGCGGATAGATCCGCGCGCCTATCGACTTGCGCTGGCGCAGGAACGCGCCGAGCGCGGTCATTTCCTCGCGCAGCAGGTAATCGCCGATGTGGTTTTTCCAGGAAGGTTCGAGCTTGATGCGGTCGTCGTCAGCCATGACGTGGTCAATCCGTGCGCACAGTGGGCTGTGGATGATGCACCAACGCCGCCGTGCACGACATGGACGCTGTGCGCGATTCGCGTCGCTAAGATGTCATGGAGCGTTCGATCCGCCGCTTCAAATCGCTACTTCGATGGCTGGTTCGATTGCCGCTTCGATTGCCGCTTCACTCGGCCGCTGCCCGCTCCGGCAGCTTCGCCATGCGCAGCTGGAAGAGGGTCTTGGTGATCAGCATGCGTTCTTCGATCGGCTTGGAGACCAGATCGTTGGCGCCTTCGCGCAGCAGGTTCGACTGCTTGTCGCGATTGCCGTCGCCGGTCATCACCAGCACCGGCAGGCGGCGTTTGCCGTAGCCGAAGTCGTTGCGCACCGCGCGCAGCAGGTCGAGGCCGCTGACTTCGCCGTCCAGGGTCACGTCGGTGAGCAGCAGGTCGGCGCCAACGTCCTCATGGCCCATATGTTCGTTGAGATAGGCCAGGGCATCGTCGCCGCGGCTCATGTGGATCACGCTGATGTCGTGCGCCTGCAGCATGCGCCGGGTGGCCACCGCGACGGTGATGCTGTCCTCGACGTACAGCACGCGGGCGTCGCGGATCGGCTGCGGCTGCACGTAGCCGCGGATGAACGCGGCCAGCGCGGCGTAACCCTCGGCCTTGTCGAAATAGTCGGTGACGTCTTCGGTGAAGCGGCGGGCTTCCAGATGCGCCTGGGCATCGCCGGAGACCACGATCACCGGCACGTAACGCTGTGCGGCGGTGGTGCGGACGTGGCGCGCGACCTGCAGGCCGTCGCCGTCCATCAGCACCAGCGACGTCGTGACCAGATCGATCGGGCCGGCTTCCAGCGCCGCCTTGGCTTCGGACAGGCCGGCGCAACCAATCACTTCCACGCCCGGCAGATCGCGCTGCAGCATGTCGCCGATCAGCCTGCGGACCAGTTTGGAGCCATCGACCACCATCACCCGGGGGGTGTCGGTCGTCAGGTGGCGGACATCGTGGGCGGGCATGCGGGGGGCGCTCGGGCTGCGGTTGCGGTGGTCGGATGAGGAGGGTGGCGTGCGGCGCGGCCTTGCGCCATATCGTTTCCGGCAGCCTGCGCCGGGACGACAGTGCGACCGGGATGCCTGCTGCGATCGCGTCAGACTTTAGTTTGACGCAGAAAATGTCCGGTGACCACGCCGGCGCCCAGCCAACCCAGCCCGCCCGCGACGGCCAGCACATACAAAGCGTGCAGCGGTTCGATACCGGCGAAGGCGAAGCCGCTGCCATAACTGTCCGCCAGCGCCCGCAGCGGTTGGCGCAGGGCGAATTCGGCCGCGGTCAGCAGGCCCAGCGCCAGCGCGCCGGCGGCCAGCCCGTAACAGGCGCCGAGATAGAGGAACGGCCGACGGATGAAGCCGTCGGTCGCGCCGAGCGATTGCAGCACCGCGATTTCCTCGCGCCGCGACTGGATGTCCAGGCGCACGGTGTTGCCGACGACCAGCAGCGCGCCCAGGCCCAGCAGCGCCGCCAGCACCCAGACCACGCGCTCGCCGAATCCCAGCCAGCGGTCCAGCCGGTCGCGCCAGACCGCGTCG
This sequence comes from Lysobacterales bacterium, assembly GCA_031364125.1. Taxonomy (GTDB): domain Bacteria; phylum Pseudomonadota; class Gammaproteobacteria; order Xanthomonadales; family Xanthomonadaceae; genus Lysobacter_I. The sequence goes on along the minus strand of JANLVT010000022.1, from coordinate 80,354 downwards.
TGCTGGACGAAGTCGGCCTCCGGCAGCGCGCCCAGTGCGGCCGCCAGCACGCGTTCGTCGCCGCGCGGGCGCAGCACCAGCAGGCTAGGCAGCGGATTCTCGCCCACCGCCGCCAGCGCATCGGCGTAGACATCGGTGCCGCCGCTGGCGGCCCGCAGGCTGGCCAAGCCTTCGTCCGGCGTGCGCACGACGACTTCGGCGACATCGCCGCGCGCGTGCAGGGCCTGCGCCAGCGCCTTCGCGCGCTCAAGAGGAATGTCCGGCTTCAGGAACAGCGCGATCTCGCGGGCGCGTTCGATGTTGCCGCCCAGCCGCGCGGCGTTGTCCAGCACCAGCGCCAGCCCGAGCGGCAGCGCCAGCGCTACGGCCATCACGCCGACAGTGAGCAGCGTCGCCCACGGCTTGCCCAGCATCCGTCCAAGGCTGGAGACCAGGCTGTCGCCGTGGTGTTCGATCCAGGCGGCGATGCGCGACCGTGGTTTGGCGACGGTGGCGCCGGAGACGGTGGACTTAGCCATCGGCCAGTTCCTCCGGCGAGATGTCGTCGAGCAGTCGGCCGTGGTCGAGGACAAGCACGCGTTTCTTCATGCGCTTGACCAGCCCCAGATCGTGGCTGGCGACCAGCACGCTGGTGCCGCGTTCGTGCAAGGCGGCGAACAGGGTCATGATTTCGGACGACAGGGTGGGGTCGAGGTTGCCGGTGGGTTCGTCCGCCACCAGCAGCTGCGGCTCGCCGATCAGCGCGCGGGCGATGCCGACCCGCTGTTGTTCGCCCGCCGACAGCTGGCCGGGCAATGCGTCGAGACGCGCGCCCAGGCCCACGCGATCGAGCACGCTGCGCACGCGCTTGCGGATCTCGTCGCGGCGCACGCCGCGCAGGATCAGCGGCAGCGCCACGTTCTGGGCCGCGGTGCGGTCGGTCAGCAGGCGGTGATCCTGATACACCACGCCCACCTCGCGCCGGTGCATCGCCACCCCGCGGCCGTCGATTTTGCGCAGATTGCGCGCGCCGAACAGCACCGCGCCGCTGCTCGGGCGTTCGGACAGATGGATGAGCCGGAGCAGAGTGCTTTTGCCGGCGCCGGAGTGGCCGGTCACGAACAGCATCTCGCCGGGGTTCACCGAAAAGCTCACGTCCGCGAGCGCGACGTGGCCGCCGGGATATTGCTTGCTGACGTTGTCGAAGCGGAGGACGGTCATCGCGGAAGTATTGCAGAAGACGCCGCTTCGATGCGCCGCAGGCATCGGCGCGCGCCGTCCGCTGCGGCGGTGCATGCCCCGTCGTCGTCGACCGGGGCATGAGTTCGCGATGACTTGCGGCCTCGATGAATCAAGGCCTCGACGACTTGCAGCCTCGATGAATTACAGCAGGCCGGCGTAAACGCTGTTGGTGGAGCAGACGAACTGGCCGTTGCGGTAGATCGTGGCGTAGCGGATGTAGTTGCCGGCAACGCCGCCCGGGTTGTAGCTCATGATCTTTTCTTTGTAGTTGCCGGCGACGTTGGCGAGGTGCTGGCCGCTGCCGGTATCCCACACGCCGTTGCGCGTGCCGTGGAAATGCACCTCGAACGGCTTGTAGCTGATGGGCGGATAAGGCCCGAAATCGACGAACGAAACCAGCACGGAGAATCCGAACTGCTGGCCGACGTGGACGGGATTGGTGCCGCTGGGGCTGACGAAGCCGAGGGTGCAGGTGTAGTTCGCCATGGCCTGGCCGGACGCCAGCCCGCCGAGCGCCAGGATCGCGGCGAGTAAGGGTTTCAGTCTCATGTGTACTCCATGTAATGGGTAATGGGATGTGGAAAAACCCTCTGGATCGGCATCCCGGCCGAGGAGTGCATTGCTTGGGATGCCGATACGACCCGGGACGAGGGGGAAGGCCTCGGATCGGACTCGATCCGGTGAGCCGGCATCGAGCGCTGCGGTGCGTCCGGTGACGACCGGGCACCCGCATCGATACTTATCGGAATCCGGCGCACGACAGGATCATCGCCCTGCGTCATCGGCAGACGGATACACGGAAGGGCGAACCGGTCGCGGCCTCGCAGGCGGCTGATTGGGACAGTCGGTGCGGACGCGTTGTTCTGGTAATGCGGGCGTTCGGCGGGCTACGAAGCACGCGCCCGGAGATCCGGGACGGCATATGCCGGGGCATTCAGAGGAGGATGCGTGGGGATGTTGCGACGCGACCGCCTGTGCTGAGGCGGTCGACGTTCATCCCGGCCGGGTGCTTCGCGGCTGGGACAGGGGCGTCAGTGCTGCGAACGCGGCGGCTTGGTGACCAGCGATTTCAGCTTGTTGCCCAGGCGCGCGAACAGCGACGGTTTGGATTCACCGGCCGACTTCGCGGATGGCGCGCTGCCCGTTGAGGCACCGCCCACCGACACCGGTGCCGGTGTTTCCAGCGCGCGGACCGCCTGGCTGACGGGATTCGCGCCTTCGGCACCGTCGATGCGCTTGCCGCCGCGACGCCGACGGGGTTTGCGCGGACCGCGCTCGCCCTCGGTGGCATTCGGAACGCCTGCAGCCGCGACCTGCGCGACGGCAGGCGGGGCGACGGCGGGCTTCGGCGCGGCATTGGGGTCGCGCGGCGGGCGCGGGCTGCGCTCGCGACGTTCGCCGCTGCCGGAACCGCTACCCGCGCCGCTCGACGAACGCGGTGCGCCTGTGCGCGGCCCGCTGGAGCGCCCACCCGGGCCGCCGCTGCTGCGCCCACCGCTGCCGCTGCGGCCGCCGCCGCGCTTGGCGTCGTCCGCCGCGCGGGCTTCGCGCGCTTCGCGGAAGATCGTGGTGAGGCTGTCGTCGTTGTCGCTGTCCTCGCCTTCCACCACCGGCTGACGCTCGCGCTCCGGACGCGGCAGCGACGTCATCAACTCACGGGTGACTGGCTCGGACGGAATCTTCTGTTCGATGTAGGCCTCGATATCGGGCAGCGACATCGCGTAGCGCTCGCAGGCGAAGCTGATCGCGTCGCCCTCCGCACCCAGACGCGCCGTGCGGCCGATGCGGTGCACATAGTCCTCGGCATCGAACGGCAGATCGTAGTTGTAGACGTGGCTCACGCCGTCGATGTGCAGGCCGCGGGCCGCCACATCGGTGGCCACCAGCAGCTCGAGCTGGCCGGCCTGGAATTTCTTCAGCAGCGACTCGCGCTTCTTCTGCGGCACATCGCCGCTGAGCACGCCGACCCGGTAGCCGGCGCGGTCCAGCGCACGGGCGACGCGCTCGACGAAGGCCTTGGTGTTCACGAACACCATCGTCCGCGCGCCTTCGCTGCGCGACAGCAGGCCCAGCAGCAGCGGGATCTTCTCGTCGTCGGCCGGGTAGTACATCAACTGCCGGACCTTCGAGTTGGTGATGTACTCGCTCTCGACCACGATCTTTTCCGGATCGTTCATGTGCTCGTAGGCCAACTCCAGCACGCGATGGCTGAGGGTGGCCGAGAACAGCAGGGTCTGGCGCTCGGTGCAGGCCGGCATGCGCCGCAGCAGGAAGCGGATGTCCTTGATGAAGCCGAGGTCGAACATGCGGTCGGCTTCGTCCAGCACGCAGACTTCGCAGGCGTGCAGGCTCACGACCTTGTGCTGTTTGACGTAATCGATCAGCCGGCCGGGGGTGGCGATGATCACGTCGGCGCCGGCCTGCAGCAGGGCGCGCTGCTTGTCGTAGTCCACGCCGCCGTAGACCAGGGCGAATTTCAGGCCCAGATCGGCGCCGAACTTCACGGCGTCCTTGTGGATCTGGATCGCCAGCTCGCGGGTCGGCGCCAGGATCAGCGCGCGCGGATCTTCGGGCTTGCGTTCGGCCAGGGCCGGGCGCGACAGCAGCCGGTTGATCACCGTCACCAGGAAGGCGAGGGTCTTGCCGGTGCCGGTCTGCGCCTGGCCGGCGACGTCACGGCCGGGCAGGGTCACCGGCAGCGTCAGTGCCTGAATCGGGGTGCAGCGGGTGAAACCCGCGGCTTCGAGCCCGGCCAACAGCGCCGGATGCAGCTCGAAGGAGGAAAAAGTGATGTCGGTTAGGGGTTTATCGCTCATGCTCAGGCGTAGGATGCGGGCCGGCGCGACGGCGGGAAGCCGGGAGTCGCGCTTGCGTGGGAAGTCGCGGGGCAGCAGACTGACGGCCTCTGCGAAGTGGTGCTCGGCCCCGGGAGTGCTCCTTGGAGCGGGCCCCTTGAAGCCGGCGATGCAAGCCCGCAGTGTAACAGCCTATCGCCAGACCGCCCCGGTCGGCCCAGACCAGACCTGCCCGACGCGCCATTCCCGGTCCGTCCGCACCCCCGGAGACTCCCGTGAGCGACAAGATTTCCCATGCCACCGATGCCGACTTCGACGCACTCGTCCTGCAGTCCGATGTGCCTGTCCTGGTGGATTTCTGGGCCCCGTGGTGCGGACCCTGCAAGATGATCGCGCCGGTCCTCGACCAGCTCGCCGACGAATACGACGGCCGCGCCAAGATCGTGAAGGTCGATGTGCAGGACCATCCGAACCTCGGCCGCCGCTTCAACGCCCGCAGCATCCCGATGCTGCTGATGTTCAAGGGCGGCGAGGTCCACGGCACCCAGATCGGCGCTGTCGGCAAGCCGCAGCTCGCCCAACTGATCGACAAGGCGCTCTGAACGCCCTCCGACGCCTCCGGCCCGGGAGGCGTCCAGCGTCGAAGATGCCCGCACCGCCGGTCGCTGGCATGAACCCGACTTCAGCCCGACGCTTGCCGCCGCGCCGCGCGGGTGCTAGCTTCTAGCCGCACGACGCGCCTTCTGGCGCCGCAACTTCCCGTCTTAACCGACCACCCACTCCTGACACCGTCCGCGCACCGCGGACGCTCGCAGCCGCGAGGATTTCCGCTTTGTCCGATCAGACTCCCGAATCCGGCGATACCGCCGTGAAGCGCGTGCGCAAGCCGCGCGCCACCAAGACCGTCGCCGTCCAGACCAGCATGCCGCTGCCCGAAGCGCCGCAGCCGGTCGCTCCACCGCCGGCACGCGCACCGGCACCGCCGCCCGCCGCCGCATCGCCGCCGCCGGCCCAGCCGGCAAGCCCGCCGCCCGCCGCACCGCAGGCGCCACCGCCGCAGTCGACACCGCAGGCCGATGCCGGCGGTCATCCGCCCGCCCCAGGCAATCAGCAGCACAGCGGCCAGCAAGCCAACCCGCAAGGCGGTGGTCGGCAGCAGAATCAACCGCATGGTGGCCAGCAGGATCGTGCCCCTCAAGATCGCGCCCCGCAAGACCGCTCCCCCCAAGATCGTGCCCCCCAGGCCGCCGACGGCAATGCCGGGCAGGGCCAGGGCGGTGAAGGCCAGCAGCGCTTCAACAACAACGCCAACAACAACGCCAACAGCAACGCCAACAACAACAACCGCCGCGACCGCTTCCGCAACCGCCGCGACCGTTTCCGCGGCCGCGACGAGAACGGCAACGAGCAGGGCAACGAGAACGGCGGCGACAACATCAGCCAGGAGGCCGGCAGCTTCCAGCAGCAGCAGTTCGTCGCGCGGCCGATGGTCGGCGTGCCCGAAGGCTTCCCGCAGTATTCGCTGAGCGACCTCAAGCGGATGCCCACGCCGAAGCTGCTCGACATCGCCGAGCAGTTGAACATCCACGAAGGCGTGGCCCGCGCGCGCAAGCAGGACGTGATCTTCGCCCTGCTGAAAGTGCTGACCCGCCACGGCGAAGGCGTCGCCGCCGACGGCGTGCTGGAAATCCTGCCCGACGGCTACGGCTTCCTGCGCGCCGCCGAGGCCAGCTATCTCGCCGGCCCGGACGACGTCTACATCTCGCCCAGCCAGATCCGCCGCTTCAACCTGCGCACCGGCGACGACCTTGCCGGCCGCATCCGCTGGCCGAAGGACGGCGAACGCTACTTCGCGCTGGCCGTGGTCGACACCATCAACGGCGAGCCGCCGGAAGCATCGAAGAACAAGGTGCTGTTCGAGAACCTCACGCCGCTGTTCCCGCGCCGCCGCTTCAAGCTCGAACGCGGCGACGGCAGCACCGAAGACATCACCGGTCGCATCCTCGACCTGATGGCGCCGCAGGGCAAAGGCCAGCGCGCGCTGATCGTCTCGCCGCCCAAGGCCGGCAAGACCATGATGATGCAGCAGATCGCCAGCGCCATCACCTACAACCACCCCGACGTGCACATGATCGTGCTGCTGGTGGACGAGCGTCCGGAAGAAGTCACCGAAATGCAGCGCACCGTGCGCGGCGAAGTGGTGAGTTCCACCTTCGACGAGCCCGCCGCGCGCCACGTGCAGGTCGCCGAAATGGTGATCGAGCGCGCCAAGCGACTGGTCGAGCACAAGAAGGATGTTGTGATCCTGCTCGACTCCATCACCCGTCTCGCCCGCGCCTACAACAATGTGGTGCCCAGCTCCGGCAAGGTGCTGACCGGCGGCGTCGATGCCAACGCGCTGCATCGTCCGAAGCGGTTCTTCGGCGCCGCGCGCAACGTCGAGGAAGGCGGTTCGCTGACCATCATCGCCACCGCCCTGGTCGACACCGGCAGCGCCATGGACAAGGTGATCTACGAAGAGTTCAAGGGCACCGGCAACTCGGAAATCCACCTCGACCGCCGCATCACCGAGAAACGCGTCTATCCGGCGATCGCGGTGAACATGTCCGGCACGCGCCGCGAAGATCTGCTGATCGAACCCGATCTGCTGCAGAAGATCTGGATCCTGCGCAAACTGCTGCACGGCATGGACGAGATCGCGGCGATGGAATTCCTGCTCGACAAGATGAAGACCACCAAGTCGAACGACGAGTTCTTCACCTCGATGCGGCGCTGACAGCCCGTGTCATCCCGAACCGGCGCAGCCGGTCGGGGGCCTGCTTCACGATCATCGCAACGAACGAACGCCCCGCACCGCGGTAATGCCAGTCAGTTATCGCTGACTGGCATTTTTGCATTCGTGGGATTCTGTTTTTGTAGAGCGGCCTTCAGGCCGCTGATCGCTAGCGGCAAAAGCTTCAGCGGCCTGAAGGCCGCTCTACGGACGGCAGAGATGGCTTAACTGACCGGCATTGCGCATTGCGGGGCGTTTTTCTTGCCGAACAATCGAATCGCCCGCTAAGGCGTCGGCGCCGGACCCTGCGTGCCGTAGGTCGCCTGCCGCGCTTTCTGCAGGCGAACGCGCAGGTAGTCGTCGCGGCTCATGCCGCCCGGGTAGCGCGTCATCGCCATGACTTCCGAAACGATCTGCGCCTCGCGCGCCTTGTGGGCCTGGAACCCGGCGTCCTGGCGCTGCTGTTCCTCGAAGGCCGCCTGCCGCGCGGCGGTCTGTTGCCGATAACGGTCCACCAGCGCCTGCGACTGCCGGATGCGTTCGGCCTGGTCCTGCGCGGCGGCCTCGATCAGGCTCACGTGCAAGACGACGCTCTCGCCCGCGGTGAGCTCCCGCGCCTGTTCGCGCTGGTCGATCTCGCGACCGATGGCCTTCGCCTGCTCGCGCCGCACATTCTCGTCGAGCGTATCCGCGTCGCGCAGGAACGCACGCACGCGCTGCTCGAAAGCCAAGCGGCTGCGGTACGCCCGGGCTTGCGGTGTCGACGCCAGCGCCGCCTGCCCGGAATCGGAATCGGCGGCGGCCGGTGTCGACGACACGGCGGGCTGCGTGGACGCGGAAAGGGTGTCGACGGATGCGTCGTTGCGGTATCGCGACATCCACAGTGCGAGCGCCGCTACGACCGCGATCGTCAGGCCGATGTGAACGGGTTTGACCTTCATGATGGGTGGCGCAGGCATTCCCTTCGAGAGAAGTGAACCTGACCCGAATGGCACTTACTTAAGCCTCGCCACGCCAGAAAAGACGGAGATCCAGCCTCTTTGCTGGCCGTAAGTATCTGAAATCACTGGGTTGGAACTTTTGCAATAATCGAAAAATTCGGCAGAAAGCGCTTAAGTAAGTGCCATTCGAACCTGACCCCTTTCTTGATTGAGGCTCCGATCCACACCGGCGTGGCGCAGCGGTCAATCATCGCCAGGCGATTTGATCGATCCGGGTACGGCGTCGGACCGGAGATGTCGCATCGCAACATCGCGCCGGCGCGCAACATCGGCGAAATCGTCGGCAACGTGCTTACCTGCCCTTATCGAATGCCCGCAAGGTCGTATTCCATGCGGAGCGCGTACGCCGCAACCGTTTGCGGGCGACATCCCGCAGCAGCTTGCGCTGATCGGCAGGAAACGCAGAGCGCCCGCCGCAGTGACGGAGCAGCAGCGCATCATCCTGCGATTCGCCCAGCGCCTTCGCCTGATGTTCATGGCCCTTGGCCCCGCCTGGTCGCAGGTCGGGTCGCAACGCCGCCAGCAGAGAGTCCTGCTGCCGCAATCGGCGCAGACGGCGCCGGAACACGTGCCAGGCTTCGTCGTCATCGGGATGCCGCTCGACCCGCCGCCGTGCCTTGTCGGCCCGCCGCCTGCTGCGCATCACCGCCTTGGCGATGTCGTCATCGCTTACGCTCTGCCACGGCAGGCGCAGCAGCCGCGCTTGAGCGGTGGACAGCCGCTGCCGGCGGGAATCGAATTGCGGGTCGCGTTGCAGCGCATGTTGCAGCATCACGTCGCGACGCTTTCGCACCGCCATCCCGGCCAGCGGCAGAATGTCGCGCACCGCGGACGGCGCCGAATCGTCGAGCCGCCGCAGCGCCTCGATCAGCGCCTGCGCATCGCGCAACGGCGACAACCCGCGGCAGAGCCGGCCCAGCTCGTCGTCGAGCCGCTCCGCGCGCCCATCGAACACGCGCCCATCGAACACGCGCGCCCCAAGCGCGAGCGCGGCCCGGGTACGACGGATGCATTTCCTGGCTTCATGGATCCCCGAATGCCGCGCCTCGCCTTCCTGGGCCAGAAGCGTCTGTGCATGCAGCAGCTGCCCGCTGGCGAACGCCATCAGACGGGACCCGATGGCCGGGTCTTCGTCGAACGATGTCATGGAAGCCATGGCGACATTGTCGTGCGGCATTGAGGCAGTCATCCTCATGATGAAGGTTCATCATGGAGGTGGCCGGTGATGGTCGACTTGATTGAAGTCAAATGGTGGTAGGGCGCATAAGCCGAAGGCGTCATGCGCCATGAGGCGTCACAGGCGTCGGACGCTTCAAAAGAACGGTGCATGACGCTTCGCTTATGCACCCTACAAGTGGGTATGCGCCTTACGGCCTTGATGGACAACCACGCCCACCATTGCCAACCCTCGGACGATACGGCGCGTTCTCGAAGATGATGCAGCGGCTGGGCCGTAGAAAAACTGGATGTCCCGGTCTTTTCTGGTGTCCGGCCGAAAGCAGACTAGGACCGAATGATCGCTTCCGACCCGAAGTGGACAATCGTAGTAGAAGAATTGGTTGGCGCTACCTACTGGACGCCCTCTGCTGCTCTTGACCTGGAGCGAAACACTTTCTCAGGGCAACTAGAGTGGGTCTTTCATTGGCATGTCACTGGGCTCGGGTCAATCCGCATCGGATTCATCCATTCCCGGGCCTGTGCCGTCATCTCCGCGCTTGAATCCGCACATCTCCATGAACATCCATGCGCGCAACCAGTTCTTTACCTCGTGGATCTTGATTCGAGATACGTCCTCGTCGCCACCGGCGGCGTCTCGCTCATATATCTGGTCCAGATAGGCGACGTACACCTCACGCAGAATCCCCGTAGGCCGGAAGCCGAAGTTGTGCGTGAAAACAACTTCTTGCGAGGACTGCACCATACCCGCCCAGAGGGGTGTTTCCAGCTCGCAACGTTGGCCATGTGCCAGACAGCCCGAGATCGCTTTCTTGGCGAGCCGCAAGAGGCGGCCGTCAAATGCGAAGCGCGGCATCTCAAAGAAAGAATCGACATCCTCTTTGTTCAACTGCTTAACTACCGCCTCTGCTCGTTCGGGGTCCGCCACGAAGAAGGGGTTGATAGCGCAGATCACCAGGCTGTTTCGGTAGTAGCGCGGCAGTTCTGCCCATGGCTTGCGGATGAATGCGAAGCTATGCAGCTGTTCGGCCTCCATCAGCTGTGCCGCATAACTGCTGAGACCATCCAGATTGGCTTTGGTGTAGTCATTAACCCCATTGTTTTCCTCGCGACTGTCGTACCACTGATCAAGGTCGTCAAACGAGGCGACTACGCAAGCCATTGCATCATGTGACAACAGACGATTAACGAAATAGCGGAAGTCTTCGTCGGACGGAACGTGCACATGCAGTTCTAGGCTTTGCAAGGTGCCGTCCGCAAGGACCGGCTTGTACGCGATCACGTTCCGGTTGGCGATTAGTAGGTCATAGAGGAACGCGTGTCGCGTGATCTTTACATCCATCGGCGCCACAAGAACATTCGTGATGTCCTGCGGGCCCGACATTGCAAACATCTGCGCGATATAGTTGCTGTAGGCCAATAGCTCTGAGAAAGCATTCCTCTCCGAAGATTTTTCGACCTTCAGTTCTAGAACAAAGAGACCGTCGTCGTGCTGGCCCAGCAGGTCCAGTTCCATGGCCCGGGTGCTGTCAGTTGGCAGCTTGATCTTGCTGCCTACAAAAGTTCCGTAGCGAACGCTGCTGTGGATCCTGTCGAGTCGCTCGAGCACTCGCTGCTTGATGATTCTCCAAAGCTCGAACTCACTCTCATCCCAGTCGCCGTCGTTCAGTCGAATAGCTCCGGCTCCCTGTGCCAGCGCATCCGTCAACTCGTCAGAGTCCACTACAAGCGCTTCGATCCCACGAGAAAACATGTGGGCATGAACCTGATCTTCCGAGTAACCCAGTGCCATACCGTTCTGTGCCGCGTGTTTGGTGTAGTCTAAGAATAGCCTTGATGCGCCACGTGCATAAGTGGTTGGTCGAACGCGAACCGTCGATCCCTATGCGGGACGGTGATGTGGCATGTCGCCGCCAGCGATCCCGGATGGAGAAAAATTGGGGACAGAGTAATTTTTCATAGCATGATTTCCTATATCCAGTAATTCCTCCATATCGTTCTGGGCCGCGGAGAGTACCCATGCGATCTTGCCACTATCTCTTTCCTAAACGATCATCTGCTCGCCAGCGGAACTAGGCCGTGCCACGGCATCAGCTGGCCAGACCGGCGTATGCGTTACGTTGTGTTGTGTGGCAGGAGGAGCGGGCGTTTCGGAAGCGTGTTGTAGTTCTGCGACGCTCTCTTCCAATTGCCGTGATGCCGTGCAGGAGCCAGTAAGAAGCACGTCCATGACCAGCGCCATGATGAAAACCGACGCCCTCCATCGTTCCAGTTTCGACATCGTCGATCGTCCTGCCCGATCTCTTGGGCATCGTCCGTTGAGAAGGTGAGTGTAGACCAGTATTCATCGCGATCAGCGTTGATACGGCCAAACGCCGAACCCGAGAATCTCCGGTAACGTGTGTCCGCACGTCACCCCGGGTGCGCTGCGCTTACCCGGGCTACAAATCCGGGTGCAAGCACTCTATGAGCAATTGCCGCCGCGGTGAAGCCGACGCTTATTCCTGAACACTCTCCAAATCCCGCTCCCCAACCCGCCACGCATTCCCTTCGCGCAACATACGCACGCGCCCACGACGTTTGATGTCATCACGATCCACCCCTTCGACCCAGAGCACGGCTTCGTCGCCGTGGAGGCGGCCGCGCAGAATCTTTGGTTGCTGCGGTTGTTCGTCGCGCAGATCCTTCAGGGTTTCCTTGATGCGCTCGTCGTCGTTGTCGGGCAGGCGCCAGCGCGCGTCTTCGCCGATGTATGCGCGCAGCGCGACGATGTCGCCTTTCGCGACGGCTGCGGCGTAGGCGCGATACGCGATGCCTGCGTCGCCGCCGCCTGCGGGTAACGCGGTGCCAGGAGGTTGCGCGATGGCGGCGTCGAAGCGCAGGTCGAAGTCGTAGGTCTTGCCGAAGAAGTCTTCGGGGTCGGTCAGCACCCAGCGGCCGGCGATGCGTGCGTTGGTCTGTACGCCGATGTTCAGTTCGCCGTAGCCGGACGTGTTGAAGGAATCGTCGGGATCGCGGCGGCGGTAGTACAGGCCGCATTCGCGGCCGTCCGCGGTGAGGCAGAGGCGGATGGTGCCGCCGCTGCGTTCGCCGAGTTGTTCGCTTGCGGCATCGTCGGGATCGAAGGCGGCGGCGACTTTCGCGGCGTCGAGCGGGTGGTCGCTGAGGTAGACGACGATGTCGTCTTCGGCCGGGTCCAGGTGTTCTTCGCGGCGCACAGCGATGACGTGATCGACTTTCAGGCCGTTGTCGGCCATGCGGAAATGTCCGCTGCCGGTGTCGGCAGCGCTTGCGTAACTGTTCGATGCGAACAGCGCGAGTGCGAGCAGTGCGAAGCGTTGCGGTGTCATGGCGGCCCCCGTCGGCGTCGATCCCGTCACGAGCTTAACGGGATCGCTGCGGGCGGGCGGTCAGTCGCTGCGCTCAGAACACCTTGTAGACCTGTCCGGTCTGTGCGCCTTCGACGCTGCGGCTGAAACCCAGCGCCGCGCGCGCGGCCGATACCGGTTCGAAGCCGCGGAAGTAGGGCGCGTAGCCGGGCATGGATTCCTGCAGCACGGTCGGGCTGACCGCATTGATGCGGATGCCGCGCGGCAGTTCGAGCGCGGCGGCGCGGACGAAGGCCTCGACTGCACCGTTCACCAGCGAAGCGGAGGCGCCGTAGCGGATGGGGTCGTCGGTGAGGATGCCGGTGGTGAGCGTGATCGAGCCGCCATCGTTGAGCAGCGGTGCGGCCAGCAGCGCCAGATTCACCTGGCCCATGAGTTTGTCGTTCAGGCCAACGGCCCACTGCTCGGGCGTGAGTTCGAGCAGGGCGCCGAAGGCCACGTTGCCGGCGGCGGAGACCACGGCATCGACGGGTCCGAGCTGGGCGAGGGCGGTGGCGATGCTGGTCCGGTCGGTGAGGTCGACACGGACGTCGCCGCTGCTGCGGCCGGCAGCGATGAGGTCGTGCCGGGCGCCGAGTTCCTGGGCGACAGCGCGGCCAAGGGTGCCTTGGGCACCGATCAGCAGAATCTTCATTGGGGTCTCCTTTGTTTCCATCAAGCCGACAATTCGGCGGTACGGAAAGTCTGTGCCTACCCGCTTGGCTTGATTAGTCGGAAGATGGTGGAAATACTGTTGTGATATGGAAACAATCTCGACCCGAATCGACCGGATGCTCTGCTTCGCCGCGGTCGCGGAGCTGACCAGCTTCACGGCTGCAGCGAAGGCACTGGGTTATTCCAAGGCCCACATCAGCCGTCAGGTGGCGGAGCTGGAACGCGAACTCGGTGCCGAGCTGCTGATCCGCACCACCCGACGCGTGTCGCTGACGCCGCTGGGTCATCGTTACGCGGAGCAGGCGGCGCGTCTGCGCGCGACCTTCGATGAGGCCCAGCAACTGATCGCCGCAGAGCGCACCGATGTCGCCGGAACGTTGCGGATCACGTCGGCGACAACGTTCGGCGAAATATTCCTGATCGATCTCATCGCCGCATTCCAACGCGCGCATGACCGGGTCGAGGTGGAGCTGGATCTGAGCATCCAGAGCCGCGATCTGCTGGATGGCCATTACGATTTCGGATTTCGCACGACACGCACGCTGGACGAGCGTCTGGTGGTGCGGGCGGTCGGGCTGGTGCGCGAGATCGCGATCGCCAGCCCATCGTTGCTGGCGGATTCGGACATGCCTCGGCGGCCATCGGAACTCGCGTCCTTGCCGGCGCTGCGCAACAGTCATTTCCGCGACGATCCGGAATGGGTCTTCGTGCGCGGCCGCGACAGCGAAACCGTGCGCATACGCACGCCGCTGGCGATCAACAATTTCAACGGCATCCTGCGTGCGGCCGAACTCGGTATCGGCATCGGACGCCTGCCGTTGTACATGGTCGTCGACGCGCTCGACGATGGCCGTCTGTGCCGACTGTTGCCGGATTGGGACATCGCACCGCAGCCCATTTACCTGGTGCATCCGCAGCGGCATCATCCCACCCGGCTGCAGTCGGTGTTCCGCGCGTTCGCGATCGCGTGGTTCGAGGCGCCGGAACGGCAGGCGTTGTTGCGCTGAGTGTGCGTGCGGGCGAAATTGCGACAATGACGCGAGTCGTTTGAGGTTCTTGCTGGAGATACGCATGCACGGTGATGGTCTGCAATTGGCGTTGGTGTTCCTGCTCGCGGCGGTGGTCGCGGTGCCGCTGTTCAAGCGCTTCGGCCTTGGCGCGGTGCTGGGCTATCTGGCCGCGGGCGTGATGCTGGGGCCGTTCGGCGTGAAAGTGGTCCGCGACGCGGAGCCGGTGCTGGCCGCCAGCGAAATAGGCGTGGTGATGATGCTGTTCGTCATCGGCCTGGAGCTGTCGCCGGCGCGGCTGATGGTGATGCGCCGGCCGGTGTTCGGCGCGGGTGGGCTGCAGGTGGCGCTGACCGGCGCGGTGCTGGGCGGGCTGGGCCTGGCCTACGGGCTGGGCTGGAAGGCGGCGCTGGTGGTCGGGTTGGCGCTGGCGCTGTCGTCCACCGCGGTCAGCCTGCAGCTGTTGTCCGAACGCAAGGCGATGAACACGCCGCACGGACGTCTGGCGTTCGCGATCCTGCTGTTCCAGGATCTGGCCGCGATTCCGCTGCTCGTGGCGATTCCGCTGCTCGGCGCCGCCGCGGCCGCCGGCAGCGACCCGGTGTGGAAGGACGTGCTGAAGGCGGTCGCGGGGATCGTCGCGCTGGTGATCGGCGGCCGCTATCTGCTGCGCCATCTGTTCCGCCTCGCCGCGCGCATCGGGGTGCCGGAGATGCTCACCGCCAGCGCGCTGTTCGCGGTGCTCGGCGCGGGCTGGCTGATGCATCTGGTCGGCCTGAGCATGGGGCTGGGCGCGTTCCTCGCCGGCGTGCTGCTGGCGGATTCCGAATTCCGTCATGAGATCGAATCGCAGATCGATCCGTTCAAGGGTCTGCTGCTGGGCCTGTTCTTCATGGCCGTGGGCATGAGCATCGATCTGAACCTGATCGCCGCCGAGCCCGTGACCATCGTGCTGGGCGCGGTCGCGCTGCTGGCGATCAAATCGCTGCTGCTGTTCGGCATCGGCCTGCGCCCGGGCAAGCTGGGTTGGCAGGAGGCGCTGCAGTTGGGCATGGTGCTGGCGCTGGGCGGCGAGTTCGCGTTCGTGGTGCTGTCCGAAGCGGTGAAGGCGAATCTGATCGACGCCGCGCTGCAGAACCGGCTGGTGGCCATCGTCGGCCTGTCGATGGCGCTGACGCCATTGCTGCTGATCGCGGTTGCGCGGCTGCTGCGCGCGTTTCCCGATACGGTGCCCGGGCGCGCTTTCGATGCGATCCCGGACGGGCATCCGCAGGTGATCCTGGCCGGCTTCGGGCGTTTCGGCCAGATCGTCGCGCGCATGCTGGTGGCGCAGAAGATCCCGTTCGTGGCGCTGGAGACGGACCCGGAGCAACTCGACACCGTGCGTCGCTTCGGCAATGTCGCCTACTACGGAGATCCTTCGCGGCCGGATCTGCTGCGCTCGGCCGGCACCGGCCATGCTCGCATCTTCATCAACGCCATCGACAACGCCGAGGCCAGCCTGCGCGTGACCCGCGTCGTGCGCCGGCTGTATCCCGGGCTGAAGGTCTTCGCCCGCGCCCACGATCGCCGGCATGCGTGGCAGTTGATGGACCTCGGCGCCGACGTGACCCGCGAAACCTTCGCATCCGGTCTGGAAATGGGCCGCGACGTGCTGATCGCGCTGGGCCTGTCGCCGGAGCAGGCGGCGCAGCGCACGTCGAAATTCCGCGAGCACGACGAGGCGCTGCTGGCCAGCCAGCATCTGATCTACGACGACGAAGCGGCGCTGCTGGAAAGCGCGAAACAGGCGCGCAGCGAGCTGGAACTGTTGTTCGAGGCGGATATCGAGAACGACCGCGCGTCCGTTCCGGAGCGCTGAGCGCCGTGTTCGAAATCTCTCGATCGAAGCCGTAGAGCGGCCTTCAGGCCGGCCCAGGACGAACCAGAAGCGCGACGATATGGAAGCCGCGCCTGCGGCTGATGGCAATGAATCGGCCGTTCAAAAGGCCCTTGCCGATGGGAAAGGCAGCGGCCTGAAGGCCGCTCTACAGGGAATGACGTGCGTTCGTGCCGTGACCCGAGCCGATGTCTTACCGGGCCCGCCTCGGCTTGGCGAACGTCTCCCCGAAGAAATCGCCGGCGTTCCATGTCGGCCGCGCCGCCGCATCGCCCATCAGCTGGCCGATCCGCGCGTTGAGTTTCGCCAGCCGCAGCGCGTCGCCGTAGGCGATCGGCAGCGTGGCTTCGTCGCTGGGCTGGTGATAGTGCTCGCGCATGAATTTGCGCAGCGCGAGTTTCGGGTCGCGCACGCCGTCGGCGGAGATCACGCCGCCGTTCAGATACACCGCCGGAATGCCGGCGCGGATGAAGGCGTACTGGTCGCTGCGCACGAACACCACTTCTTCCGGGAACGGATCCGGCGACAGGGTCACGCCGACCGCTGTCGCCGCGCTGTCCAGCGTGGATTGCAGCGACGAATGTTCGATGCCGATCGGCACGATGTCCTTGCTCGGCGCCAGAAGTACCGGCATGTCCATGTTGACGTTGGCGACCAGCGATCCGACCGGAACGGTGGGATGGGTCGCGAACCATTCCGCGCCCAGCAGGCCCTTCTCTTCGGCGGTCAAAGCGATGAACAGCAGCGAACGTTTCGGCGCGGTCTTCTCCGCGTGCAGGATGCGCGCGGCCTCGAACATGATCGCGACGCCCAGCGCGTTGTCGAGCGCGCCGTTGTAAATGCTGTCGTCTACGCCGTTCACGTCTTTCACCGGCGCGCCGATGCCGATGTGGTCGAGATGCGCGGTGTAGGCGATGTGCTCGGCGGCGAGCGCGGCGTCGCTGCCGGGCAGTCTGGCGACCACGTTGCGCGATACCAGCGGTTCGATCCGGGTGCGTCCGGCCAGCGACAGCGTGCCCGGCAGATCGAAGCCCTTGAGTTCGCCTTCCTGGGCCGCCTTGAACAGCGCGGCCGCGGGCTGCGGGCCGTCGGCGAAGATCAGGTCGGCCGCGGCGGCGCTCACGGTGGCCGCCGCGCGCAGCTGCGGGAAGGTCTGCAGCGGTTTGCCGTCGGCGCCGCGCAGGCGCATGCCCGATCGCTGCCAGTTGTCGGCGCTGCGCGCCCAGGGCGAACCGACTTCGTCCACGACCGTGTTCACGAACACCACGCCGACCGCGCCGCGTTCGGCCAGCACCCGCAGCTTTTCGCGGCTGGCGCTGTAGTACGCGCGGCGGTCGTTGTCGAAGCGCGCCGGCGCGCCCGAAAACAGCACCGCGATCTTGCCGCGCACGTCCAGCCCGGCGAAATCGTCGTGCTGCAGCTCCGGCGCGTGCACGCCTTGGCCGACGAAGATCGCCGGGGCTTCCAGCGCGTGTTCGGCGGCGTCGAAATTCAGCGTCGGCAGGAACTGTTCGCGGAAACGCAGTGGGATCTCGCGACCGTTGCGCTTCACCGTCAGCGCCGCGCCTTCGGCTTCGCGGGTGGCCTTGAGCAGCGGCACCGCCTGGAAATACGTGCCGTCGTCGCCGGCCGGCTGCAGGCCGATCTCGCGCATGCGCTTCGCGGCGTACTCGGCGGCCAGATCGTAACCGCGGGTGCCGGTTTCGCGGCCTTCCAGCTTGTCGTCAGCGAGATGGTTCACGTCAGCGGCGATGCGTTTCTCGTCGGCGCTCAGCGGTGCGGACGCGACCGACGGCGGCGCAGAGACGCTGAGCGCGGGCGTGGCTGGTTCGGCGTCCTGCTGGCAGGCGGCGAGGGTCGCGAACAGCAGCAGCGCGGCAAGACGGGCCATCGGTGGGTTCCGGAGCGTGGGGATGGCGGAAGCTAGCACCGGTGCGCGATGCGGACAATGGACGCTGGTCATCCCGGCGCTGACGTAACATCGGTGCACTCCTCCGCCGGAAGGCACGCATGTCGTCGGATTTCATCGCAACAGCCGCCATCGCAACATCCGCCATCGCCACGCCGCCGTCCCCGTCCGAACGCAAGCTGCTGCTCGCCATCGTCGTCGTCGCGCTGGCGATTTCCGGCATCGCGCCCAAGGACCGGCTGACGTGGTTCCTGGAGGTGATCTGGGTAATTGCCGCCATCCCGCTCATCGCCTGGAAGTGGCGGACGTTTCCGCTGACCCGGCTCCTGGGCTGGCTGCTGGTCGCGCATGCGCTGGTGCTGATCCACGGCGGCGCCTACACCTATGCGGAAACGCCGATCGGGTTCTGGATGCGCGACACGGGCATCGCGATAGGGCTGGAGGTGACGCGTAATCCGTGGGATCGCGTCGGCCATCTGATGCAGGGCTTCGTGCCGGCGATCCTCGCGCGCGAGCTGTTCCTGCGCTGCACGCCGCTGCGTCGCGGCGGCTGGCTGTTCTATCTGGTGCTGGCGGCGTGCCTGAGCTTCAGCGCGTTCTTCGAGTTGATCGAATGGTGGTCGGCGTTGATCTACGGCGCGGATGCCGATGCCTTCCTGGCCACCCAGGGCGACCAGTGGGACACGCAGTGGGACATGTTCCTGTGCCTGGTCGGCGCGGTGCTATCGCTGTTGCTGTGGCCGCGCCTGCACGATCGCCAGTTGGGCGTGCGCGCGTAGATTCGGCGCACGCACGGGCCGAAACGATGAAGGCCGCCCGGAGGCGGCCTTCATGCGACACGACATCACTCGGACCGCTGCGCTCGAATCAGAAGCGGTATTCGAACGCTGCGGTGGTGGTGGTGAACTTGGAATCGGTATCGAACAGGTCCGACTTGAAACGATCGATGTTGATGCTCACGCCCATCTTTTCGTTGAAGTCGTAGCCGGCGCCGATGCCGTAGTACGGCTGGTTCTCGCCGTCGTCGACGATGCCGAAGCCGTCGATGTCGACGTTCAGGTCGATGCGGCTGATGCCGGCGCGGCCGCTGATGAAGAAGCCTTCGTGAGTGTCGCTGCCGAAGTTCTTCTTGGCGATGGCGCCGACGCCGAAGGCGGTGGCTTCGACCGAAGCGATGTCGTCGGAATCGCGGCCGAGGTGGGTGTAGAAGCCTTCGATGCCGAAGTTCGCGTTGAAGAAATAGCCGCCGCGCAGGCTGTAGCCGACTTCGTTGCCATCGGTGTTGTCGACTTCGAGGTTGCTGTTGCCGGCTTCGACGCGATAGAAACCGGCGCTGCCTTCAGCGGCGAAAGCCGGGGCGGCGAAGGATGCGGCCGCAAGTACTGCGGTGAGCAGAAGGGTCTGCTTCATGATGTGACTCCCTGTGGTGTATTGGATTGACGCGCGCTGCGCCGAACCGGCGCGAAGCCCCGAATGGGGGGCCAGCGTAATGACAGAAGCCGGCCCTGTCAATTTGGATCGCGAAAGGCTTGTTTAGAAAGAATTTCGATCGATCGGATCTATTGGGAAGCGGCATCCGACACGGTGATCCGAACGACCGGCTCCGGCAGGCCGAGTCCGACAGCGGTATATGCCGGGCACGAAAAAGGCGGGTTTCCCCGCCTTCTCGAATCGCATCGCTGCGAATGTGACGCTGGCTCAGAAGCGGCCGACCGCTGCCGGATCCTTCGAAGCGGGAACTGCGCCATTGCCGGTGTTGTTGGTGGCGGCGACGGCGGAGCCACCGTCGACCCAGTAACCGCCGTCGTATTCGGTGTGGACGTTGCCTTCGCTGTCGGTGTAGGTGCGCACCACGAATTTGTCGACATAGCGCGGCTTGGTGCTGCCCATGTCGGTGTACTCGTGAGTGTGATAAGCGGCGCAGTACGACGGCATCTGGTTGCTGATCTCGTACTGGCCGTCGATGCCGGTCCACACGCGCAGGGTCTGGTTGAGCGAGGCGGCGTCGCAGCGGCCGGCGCCGTGGCCGATGGCTTCGACCAGCGAACCCATCTGCGGGCTGTCGTTGGACGCCGGGCACATCTTCAGGAAGTTGATGCGCGCTTCGATCGTCTTCCACGGCTTGCTGAGATTGATGCTGAAGTACTTGCGCAGCGACGCGGCGCATTCGCTCGGCGGACCGCCGGTGGACAGGCAGATGATGGCTTCGCAGGCGGAGCCCTCATCGCCGCTGAGCATCTGGCCCTGCTGCTGCTGGGTGATCTGGTCGACCATGCCCTGCATTTCGGCCGAGAGCGCGACGTTGCTGTCCGGGTTGTAGTCGGCCGGCTTCTGCGAAGCGGCACCATTGTCGTAACGGGCGTCGGGGGCCGACGGATCGAAGCCTTCGGGCAGCTGCGACGCGGCGTTGGGGTCGTACTGGCTGGGGTTGCCGGGGTCCTGCGCACTGACCGTCGCGGCGCATGCCATCAGCAGTGCCATCAGGGCAACCGATATCGCTGTCTTCTTCATATGACTTCACTCCGATAGTCATTTCGCATGGGGGAAGCGGCCCTTACGGCAGCTCCGAATCTTTGTGTGCTTCCGGCCCGGCGATGCCGGACTTGTTCCCTCAGTGCCCCTGTTTCATCGACGCTCCGCAGCCCGGACCTCCCGGTCGGGTGTGCGGCAGAAGCTCCCCGTTCAGATTAACGGAGTCTCCTGACGTTTTGCAAAAACATTCCGTGACGGCACGCAAGCCGATGGAAAACCGTCCGCCGTGGCAAATTTTTCGTGTAAACATATGATTTGCAAGCGGTATTTCCTGTCGACGCCGGCCTCGCAAGGCGGTCGATACCGTCGCCGGGTGCGGACCGCCTGTCGGAAGATCGGCCGAATGGGTGGGTTCGGGGCGGGAATCGCGCCGTTCCGGGCTCAGCCGGGCCCCGGTTGATCGGGTCCGCGGCGCGGCGGCTCCTGGGGGCTGGATTCCGGAAGAGGCGGTTGATGGCCAGGCTGCTCATGAGCGGGCCGGGCATGGTCGGGCAGCGCCTGACTGGATGGCCCGCGCCGCGCGAACGGCAGCACCACGCCGCGTTCCTCGCGGGGGCGATGCCAGAGCACCGGCACGTCGTCGGGTTTGGGCAGTTCCAACTCGGCCGCGTCGCTGTCGGTCTCGGCTTCAAGATCCCAGCTGTAGCGCTTGCGGGGCGGCAGCGGATCTGCGTACCGGAACAGGAAGGCGGACAGCACGCCGCCCAGAGCGCCGCCGAGATGCGATTGCCAGGACACGCCGGGCTCCTGCGGCAGCACGGTCAGCAGCATCCCGCCGTAAAGGAAGAACACGATCATCGCCGCGGCGATCGACGGCCGGTCCCGGCGCAGCAGGCCCAGCATGAACACCAGGAACATCAGGCCGTGGGTCAGCCCGCTGGCGCCCAGATGGTGGCTGCCGG
Organism: Lysobacterales bacterium; assembly: GCA_031364125.1. GTDB lineage: Bacteria > Pseudomonadota > Gammaproteobacteria > Xanthomonadales > Xanthomonadaceae > Lysobacter_I. The sequence goes on along the minus strand of JANLVT010000022.1, from coordinate 59,116 downwards.
GTTCGCCCAGCAGCCAGGCGCCCAGCCCCGAGCCCAGCCAGAAGATCGGCAGCGCGCGGACGGTGGCCTTCGGGTAAACGCTGCCGGCGAGGCTGCCGAGCAGCAGCAGCGACGCGGCGTTCGCGGTGATGTGCTGGAACGACCCATGCAACAGCGGCGCGGTCAGGATGCCCCACAGCCCCTGCGCGCTCAGCGCGGTGACCGTGAACGGGCGGTAGTTCTCGCCCTGTTGCAGGGTGAACACCACCGCCAGCAGCAGCACGAAGCCGAGACTGGCGTTCAGCGCCCGCAGCAGCCGCCGCCGGTCGGCGGCGCGCTGGGTGGGGGTGTCGGGGAGGTCTTCCGGTGTGTGCAGGTCCATCGCGAATCTGTGGTGCCTCCGGCGGCCCCGATCAAGGCCGCAGCAGGACGATACGCCCGTCCGTGCTGGAACGCTGTGGGGCGGCGGACGCGTTCATCGGGAACGCGCCCGGACAGATGCACGCCCCGGGAAGGCGCTCAGAAGAGCGTGCCCAGGATGTCCAGCAGCCCCCCGGAACCAGTCCCAGACCGAACCCGTCTTCGCGCCGAGGCTCATCGTCAGCCACCTCAGCAGCGCCGCGACCGTGAAGATCGCGGCGCCTCCCGCAAGCAGGCAAAGCAGGCCGATGCCGAGCGTCATGCGACGCTCCCGCGCTTACGACGCGGCAGGCGGGCGGGCGGGCCGCATCAGACTCAGCACGACCGTCACGGTGAGGGTCACCGCGACCACGCCCAACGAGACCAGCACCGGGATCTTGTAGACATCGATCAACAGCATCTTCGCGCCGATGAAGATCAGCACCGCTGCCAGACCATAGGGCAGCAGGTGGAAGCGGTCGGCCATGCCGGCCAGCAGGAAGAACATCGCGCGCAGGCCCAGTACCGCGAACACGTTCGAGGTCAGCACGATGAAGGGGTCTTTGGTGATCGCGAAGATCGCCGGAATCGAATCCACCGCAAAGATCAGATCGGTTACGGCGATCAGCACGATCACCACGAACAGCGGCGTATACCAGCGTTTGCCCTCGATCTTCACGGTGAAGTCGTTGCCGTGATAATCCTTGGTGAGCGGCAAGTGTCCGCGCATCCACTTCAGCGCCGGGTTCTTTTCCAGATCCGGCGATTTGCCCGCCGCGATCAGCATCTTGATGCCGGTCAGGATCAGGAAGATGCCGAAGACGTATAGGATCCAGTGGAACTTGGTGATCAGGATCGCACCGGCAAAAATCATGATCGCCCTGAGGACGATCGCGCCCAGGATGCCGATGATCAGCACTTTCTGGCGCTGCAGTTCGGGCACCGCGAAATAGGTGAACAGCATCAGGAACACGAAGATGTTGTCGACCGCCAGCGATTTCTCGACCAGATAACCGGTGAGGAACTCCAATGCGACCCGGTTGCCGATCTCTTCGCCGGACTGCCCGCTGACGTACCACCACAGCCAGGCATTGAACGCCAGCGCCAGTGCGACCCAGCCCAGGCTCCAGCCCAGCGCTTCCTTGAATGTCACCTTGTGCGGGCCGCCGTGGCGCATCAGCACCAGATCGACGAGCAGGGCGACGACGACGAGCGCAGCGAACACGCTCCATAACAACGGACTACCGATGGTGGTCATGCAGAACTCTCCGGTCGAAAACCAAAACGCCCAACCGCGAGGCTGGGCGTTCGTTTCGGACGGCGCGTGGTGAAGACCATGCGGTCGAACGGGACGGACCTTCGCCAGGCGGCGAAGGTCTCGCTCGCAGCCGCTGGCACCAGGTGCCGTGACGACTGCCGCCGGGCCGGAGCCGGGCGAACCCGAACTCGTAATGACGACCGCGACGAATGGGAGCTACTCCCCTTCAGAACGGGCGATGCTCCGGGAAAGGCCTGCCGCTGTCAATCGCTATTACAATTGAAAGATGAACGAAAACAACGCACAGACCGCGATTCCGCCCAGCCTTCCACAAATTCATCTGAAGAACAGCTGGACCTCCCGCCACCCCTGGATCTTCCAGAAACTGGTCGAAAAGCCCCCACAGCGGCCCAAGCCGGGCAGTCTGGTCGATGTGATCGGCAACGACGGCGTCTGGACCGCGCGCGGCTTCTACAACGGCCATTCGCGGATCTCGCTGCGCCTGCTCGAACGCGATCCCGACATCGACGTCGACGCCGCATGGTTCTCGCGCAAGATCGCCGAAGCGGTGAGCCTGCGTCGCGACCTGCTGAAACTGGACGCTGTGAGCAACGCCTGGCGCGTGGTCCACAGCGAGGGCGATGGCCTCAGCGGCCTGGTCGTGGACCGCTACGACGATCTGCTGGTGGTCGAATACTTCAGCGCCGGCATGTTCCGCTACCGCGAATGGATCTACGCCGCGCTGAAGGAACAGTTCCCCGGCTGCCGTTTCCACGCGTTCGCCGACGAGCACGTACAGAAGCAGGAAAGCTTCGATTTCCGCGGCACCGAACCGGCCGCGCCCGCCATCATCACCGAGTACGGCATCAAGTTCCGCGCCGATCCGGCCGGCGCGCACAAGACCGGATTCTTCGCCGACCAGCGCGAAAACCGCGAATGGCTGTCGCACCAGTGCGCGGGCAAGCGCGTGCTCGACCTGTGCTGCAACACCGGCGGCTTCGGTGTGTACGCCGCTGTGCGCGGCGCCAGCGAAGTGGTCGGCGTGGACATCGACGAGAACGTGCTGGAGATCGCCAAGGCCAACGGCAAGTTGAACAACGTCCGCCCTCGCTTCGTGCAGGCCGATCTCTTCCCATGGCTGCGCGACGCCGCCAACGCCGGCGAGCAGTTCGATGTCGTCATCCTCGATCCCGCAAAGATGACCCGCGACCGCGAACAGATCATTCCGGCGCTGAAGAAATACCTCGACATGAACAAGCTGGCGATGGGCGTGGTGAAACCCGGCGGCCTGTTCGCGACCTTCTCGTGCACCGGTCTGGTCAGCGAGGAACAGTTCCTCGACGCGGTGCGCCGCGCCGCGTACTACGCCGGCCGCACCGTGCAGGTGCTGAAGGTCGCCGGCGCCGGCGCCGACCATCCGTGGCTGACCGATGTGCAGGAAAGCCGCTATCTGAAGGCGGTGTTCTGCCGCGTGGTGGATTGAACGACGCGGCGGATCTCAATCCCCGCCGCAACCGCCGCCGCCTCCACCGTCGCCCCCATCTCCACCGCCGCCATCGCCGTCGCCCAGGCCGTCGGTGGTGCCGTCGAAAGAGTTGTCGCGCATGTCGGTGGCGCATTGCGAACCACAGCCGCCGCTGCCGCCGCTGTCGTCGTTCTTCTCGCGCAGGCCGTGGCAGTCCAGCGCGTATGAGAAGCCGTCGGCGAGTGCGAGCTTGGCATCCAGCGCGAACAGCATCGGCAGGCGCGTCGGGTTGCGCGGATCGATGCCTTCGAGTTTGCAGGTGTGCCACCAGACCCGGCGCAGGCCGACGTTGCGTTCGTAATTGCGCGACAGCGCCACCGCCGGCGTGTGGTGCAGGAACCGCCCGAACGCCTTGCTGCAGAACTGTTCGTAGTGACGCGTGTGGAGGATGAACTCGTGCCAGAGTTCGTCGGCCGCCTGCGAGGGCATCGACACCGGTTTGCCGCCGCCCAGCAGATAAGCGGCGAAGAAATCGCGCAGCGCGCGGTGGATCAGCGGGTAGTGTTCCGGCGCGATGTCCGGCCGTTGCTTGCGTAGCTTGTCGTAGACACCGGGCGGCAGCCGCGCCTCGCGGATATAACGCATGCGCTGTTCGCGCCTATACCGTAACCAGAACATAGACGCACCGATCGCGCCGACCAACACCAGCAACCCCGTTCCTATCGACAACATTCGGTCGAGCCCCTTGGAAGGTTGGCGCCACGATAGTCGTGGGAAATGACAGAAAAGTGACATATGAAACACCGGCGTCACGCCGCTGTCGTCTCGCTGGAGGCCCCGGTACACTGACGCCATGCCCGATACCGATCTTCTATTGATCCTGCTGCTGGTCGCTGTTGCGGCCGTCCTTGTTCTGCTTGTCGTATTGCTGCTGCGTAAACCCGACGCCGCGCTCGACCGTTTGCGCGGGCGCGTGGAGGAGGCGCTGCGCGACGAGCAGCGCGCCGGGCGCGGCGAACTGCGCCAGCAGCTCGACAGTCTGGAGCTGGGCCAAGCGCAGCGCATCGAGGGTTTCGGCCGCAGCCTCGCCGACCTGACCCTGCGCACCGACGCGCGCCTGGACGAGCTGCGCGCCGCGCTGAACGACGACGCGCAGAAAGCCCGCATCGAATTGGCGGGCGGCCAGAAACAGTTCGCCGACGGCCTGGGCGCGCAGCTGCGCGAACTTACCGACCGCAACGAACAGCGCCTCACCGAGCTGCGCGTCACCCTGGAACAGAAACTGCGCGAACTGCAGACCGGCAACGAGGCGAAGCTCGAACAGATGCGCGCAACCGTCGACGAGAAGCTGCAGTCGACGCTGGAAACGCGGCTGACCGAGAGTTTCGGCAACGTCGCGCAGATGCTGGTGCAGGTGCATCAGGGCCTGGGCGACATGAACAAGCTGGCCTCGGACGTCGGCGGCCTGCAGCGCGTACTCAACAATGTGAAATCCCGCGGTGTCTTCGGCGAAGTGCAGCTCGCGGCGTTACTGGAGCAGGTGTTTGCACCGGATCAATACGCGGCGAACGTCAAGACCGTGCCTGGCAGCGATGCGAGCGTGGAATTCGCGGTGCGCTTCCCCGGCTCCGAGCCCGGCGTGCCGGTGTGGCTGCCGATCGACGCCAAATTCCCGCGCGAGGATTACGAACGGCTGCTGGACGCGCAAGAATCGGGCGATGTCGATGCCGCGCGCCAGGCCGGCGACGCGCTGGAGCGTGAGGTGCGCAAGCAGGCCAGGAACATCCGCGAAAAATACGTGTCGCCGCCGCACACCACCGAATTCGCGATCCTGTTCCTGCCGACCGAAGGCCTGTACGCCGAGGTGCTGCGTCGCCCGGGGCTGGTGGAAGCGCTGCAGCGCGATCAGCGCATCGCGGTCGCTGGTCCGACGACCTTGCTCGCGCTGATGACCAGCTTCCAGATGGGCTTCCGCACGCTCGCCATCCAGGAGCGCTCCAGCGAAGTGTGGCGCACGCTGGGCGCGGTGAAGACCGAGTTCGCCAAGTTCGGCACGGTGCTGGACGGGGTCAAGAAGAAGCTGGACGAAGCCAGCAACAAGATCGAGGAAACCAGCGTGCGTTCGCGCGCGCTGGGCCGGAAGCTGCGCGAAGTGGACGCGCTGCCCGCGGGCGAAGCGCAGAAAGTGCTGGGGGATATTTCAGTCGAGGCTGCGGGTGAGGATGAGCCTGCCGACAGCCGTTGATCGCGGATCTTTATCGGAATTCGCAGGGCGGGCTCAAGCCCGCCGTCGTGGGTTATCCGTTCACGGCACACCTGACGAATACAAACGATTCCCCGATCATTGTTCGACGCGATCCGAAGCGTCGCAATGGCGGGCTTGAGCCCGCCCTACGCCCGCGTTACGGCGATCCCGGAATCACCGGAATCGCATTGATCGGCACCGTGGGGTTGTCTTCGTTCTCGCGCAGATACTCGGGTAGCGATTCGTCGGTGGCCTCATCGCGCTCGCCGAAGATCTGGTACTGCCGGCGCTGCATCCACGCATCGCGCACCAGCGCATAGTCGTCGGTCGCGCCTTCGCGCATCTTGTCCACGGCCATCAACTGCGTGCGCACATCGACCAGTTGCAGACCCTGCAGGAACACGCGCGCCTTGTCCGATTCGATGCCGCGGATCGGCGACAGCGGCGAATCGCCGGCCATGCCCAGCGCGTCGCGGATGGTGCGTGGGCCGAACAACGGCAGTTCCACATAGCGCGACTGCTTCCAGCCCCAGACGCCGAGCGTCTGTCCGAAATCCTCGCTCTTGTTCGGCAGCTTGGCCGAGGTGGCCGGGTCGAACACGCCGCCGATGCCGAGCGTGCTGTTGAGCAGGAAGCGGCCCATCGCCTGGCTGGCCTGCTTCGGCTTGCCCTGCAGCAGTGCGTTGACGGCGCTGACCGGCTGGCCCAGGTTGTTGAAGAAGTTGCCGACGCCCAGCCGCACCGGACGCGGCACGACGGCCACGTAGGCCTTCGCCAGCGGCTTCGCGACGCCGCGGTCGACCGCTTCGTTGAAACGGTGCACGCGGCGATTCATCTTCTCCCACGGATCGTAGCTCTGCGGCTGGATCGCGGGCGCGGGCAGGGTGGGATCTGCGATCGGATCGTATGCCGGCGGGAGTTCGCCATTGCCGTAGAGCGCGGCGTAATCCAGCTCGGCCTGGGTCGGCGGCAGTGCCGATGTCGATGCCGTTGGCGCTTCAGCGGCGGCTTGGGTGCCTTGCGCGTCTGGGCTGCTGTCCTGCGCCGCGAGAGCGGCATCGGCAGGCGTTTGCGCGGGGGCGGTTTCGGCGGCGGCGGCGGCCGGCGCTTCGATCACGGTGACCGTCGGCTGGGCGTTGGTGGCGGTCTTGTGCGCGCAGCCGCTGGCGAGCAGTGCGGCGAGGACAAGAGCGGCCCGAGGGAGGAGGCGCGAGGTCGTCATGGGTCGAGTGTAGCCGGAGAAAGTGGAGTGGGATGCCTGTCAGTACAGGCCGGAAGAGACGTCAGTCGCGGACGAACGCCAGGCCGTGGCCCAGTCGATACGCCGCGCGAAGTTCGTCGAAGCCTTCGGGGCTGCCGTCGATCGCGACCGTACCGCAGCGTGACGCGAGCAGCGAAATCAGCGCCAGACCGGCGCTGTCGATGCGTTCGACCGCGCTCAGATCGATGCGCTGCACGCCGTCCAACGCGGTCGGCACCTGCGGCCACAGCCCGGCGATGCCGCCGCGCAGCAACGCGCCGCCGAAATGCAGGGTTTCGCCGGCGCGCGCAATGGTCGGGTTGGCCGTTGCCGGGTTGGCGGAGGCGGTCACTGGCCCGTGTCCGCCTTCAGCTGGCCGTTGCGCAGTTCGGTGGCGACCTGCTTGATCGTCTTGCGCTGCAGCTCCCCGTCGAACTGGTTGCGGAAGGTCTGCACGTAGGACACGCCTTCGACCATCACGTCGTAGACCTTCCACTGGGTGCCGATCTTGCGCATGAAATACGTCACCGGAATCGATTCGCCGCCCTGGCGCAGGAATTCGCTGGAGACCTTCACGCCCTGGCCCTGAGCCAGCGTGCTTTCCGATTTCACCCGCACCCGCAGCTGGGTGTTGAAATCCAGCAGCGACGAGCCGTAACGCTGCATCAGGTTGTCGGCCAGCGCGTCGGCGAACAGTTTCACGTCCGCGTCGGCGGCGCCGCGGGCGTGACGGCCCAGCACCAGGCGTGCGGCGTAGTCGCGATCGAACATCGCGTTGAATTCAGTGCTGATGAACTGGCGCAGTGCGACCCGGTTCTTGCTGAACTCGGCGCGGCGTTTTTCCAGGGTGGTGAGTACGCGCTGGCTGTTGTTGAGCACCAGCTGGCTGGGCGTGCCCTGCATCGAAGCCGAGACGGGCGCCGCGGACGCCGTGCGCGTCTGGGCGAAGGTGGGGGCCGCCGCGGCGAACACGACAGCGCCGATGAAAGCGGCGCCGATGAAAGCAGGCAGAAGACGGATGTTCATGGTCATGGCGTGGGGTCTTGTGCGGGGGAGGGGGTGTCGGAAGACGGGTTGGAGTCGTCGCCGGCCGGCTTGGTTCCGGTGCCGCCGAAAATGTATTTGCCGACCATCTGGATCAGGTCGACCGCGGGCGTGGTGAAGGCGATTTCGTCGCCCGCCTTCAGCGTTTCCACCGCGCCGCCCGGCTGCAGGCCGACGTAGCTTTCGCCCAGCAATCCACCGGTGAGGATGCTGGCGGAGGTGTCGATAGAGAGATCCTTGTAGCGGCTGTCGATGTCGAGGATAGCCACGGCGTCGAGTTTCACCGGATCCAGCTCGATCGACGCGACCTTGCCGATGGCGACGCCGCCAATCTTCACTGGCGCCATCGGTCGCAGTTGGCCGAGGTTGGTGAAGCGGGCCTTGAGTTCGTAGCTGTCGTCGCCGAAGCCGAACTTGCCGTTGGTGGAGGCGATGGCCAGCACCAGCAGCGAGGCCAGGGCGAGCAGCAGAAAGGCGCCGACGGCGAATTCGAGGCGGGGGCCGCGTGCACTCATGATGGGAATACCTTGGTTGAGAGCGGGTCGGTGAAAGACGGATCTTCGGAAAGCGCGGCGTTCATCGCGATCACCGGAACAGGAAGGCGGACAGCACGAAATTGAACATCAGCACCAGCAGCGAGGCGTTCACCACCGCGCGGGTGGTGGCGACCGAGGTGCCCTCGATGGTCGGCTCGGCGTGGAAGCCCACGTACGACGCGACCAGCGCCGCGGTGCCGCCGAAGACGGCCGATTTGAGGAACGCCGGCAGGAAGTCGTCGTAGACGTCCACCGAGTCCTTCATCACTTGCCAGAAACTGCCGTTGTCGATGCCCAGCACCTGCACCGCCTGGAACCAGCTGGCGGAGATGGCCAGGCTGCAGAAGAACGCGGTGAGCAGCGGCACCGTCAGCACCGCCGCCCAGAACCGCGGGGCGACCGCTTTGCCGACCGGATCGATGCCCATCAGCCCGAGCGCGGTGATCTGGTCGGTGGCGCGCATCAGTCCGAGTTCGGCGGCGATCGAACTGCCGGCGCGGCCGATGAACAGCAGCGCGGTGAGCACCGGCGCGAGTTCGCGATACATGCCGATGCCGACGGCGGCGCTGACCTGGTTGGTCGCGCCATACGTCAGGAGGACGCGATAGCCCAGCAGGGTGACCGAAAGGCCGACGAACGCACCGCCAACCGCAATGATCGGCAGCGAACGCGCACCGATCTTGTAGATCTCGCGGGTGAGTTCGTGCCAGAAATCGCGGTTCGGCCTGGTGGCGCGGAACACCGACATCGAGAACATGCCGGCGCGGCCGATGCTGCGGATGGTGTCGACGAAGGCCATCACGCGGCCTCCGTGCGTGCGACGGCGTCGAACGGAATGGGGCCGTCGGGTTCGCCCTTGAGGAATTGGCGGATCAGCGGGTTACTGGTGGTTTCCAGTTCCGACGGCGTGCCGTCGAACACCAGGGTGCCGTTGGCGATGACCACCGCGCGGTCGGCGATGGGCAGGGTTTCGTGGACGTGGTGGGTGACGATGAGGCTGGTCAGGCCGAGGCTGTCGTTGAGCCGCGAGATCAGGCTCATGATCACGCCGCTGGCGATGGGGTCCAGCCCGGTCAGGGGTTCGTCGTAGATCATCAGCGGCGGATCCAGCGCCAGCGCGCGCGCCAGCGCCACGCGGCGGGCCATGCCGCCGGAGAGTTCGCGCGGATAGAGATCGGCGGCGGCGCGCAGACCGACCGCGTGCAACTTCATCTCGACCAGGTGGCGGATGACGTCCCTGGGCAGGTCGGTGTGGGTGCGCAGCGGCAGGGCGACGTTCTCGGCGGCGGTGAGATCGGTCAGCAGGCCGTTGCCCTGCAACAGCACGCCGATGCTCTTGCGCAGCTCCAGCAGCTCGCGCTTGCGCCGCGGCACCGGCTGGCCGAGGACTTCGACCGTGCCGGCGGCGGGGTCGAGTTCGCCGGTCAGCGCCGACAGCAGGGTGGATTTGCCGCAGCCCGACGGCCCGAGGATGGCGGTGACGCTGCCCCTCGGCACACTCAAGTCGATGTCGCGCAGGATCGTGCGCGCGCCGCGATCGAGGCGGAGGCCGGTGACGCGGACAGCGGCGGAAGCGTTGGGCATCGGGTCTTCTGGGGGAGGCGGGGTGCGGCATCGGGAAGCCGCAAACTCGGCGAGGATGGCGACTGGCGCCTGAATCCATCAGGAGTGGCGGACGTTCGGGGGCCTGCGGGGGCGCCATTGTCCCCGGCCGGGGCGCGCTTGTCTGCGCCGACAAGCGCAGCGGAGCATTCCATCGACACGATCGTCGGGTTTGATGCGCGCCGGGCTTGTGCGGGCCATCGGCTGCGGCGAGGATGTCGCCTGCTGCCGGATGGCGCAGCGCAGGCTGGGGAGCCGTGCTACATGGAATTGCTGACGCTGGAACACTTCGCCGGGTGCGTGAACGAGACGTTCCTCGCCGCGATCAATGACATGGATCTGGAATTCGTGCTGGTCGAAGCGCGACCGTTGCCGACCCACGCGCAGAACGCGATGCGCCAGCCGTTCTCGCTGCTGTTCCGCAACACCGCGGCGTTCCTGTTCCCGCAGCAGATCTATACGATGCGCCACCCGCGTCTCGGCGAGACCGGGATTTTCCTGGTGCCGGTGGCGCAGGAGCGCGCCGGCTTTCTATACCAGGCGGTGTTCAACTGATCGGTGTCGATGCCGGGCGTTCGGGATCGGGTTTTCGTAGAGCGTGCTTCAGCACGCTGCTGCTTTTCTAAAGGTCGGTAGCGGACTGAAGTCCGCTTTACATGTTCACGGCAGCCAGCGCATCAGCCGATGGGTGCCCTCGGTGCCCTCTGTGACGAAGCCCAGACGCTCGTAGAGCCGGCGGGCACCGGGATTGGACTGCTGCACATGCAGGCGCATGCCGCGGCCCAGCGCCGCCGCGTCCTGCTGGCTCTGGCGGATCAGCGCGGTGCCCACGCCGCTGCCGCGCAGGGCGGGAAACAGGCTGATGTCAACCAGCAGGTGTTCGCGCGCCACGCGCTGCAGGTAGTAGCGACCGGCCGGTCCGCGTTCGGCATGTTCGATGGCGAGGAAGTCGGCGTCGCCGAAATGATTCAGGTAATGCTGGTGCTGCAGCCCGAACTGCTGATCGAGAAAGCTGCGTTTGGCGATCTCGGGCCACGGTACCGGCGCCATTTCCTCTGCGCGGGTGCTGGCGTAGAGGTCCCGCAGCCATGGCAGGTCGCCATCGTGCGCGGCGCGCAAAGAAAACCCGCGCTCGGCGAGGAGCGCGGGAGTCTGCATGCGGTCGGCGCGTTCCCGGGGGAAGCGCGCCGACGTTTGCGGTGTCGACGTCGTCACGTCAGGGGAACGACGGGTAGATGCCCTGAAGCGCGATACAGAAGTTCACGCCGAGATACGGCTGCTGGTTCTGGTGGGGCTGCCCGCCGCCTGCGCTGGGTTGGATCATGTTGGGCGCGAACTGGGTGTTGAGCGGAGCGGCGATGAAGGGCTTGGCAGTGGTGCTGCCCAGCGAGGAGAGCGCGCTGCCGTTGCTCGGCGAACCGCTCTTCTTGTTGACGTCGGACTGGGAAAACGCATTGATGCCGTGGTTGTGCTGCGGAATCTGGGTGCTGGTCAGTGTGACGGTATTGGTACCGAAGGTTTCGCCGAGCGACCGCGGCGTGAGTCCCGGCCCCTGTCCCTGCTGGCAGCCGGCGCGGCCGGCGAAGTTCGGCAGCTGGAAGGTGGTCTGCCCGTTGCCGCCGTAGGTGGTGCCCAGCAGGGAGAACAGGGCGGTGTTCTGCTGGATCGGCAGGGTGGCGCCGTTGCAGAACGCCCAGCCGCGTGGGTTGAAGTTGAAGCCGAATTGTTGGATTTGGCCGATAAAGGGTTCGGTCATGAGTTGGTTCCTCCGATGAGGTGTGCCGCGGATGAATACGCGACCGCGCCGGCATGGCGCGAGAAAAAGGAAGGTGTGCGGTGCGGCATCAGCTCTGCGACGGGAAGATGCCCGCCCAGGCGATGCAGTACTGCACGGTCAACGTGGGCATCGTGTTGTCGTGCGGCTGCGAGCCACCGGCGACGGTGGTCGACTGCGCCGCCATCGGGGCCGGGGTGGCGCCGGTGAGATCGGTGACGTAGAAAATGTCGCTGACTGTGCCCGGCAGCAGGCCGGTGCCGGGCGTCAGCGTGGTCGACGTGGCGGTCGTGGCGATCAAGCCGTGGGTATGCGCCGGCATCTGGGTCGAGAGCAGCGTGACCGTTTCGGTTCCCGAGACCTGACCGATGACATAGTTGCTGAGGCCCGGTCCCTGGCCCTGATGGATGGGCAGGCGACCGCGCAGGTCGGGTACTGCGAACGTGTTCTGACCGTCGCCGCCATAGGTGGTGCCGATCAGGGTGAACAGGACTTCGTATTCGGCGATCGGCAGCAGGCTGCCATCGCAGGCCTGCCAGCCGTTGGGCGTCCGGCCGAAGCCGAACATGCGGATTTCTCCGACGAAAGGTTGGGACATGGGAATGCACTCCATTGATTCGGTGGGCGGCCGTGCGTCGAAGGACGCGACAGGGCCGCAATATTCGTAGCGGGCGCGTCGCGCGCCGTCTCGACAGGCGTCAGTTGCGCGACGGGAAGATGCCCTGCAGCGCGACGCAGAAATTGATCGTCGTGTAGGGCTGCAGGTTCGGGTGCGGCTGGTTGCCGCCGGCGGGTGCCACCGACTGCGCGTTCATCACCACGGGGGCACCGTTCGAGGGCGCATACAGGTTGGTCGCTGTTGCGCTGTTGGTGCTGGTGGCGAACACGCGGGTTGCCGGAATGCGGTTGTCGCCAGGACTGGTCGATGCATTCATGGCATGCGTATGCGCCGGCAGATTGGTCTGTAGCAGCGTTACGTTCTCGACGCCAGAGGCTTGGCCGATCTGCACTCCAGGCGGCTGCCAGGAGGGGTCGACCGACGAGGCATAGCCGATCGGCGTGCGGCTGCGCAGGTCGGGCAATGCGAAATTGGTGGTGCCGTTGCCCCCGAACTGCGTCCCCAGCAGCGAGAACAGGGCCTGGTTCTGGTTGATGGGGAGCAACTGCCCGTTGCATTGCGCGAAGTACTTGGGTGCAAAGTTGAAGCCGGCCATCATGATCTGGCCGATGAAGAATTCGCTCATCGAAATATCCTCCCCTTAGGACGGTAGGCGCGACGCGTCTTGCGCCGCGCGGCCCTACTCTGAACCTCCACTCCCGGCCCGACAAGGCCCCCTACGGCCGGGTACGCGTGCCGCCGCTCGGCAGCATGGGACTTCCCCTTGCCCGTCGATCCTGCTCCAATGCGTGACTAATCGCATGCATTGGGCGTGACCGTTGGCCGAATATCGGCCCCAATCGCGTTTGAAGCTCTAAAGCACGCGAATGGCTTTGTCGGCGTTACAGGGTGGGCGTCGACCTTCAGGGGAGCAGGGAAATGCAGCAGCAGTCCGTCGTTCGTACGCGTTCTTCGCGTTTCGCCAATTTCTTCCGCGCGCAATGGCTGCTCTTCGCCATTCTGCTGTGGCCTGCGCTGTCGTCCGCGCAGACCTCGCCGTACTGCCCGGCGCAGAACCTCACGGTCGCCAACGGCGGATCAGTGACGTCGATCGATCTGGCTGCTTGCGATGGTCCTTTCAATTTCGGCATGGGTGGGCCCTTCGCCCCGTTCCTGCCGGTCAACGGATCGGTCGTCCTCACTCCCCAGAGCGGGCCGGGCAACCAGACGGTCACCTACACCCACAACGGTACTGCGACCACCACCGACACGTTCGCGCTGGAAGACGAAAACGGCGATGAGCTGTTCTTCAATGTCACCATCACCCCGCCGACCTCGGCGATCGTCGTGTCTCCGGCATCCCTGCCGACGCTGACCGCCGGCACGCCTTTCAGCCAGACGCTGACTTCCACCGGCGGCGTGGCACCTTATGCGTACAGCCTGAGCGGCGGCACGTTGCCGCCGGGCTTGGCCCTGAGCCCCGGCGGCGTGTTGTCCGGTACGCCTACGCAGCGCGGCGGTTACGCCTTCGGTGTGCGCTCGCAGGACAGCATCGGCGAATTCGTCGTCAAGGGTTACACCGGCACGGTGCAGAACCCGAGCCTCGCGCTCGTCCCGGCCAGCGCCACCGCGATCCAGGGCGCGCCCTTCTCGCTCAGCCTCGCCGTCAACGGCGGCGTCGCGCCGCACAGCTTTCAGCATGAGGTGGTCGCCGGCCCGCTACCGCCTGGCATCAGCCTGTCCACCGCCGGCGTGCTCAGCGGCACTCCGACCACGTTGGGCACCACGAACTTCCAGATGCGGGTGACCGACGCCAGTACCGGGCTGGGCAGCTATTTCGAGCTGGAGAACTTCAGCTTCACCGTCGTAGCCCCCCCGAGCGTCAGCATCGCGGTCTCCCCGGTCAGCGTGTCCGAGGACGGCGCGACCAACCTGACCTACACGGTCACCCGCAGCGCCAGTCTCGCCGCCGCCACCGTGGTCAACATCACCACCGGCGGCACAGCGATCTCCGGCACCGACTACACCGGCGGCGTCGCCACCGTCACCATCCCGGCCGGCGTCGCCACCGCGACCATCACCATCAATCCGACCGTCGACGCCACCGTCGAAGCCAACGAAACCGTGATTCTCACGGTCGCTGCCGGCACCGGCTACACCGTCGGCGCGCCGCCCAGCGCCACCGGCACGATCCTCAACGACGACGTGCCCAGCGCGACGATCGCGGTCGCCCCGGCCAGCGTCAGCGAAGACGGCGCGGCCAATCTGGTCTACACCATCACCTTGAGCCAGGCGCCGGTGGTCGCGACCGCGGTGAACTTCACCGTCGCCGGCACCGCGACGTCGGGCACCGATTACGCGGCCGTGACCTCGCCGGTCAACATCGCCGCTGGCGCCACCACCGGCACCGTGGTGGTCAATCCGACCGCCGACACCACCATCGAAGCCGATGAGACGGTGATCATCACCCTCGCCGTGGGCGCCGGTTACACCGTCGGTTCGCCATCCAGCATCATCGGCACGATCACCAATGACGATCTGCCAAACCTGATCATCAACGACGTCACCGCCAGCGAAGGCAATGCCGGCGTTACCAATTTCACCTTTACGGTGAGCCTGAGCGCGCCGGCCGGCCCGGGCGGCGTGACCTTCGATATCGCCACCGCCAACGGCACAGCTACCGCTGGCGTGGATTATGTGGCCAACAACCTGACCGGCCAGACCATCCCGGCCGGCAACAGCACCTACACCTTTACCGTGCAGGTCAACGGCGACGCGCTGAACGAGCCCAGCGAGACCTTCTTCGTCAACGTCACCAACGTGACCGGCGCCGTCGTGGTCGACGGCCAGGGCGTGGGCACTATCGTCAACGACGATCCGCTGCCGTCGCTCTCCATCAACGACGTGACCGTGATCGAAGGCAATGCCGGCACCGTCAACGCCGTGTTCACCGTCACCCTCAGCGCCGCCAGCGGCCAGACCGTCAACGTGAACTACGCGACCGCCGACGGCACCGCCGTCGCACCGGGCGATTACACCGCCAACACCGGCACGCTGAATTTCACGCCGGGTCAGGTCACCCGGACCATCACGGTGCTGGTCAATGGCGAAACCGTGCCCGAGGCGAACGAGACCTTCTTCGTCAACCTCAGCGGCGCGACCAACGCCACCATCGCCGACAACCAAGGCCTGGGTACGATCAGCAACGACGACGTGCCGGTGACGGTCAATCCGGCGACCGTTCCGAACGGTACCGTCGCGGTGGCCTACAGCCAGACGATCACCGGCAGCGGCGGCGTCGCCCCGTACAACTTCGTGGTCACCGCGGGTGCCCTGCCGGCCGGTCTGACCCTCTCCCCCGGCGGCATCCTCAGCGGAACGCCGACGGCCGGCGGCAGCTTCAACTTCACCGTCACTGCGACCGACAGCAGCCCGTTCCCGGGCCCGTTTGCGGGCAGCCGCGCCTACACGCTGGTCATCGCCCCGCCGACGATCTCGCTGCCGGCGACCCCGCTGGCCGGCGGTACCCTGGGTGCGGCGTATTCGGCGGCGATCGCGCCGGCCTCCGGCGGCACCGCGCCGTATGCGTATGCGGTCACCGCCGGCGCGCTGCCGGGCGGTCTGGTCCTCAACGCTGCCACCGGCGCCATCACCGGCACGCCGAGCGCGCTGGGCACGTTCAACTTCAGCATCACCGCCACCGACAGCAGCTCCGGCAGTGGCCCGTACACCGCGACGCAGGCCTACAGCATCGTGGTGATCGACAACCCGCCGATCGCCAACAACGGCACGCTCACCGTCGCCTATAACGCCGCCGCCACGCCGGTGCCGCTCAACATCACCGGCGGCACGCCGACCGCGGTCGCCATCGCGACGCCCGCCAGCAACGGCACCGCCATCGCGACGGGCACCACGATCACCTACCAGCCGACGGCCGGTTTCGCGGGCAGCGACAGCTTCACCTACACCGCGACCAACAGCGGCGGCACTTCGGCGCCGGCCACGATCACCGTGACGGTCAACAATCCGGTCATTACGATCACCGCGAGCGGCGGTTTCGCCGCCACGGTCGCCGTGCCGTACACCCAGACCTTCACCTGGAACGGCGGCGCGCAGCCCTGGGGCACCTACCAGGTCACCAACCTGCCTGCCGGGCTGTCGATCACCGGCAACACCGCCAACAGCGTGACGATCTCCGGCACGCCGACCCAGGCGGGCAGCTTCACCTTGAATGCGTCGGCCACCGACAGCAGCACCGGCAACGGTCCGTACTCGGTCGGTCAGGCGTTCACGCTCACCGTGGCCGGTCCGACCCTGGCGCTGGCGCCTGCCGGCACCACGTTCGTCGCGCCGTACAGCGTCGTGTACTCGCAGAGCTTCACCGCCAGCGGCGGCATCGGTCCGTACACCTATGTCCGCACCGGCACGCTGCCCCCGGGCCTGAGCTTCGCGGGCAATACCGTGTCCGGCACGCCGACCATGCCCGGCAGCTACAGCTTCACCATCACCGCGACCGACACCGGCGCCACCGGTACCGGCGCGCCGTTCACCGTCGCCGAGAACTACACCATCACAGTGGCGGCGCCGACGATCGTGGTGAACCCGGCCACGGTGCCCAACCCGGCCGCAGGCACGGCCTACAGCCAGACGATCACCGCCACCGGTGGCGCCGCGCCGTACGGTTTCGCCGTGAGCGCAGGCAGTCTGCCCACCGGCATCACGCTGGCAACGGGCGGCGCGCTGTCCGGTACCTCGAATGCGGTCGGCACCTTCAACTTCACGGTCACCGCGACGGACGTCAACGGCCAGACCGGCAGCCGCGCCTACAGCGTGACCATCAACGCGCCGACGCTGACCCTGACGCCGGCCGCGGGCACGCTCACCGCGACCTACGGTGCCGCCTACTCGCAGACCTTCACCGCAGGCGGCAGCCCCGGCCCGTACAGCTACGTGCTGACCGGCGCCCTGCCGGCCGGCGTCACCTTCAGCGGCAACACGCTGTCGGGCACGCCGACCGCTCCGGGCAGCTACCCGATCACCGTCACCGCCACCGACACGGTGCTGACCGGTGCGGGCGCGCCGTTCTCGATCGCCCGGAACTACACGCTGAACGTGCCGGCGCCAACCATCACGGTCAATCCGGCCACGTTGCCGAACCCGGCCGCGGGCGTGGCCTACAGCCAGACCATCACCGTGGCGGGCGGCGTCGCGCCGTACGCCATCGTGGTCAGCAGCGGCAGCCTGCCCACCGGGTTGACGTTGACCACCGGCGGCGCGCTTTCCGGCACCACGTTCCAGGTCGGCACATTCAGCATCACCGTCACTGCGACCGATGCCAACGGCCAGACCGGCGCCCGTGCTTACACGCTGACCATTGCCGCGCCGACGCTGACCTTGACGCCGGCGGCGGGCACGCTCACCGCGACCTACGGTGCGGCCTACTCGCAGACGTTCACCGCAGGCGGCAGTCCCGGTCCGTACAGCTATGTGCTGACCGGCGCCTTGCCGGCCGGTGTCACCTTCAGCGGCAACACGCTGTCGGGCACGCCGACCGCTCCGGGCAGCTACCCGATCACCGTCACCGCCACCGATACATCGCTGACCGGTGCCGGCGCGCCGTTCTCGATCACGCAGAACTACACGCTCAACGTTCCGGCGCCGGCCATCGTGGTGAATCCGGCCACGCTGCCGAACCCGACCGCGGGCGTGGCCTACAGCCAGACGATCACGGTGACCGGCGGCGTCGCGCCGTACGCCATCGTGGTCAGCAGCGGCAGCCTGCCCACCGGGTTGACCCTGACCACCGGCGGCGTGCTTTCGGGCACCTCGTTCGAAGTCGGCACGTTCAACTTCACCGTCACTGCGACCGACGCCAACGGCCAGACCGGCGCCCGCGCCTACACCGTGACCATCGCCGCGCCGACGCTGACGCTGACGCCGGCCGCGGGTACGCTGACCGCGGCCTACGCCGTGCCGTATTCGCAGACCTTCACCGCAGGCGGTAGCCCCGGCCCGTACAGCTACGTGTTGACCGGCGCCCTGCCGGCCGGCGTCACCTTCAGCGGCAACACGCTGTCGGGTACGCCGACCGCTCCGGGCAGCTACCCGATCACCGTCACCGCCACCGACACGGTGCTGACCGGTGCGGGCGCGCCGTTCTCGATCGCCCGGAACTACACGCTGAACGTGCCGGCGCCGGCCATCGTCATCGCGCCGGCCACGCTGCCGAACACCACCGCGGGTCTCGGCTACAGCCAGAGCCTGACGGCCAGCGGCGGCGCCGCGCCCTACACCTTCGCGGTGACCGCCGGCGCTCTGCCGACCGGTCTGACGCTGGGTTCGGGCGGTGCGCTGTCGGGTACGACCACCGCAGCGGGCACGTTCAACTTCACGGTGACCGCGACCGACATCAACGGCCAGACCGCCAGCAACGCCTACACCGTGGTGGTGGCGGTGCCGACGATCACCCTGACCCCGGCCACGCTGCCGGGCGGTACTGCCGGTGTCGCTTACACCCAGACGCTGACGATCGCCGGCGGCATCGCGCCGTACACCGTGACCCAGACCGGCGCGCTGCCGGCTGGCCTGACCTTCAACACGGCCACGCGTAGCTTCAGCGGTACGCCGACGCAGGCGGGCACGTTCAACATCAGTGTGACCGTGACCGACAGCACCGGCGGCACCGCGGCGACGGTGACCAACAACTACACCCTGGTCATCGCGACGCCGACGCTCACGCTGACGCCCGCGACGGTGCCGGCCGGCACCGCAGGCGTGGCCTACAACCAGACCTTCGTCGCCAGTGGCGGTATCGCGCCGTACGCCTACACCGTCAGTGCGGGCGCATTGCCGGCCGGCATGACCCTGACCGCGGCGGGTGTGCTGAGTGGTACGCCGACGGCGGCGGGCACGTTCAACTTCAGCGTGACGGCGACCGACAGCACCACCGGTACGGCGGCGACGGTGACCAACGCTTACACGCTGGTGCTGTCCGCACCGACGATCATCATCAACCCGGCGACGCTGCCCGGTGCGGAGCAGTCCATCGTCTACAGCCAGACGCTGGTCGCGACGGGCGGCACCGCGCCGTACACCTTCGCGATCAGTGCGGGTGCCTTGCCGGCCGGACTGACGCTGAACGCCGCCACCGGTGTCCTCAGCGGCACGCCGACCGTCACCGGCGTCTTCAACTTCACGGTCCGGGCGACCGATGCGTTGGCCTTCACCGGTACGCGGGTCTATGCACTGACCGTCATCGACCGCCCCAATCCGTCGAGGGATCCGGAAGTGCGCGGCCTGCTGGAAGCGCAAGCCGACGCGACGCGCCGCTTCGCGACCACGCAGATCAACAACTTCCAGCAGCGTCTGGAGCGGTTGCACGGCGCGGGCCAGGACGGCGGCTTCGACAACGGCCTGAGCGCGAGCTACAACCAATACTGTCCGGAAACGGTGGGTACCATCCCGGGTCGTCGCTGCGACCGTCCGGGCGCCGGCGGCACCGCCATGGGCGGCAGCGGCACCGGCATGACCGCGCAGAACAACGCGAACGGCGGCGACGGCAACAACGCCTACGGTATCTGGACCGCAGGCATGATCCGCTCGGGCAACCACGACGGCCGCAACGGCAGTGCCGGCGTGGACTTCGAAACCGACGGCGTGAGCGTCGGCCTGGACTACCGCGTCAACGATGCCTTCACCATCGGCGGCGGCGTGGGCTATGGCCGCGACGACAGCGATGTCGGCGACAACGGCAGCCGCAGCGAAGGCAGCGCATTCACCCTCGCGTTCTACGGTAGCTACAGCCCGGGCGACGTGTTCTTCATGGACGGCCTGTGGGGCTACCAGTCGCTGGATTACGACCTGCGCCGCTTCGTCACCACCAACGGCAACTTCGTGACCGGCAGCCGCAGCGGTACGCAGCTGTTCGGTTCGGTGTCGATGGGTGCCGACATCCAGAACGGCGCCTGGCAGTTCACGCCGTACGCACGCATCGACGTGGCGCGCGCGGACCTCGAGAAGTACACCGAGTCGGGCGACCCGATCTTCTCGGTGGCCTACGACAACCTGGAAGTGGATACCGACACCGGCAACGTCGGCGTGCGCATCGAATACCGCCGTGAAGTGAACTGGGGCATGTTCTCGCCGCAGTTCCGCGTGGAATACCAGCACGACTTCAAGGGCAACGGCGCGCAGACCATGCGTTATGCGGACCAGCTGACCGGGCCGTTCTACAGCGCCGATCTGAGCGATTTTGATCGCACCCGACTGATGCTGGGCCTGGGCGTGCTGTTCTCGCTGGACAACGACTGGTCGTTCAAGATCGACTACCGCGGCCTGATCGGCAGCGGCGACGATACCGACCACGGCTTCCTGTTCAACGTGGACAAGAAGTTCTGATCGCTGCCCGCCATTGATGCGATACACGAGCGCCGCTGCTTCTGCAGCGGCGCTTTTTTGTGGCGGCGGATCGAACGATCAATGGCTGCGCGACGGCTGCCCCAGTCGCGGAAAATGCGATGGAGGCGTGGTCGAATGACAGCGTGGTTCGTGACCCTTTTCCTGCGAGGTGTCGTGGCGTCCAGCCGCGCTTCGCGAACATTGTCGTAAGGAGTAGAGAGCATGCAGATGGAACTCGTCATGCGTATGCGCGCTCTGCGCGCAGCGGCCGTATTTTTCGTCGCGCCCGGTCGCGCGACTGTCCTGGCGCTTGCGTTCTGGCTGATCATGCTTGCGCCGATGGTTGCCAGCGCCCAGTTCAGGCTCACCGTCGACGATGTTTCGGTGGTGGAAGGCGACAGCGGCACACGCGTGGCGATCATCGTCGTGCGGTCCAGCGAACCGGCGCCGCCCGGCGGGATTTCCTTCGATGCGGCCATCGTCGACGGCACTGCCGACAGCGCGGATTACGACCGTCCGCAAGGGTTTCGCGGCGAAATCTCCGCTGGCTTCAGCGAGGCCGAAATCGGTTTCGTCGTGCATGGCGACCGCGTCGTCGAGCCCGACGAAACCTTTTTCATGGACCTGTCCAATCCGGCGGGCGCGGACATCGAAGATGCGCGCGGCGTGGTCACGATCCTGACCGACGACCGCTTGCCGCGGCTGACGGTCGACGATGCGGTTGCGGTCGAGGGCGGTTCCCTGCAGTTCGTCGCAAGGCTCGATATCCCTGCGGGTCCCGGTGGCGTGTCCTTCGATGTGGCCACCGTCGACGGCACAGCGCTGGCGGATGTCGATTACGCGCGCTTGTCCGCATCGCGCATCGAGATTCCCGACGGCGAACGGCTGGCGGTCGTTCCCGTCGAGACGCTGACCGATGCGTTGGTCGAAGGTGAAGAGTTCCTGCAGCTCGATGTCGCGAACGTCGCGGGCGCCGAGCCGGGCGCGCTGCAGGCGTGGGGAACGGTCAGCGACGAGGCTTCGAGCCGTCCGGTGATCGATATCGCGGATACGTCGGTCATCGAGGGCGACAGCGGTATCGTGCAACTGGTGTTCCAGGCGACGCTCAGCGAAGCCGCGGCGCAGACCGTTTCGGTGGACTACCGCTCCGGGTCTTATGAGGACGATATCGCGTCGGTCGACGGTCGCCTGATTTTCCTGCCCGGCGAAACCGTCAAGACCCTCGCGGTTCCCGTGCGGGGTGATACGCGCGTCGAGCCGGACATCCGTATCTCGATGCAGTTGTTCGATGCGGTGAATGCGGACATCGGCGACGGCGATGCGGATGGCATCGTGTACGACGACGATACCAATCTCGCGATCCTGACGACGTCGTTCCCCGATGGCCAAGTGGCCCAGCGCTACGATACGGGGATCCAGATATCGGGCGGCGTGCCGCCCACCACGCTGGCCGTCACCGCCGGCGCACTGCCGCCGGGCATGGTGCTGCTGCGCTCCCCGTACAACGGGCTTTTTTACATCGTCGAGACGCCGACCGCTGCCGGTGCATTTCGTTTCACGCTCACGTTGACCGATACCAGCCCCGGTCCTGCCGGACCGTTCTCGGTCAGTCGCGACTACACGATTGTCATTGCCGCCCCGGTGCTCGCGTTGCCGCCCACCACACTGCCGTCAGCGACGTTCGATGGCGGTTATTACAACGTGCAGCTCAACCCCGCGACCGGCGGCACGGCGCCTTATCGTTATGCGGTCACTGCGGGTGTACTGCCGCCGGGGCTGAGTCTGGATGAGTCCGGCATCATCAACGGCATCTCGGGGGGCTCCGGCACGTTCGAATTCACGGTGACCGCGACCGACAGCAGTGTCGGCGACGGACCCTACAGCGTGAGTCGCGCCTACACCCTGGTCGCCGAGCCGCCGACGCTCGAGATGGGTACGCTCTTCGGGTTGGAGGGAACCGCAGGCTCGGCGTTCGACGAAGCGATCTTCGTGTACGGCGGCACCGAGCCTTACAGCGTTGCGCTGAGCGCCGGCCGATTGCCGACCGGGTTGTCGTTGACCGCGGATGACAGGATCAGCGGTACGCCGACCGAAGCGGGGAGTTTCCCGATCACGCTGACAGCGACCGACAGCACCCAGATCGTGCCCGCGACCGTCAGCGCCGATTTCATCGTCAACATCGCTCCGCCGGAGTTGAGGGTGTCGACCTATGGGCTGGACGGGGTGTTGAACATGCCTTTTTCCGACCGGGTCATTGCCGAGGGAGGCATTGCGCCCTATCGATTCACACTCAGCGGCGCGCTGCCTCGCGGTCTGCGGCTGGACCCGGACACCGGCGTCATCGATGGCACGCCCACCGAAGTGGGTGAGTTCAACGTCAGCATTACCGTAGTCGACAGCACCACCGGCATCCCGGGCACGCTCACCAGCCCCTACGGACTGACGATCAACGGCCCTACGCTGCAAATGACGCCGGCGGCAGGCGGGTTGCCCGTCGGCGCAGCGGGCGTGGCGTATCGACAAGCCTTCGTTGCGTCGGGCGGCATCGGGCCGTATCGCTACACCATCCAGCAGGGAAGTGGCTTGCCGCCGCAGTTCCAGTTCGATGCCTCCGGTCTGCTGATCGGCACCCCGACTGTGGCGGGAACATACCGGTTCAGCGTCACGGCGGTCGACCAGACCGATTCGGGTCTGGGCCCGGTGACGCAGGCTTACACCCTGACCATCCTGGCGCCAGAGATCAGGGTCGTTCCGCCGATCCTGCCCAACGCCACGCGTGCGATGCCCTACACCCAGAACCTGGTCGCGAGCGGAGGCACCGCACCCTATGCGTTCTCGATCACCTACGGCGTTCTGCCGCAGGGGCTCGAACTGACTCGGGCCGGCGTGCTGGCGGGCACCCCGACCACCGCAGGCAGCACCATCTTCGCGGTGACCGCGACCGATGCGCTGGGGTTTACGGGCGGAACCCTCTACGAAATGAGGGTGGTCGAAGCCCCAGTGCAGGCCATCAACGACACCGCGACCGCAATCGCGGGGACGCCGGTAAATATCGCGGTCACCGCGAACGATGCCGGCGCGTTCGATGCCATCGCGATCGCGACTGTGCCCGCAGGCGGCACCGCAGTGGTGTCGGGCTTCGCCGTGGTCTACACCGCGAACCCGGACTTCGCGGGCACGGACAGGTTCACCTATGCGCTGACCGGCCCGGGCGGGAGTGCGCAGGCGACGGTGACGGTGACCGTGGGCGAGATGCCGGTTGCCCGTTCGCGCAGCCTGCCTGCGCTGGCGGGCGTGCCGATCGATGTCGACGTGACCGAAGGCGCAACCGGCGGCCCGTTCACGGCGGCGACGCTGGCGACGATCGTTCCGGCGAACTCGGGTACGGCGGATATCGCGCAGGTGGGCAGCGGCGCGAACGCAGGTTACGTCATGACCTTTTTCCCGCTGCCCGATTACTCGGGCACCGCAGCGGTGACCTTCACCCTCGACAACGGCTTCGCGACATCCGCGGTGGCGACGATCGCGTTCGATATCGCGCCGCGTCCCGCTCCGCCGATCACGCCTCCCGAAGTCGCTGCAGCGCTCGGCGTACAGACGGAAGCGGAGCAGCGTGTCGATCCCGCCTCGACCGCATCGACCCCAGCCGCCCGATCGCGCTCGGTGGATACGGTTGCGGGCGTGCCGGTCGACGTCGAACTCACCGCAGGCGCGACCGGCGGTCCGTTCACGGCGGCGACGCTGGTGGCGTTGACGCCTGCAAGTTCGGGCACCGCCGCCATCGTGCAGGAGGGCAGCGGTGCCAGTGCGCGCTACAGGCTGACGTACATCCCGGCGACCGGTTACGCAGGCGCTGCGACCGCGACATTCACGCTCGCCAACGGGTTTTCGACCTCGGCGGTGGCGACGATCGCCATCAACGTCGCGCCGCGTCCGGACCCATCGGGCGATGCGGAAGCGCGCGGACTGCTGAATGCGCAGGTCGAATCCGCGCAGCGCTTCGCCACCACCCAGACCGGCAACTTCCAGCAGCGCATGGAACGCATGCACGGCGCGGGCGAGGGCAGGGGTTTCTCCAATGGCCTGAGTGCGGCGACGCAAGCGTATTGCCCGCAGGAGGTCGGAGCGATGCCCGGCCGCCGCTGCGAGCGTCGCGCCGACGACACTGGCGCGGCCGCCATGCCGCAGGCGCGCGGGAAGGACAGCAACGCCGCATTCGGCGTGTGGGCCAGCGGCATGATCCGCTCGGGCAATCAGGATGGCCGCAACGGCGACGCCAACGTCGATTTCGAGACCGATGGCGTGAGCGTGGGCGCGGACTATCGGCTCAACGATGCGTTCGCGTTCGGCGGCGGCGTAGGCTACGGCCGCGACGAAAGCGACGTCGGCGACAGCGGCAGCCGCGGCGAAGCGGATGCGTTCACGCTGGCGCTGTACGCGAGCTACAGCCCGGGCGACCGCTGGTTCGTGGACATGCTGCTGGGCTACCAGTCGCTGGGTTACGATCTGCGCCGGCATGTGACTGCCAACGACAGCAGCGTCGACGGCAGCATCATCGACAGCAGCCGCGACGGCGCGCAGTGGTTCGGCTCGGTCTCGACCGGCGCCGACATCCAGCGCGGCAACTGGCAGTTCACGCCCTACGCGCGGATGGATGTCGCGCAGGCGACCCTGGACAGCTACTCCGAAACCGGCGACCCGCTGTACGCGCTGGCCTACGGCGAACTGGACGTTGAAACGACGACCGGCAATGCGGGCGTGCGCATCGACTACCGCCGCGAAACCGACCGGGGTGCGTTCTCGCCGCAGTTCCGTCTCGAATATCAGCGCGACTTCAAGGGCAACGGCGCGCAGACGATGCAGTACGCG
This sequence comes from Lysobacterales bacterium, assembly GCA_031364125.1. Taxonomy (GTDB): domain Bacteria; phylum Pseudomonadota; class Gammaproteobacteria; order Xanthomonadales; family Xanthomonadaceae; genus Lysobacter_I. Next base: position 33,710 of record JANLVT010000022.1, on the reverse strand, counting down.
GATGCGCCGTCCGGCCCGTTCTATCGAACGGGACTGAGCGATTTCGATCGCAGCCGCCTGGTGCTGGGCGCAGGCTTCCTGTTCAGCGCCGACAACGACTGGTCGTTCAAGCTCGACTACCGCGGCCTGATCGGCAGCGGCGGCGACCGCGACCATGGCCTGCAGTTCGAGGTCGGCAGACGCTACTGATGCGGCGTCCGCATTCCGGGTAAGCATGGGGCGTGGCGGATGACACGCCGCATGCGGGTGCCTCGCGCGATTGTCCGTTCAAAGAGATTGTCCGCCCGAAGGGATTGTCTGGCCCACGGAAACGGGCTGCCGGCGGCGCGATGCGGGCCGTACACTGCTGGCCCGCAACGGAGCACCGCCGCATGAGCCTCGCCATCCACGACGACATCGTTCCCGCCCTTGCACGTGCCCTCACCCAACTGCGGCATGTCCTGCAGAAGGGCCAGAATCACGCCGAAGCGAACGGCTGGGATCCCGCGGTACTGCTGGGCATGCGCCTCGCGCCGGACATGATTCCGCTCACCCGCCAAGTGCAGATCGCCACCGATATCGCCAAGTTCGCCGCCGTGCGCCTCACCGGTACCGAGGCCCCGAAATTCGAGGACACCGAAACCACGTTCGCCGAACTCGACGCGCGCGTGCAGCGGACCATCGACTATCTGGCCAGCGTTCCCGCGGCGGCGTTCGAGGGCGCGGAAGACCGTGCGGTGACCATGCCGACGCGCGCGTACGGCGACCTGCATTTCGACGGCCGCGACTACCTGCTCACGTTCGTCGTGCCGAACGTCTATTTCCACTGCACCATCGCCTACGCGCTGCTGCGCCACGCCGGCGTGCCGCTGGGCAAGGCGGATTTCAGCGGACCGATCGGCCAGCGCTGAGCGGCGCTGCACGCCTTCACAGGAGGGCCTTCAGGTTTGTAGGAGGGCCTTCAGGCCGGCCCAAGCAGCGTTTCATTGACGACGACATTCGAGCCGTGCCCACGGCTGGTGGAAACGAAAAACCGGTGGCTATATTCCACCAGCCGCTGGCGCGGCGTCATCCTCGTCGTATCCATGGCGCTGCCGGGGCCGGGCTGAAGCCCCTCCTACGCAATCGCCACACCGGAGCGCATCCATGCGCGTCTCCGGCATCATGGCGGACTCATGCCCACCGCCTCCGCCCGCTTCCATCTGATCTACGGCAACCGCCTCGACCGCCTGGCGGCGCATCTGGGCGCGCGGCTGGCCACGCCGGCGGTAGCCGATACCTTGGCAGCCGATGTCGTGCTGATTCCGCAGCCCGCGCTGCGGCACTGGCTGCAGCAGGCGCTGGCCGAACGCTACGGCATCGCCGCCAACCTCGACCTCTGCACGCCGTCGGAATTCGTCTGGCGTCTGCTCCGCGCCGCGCGGCCGGACCTCCCTGACGCCTCGCCCTGGGATCGCGAACGCCTGCGCTGGCAGCTCTACGCGCTGCTGGGCGACAGCGCCGCAACCCTGCCGCTGCCGGTGCGCCGGCATCTGCAGCGCGCCGCGACCGATGTGCCCGGCGATCCGGTCGATGCCGGCGAACGCGCTTCTACCGGCGACGCGATGGCCCATTACGCACTGGCCGATGCGCTGGCCGCCGCTTACGACCGCTATCAGGCCTATCGCCCCGACTGGCTGCGCGACTGGGAGCGCAATGTCCCGGCCAGCCGCGACGACTGGCAGGCGCAGCTGTGGCGCAGCCTGCGTCAGCGTTTGCGAGGGTCTCCGCACCGCGCCGGGCTGCTCGACGAGTGGCTGACGCGCCACGATCGTGAATCCCAGGGTTTCGCCGGCATCGCACCGCCCGGCCTGCCGCCGCGCGTCGCCGCGTTCGGCACCATCCACGTCTCGCCCGACGTGCTGCACATGCTGGCGGTGGTGGGGCAGTGGATCGAACTCGATTTCTACCTGCCCATGCCCTCGGCCGAATACTGGGGCGATGTCGAATCGCTGCGCGAACGCGTGAAGCGCGACGGCATCGCGTCGCTGTCGGAGGCGCTCGCCGACGCCGAGCGCGACAACCCGCTGCTCACCGCTTGGGGCGCAGGCGGCCGCGAGATCGTGGCGCAGCTGTTTTCCTACGACGTCGTGCTGCCGCAGCGCGAGACCGAACTGTTCGTCGCGCCGGGCCGCGACACGCTGTTGCATCGCTTGCAGCAGGACGTGCTGGAGCGCGCCGCGCCGACCGTCGCGGCATTCGACGCCGCCGACGTATCGCTGCAACTGCACGCCTGCCACTCGAAGCTGCGCGAAGTCGAAGTGCTGCACGATCAGCTGCGCGCGTTGCTCGATGACCCCCGCTTCGACCCGCCGCTGCAACCGCGCGACATCGCGGTGCTGGCGCCCGACATCGCCGACTACCTGCCGCTGGCGCGCGCGGTGTTCGGCGGGCTGGCGCCGGACGATCCGCGCTACATTCCGTTCGCGCTGGCCGACCGCCCGCAGGCGCAGTCGCATCCGCTGGTGGCGATGCTGCTGGACGTGCTGGCGCTGGCCGACGCGCCGCTCACCGCCAGCGGCTTCCGCGATCTGCTGGCGACTCCGGCCGTCGCGCATTCGCTGCAGCTCGACGCCGCGCAGCGCGCGCGTATCGATAACTGGTTCGCGGCTGCCGGCATCCGCTGGGGCGACGACGAGCACGCGCGCGAACGCGTCGGCGCCGGCCGCTGGCGCGAATACAGTTTCGATTTCGGCATCGACCGCCTGCTCAGCGGTTATGCCGCGGGCGACGGCGCGGAAGCATCTGTCGCGGGCGCAGAACTGATCGCACCGTATTCCCAACTGGAAGGCGCCGACGCCGAAACCCTGAATCGCGCACTGGCGTTCTATCGCCGGCTGCGCGAACTCGCTGCATGGATGCGCGAATCGCATCCCGCAGCCGAGTGGCGCGCGCGGCTCGCGGGCTGGCTGCAGGCGTCGCTGGCGCCGGTACCGCAGGACGAGCCCGAAGCCCAGGCGCGACGCCTGTTGCTGGAAACGCTGGACGATTTCGCCAGCGAGGCCGCTGACACTCTCGATGTGCCGCCGGCGAAGCTGCCCGCGCTGCTGGTGCGCCGCGCGCTGCGCGACGCGCTGACCCTGCCGTCGCCGCACCGCCCGTGGCTGTCCGGCGGCGTGACCTTCGCCGGCATGGTGCCGCTGCGCACGGTGCCGTTCCGCGCGATCTGCCTGCTCGGCCTGGACGCCGACGCTTATCCGCGCCGCGAACCGGCCGACGACATCAATCGTCTGGTCGATGCGATCCAGGGCCGCGCGCCGCGCTACCCGGGCGACCGCTCTGTGCGCGACGACGACCGCTTCCTGTTCTTGCAACTGCTGTGCGCGGCCGGCGACGTGTTCTATCTCAGCTACGGCGGCCGCGACGCGCGCGACGGCAGCGTGCGCGAGCCGTCGCCGGTGATCGCCGAACTGCTGGACGCGGTCGAGCGCATGCACGGCGAACATGTTCGCGAACAGCTCTGCGTGCAGCATCCGCTGCAGCCGTTCTCGCCGCGCGCGTTCGGTGCCGGCGACGACGGCGGCGTCGAGCCACGGCGGTTCTCGTATCGTAAGGAGTGGGCGATGCCCGCGGCTGCGGCCGTGCAAGCGAACGAGCCGCCGTTCGTGACCGCGCCGCTGGCGATGGATGCGCCCGAACGGCTTGAGCTGCCCGATCGCAACGCATTGCAGGCGTTCTTCGCGAATCCGGCGAAAGCCTGGCTGCAGGATCGACTGGGCCTGCGGATGATCACCCGCGAGGAAACGCTCGACGACCGTGAGCCGCAGGGCCGCGATGCGCTGCGCCGCTACGCCGTGATCGCGGCCTTGACCGCGGATGATCCGCAGCAGGGCGACGATCAGTCCCATGACGGGCACACCGACGATGACATCGTCCGCCGCATGCGCGCACGCGCCGAACTGCCGCCGGGTCGCGATGGCGACGCATTGATCGAAGACACCCGGCCGCTGGCACGCGGGCTGCTCGCGGAAGCGCGCGCCGTGCTGACCGCTTCGACACCGCGCGAAGTCGTGGAAGCCACGGCGCCGATGGCGTTCCGTTTCGACGACATGCATCGCGACGCCGACGGCCATCCGCTGCGGCTGATCCTGGAAGCCGGCAAGCTCGAAGGCAAGCGCCGGCTGCGCGCGGGCATCGATCATCTGCTGCTGGCGTCGGTGCACGGCGCGACCGCGCGCACCGTGCTGGTAGGCGAGGGCGAAGCCAAAAGCGGCAGGAAAAAATCCGGCGATGCAGCCGACGACTTGCCGCCCATCGCTATCCAGACCTTCGCGGGCATTGAGCGCGACACCGCGGTGGCGCGATTGGATGCGCTGCTCGCACTGTGGCGCCGTGGCCAGAGCGAACCGCTGCCGTTCGCGCCGAAGGCGGGCTGGGCCTACGTCGAAAAATTCCACGCGAAGCAACCGCCCGATCACGCCGCGGCATGGGCGGCGGCGCAGCAGGCGTTCACGCCGGGCTTCGGCGATTACGGCGGCGAATCCGCCGACGCGTGGCTTGCGCTCGCGTTCCGCCCGCAGGGATTGTTCGATGCAGTGGACAGCGCCCGCGCGCGGGATTTCGGCGCGACCGCGCGCGCGATCTTCGATGTACTGGAGACGCAGGCATGAGCGCGTCCGACCATCGCCCGCAACCCGCCGGCGACAGCGGCGATCTCGGCCTCGCGCTGCCGTTGCACGGCCTGCGCCTGATCGAAGCCAGCGCCGGCACCGGCAAGACCTTCACCCTGGTCACGGTGCTGCTGCGCCTGCTGCTGGAGCGCGGCGTGCCGATCCAGCAGTTGCTGGCGGTCACCTTCACCCGCGCGGCCACCCAGGAGCTGCGCAAACGCCTGCGGCAACGATTGCTGGCGGCACAGAAAGTGCTGGACGGCGCAGCGATCCGCGACGACGACAGCGAAGCGAACGCCGCGAAATCCGTACTCGCGCAGGCGAGCGCGCTGGTCGATGCCGCCACGCTCCGCGACCGCCTGCGCGCGGCGCTGGCGCAGCTCGACGAGGCGCTGATCGCCACCATCCACGGCTTCTGCCAGCGCGCGCTGCGCGAGTTCGGTTTCCGCGCGGGACTGCTGGCCGACGTCGAGCTGGTCGACGGCGCGCCCGATGCGTGGGATGAAGTCGCCGCGCAGCTGTGGCGTCGCGCGGCCGGCGACGAGGGCGATCCCGCGCAGTACGCGCTTCTGCGCGAAGTCTGGTCGCATCCCGCCGCGCTGGCGAAGGATCTGCCGAAACTCTGCGACCCGGCGCGCACCACGCTGCCGCGCGTGGAGGAATCCGATGCCGCCGCCGCGTTGCACGCGCTGCGCGACGACGCGCAGTTGCGGTTCGCGGCGCTGATGAATCTGCGCGGCGAGCGCACCCAGGATCAGTTGATCGAGGCGGTGTGGCGCGCCAGCGATGATCCGGCCTTCGCCGCCGCGCTCGCCGAACGCTGGCCCCTGCTGTTGATCGACGAATTCCAGGACACCGACCCGCGGCAGTGGGACATCTTCAGCCGCATCCACGACGCGACCGATCCCGCGCAGCGGCTGCTGTGCCTGATCGGCGATCCCAAGCAGGCGATCTATCGTTTCCGCGGCGGCGATCTGGCGACGTATCTGCGCGCCCGCGACCGCGTGCGTCGATTGGCCGAGGCGGGTGGCGCGGCCGGCGAGTACGCGCTCGACGCCAACTACCGTTCACGCCCCGCGGTGCTGCAGGCGCTGCAGACCGTGTTCACCGCGCATGCGCAGCCGTTCCGCGACCCGCGCATCGAATTCCACCCGCTGCGCGCCGCCGGCAACGCGGCCGATGCCGACTTGCGCCTCGACGATGCGCCGGTGGCTGCACTGACCCTGCACTGGCTGCCGCCGCCCGCGCCCGACAGGACGCAGCATGCGTCGTCGAATGCCTACAAGGGTTTCCGCGGCAAGGAAGAAGAATTGCCGCTGCTGTGCGCGACCGCGGTGGCCGCCATCGCCGATCTGCTCGCGCACGCCACGCTGCACGGCGAGCCGCTGCGTCCGTCCGACATTGCGGTGCTGACCCGCAGCAACGACGAGGCGCAGCGCATGCATCACGCGCTGGCCGTTGCCGGCTTGCCGGCGGCGCTGCTCAGCAAGGATGGCGTGTTCGACAGCGAGGCGGCCGGCATGCTGCAGACCGTGCTGCGCGCGCTGGCCGAGCCCGGCAGCCCCGGGCTGTTCCGCGCCGCGCTGGCGACGCCGCTGCTCGGCTTCGACGCCGCTGCGATCGACGCCTTCGACCGCGATCCGCAGCGTTCGGCGCGGACCATCGACGATTTCGACCGCGCCGCCGCGCTGTGGCGCAGCCGCGGCCCGCTGCCGGCGCTGCTGCCGTTCGCGCGACAGGCCGCGCCGCGCTGGCTGGCCGAGATCGGCGGCGCGCGCCGGCTCACCGATCTGCTGCATCTGCTGGAACTGCTGCAGGCCGAAGCGCCGCAGCATCACGGCCCGGCCGAACTGCTGCGCTGGTTCGCCGCGCAGGCCGACGCCAGCACCCGAGAAAACGACAGCCGCCAACTTCGGCTGGAGGCCGATGCCGGACTGATCCAGATCACCACGATGCACAAGGCCAAGGGCCTGGAGTATGCGGTGGTGGTGCTGCCGTTCGTGGCGCGGTCGAGCGAGCCGCCGCCATCGTCGCTGCGGGTCCACGATTTCCATCTCGATGCCGCGGGTCCGGCGCGCGCGTGGGTGGTGAAAGCCTTGCCGGCGTCGCCCGACATCGATGCGAAAAAAATCGCCGACGACGAAGACGATGCCGAAGCCCAGCGATTGCTTTACGTCGCGTTGACCCGCGCCAAGTACGCCATCCACGCGGTGTGGAGCCGCAACGGCAGTACCGAGGACACCGCGCTGCACTGGCTGCTGCACGACGGCGCACGCATGGGCCGCAAGGCCGATACGCTGGACGCCGCGGGCATGCGCGATCGCCTCGACGCGCTGTCGGCGACCGACGCCGGCATCGCGATACGCGATGTCGATGCGACTGCACTGCCGGCCACCATCGCGAGCGCTGTCGCCGAAGTCGCAAACCGCGGCATTGCTCCCGCACCATCGCCGCCGGTCCGCGAAGCGCGCCGACGCTTCACCAACGACGCGCGCCTGCACAGCTTTTCCTCGCTGCATGCGCACAGCGAGGAGGTCGAAGTGATGCGCGGCGCGGAGGATGAATCGATCGCGATTCCGGACGAAGAAGTCGAGGCTGCGAGTCTCGGCGGCACCGCGTTCGGCAATGCGGTGCATGCGGTGTTGGAGACCGCCGACGCCGACGCGTGGCGTCGCGATGCCGACGCGCAGGCGTCGCTGCTCGACGACCGCTGGCCCGACAGCCAGCGCGAACCGCTGGAACGCGCGCTGCTGCGTCAGGGGCTGGCGGCCACGCCCGCGCATCTGGCGCAGACCGCGCGGCTGGTGTCGCGCGCGCTGAACGCGCGACTGCCCGGCGATGTGCGCCTGTGCACGCTGCCGGCGTCGATGCAGGTCCGCGAGATGGCCTTCCATTTCCGGCTGCGGCCGACGCGCATCGATGCGGTGTACGCGCTGCTGGATGCGCACGGTTACCCGCGCGCGCGCAAACCCGCGCAGGCGACGCTGGACGGTCTGATGCACGGCTTCATCGATCTGGTGTATCGCGATGCTGCCGGCCGCCACTATGTGCTCGACTACAAGACCAATCGCTTGCCCGGCTACGACCCGGACAGCCTGCGCCGCGCGGTCCGCCACCAGGACTACGACTTGCAGTACCTGATCTATCTGGTCGCGCTGCGCCGCTGGCTGAAACTGCGGCGCGGCGCGAATTACGACGATGCGCGCGATCTGGGCGGTGCGGTGTACCTGTTCCTGAGAGGAATCGATCTGCGCGAAGACGATGCAGTCGATGCGGATATTTCGCGAAGCGGCATGCATATCGACCCGGTATCGCCGACGCTGCTGTCGGCGCTGGATGCGCTGTTCGACGGCGCGACGGAGGATCGGCGATGAGCGCGACCTTGCCCGCGACCCATCCCGACGCCATCGCCGCGCGCGCGCTGCTGCGTCTGCAGGCCGAAGGCGCGTTGCGCGGGATCGATGTCGACTTCGCCACGCTGCTGCGCGACCGGTTGCGCGCGCCGGCGACGGTCGCGCTGGCCGGCGCGCTGGCGATGCGCGCGGTCGCGCTGGGCCACAGCAGTTTCGCCTTGAACGATGCGGACCGACTACTGGAGGCGCTGGGCACCAGCGCGCAGCTGCCGGACGCCGACGACTGGGCCGCCGCGCTCGGCGCCAGCGCCAGCGTCGCGCACGCGGAGGATGCCCGCGATGCGGGCGCGCTGCTCGCGTTCGCGCACGGACGCATCGCACTGCGGCGTTATGCGCGCTACGAGCAGGCATTGGCCGAATCGCTGCATCGTCGCGCGCAGCTCACGACCGGTTTCGACGACGCGTCCGCGATGTCGTCCGCGCTCCGCCGTCTGTTCCTGCGCGATGACGCGGCCACGCACGACGACATCGACCGCCAGGCTTTGGCGGCGGCGATGGCGCTACGTCGCCGTTTGCTGCTGATCACCGGCGGCCCCGGCACCGGCAAGACCACGACGGTGGCGCGACTGCTTGCCTTGCAATTAGTGGCAGCGCAGTCGCGGGGCGTGCCGCCGCCGCGGATCGCGCTGGCTGCGCCCACCGGACGCGCCGCGGCGCGGCTGGGCGAAGCGATCGACGGCGTGGTCCGCGCCGATCTCGCTGTTGGACGTCTCGACGCCGACATCGCCGACGCCATCCCGCGGCAGGCGCGCACCCTGCATCGTCTGCTCGGCACGCAGCCGGGGCGGGTGTCGTTCCGTCACGACGCAACGCATCCCTTGCCGTACGACATCGTGGTCGTCGACGAAGCCTCGATGGTCGATCTGCCGCTGATGGCGAAACTGGTCGCGGCGGTGCCGGCGCACGCGACGCTGGTGCTGCTCGGCGATCCCGATCAATTGCCCGCGGTCGAAGCCGGCGACGTGCTCGGCGGCCTGTGCGCCGCCTGCGGCGATGGACTCGCGCTGCCGGCGCCGGACGCGGAGTTCGCCGCTGCGATGCTCGGCATGCCGGTGCCGTCGCGCGCGGAGCTGTCGGATGCTGAGCCCTCACCGCTGGCCGGCGCGCGCGTGCATCTGCTGCGCGGATGGCGGCAGGCCGATGCGGTCGCGCTGCAGGCGCTGGCCGAAGCGATGCAGCAGGGCGACCGCGATACCGTATTCGCGCGATTGCGCGACGACGACCGGACGCTGGTCTGGCGCCACGGCGATGCCGCCGCGCTGGCCGACGCCATGCGCCTCGAAGCGCTGCCGGCCTACGCGGCCGTACGCGATGCCGACGATCCACGGCAGGCGCTGTCGCGCGCATCGGCGCTGCGGGTGCTCACCGCGCTGCGGCGCGGACCGTTCGGCGCCGAACACTGGAACGCATGGTGCGCGGCGGAACTCGGCGCGCGCACGCCGTACTTCCAAGGGCGGCTGCTGATGATCGCTGCCAACAGCGAGCGTCACGGCCTGTACAACGGCGACCTCGGCGTGGTCTGGCGCGACGCGCAGGGCGACACCGCGGTGTGGTTCGACACCGCGCAGGGCCTGCGCGCATGGCGTCCTGCGCAGTTGCCCGCTCACGCTTCGGCCTACGTCACCACCGTCCACAAGGCGCAGGGTTCGGAATTCGACAGCGTGTTCCTGATCCTCCCCGACGCCGACGCACGCGTGCTCTCGCGCGAACTGCTGTACACCGCGCTGACCCGCGCCCGCCGCCGCGTGTCGCTGTGGGCCAAGCCCGAGGCGCTGGATCGCGCCCTGCAACGCCGCACCTGGCGCGACTCGGGCCTGGATGCGCGGCTGCGCGCACTCCTGCCTGCATCCGCGGGCCGTGCCCACACGTAGACATCGCGGTAGGCGATCGCCTGCCGCGCTACTATCCCCGCTTACCGACCGAGACCTCCGCCATGTGCTCCGCCGACCACAACGACGCGTCCCACGACGCCGCCACCCCTATCCCTGATGCGCCGCCGGCCGACGACCAGCGTCACGGCGTCAGCCGCACCCAAGCCGAAGACGCGGTGCGCGTCCTGCTGCGCTGGTCCGGCGACGACCCCACCCGCGAAGGTCTGCTCGACACCCCCAAACGCGTCGCCAAGGCCTACGGCGACTGGTTCAGCGGCTACGCGATGGATCCGGAGGAGTATCTCAAGCGCACCTTCGAGGAAGTCGCCGGCTACGACGAAATGGTCGTGCTGCGCGACATCGAATTCGAAAGCCACTGCGAACACCACATGGCGCCGATCATCGGCAAGGCCCACGTCGGTTATCTGCCCAGCGGCCGCGTCGTCGGCATCAGCAAACTCGCGCGCGTGGTCGAAGCCTACGCCCGCCGTTTCCAGGTGCAGGAAAAGATGACCGCGCAGATCGCGGCCTGCATCGAGGACGCGCTGCAGCCCCGCGGCGTCGGCGTGGTGATCGAGGCGGCGCACGAGTGCATGACCACGCGCGGCATCCACAAGCGCGGGGTCAGCATGGTGACGTCGAAGATGCTCGGTACGTTTCGCGATGATGCGCGGACGCGTGCGGAGTTTCTGGAATTCATCCAGGTGCGCGGCGGCCGGTGAGGGGTAGGGCGGAACCGCCGCAGGCGATTCCGCCGTCATGGGCCGGTTTTTTCGGCCGTCGTCCCGGCTAAGGCCGGGATCCTGCTTTGGCTCTGCTTTGATGAATAGGTTGAGCGTAGTGAGTGGGATGGGTTGAGCGTAGCGATACCCATCAAAAACAACCGCAAAGCTTCCGCGCTGACGCGTGGGTCACTTTCTTTGTCGCACTGCGCCGCGTGCGGCGCGAACGGCGAAGCCGGCCCGGAGGGCGAGCGCCGCAGGCGCGAGTCAAGAAAGTAACCAAAGAAAACTCTCAGTGCCGAGGCAAATCTGCCATCGGCACGTTGGTCGGGATTTTTCGATGCGGCATCCTGCCGCGTCGAAAAACGGCGCAGCTCCTGTGCGCCGCCCTCCGGGTCTACGATTTTCGGACCACTGTCATCCCGGGCTGCAGGCGAGGGAACTGCGCCATACCATCGAAAGGCCAGTCCGGAAGCCGTGAAAGTGGACGCCGTGCCTACGGCGTATTGAACCCTCGTCCGATGCCGGCACAACCACGGACCGCGCGCGCATGGCAACATCGCGCCATTCCCACACCGAAGACACTGGCATGGCCGACACTGCTTCCGCATCGCATCCCCCCGCTCACCGGCGTCGTGGGGTGCTCGATTGGATCGAACTGGTCGGCAACAAGCTGCCCGAGCCAGCGCTGCTGTTCGGGCTGCTGGCTGCGCTGGTGGTGGTGATTTCGGCGCTGGGCGCCACGATGGGTTGGCAGGTACAGCCGGTCAAGCCAACGGTGGTCATGACCACCGTGGTGGATGCCGCCGGCGCCACCGTGCAGGCCCCCAAACTCGACGCCCGCGGCCTGCCGGAAGTCACGCTGCTGGACAGCGGTGCGCCGATCCAGCCGCGCTCGCTGATGACCGCCGACGGGGTGTATTGGATGCTCTCGTCCGCGCTGCGGAATTTCGTGCAGATGCCGGCACTGCCGCTGATCTTCACCGCGATGCTGGGGATTGGTCTGGCCGAGAAATTCGGCTTTTTCAGCGCGCTCATGCGCTGGCTGGCGCTGCTCACGCCGCGCAGGCTGCTGACCCCGGCTGTGGTCCTGCTTGGATCGACTTCATCGGTGGCTTCCGATGCCGGCTACATCGTATTGCCACCGCTGGCGGCGGCGCTGTATCTGGCGGTCGGCCGCCATCCTGTGGCGGGCATGGCAGCCGCCTTCGCCGGGGTCGCCGGGGGATTCGGCGCCGGGTTCTTCCCCAACGGCAGCGACGGCGTTCTGACCGGCTTCGCCCAGGACGCAGCGCGGGTGATCGATCCCCAATACAGCGTTTCCATCCTGCACAACTATTTCTTCAAGGTGGTCTCGACCTTCACCGTCATGCTGGGCGGCTGGTTCGTGACCGACAGGATCATCGAACCGCGGCTGCGCCGGCTCAACCCGGAGGACATGCAGGCGGCCGGCGACGACAGCGCGCGGCAGATGGCGCTGAGCCCGAAGGAACACCGCGCACTGCGCGGCGCGCTGGTCAGCGCATTCCTTGGCGCAGCGCTGCTGGCCGCGATGATCCTGGTGCCGGGCATGCCGCTGCATGGCGACGGCCAGCCCACCTTGCCCAACGGCCGGGTTCTGGCGCAGCAGCCGGTGCTGGTGATGCCCGCGGGCGCCGAACTTGAAGAAGGCGCGGCCGTGCTCGCCAAGGAGCCGCTGCAGGTGATCGCCGACGGCGCTCCGCGGCTGGCGGAATCTCCAGGTCCGCGCTGGTCGCACGTCATCGTGCCGATGATCGTGATCCTGTTCCTGCTGCCGGGCCTGGCCTATGGCGTGCTCAACGGCGCGCTGCGCAATCAGCAGGATCTGGCCGATGCCCTCAATCACGGCATCCGCAGCATCGTCCCGGTGCTGGTGATGCTGTTCTTCCTTGCCCAGTTCGTGGCGTACATGGGCTACAGCGGCCTGGACCGGATGCTGGCCTATGCCGGCGGCAGCATGCTGTTCGATGCGGAGCTGCCCATTCCGTTTCTCATCGTCGCCTTCGTGCTGGTTGTGGTGTTCGGCGATTTCGCGATGAGCGGCATGCTCAGCAAATTCGGCGTACTGGCGCCGATCTTCATTCCGATGTTCATGATCGTGGGCATCAGCCCGGAACTCACCACCGCCGCATACCGGATCGGCGATTCGGTGGTGAACATCGTCACGCCGTTGAATTCGTATCTGCTGATCATTCTCGCGGTATTCCAGAAATACCGGCCCAGTGCCGGATTGGGCACGCTCATCGCACTCATGGTGCCGTACTCGATCGTACTCGGCGTGCTGTGGACCACACTGTTGGTGTTCTGGTATTTCACCGGCCTACCGTTGGGGCCTGATGCGCCGTTGCATTACGTACCGGGCGGGTGAAGCGTTTCAGATCTGTCGATGATGATAGGGCTGGGACGGTGTTCCGTCCCGACATGGAAAAGCTGAGGCAGTGCCGCAAACCCATGTGTCTTGTCGCTTGCGGGAAATTCGAGTTGTCGGCGGACTTTATCTCTGGTGAAGATACTTTGTTATCCCGGCCGTCATCTCGGCGAAGGCCGGGATCCAGCCTTTAGATTTGCTTTGATCAATGGCTAATCGAATAGGATGGGTTGAGCGTAGCGATACCCATCAAAGGAGCAACTGCAGAGCTTCCGCGCTGACGCGTCATACTTTCTTTGGCGCACTGCGCCGCCGCGTGCGGCGCGAACGGCGAAGCCGGCCCGGAGGGTTTCGTAGGGCGGGTCTTGCACCCGCCATAGGAGAAACGACAAACCGCCAGCATTGAGTAGGGTTGGTGAGACTTAGCGGTAGCTGTCAAAAACAACTGCAAAGCTTCCGCGCTGTCGCGCGGGTCACTTTCTTTGTCGCAAAGAAAGTAACCAAAGAAAACTCTCTAGTGCCGGAGCAAATCTGCCATCGGCAACATGGCCGGGATTTTTCGATGCGGCATCCTGCCGCGTCGAAAAACGGCGCACCTCCTGTGCGCCGCCCTCCGGGTCTACGATTCCCTCACCGCTGTCATCCCGAGCCGCAGGCGAGGGACCTGTTTGTCATTGTCGCAAATCTCATCCGCTGTACCAGCAAGAGATGCAGATCGTAGGGTGGGGTAAGCGCAGCGCACCCCACCATCCCGCCGCATCAGACCCCGAGAACATCAAGCGACCCCAGCGCGTCATCGCTGCCATCGCTGCGCTCACCGCACCTGCGTACTAACCGCGCCTTGGAAAGTACACACTGACCCCTGTCATCGTAGTTATGCCGAGGAGTCCACACACGAGTTCGAGTTAACTACGCACCGCGGGCCAGATACTTCTTTATGCAGTGCACAACACCTTGCCGCTCTGCGAATTTATTGAAGTCACCAAGTTGATGAACATTGAAGCCAAGTGATTCCCATAGCTTCTTCATCTCCGCATCAATCGGCTTCAGATCGGAGTACGCACCATGTCCAAATGTAGGCAGGTACACATGTTTACCCTTAGTGGCGCTGTTCTCCACGAGGCAATTATTCCAGGTGATGTGATGCCAGTCTCGAATTGTAACCACTGATGCGTCTACAGCTCCCGCAGCGGTGAGCTCCTTCAATGCAGCCATAAGCGACTCATAGCCTGGCTGTGAGGCAATCTCCTTAAGTTTGGAAAACACAAATGTCTTACCAAGAGTTGGTCTATGAACCAGTGGGTTGCGCTTGACTTCAAAGCCAAGATCAGTAAAGGACTTCGCAACAGCGTCATATACGTCATCTAGTGCAAAGGTTGACTTGGTTCCTAGTATCTTGTCAGCAAGCGCGGGACTTCCAACGAGAACCTCGAACTTTCCTTGATGGTTGTTGCCAACAAGGCTTACGAACATGTCGATATGGAATATAGGCTGGAAAGTCCCTGCGCCGCCGCCTGCGACATCAAGAAAGAATGCGCCACCAGCCCTTGTGCCAATGTACTCTCGAAGTGGAATTGGCTTCTTGGTTCCGACAAGGATGAGCTTTCTATTCTTGTCGATGAACTTGCTGAAGAGCTCTCGCGCGAAATCGTCTGGAGCTTCTCCGTCCGGTATACGCACTGGCGGTCTTTGGCCTTGCAGCAGTTCAATGGTGTCAGCAAAGTAATCCTTGCCCAGTAGCCAGAAGTCGCTTCCAATCAAACAGTTACCGCCCTGAAAAATGAGTGGCGCCTGTGAACCCTTAATGTCTGAAAACTCTTCAACTGCATCGGCGATAAGGGCATCGCCAGCTCGCTTGAACTCCCATGGTTCCATCAAATAGCTTGCGCCATCTGCGGCATCCCTAAGCGCCACATAGGCGTCTTCTGCCCAATCTGTGAGGCTGACATAGTCTGGAAGCGTGACATAAATGACGTCGTCGGGTAGGTGTCCTGGTGTTGCGAACCAAGTCTCTAGCGTTGGCTTGATGGATTCGTGGTGAACAACCACAAATTTAGTTCCTACTCGGAGCGAGTCGATCACCGATCGATATGCTTGGATGTAGTCTGGATCTTGTGTCGACCAATTCGGAAAGCAAAACAGTATCCTGTCAATCGACCCACTAAACGACGACACGAGTGTAGGTTCTTGCAGACCGGCAATGACGGCCTTCTCAAGCAAGAAGCCATTGGACTTTGTGCGAAGCGCGAAGAGTGTGTCGCGAAACTCGTCGCCTTCGGTTCTCCTGTACAACGGCGCGTTCGGGACTAGCGTGCGATAGATAAGACTATTCGACATTTCATCACCTGTGGTGTGGTTGTAACTGGGAGGCTGGAATTGTTGACGTCTAACGCCTGAGTTAAGCCGCCCCACGGCGGGGTGGCAACAGCGTGCAGCGTAGCGTAAAGCACGCTGTTGACGCCACGATGTGGGGTCGGCTTGAACGACTTGTTAGGCGGGAAGGAAGCCAGCGAGAGTGAAGCCCAGGCGACCCTGCCGAAAACCGAAGCCCGCATGCGTGAGCGCGCATCGCGACCTTTCCGCTAGATTTGTCCGAAGTGACAGGTTCTGGAGCGGCAACACGAAACGAAAGCAGTCGAGTGCATCCGAAGCTGGCCAACGTGACGCATGCGAAGTGTGAGCGCACACAGCAGACTTGACCGAAGAAGCAACGTGCCCAAGAACTGTCCGAAGAGCAATGCTGGCCGAAGCCGAAATGTTGCAGCGCTGAGAATGCAACTGCCGAATGCTTTTTGCCGCCTAACGCCGGAGTTAAGCCGACCCACAGCGGGGCGGCAACAGCGTGCAGCGTAGCGTAAAGCACGCTGTTGATGCCACGATGTGGGGTCGGCTTGAACGACTTGTTAGGCGGGAAGGAAGCCGGGTAGGGTGAAGCCTTGGCGCAGTTGCCGAAAGACCGAAGCCGGGACGCATGAGCGCGCCCCCGAGAACTTTCAGCTGGACCTATCCGAAGTGACAGCATGTGGAGCCGACAAACCGAACGAAAGAAAGCGCAGATTCCGAAGCCGGCGAACGTAACGCATGCAGACTTTGAGCGCGCCATGCGGACTTGGACGAAGTGGCAACGTGCCGAAAATTTCTCCGAAGAGCACTGCTAACCGAAGCCGATGAATTGCAGGTGCGAGCGGCACAACTACAGAACGCTTTTCACCGCCTAACTACGATTAGACACAAAAAAAGGGGCACAAAGCCAAGTCTCCGCCTCATCCTGAATACCTGTCAACACAGTCATACCTGTTAGAACAAACAGCTTGTATTGCCTATCTGCGAGCAAAGCAGATCCCTCCGCAGGCACTGCCCGCGTTCTAGATGACAGAAGTGAATACGAAGCGATAGGCATGAGCCCGCCCTATGCATGTCCTACACCGTCGCCAAAAACCTCACAATACTCCCCGCAGCATCCCGCCCTTCCTGCACAGCAGTCACCACAAGATCCGCACCGCGAACCCCATCCCCACCAGCGAAGATGTGCTTGTTCGCAGTCTGATACGGATAAACCGGATTCGCAGGATCGATCCGCAGCGGATGATGCGGCGGCGGTGCCGGAAAGACTTTCACCCGGCCATCGACGTGCAACGCGATGCCGTGCGCGGCGAGCCACGCGGGTGGGTCGGGCTGGAAGCCGAAGGCGATGATGACGATGTCGGCGTCGAGGTCGGTTTCGCTGCCGGGCACCTGTTCGGGGCGACGGCGGCCGCGGGCGTCGGGTTCGCCGAGCTGCGTTTCGGCGACGCGCACGGCGCGGACGTTGCCGTCACCGTCGTCGATCAGTTCGAGCGGTGCGCGCTGGAACAGGAAGCGCACGCCTTCCTCGCGCGCGTTGGCGACTTCGCGCGCGGAGCCGGGCATGCTGGCTTCGTCGCGGCGGTACACGCAGCTGACCTGCGCGGCGCCCAGGCGCACGGCGCTGCGCACGCAGTCCATGCCGGTGTCGCCGCCGCCGAGTACGACCACGCGTTTGCCGCGCAGATCGGGCAACTGCATCTGGTCTTCCCAGCCGGCGATGGGCCGGCTCTGGTTGTCTTCGGTGCCGACCACGATGCGGCCGTTCTGCACCAGGAACGGCAGCGCCGGGAGCACGTTGCGCAGGTCCTGGCCGGGCAGGCCGCCGTCGGTGTAGCGATAGCTGCCGAGGCCGAGGAACACCGCATCGAAGTCGGCGAGCAGTGCGTCCATCGCGATGTCGCGGCCGATCTCCAGGCCGAGGCGGAATTCAACGCCCATGCCTTCGAGCACGCCGCGTCGGGTGGCGATCACCGATTTGTCGAGCTTGAAACTGGGGATGCCGAACTGCAGCAGGCCGCCGATTTGCTCATAGCGGTCGAACACCACCGCCTGCACGCCGGCGCGTGCGAGTTTGTCCGCGCAGGCGAGACCGGCAGGGCCTGCACCAACGATAGCGACGCGCTTGCCGCTGGGTGTTGCGGTGGAGACATCGGGCTTCCAACCTTCTGAAAGCGCCTTGTCGACGATGTATTTCTCGACCGCACCGATGGTGACCGCGCCGAAGCCGTCGTTGAGCGTGCACGCGCCTTCGCACAGGCGATCCTGCGGGCAGACGCGGCCGCAGATCTCGGGCAGCGGATTGGTTTCGTGGCACAGCGCGGCGGCTTCGTGGATGCGGCCTTCGCGCGCGAGTTCCAGCCACTGCGGGATGTAGTTGTGCAGCGGACAGCCCCAACTGCAGTACGGGTTGCCGCAGTCGAGACAGCGCGAAGATTGCTTCTTCGCTTCGGCCTCCTCGAAGCGGCCGTAGAGTTCGTTCCAGTCGCCGTGCTGGCGGAGATCCAACGCGACGCGTTCTGGCATCTGCCGCTGCGATTGCAGGAAGGCCTGTGGGGTTTTCTTGCTCATGCGTGCCGCCAGGTCTTTCGTAGGAGGGCCTTCAGGCCGGCCCAGGTAGGGTTTGATTCACGACGACATTCGAGCCGTGCCCACGGCTGGTGGAAACGAAAAAACGATGAATTCACTCCACCAGCCGCTGGCGCGGCATCATTCTCGTCGTATTTATGGCGCTGCCGGGGCCGACCTGAAGGCCGCTCTACGGATCGTGATGGATTCCGCATCACGCGGCTCTCCGCAGGGTTTCGCCCAGCGTCTCGATGCTCACCGCCTTCGGTTTCACCAGCCAGAATTTGCCGAGGTGATCGCGGAAGTTGTCGATGATGCCCTGTGCGTGCGCGCTGCCGGTGTGGCGGATGTGGGTTTCGAGCAGATCCTGCAGATGCGAGCGGTGGTGCTCGAAACCTTCTGCGTTGATGCGCAGGATGTCGATGAGTTCGTGGTTGTAGCGGTCGACGAAATCGCGGTCGCGATCCAGTACGTAGGCCATGCCGCCGGTGAAGCCGGCACCGAAGTTCAGGCCGGTGCGGCCGAGCACCGCGACCACGCCGCCGGTCATGTATTCGCAGCAGTGATCGCCCGCGCCTTCGACCACCGCCAGCGCGCCGGAATTGCGCACCGCGAAGCGTTCGCCGGCGCGGCCCGCGGCGTACAGTTCGCCGCCGGTGGCGCCGTAGAGGCAGGTGTTGCCGAGGATGGTCGATTCGTGCGCGACGTAGCGCGCGTTGCGCGGTGGACGGATGACGATGCGGCCGTCGGCCATGCCCTTGCCGACGTAATCGTTGGCCTCGCCTTCGAGTTCCAATTGCAGGCCGCCGGCGAGGAATGCGCCGAAGCTCTGCCCGGCGCTGCCTTCGAAATGCAGGGCGATGGGCGCATCGTGCATGCCGTGGTTGCCGTGCGCGCGGGCGATGCGGCCGGACAGGCGCGCGCCGATGCTGCGGTCGGTGTTGCGGATGACGTAGCGCAGCGGCGCATCGAACGCTTCGCTGCCGCGCTTGTGGGCGATGGCATCGGCCAGGTCGTGTTCAAGCTGGGCGGCGAGGCCGGTCGGTGCCGGCTGCGGTGCGCGCACGCCGCAGTGGCCACCTGAGGCCAGCCCTTCGTGCGCCAGCAGCGGCGACAGATCCAGCAGGCGGTGCATGGGCAGCGTGCCTTCGGTCTGCAGCAGCAGATCGGTGCGGCCGACGATCTCCTCGATCGAGCGTGCGCCCAACTGCGCCAGATAACCGCGCACTTCTTCGGCGAGGCCGCGGAAGAAATTCTCGACGCGCTCGGGCAGGCCGGTGAAGTGGTTGGCGCGCAGCTTGTCGTCCTGTGTGGCGATGCCGGTCGCGCAGTTGTTGAGATGGCAGATGCGCAGATATTTGCAGCCCAGCGCGATCATCGGCGCGGTGCCGAAACCGAAGGATTCGGCACCGAGCAGCGCGGCCTTGATCACGTCGAGGCCGGTCTTCATGCCGCCGTCGGCCTGCACGATCACGCGGTCGCGCAGGCCGTTGGCGATCAGCGATTGGCGTGCTTCGGACAGGCCCAGTTCCCACGGCGTGCCGGCGTAGCGGATCGACGAGATCGGGCTGGCGCCGGTGCCGCCGTCGTGGCCGGAAATGGTGATGAGATCCGCGCCGGCTTTCGCGACACCGGACGCGATGGTGCCAACGCCGGCATGCGCGACCAGTTTCACCGAGATCAGCGCATCCGGATTCACCTGGCGCAGATCGAAAATCAGCTGCGCGAGGTCTTCGATCGAATAGATGTCGTGGTGCGGCGGCGGCGAGATCAGGCCGATGCCCGGCCGCGCGTAGCGCAGGCGCGCGATGAGTTCGTTGACCTTGTGACCGGGCAGCTGGCCGCCTTCGCCGGGCTTGGCGCCCTGCGCGACCTTGATCTGCAGCACTTCCGCGTTGACCAGATATTCGGGCGTCACGCCGAAGCGGCCGGACGCGACCTGTTTGATCTTCGAGACCTTGCCGGTGCCGTAGCGCAGCGGGTCTTCGCCGCCTTCGCCGGAATTGCTGCGGCCGCCGAGGCGGTTCATCGCGATCGCCAGCGCTTCGTGCGCTTCGGGCGACAGCGCGCCGAGGCTCATCGCCGCGGTGTCGAAACGTTTGACGATGCTTTCGACCGGCTCCACGTCGTCGAGCGGGATTGCATTCGTCTTCGAGGTGTCGAACGCGAGCAGATCGCGCAGCGCCGCCGGTGGGCGCGAATTGACCGCGTCCGCATACGCGTTCCAGTCGTCGCGCGCGCCGCTGCGCACCGCGCGCTGCAGTGTCGTGACTACATCGGGGTTGTACTGGTGGTATTCGCCGTTCGGCGTGTACTGCAGCAGGCCGCCGATGTCCGGCAGCACGTTGTTGTCCCAGGCGCGGGTCGCGATACGCGCGGTTTCTTCCTGCAGCGATTCGAACGTGGCGCCGCCGATCCGCGACGGCGTGCCGGTGAAGCACAGATCGACGACCTCGCGATCCAGGCCGACGATCTCGAACAGCTGCGCGCCGCGATAGCTGCCGATGGTGGCGATGCCCATCTTCGAGATGATCTTGAGCAGGCCCTTCTTGATGCCGCGACGGTAGCTGCGGCCGATCTGCGCGACTTCGCCGTGCTTGGTCTTGAGGATGCCGCGCTCGCCGAGGTCGTGCAGGGTCTGGTAGGCGAGATATGGATACACGGCGGTCGCGCCGTAGCCGATCAGGCAGGCGAAATGATGCGGATCGCGCGCGGTACCGGTTTCGACGATGAGATTGGCGCCGCAGCGCAGGCCGATGCGGACCAGATGCTGATGCACCGCACCGGTGGCGAGCAGCGCATGCACCAGCAGATGATCGCGACGCGGGCGGCGGTCGCTGATGATCAGCAGTTTCACGCCGGCGCGCGCCGCGGATTCGGCGTCCGCGCACAGGCGCACGAGCGCCGCGCGCAAGCCTTCCCCGGCGCTGAAGTTCAGATCGAGATAGCGGTGCGAATCGCGGAACGCCGGCAGCAGCAACAGTTGCCGCTGTTTGCGCTGCGATAGCACCGGCGAGTTCAGCATCACGTGCTGCACCTGGTCCGGGCCGTCGACGAACAGATTGCCTTCCTCGCCGACCTGGGTGGCGAGCGACATCACGCAGTCTTCGCGCAGCGAATCGATCGGCGGATTGGTCACCTGTGCGAACGCCTGGCGGAAGCGGTCGTACAGCGGCCGGATGTGGCCGGACAGCGCCGCCATCGGCACGTCGTCGCCCATCGAACCCACGGCTTCCTGTTCGGTTTCGGCCAGCGGGCGCAGGATCTGTTCGCGCTCCTCGCGGGTGAGCTGGAAGAGTTTCTGGAAACCCGAGAGCGTGCCCGCATCGAAGGGCACCGCGGTGAGATTCGGATCGACCAGTTCGGTGTGCAGGTAGGTCATGCCCTGCTTCAGCCACTGTTTGTACGGCGCACGGGCGCGATTGATCTGGTCGATCGCGTCGCTGTCGAGCAGCCGGCCGGTGGTCAGGTCCGCGGCGATCATCTGCCCCGGGCCGAGCTTGCCTTTGGCGAGGATGCGCGTGGTGTCGATATCCCATACGCCGGCTTCGGACGCGACCATGAACACGCGATCGTCGCTCAGCTGCCATCGCGCGGGGCGCAGGCCGTTGCGGTCGACGGTGCAGACGGCATGGCGGCCGTCGAACGCGACGATGCCGGCTGGGCCGTCCCACGGCTCGCTGTTGATCGCGTAGTACTCGTAGAACGCGAGCAGGTCGGCGTCCTTGTATTCCAGCGATTGCGTCGCCGGCGGAATCAGGATGCGCAGCGCCTTGAGCAAGTCCATGCCGCCGGCCTGCAGCAGTTCCAGCATCGAATCCAGACTCATGGAATCGGAGCCGTCGATGTCGATCACCGGATCGAATTCGGCGGGATTCAGCGTGTCGGTGCGCCACACGTGCGCGCGCGCCTTCGCCCAGATGCGGTTGCCGGCGATGGTGTTGATCTCGCCGTTGTGGGCCAGCAGCCGGAACGGTTGCGCCAGCGGCCAGCGCGGGCTGGTGTTGGTGGAGAAACGCTGATGGAACACCACCGCGCTGCTGGCCAGTTCCGGACGCTGCAGGTCCGGATAAAGCTGCGGCAGATATTGCGGCAGCACCATACCTTTATAACCGATGCTACTGGCGGACAGGCTTACCACATGCAGGCCGGGTACGTCGCGCAGGCGTTGCTCGGCGCGGCGGCGCGCCAGATACAGCGCCTGAGCGAACGCTTCGCGGGTCATGCGCGCGCCTTCGACATCCAGCACGGGCACCACGAACAGTTGTTCGATCGCCGGCATCGTCGCCTTCGCGAGTTCGCCGCAGACCGAGGCGTCGGTGGGCACCTTGCGCCAGCCGGAGACCGCAAGCCCGACCTCGCGCAGCGTCAGCGAGAACGCAGCGTGCACGCGGGCGATGGCGTCGGCGTCGTGCGGCATGAACACGATGCCCGACGCGTAGCGCTGGCCCAGCGCGATGCCGGATTCGGCGGCCAGCGCGCGCAGGAAGACATCCGGTGTTTTCAGCAGCAAACCGCAGCCGTCGCCGGACACGCCATCGGCGGCGACGCCGCCGCGATGCGCCATCCGCGCGAGCGCGTCCAGCGATTGTCTGACCAGCGCAGCGCTGGGCGTGTCGTCGAGATGGGCGATCAGCCCAAAGCCGCAGGCATCGCGCTCGTCGCGCGGATCGTAGAGGCCGGTGACGCTGCGTTGGTCGGTTTCCATCGGATGAACTCAGGGAATGATGACGCCGGTAGGGAATCGGGGGCGACACTTCCCTCGCGGACCCCCTGGCGGGTGTGGTTCGCGCGTGTCCTGTCGCTGGATGACCCGACTAAAGCACAATTGCTGCAGTGCGGCAACTAGGTGTGATTCCAGTTTCCAGAGTTACCGTCGAAACCGAGTTGACGGCAAATAACCCCCTCCCTTTCGCCATAGGGGAAGGGGGCGAGGCAGGGCGCTACGAATCATTGATTCGTGCCTCCTTGAGCGCCCGAGCGGTGCGAGGGCCGGACGGGTTGGGGAGGGGGTTGCCGAGTGCCGGTGTTGCTGGGTCACGAGAGCAACCCCCTGCCAGCCGTCCGGCCTGCCGGCTTTGCCGACAGTCGCTCATCGCGGCGCGAGCCAGTGGCTCGCAGGCGCCGCTCTTCGCCCCCCTGCGCTTTGCGCAAGGGGAGGAGCAGATCCTCGCGGACTGTAGTTCGACGCTCATCGGTCATCCCCTGTCGGTGGTCGGGCCCCGGGTTAGACTGCCGGCTTCGCCTCGCCCGATCCCCGCGCCCCCCGTGAACAGCCCCCTCGCCGCCGCCAAGCGTCAGGCCGCGCTCGTCTTCATCTTCATCACCGTATTGATCGACGTGCTCGCGTTCGGCGTGATCATTCCGGTGTTGCCGCACCTTGTCGAGGAGTTCGTCGGCGGCAATACCTCCACGGCGGCCTATTGGGTGGGTATCTTCGGCACCGCGTTCGCGGTCGTGCAGTTCTTCAGCGCGCCTATCCAGGGCGCGCTGTCCGACCGTTTCGGCCGGCGCCCGGTGATCCTGATCTCGTGTTTCGGGCTTGGCATCGATTTCATCTTCATGGCGCTGGCGCCGAACCTGGCCTGGCTGTTCGTCGGCCGGATCATCTCCGCGGTCACCTCGGCCAGTTTCACCACCGCCAACGCCTACATCGCCGATGTCACACCGCCGGACCAGCGCGCCAAGGCGTTCGGCATGATCGGCGCCGCGTTCGGCGTCGGCTTCATCCTCGGGCCGATGATCGGCGGCCTGCTCGGCGATATCGATCACCGCCTGCCGTTCTGGTTCTCCGCGGGGCTGGCGCTGATCAATTTCGTCTACGGTCTGTTCGTGCTGCCGGAATCGCTGCCGAAGGAGCGCCGTTCCGCGAAATTCGACTGGGCGCACGCCAAACCGATGGGCTCGGTGCATCTGCTGCGCAGTTACCCGCAGATCTGGGGCCTGGTGGCGGTGGTGTTCCTCGCGAACTTCGCGCATTACGTGTACCCCAGCACCTTCGTGCTGTTCGCCGATGTCAGTTTCGGCTGGAAGGAAAAGCAGGCCGGCTACGTGCTGGCGGTGGTCGGCGTATTCAGCGTGATCGTCAACGTGCTGGTGGTCGGTCGACTGGTGAAACGTTTCGGCGAGCGCCGGGCGCTGCTGTTCGGATTGAGCTGCGGCGTGGTCGGTTTCCTGATCTATGGCCTGGCCGGCAGCGGCTGGGTGTTTCTGGCGGGTCTGCCGATCAGCGCGCTGTGGGCGGTCGCCGCGCCGTCGACGCAGGCGCTGATCACCCGCCAGGTCGGTCAGGACATGCAGGGCCGCATCCAGGGCGCGCTGAGCAGCCTGATCTCGCTGGCCGGGATCGCCGCACCCGCGCTGTTCGCGGGATCGTTCGGCTATTTCATCGGCCCGCGCGCGCCGGTGCATCTGCCGGGCATCGCGTTCCTGATCGCCTCGGTGCTGCTGGCCTGCGCGGTAGTCGTGGCCTGGCGCTATGCGCGCGTGCCGGCGGTTGCGGCGTCGTCCGCGCAGGCGGTCGATCCGGCGCCGTAGCGACTGGATCCATGGTGTGCGCTGTGGCGCACCCGCTTTGCGGATTTTTTGGCAGCGTTGGGAGCCGGGATTCCGTAGGAGCGGCGGCTTTCAACAGCCGAATGGCTGGTCAAGACGCGATGATCCACGGCATGTCTTTCCGCAGTCGGTCGCGGCTCCCGCCGCTCCTACGAGATGCTATTCGTTGATGGCTTCGAGTTCGCGCGTCGATACCGGCAGGAACGCCCAGAAGGGCACGCGATTCGCGGCCCAGTGCTGCGCGGCTTCGTTGAAGATCTCCAGCACCGTCGCGAACGTATCCGCTTCGCGCGTGCGCCATTCGCCGGTGTGCTCCAGCACCAGCACATACCCTTCCGACGGCAGCCACGACAGATCGTGCAGGCAATCGGCGAGAGCGTCGAGGTTTTCGCCGAACCAGTCGGGAAATTGCAGGGCATCCGCGATTTCGCGCATCGCCGCCCCGGCGTTCTGGCAGCCGCGCAGATCTATCGGCAGCACCGCGAACTGCAGCGCGCCGCCCGCTTCGACCAGCGCCTCGCGGTCGCGGGCATCGAGGAAATACGCGCCGGCCTGCGAGGCGTCCGCCAGCAGCGTGCCCAGTTCGATATCGCTCATCGCGATGGCGGCCTGTCGTCCAGCGTGCCGCCGTCCAAGGTGAACCGGCGGAAGCTGCCGTAGTGATCGGCGGTATAGAAATATTCGACCGGCGGTTGTCCGCCGGCGATGATGCGACGTGCGCCGCGATCGGGCGAACCCGGCGTTTCCACGGTGTATTCGCGGTAATAGCCGCGCGCCTGGCGCGGCAGACGGCCTTCGCGATTGCCGAATATGCCGTCGTCCTGTCGATACGGGTACGGGCCGCGCTGCTCGATCAGGCGCAGGGTGTTGATGGCTTCGGCCGGCAGGAAGGCCGGGTAGCGCGCCGCCGACGGCGTTGCGGTTGCGTTTTCTGTCACCGGCGGCGGCAGTTCCAGCGCTGTCGTCGTGCGCGCGCCATCGGTGGATACGGATTCCCCGATCGCGGTTTCGCCGATCGCGACCCGGGACGTTCCGGTGGGCGTCCGGTAGGCATTCCACGCGGCCGCCGCCAACAGCGCTACTGCGACCGCCGCGAGCCACTTCGAACCCGATTTGCGCTTGTGCTTCTTGCGCATCGCCGTCTCCTGTCGATGTGAAGCCGCAGTGTGAGCCGGTCGCGCTGCGGCTGCGCTGATCCTGATCAAACCAAGCCGATCGGATTATGTTGAAGGTTGATAAGAGCAGGTTGATCCGATCACGCCGATCAATTCATCCCGATCGGATCATCCGCAGCGCACTGTCGCCCCGGAATCGTGGCGACATCGCTGCAACCGCCTTCACCCGCAGGTGACAGCGATGATGTCGCCGGCATCGTCCAGGCGGATGTTCAGGCGGTCGCCGCGGTAATCCATGGTCACCATCGTGTCGGGCTTGATGACCCGCGCCGCTTTCGCGCCGCTGGCGGCCACGGCCGCTTTCACCGTGGCCTCGTCGGCCTTCTTGCCGACGAAGCGCTGCGCCGCCTCGGCATCGCAACTGCCTTCTTCCACCCCGGGCGCGACCCGGATCTGCTCTTCGGGCGGCAGTGCGCCACCGGTCATGCGCGGCTTTCCGCCGCTGGCGCTTTCGTCGCCGCCGTCGCCTCCGGAGGGCGCTTCATGCGATGCCATCGGCGTGCAGGCGGCGACGGACAGGATCGCGAACAACGAGTAGGGCAGCAGCGACATGGCGGTTTCTCCTGAAGGGTTGCGGCCAGTATGCACGGTGAAGCTGACTCCCGGCCCGCCCGGGAAGCCGGCCCGGCAGTGCCTCGATCGTCGGGGCGCGACACATGATGCTGTTCCGTGGCACGACGCCCGATGCTGTACGCAGTTGGCGCATCCTGAACGAGCATGATCGGATCCGGCCGCGATCTTGAGCGCGTACGGGCGCCGACCGCGCTCGCCGTGACGATCCCGAACGATATTGCGCCATCGGCGGCTGTCGCACGCAGAGTCGCGGCACGACCGAGCACGCGCGTGATCGGGTCGCGATGGGGTCGGGAAGGAATTGGATCCTTCCGATCGAGTTTGCTTACGCCATCGAAGAACGCCATCGCAGCGGTGCGTCAAACTCAACCGACGCATGCCACTGCACTTGTCGCGACGAAGCTGCGTAAGTATCGTTCGGCCGCCTCATCGTTGCCTTTCAGCCGATACGATGCGGTTTCATCCTGCGCATCGCACGATGTTTGCCGGTGCGGGATGGGTCACGGCACGGCTTGTACGCATCGCCGGTCAACCGGAACCCGGCAAGCAATCGTTGAAGAACTTATCGTTGAAGAGCCTGTCGTCGAGAGGCGTACGGTTCGACAGACGTCTCGACAGTGAATCCGGAGCATGCATGCGGTCCCTTAACAGACTGCTGAAATACTTGCGACAGCAGGTTTTCAGCAGTCTGGTAATGCAGCCATGGATGGCTGCGTCGGCGAAGCAAGCGCGTAAGCGATTGATTCGCCGTGAGCACGTCCGGACATGTGCCGGACGTGCGAACTGAAATACCTCCTGGACGGAGGTATTTCAGCAACCTGTTAACATCTGGTGGTTCGATGCCTGCGACGCTGAGGCGGTCTCAGATTTCCGTCGTCGGTCGTTGTTGTCGCTGGACATCGGTCCGCGCACGGAGCCGACGTCCGCCGCCCTGGTAGCGCGCTTCGAGCAGGACATGGCGGTGGGCGACATCGTGGTTGTTGGCGACGACGACGCGCACGGGCTGCTGATCGGTGAAGTGGAAGGTGCCGCGAGCCGTCGCCCCGGTATCAGCCGGATGCAGGCCCTGCGTGGGATCCGCTGGTACGACGCGCTGCCGGAGGATGTCTGCGACCAGTCCCTGATGTCCGCCATCCACAAGCTGCCGAAGATGTCGGTCCTGGATGGCGCCTTGCTGGGAACGATCGATGCCATGCTGCCGTCGATCGCGGCGAACGAAGACGAAGCCGCGAAGCCGCTGCATTTCGAAATCAGCTGCCAGCCGCCGAAGGTGACGCTGCCGTCGCTGCCGATCCTGTTCCAGTCGCCGTATGCCGAGCAGATCCTGCGCGACTTCCGCTGGCGTGAATATCTGCTGGCCAATCCCGATGTCGCGGCCACCGGCGATACCGAAGCGCATGCCTTCGGACATTTTTTTCTTCAGGGCTATTACGAACGGCGGATCTACGATCCGAAACGTCTGGACGGCTTCGATCCGGGTTATTACCGCGAACGCTATCCGGAGATCGCGCTCGCCGACGATACCGAAGCGCAGATCCACTATTGCTATCAGGGCTGGTACGAAAAGCGCGTGCCGAACCGCGACAGCGCCTGGCTCTACGATGCCGACCTGCATGTGTTCCAGATGGGAAAGGTCGGTTCGCATACGATCGCCGGCGCGCTGCAGGAGGCGGGCTACGGCGGCCGGGCGATCCATTTGCACTGGGTCACCGATTTGCTCCAGGGTTATCCGTCGAACCGGATGCCGTATTTCTCGATTGCCGCAGCGCAATGTAGGCGAGGACAAGGGCTATGCCGACCTGTACCGGAAAGTGATGCGCGAATTGCGCATGCCCGGCAATCTACTGTCGTCGCTCTACGACACGCCCTACATGCGACATTTCTACAGCGATGTCGAACGCGAGCGGGCGTATGCGCGTTGGGTGCGTGTGGACTGAGCGCGTCGTATCGGTTTGTCGTATCGACTTGAGGCAGGATCTGCCGCGTTCCGGTAAAAAGAAGCCCCGCTGAGCGGGGCTTCTTCGTTTCTGTCCGCGCAGGATTACGCTGCGCGCGCGTGGCTGGGCGATGGCGCGGCGAACCTCTCCAGCAACTCCGCCTCGCGCGCCTTGGCCTTGTGCAGATGCGCTTCCTTGACGTGGCCGTAGCCGCGGATGTGTTCGGGAATCGAAGCGATCTCGGCGGCTAGCGCGACGTTGCCGGCATCGAGTTTTCCGAGCAGGCCTTCGACGGTCGCGAAATAATCCTCGATCAACTTGCGTTCCATCCGGCGCTCTTCGGTGCGACCGAAGATGTCGAGCGCGGTGCCGCGCAGGAAGCGCAGTCTGGCCATCAGCTTGAACGCGGTGAACATCCAGGGCCCGAACTCCTGTTTGATGAGGCGGCCTTCGGCGTCCTTCTTCGCCAGCAGCGGCGGTGCGAGGTGGAAACGGATCTTGTAATCGCCCTCGAACTGCTGCGCGACGCGCTTCTGGAAATCGCCGCTGGTGTAGAGGCGCGCGACTTCGTATTCGTCCTTGTATGCCATCAGTTTGAACGCATAGCGTGCGACCGCTTCCGACAGATCGCTGCTGCCGGGCGCTTTCGCCTGCTCCGCGGCGCGGACCTTCGCGATGAAATCGCTGTAGCGTTTGGCGTAGTCGATGTTCTGGTAGTCGCTGAGGAAGGCGACGCGGCGCGCGATGACTTCGTCGAGCGAACGCGAGAGGCGGGCGTCGTCCAGCGGCATGAACCAGTCGCGGTCGCTGGCATCGGCGGGCACGTGGCGCAGTTCGTCTGCGCTGCGCAGATCGGCGCTTTGTGCGGGAATGCCGGATTCGTGGCCTTCCGAAGCGGTCGGCGCCAGCAGGCGCAGTGCGTTCGGCGTGCTTTCGGCGGCGGTCGGTGCATTGCGCACGACGCCAGCGGCGGCGACCACCGCAGGCAGATCGATCACCGCCAGTCGTCCCCAGGCGAACGCGGTCTTGTTCATCTCGATCGCGGCGCCGTTGAGTTCGACCGCGCGCATGATCGCGTCGAACGAGATCGGCACCAGGCCCTGCTGCCACGCGTAGCCGAGCATGAACAGATTGGCGGCGATGGCGTCGCCCATCAGCGCGTTCGCGAGTTGGGTCGCGTCGACCAGCAATGGATCGCGGCCGCCGAGCGCGGTGCGCACCGCGGACACGATATCGGCCGCCGGGAACTGCATGTCCGGGCGCGTGGTGAAGGTGCCAGGCATCGCTTCATACGTGTTGAGCACGACGTTGGAGCGGCCTTCGCGGATCTTCGACAGCGCCCAGTAATCGTTGACCACCACCATGTCGCAACCCAGCACCAGATCGGCTTCGCCGGCGGCGATGCGCACCGCGTGGATGTCGTCGGGCGATTTCGCGATGCGGATATGCGTCGTGACCGCGCCGCCCTTCTGCGCGAGGCCGGTCTGGTCGAGCACGGTCGCGCCCTTGCCTTCGAGATGTCCGGCCATGCCGAGCAGGGCGCCGATGGTGACCACACCGGTGCCGCCGACGCCGGTGATCAGGATGTTCCAGGGTCTGTCGAGCGCGCCCGCGAACGTCGGCATCGGCAGATCGCCGAGACGATCGGCAGTATTGGCACCGCTGTTGTCGGGCGCCTTGCCTTTCTTCAGCTTGCCGCCGTGCACGGTGACAAAACTCGGGCAAAAACCTTCGACGCAGCTGTAGTCCTTGTTGCAGTTGCTCTGGTCGATGTCGCGTTTGCGGCCGAATTCGGTTTCCTTCGGCAGCACCGACACGCAGAAACTCTTCACGCCGCAGTCGCCGCAGCCTTCGCAGACCAGCGAATTGACCATCACCCGTTTCTGCGGATCGACCATCTTGCCGCGCTTGCGGCGGCGGCGCTTTTCGGTGGCGCAGGTCTGGTCGTAGATCAGGATGCTGGTGCCCTTCACTTCGCGCAGGGTCTTCTGCACCGCGTCGAGTTCGCGGCGGTCGTGGAAGCTCACGCCGGCGGGGAAGATCGAGGTATCCGACCACTTTTCGATCTCGTCCGAGACCACCGCGATGGTCTGCACGCCTTCGCTGCGCATCTGGTGCGCGATCTGCGGCACCGACAGCGTCCCGTCCACCGGCTGGCCGCCGGTCATCGCCACCGCGTCGTTGTAGAGGATCTTGTAGGTGATGTTGACGCCGGCCGAGATGGCTTGGCGGATGGCCAGCGAACCACTGTGGAAATAGGTGCCGTCGCCGAGATTCTGGAACACGTGTTCATTGTCGGTGAATGCCGCCTGCCCGCACCAGGTCACGCCTTCGCCGCCCATGTGGGTGAAGGTGTCGGTGTTGCGGTCCATCCACGTCACCATGTAGTGACAGCCGATGCCGCCGAGCGCGCGCGAACCTTCCGGCACCTTCGTCGAGGTGTTGTGCGGGCAGCCGCTGCAGTAGTGCGGGACGCGCGGGAAATTGGCGCGCGGCAGGGCCAGTTCGCCTTCCTTCTGTTCGATCCACGACAGCACGCCGCGGATCTGTTCGCTGTCGTGGAATTTCTGGATACGGCGCGCGATCACCATCGCGATCCGTGCCGGCGTGAGTTCGCCGGTCGACGGCAGGATCCATTCGCCGCTTTCGTCGTACTTGCCGACGATGCTGGGCCGGGTGACGCCGCCGGCCATCGATTCGAAGTTGTAGAACAATTCCTTCATCTGGCTTTCGATGAAGCTGAGTTTCTCTTCCACCACCAGGATGTCCTGCAGCCCGAGCGAGAATGCGCGGATGCCCATCGGTTCCAGCGGCCAGGTCATGCCGACCTTGTAGACGCGGATGCCCAGATCGGCGCAGGCGCGGGTGTCGAGACCGAGATATTCCAGCGCCTGCAGCACGTCGAGATAGCTCTTGCCGGTGGTGACGATGCCCAACCGCGCGTTCGGCGAATCGATCACCACGCGATCGAGCCGGTTGGCGCGCGCGAACGCCTGCGCGGCCTTCACCGCGTAACGATGCAGGCGCATTTCCTGGTCCAGCGGCGGATCGGGCCAGCGGATGTTCAAGCCGCCCGGCGGGATCTCGAAGTCGTCCGGAGTGACGATCTGCAGCGCCAGCGGATTGACGTCGACGGACGCGGAGGATTCGACGGTTTCGGCGATGGTCTTGAAGCCGACCCAGCGGCCGGTGTAGCGCGACATCGCGAAACCGATCAGACCCATGTCGAGGATGTCCTGCACGCCGGCCGGGTTGAGCACCGGCATCATCGCGGACTGGAATTCGCCTTCGCTGCCGTGGGGCAGGGTGGAGCTGCGGCAGGCGTGATCGTCGGCCGCCAGCGCCAGCACGCCGCCGAAGCGCGAAGTGCCCGCGGCGTTCGCGTGCTTGAACACGTCGCCGCAGCGATCCACGCCCGGGCCCTTGCCATACCACATGCCGAACACGCCATCGACCTTGGCGCCAGGAAACAGATTGGTCTGCTGGGTGCCCCAGACCATGGTGGCGCCGAGATCTTCGTTGAGCCCCGGTGTGAACTTCACGCCGGTGGCCGCCAGGTGTTTTTTCGCCCGCCACAGTTCCAGATCGAAGCCGCCCAAGGGGCTGCCGCGGTAACCGCTGATGAAGCCCGCGGTATTCAGCCCGGCCGCCTGATCGCGCAGCCGCTGCATCAGCGGCAGGCGGACCAGTCCTTGCACGCCCGACAGATAGATCCGGCCTTCGGTCCGAGTGAATTTATCGTCCAACGTGTAGTCGCGGTCGACGCCGGGCGAAGCGACGGCGGCCGGCGAGCGGAGGTCGGTGGGGTTGGTCATGAGGTCTGGCGTCCTGGCGGTGCCGGTGCGAGGCGGCACCCGCTGCTTGGCGGTGAGGCTGGCGGTGTGGCGAAGCTTTCTAGAGCGAAAATTCTAGCAGGGACCGGGGATTGGGCGATTGTCCACCCTGTTCAGGCGACGAATCTGGTGGCTGCAAGGTGTTGCAAAAGTCCGAACGCAGAAAGACGGAGTTCGCGATGAAAACGAGACGCTGGTTCCACAAACGTCTAGAATGTGACCTAATGCGCAGACGCGCGCAGCGCGGATCGGGGACTTTACGGGGGCTTGGATTCTTCAGTCGAATCAAGGCGGTGGCCTTCGATCTCCAAAAATCAAGAGTGTTGGCGCAGAATTTGCTTGCATACACCACGTGGGGCGCTACGTGCGGCATCGCCCGGGAAAGCGGGCGTGGCGCTACAAGAGCCGACGCATCCGGAACACCGTGCAGTGACGTAGGTAGTTCGCATTGCCGGACCGCAAGAAATCATCTGCAGCGCCGATCTGGAATCGGGGTTGCGTCATCGGGATCCGGGCGGTGATCGCACCGGGGTACTCGGATCCAATGGGGAGTTCCAGTGTTGGCCAAATCCATTCTTAGTGCCGAAGGTCTGCGTCTTTGCTTTGCCGCAGCCGTCCTTTTCGCCGTGGCGCTCGTCGCGAGCCCGGCGGCCTGGTCGCAGAACGCGGTCAACAGCGCCACGGTCACGCCTCCGGCCACCGTAACCGACCCCAACGGCGCCAACAACTCGGCGACCGACAGCGACCCGATCACGCGATCGTCCAACCTGAGCCTGGTCAAGATCGCGACCCCGAGCCCGGTCGCCGTCGGCCAACTGCTCACCTACACCCTGACCGTGAGCAATGCCGGCCCCAGCGCCATTCTCGCCGCCAGCACCTTCTCGATCGTCGAGTCGCTGCCCGCCGGCCTGACCGGCTGCAGCTACACGCCGTCGGCCGGCACGTTCAACGTCGGCACCATCGCTTCCGGCGCCACTGGTACGGGCACCTGGACCGGCGTCGCCATTCCGTCGGGCGGCAATGCCACCCTCACCATCGCGTGCACCGTCGGCGCCGCCGCGGCCGCCAGCATCACCAACACCGCCACCGCCGTTCCACCCACCGGCACCGCAGATCCGGATTGCTCGGGCGCGCCCGTCACCTGCGCCGGCGGCAACACCGGAACGGTCACCACACCGGTGACCCGTCCGCAGTTGACGATGACGAAGACCGCGAGCGCCGCATCGTTCGTGGTCGGCGTGCCGGCGAGCTACACGCTGCAGGTGTCGAACACGGGCACATCGGCGACGACGGCGTCCAGCACCATCACCGATACGATCCCGACCGGTCTAACCATCGGTACGCTGCCGGCGGGCTGCACCGCCGCAGGCCAGACGGTGACTTGCACCATCGCGGCCAGCTTGGCTGCGGGCGCGAACATCAGCTTCGTGATTCCAGTGACCGCAACGCTTGCGGCAGCGAATCCGTCGGTGAACACCGCGACAGTGAGTGGTGGCGGCGATCCGACCTGCCCGGCAGCTGCGCGCTGCACCAGCACAGTGAGCACGCCCGTGGTGGCACCGCAGCTGACGATGACGAAGACCGCGAGTGCGGCTTCGTTCGTTGTCGGCGTGCCGGCGAGCTACACGCTGCAGGTGTCGAACACGGGCACATCGGCGACGACGGCGTCCAGCACCATCACCGATACGATCCCGACCGGTCTA
>JANLVT010000002.1:0-31531 GCA_031364125.1 Lysobacterales bacterium | reverse complement strand
TGGCGATGGCCGCGTGTGCATCTGCCTTGGTGTCATACACGCCGGTGACTTCCTCGTTCTTGAGCGTGGCAAAGAAGCTCTCGGCGACCGCGTTGTCCCAGCAGTTGCCTTTGCGGCTCATGCTCGGTACGACGCCGTGCGCGCTCATCGTTTGGCGGAACACGTTGCTCGCGTACTGGCTGCCGCGATCGGAGTGGAAGAGCGTTCCTTTCTGCACGGCGCAGGCCGACACGGCATTGAGGAATGCCTGCTTCACCAGATCGTCAGGCATCCGTTCGCACAGGCTGTAGCCGAGGACCTGTCGGGTCTGTACGTCGATGACCGTGGCCAGATACAGCCAGCCTTCCCGGGTTGGGATGTAGGTGATGTCGCCCACCCAGGCGGGCACCGCGCTGTCCACGGCGAATTGACGATTGAGCAGATTTTCGGCAACGGGCCGCGCATGCCGACTGTCGGTGGTGTGGGGCTTGAAGCGACCTTTGGTCTTGCAACGCAGTCCTTCCTCACGCATCAGCCGAGCCACGCGCTTGTGGCCGACCACGTGCGCACAGGCGCGCAGGGCCTTCACCATGCGCGGGCGACCGTAGGTGCGGCGGCTACCAGCGTGAATCGTATGCAGGTCAGCACGCAGTGCTGCATCTGAATCTGGTCTGCCTTGACGATGCAGGTATTCGTGGAAGCCAGAGACCGACACCTCCAGCGTGCGGCACAGTTGTTTGACCGAATAGCGAGCCCGTTCACGCGCGACGATGGCGTACCTCATTTGGACTCTCTGGCGAAGAACGCCGTCGCTTTTTTTAAAATGTCTCGCTCCATTTTCAGCGTCGCGTTCTCGGCCCGCAGCCGGGCCAACTCGCTCTCCAGTTCACTGACAGGCTTGCGGCTGGGCGAGCTCAGCGGGCGACCCGCACGCGACGCGTCGAGCCAATTGCTGAGTGTCTTGACTGACATGTCCAGTTGCCGGGCCGCCTTGGCTGGGCCGAGCGACTCGGCCAACAGGATTGCCTGAGCTTTGAAATCGTCTGTGTAGCGACGACGGGTAATGCCTTGCATAAGAACCTCCAGGGTGCGATGAAAGTATCGCTTCCTGGCGTCCGGTTTGAGGGGGCAGGTTCAGATTGCTTTCTTAATGTACGCGCTTGCATCCGCTCTAGCCCGAGAGGGCCTCCCGGGACTAAAGGATTGGCCCGTTGCAGTCGTCTTCTATTTTTTCTTTGGCCTGCCAATCGCTTACGCGGCCATGCTCGCTCTTGGTCTGCCTTACGTTACCTGGCTTCGCCGCATCGGCCGCTTGACTTGGCTCACTGTCTGCGCCGGCGCAGTCGCTACCGGCGCGCTGGCGCTTCCGGCCGGCCTTCTGCTTATTGGCGGTGGCTCGCAGTTCAATCTCGCCAGTTTAATGGTTGGTGGTTTCATTGGCCTTGTTTGTGGCGTCTTGTTTTGCGTCGTTACGGGGCCTAACAATTCGTTCAAGCCGACCCCGCATCGTGGCGTCGGCCACGTGCCTACGCTACGCTAGCACGCGTCCGCCACCCCGCTGCGGGGCGGCTTAACTCAGGCGTTAGGCGGCAGAAAAGCGTTTTGTAGTTTTGCTTTCCAATGCTCTTTTTCCCGGCTTCGCTCGGCGTTGCTCTTCGGTCGGCTTCTCGCAGCGCTGCTTCTTCGGTCAAGTACGTCTGGCGCGCTCACACTGCGCATACGTTGCGTTGGCCGACTTCGGAAACGGTGTTTGGTGTCGGTCAGCGTGCCGCTACTCATGCTGTCATTTCTGATAGGTCCGGCTGAAAGTTCTCGGGTGCGCGCTCGGGCTTCCTCACTTCGGTTTTCGGCAAGCGCGTCGGGACTCAGTTCGCATCGGCATCCACCGCCACCTAACAATTCGTTCAAGCCGACCCCATGTCGTGGCGTCAGCCACGTGCGATGCGCTACGCTTGCACGTGTCCGCCGCCCCGCCACAGGGCGGCTTAACTCAAGCGTTAGGGCCCAAAGAGAGTTTCATGCAAACTGTAAAAGGAACATGTCACTGCAATGCCGTTGAGTTTGAAGTTGACCTGATTAAAGGCCACGAGAACATTCGTCGCTGCAACTGCTCAATCTGCAGCAGGAAGGGCGCGGTCATGGCCGGAGTTACACTTGACCGCCTACGTGTAACTCGCGGTTCAGACAAGCTGAGCCTGTATCAGTGGAATACCAAGATTGCTAAGCACTACTTCTGCAGTATTTGTGGCATATACACGCACCATCAGCGCCGCAGCGTGCCCACTGAGTATGGCTATAACTTGGCTTGCATAGAGGGAATTGACCTATCCGCCATTTCGGCCATAGGTTCAAGCGATGGGGCCTCACAAACACTGGTTGGGCCCTAACAATTCGTTTCTTCAACATACTGCCGGCTCGAATCCGCTTCCTCGCCGCTTCGCTCAACTGTGCCTTTGGCATTCTCTGCTCCCAACGGTACATCACGTTGACAGCATTTTACTATCCGGCCGGTTTGATCTCGTGTGTTACGGAACTATCAATAGTCAATGGCGCTTCGGAGCCGTCGGCTCTGCGGCGGTTCAACTCGCGAAGCACTTCGGCGCTCGCGTGACCGGAGTCTGCAGTACGGCCAATCTCGAGCTCGTACGATCCATCGGCGCCGATAAAGCTATCGACTACACCAAGGACGATTTCACGAAATCGGGCGAAACCTACGACGTGATCATCGACACCGTCGGCACTGCGCCCTACGCCCGAAGCGCTGCGTCGCTCTCCAGCGGCGGGCGTCTGCAGCTCGTATACGCGCCGCTTGCGGATCTGCTGCTCGCGCCGTGGCAGACGATGACGAGCGACAAGAAAGTCGTCGCCGGGCCGGCGGAAGAGCGCACCGAGTACCTCCATCAACTTGCCGAACTCGCCGCGTCGGGGACATTCGTACCGGTGATCGACCGCAGTTACCCGCTCGAGCAAATCGTCGATGCGCACAGGTATGTGGACCAGGGCCACAAGAAAGGCAGCGTGCTCGTCATGGTTGGTGCTTAGCGGGAATGGGGTTTCGCTGCGATCCGCCGCGTTCATCCCTGTTCGCGAATGACATCCAGGACGTCCGCGCCATAGCGCTCGAGCTTGGCGCCGCCGATACCGCCGACCTGCCCGAGTTCGCCCATCGACTCGGGCCGCTTCTCCGCGATATTGCGCAGGGTGCTGTCGTGGAAGATCACGTAGGCCGGCACGTTCTGCTCGCGCGCGAGGCGCGCGCGCAGGTCGCGCAGCGCGCGGAACAGATGCAGATCCTGCGATTGCACGGGCACGCCCGTGCGCGGGCCGCCATCGCGTTCGCGCTTCTTGCTGGGCAATTCCTTGCGCAGGGTGACCGTCTGCGCACCGGTGAGCACCGCGCGACTGGCGTCGGTCAGACGCAGGCCGCCGAAGCCTTCGGAATCGACTTCCAGCAGCCCCGCAGCGACCAGCTGGCGAAACACGCCGCGCCATGCTTTGACATCGATGTCGGTGCCGATGCCGTAGGTGCTGAGCTTGTCGTGCCCGAACTGACGGATGCGCTCGCTCTCGCCTCCGCGCAGCACTTCGATCAGATGCACAACGCCGAACCGTTGGCCTGTGCGATAGACGCAGCTGAGCGCTTTGCGCGCGGCCTGGGTCGCATCCCAACTGTCGGCCGGTTGCAGGCAGTTGTCGCAATTGCCGCAGGCATGCGGGTAGGTTTCGCCGAAGCCTGCCAGCAATACCTGGCGCCGGCACTGCATCGATTCGCAATAACCAAGCAACTGATCGAGTTTGCGTCGCTCCAGCTGTTTGCGTTCCTCTCCGGCCTCGGACTGTTCGATCATTTGCTTCAGCAGCACCATGTCGCCCAGGCCATAGCAGAGCCAGGCTTCGGCGGGCTCGCCATCTCGGCCGGCGCGACCGGTTTCCTGGTAATAGCCTTCCAGCGATTTGGGCAGATCCATGTGCGCGACGAAACGCACGTCGGGTTTGTCGATGCCCATGCCGAAGGCGATGGTGGCGACCATCACCACGCCGTCCTCGCGCAGGAAGCGACGCTGATTGGCTGCGCGCACTTCGGCATCCAAGCCGGCGTGATAAGGCAATGCCTTGAAACCGAGGCCGGCCAGCGTTTCCGCGGTTTGGTCGACCTTGCGCCGCGACAGGCAGTAGACGATGCCGGCTTCGTCGCGATGCGCGCGCAGGAAGTCCAGTAGTTGGCGTTTGCCGTTGTCCTTCTGCACGACGTTGTAACGGATGTTGGGGCGATCGAAGGAACTGACGAACCAGCGTGCTTCGTGCAACTGCAGGCGTTCGGCGATTTCGCGCTGGGTCGGCGGATCGGCGGTCGCGGTCAGCGCGATGCGCGGCACATCGGGCCAGCGTTCGTGAAGCACGGTGAGCTCGCGGTACTCGCGGCGGAAGTCGTGGCCCCACTGCGAGACGCAATGCGCTTCGTCGATGGCGAACAGCGCGATGCGGGCGCGATCGAGCAGCGACAGGAATCGCGAAGTCAGCAAGCGTTCCGGCGCCACGTACAACAGATCCAGTTCGCCAGCCAGCATCGCGCGCTCGATGCGCGAAGCGGTTTCGGCGTCGAGCGTGGAATTGAGGAATTCGGCGCGTACGCCGACCTGGCGCAAGGCTTCCACCTGGTCCTGCATCAGCGCGATCAGCGGCGAAACCACCACGCCGACGCCATCGCGCAGCAGCGCGGGTACCTGATAGCACAGCGACTTGCCGCCGCCGGTGGGCATGAGCACCAGCGCGTCGCCGCCGTCGGAGATATGTTCGATGATGGCCTGCTGCGGGCCGCGGAAATCGGTGTGGCCGAAGACGCGGTGCAGCAGGTTCTGTGGGGATTCCTGCATGGCGATAGGGTATCAGCTGCCGCCAGCGGGTTCGTAGGGATATGCCGCATGTACGTGTCGGACAAAGGCGCGAGTGGCTCGAAAAGTGCCGGGGTGGATCACCTTGCACAGCGAGCAGGACCGGTCCGCACGGAGGCAAGGACTGAGGGCCGGATAAACGGATCGAGCCACAAAGCGTCTGAACCGGAAGGATTCAGCCGCGCGTTACCTGCCCGGCCCTAGCGTCCCTGTCGCCATCCCGGCGCCCGGAGTCCACCATGCATCGCATCGCCGCCTCGATCCTCGCCGCCGGCCTGATCGCCGCCACCGGCGCCGCTTCCGCGCAGAACGCAGGCTACCCCTCGCCCGCCAACGACCGATACGCGGAAGCGGACGCCCCCTACTACGACTACGCCCGCGTGCTGCGCGTGGATCCGGTGTTGCCATCGGGCTACCGGCCGACGCGCACGTCCTCGAACGAGTGCTACAGCGAAGACGGTTATTACACCGACAACGGCAACGATGGTCGCTACGACGACCGTTACAGCGATCGCAATTACGAAAGCGGCAGCCGTTACCAAAGCCGCAATGGCGACGATCGCCGCGACGGCCGTTACGGCAACGAGTACGGCACTCAGACCGGGCGAAATGTCGCGACAGTGATCGGCGGCATCGTCGGTGCGGCGCTGGGCAGCAAGGTCGGCGGCGGCTCCGCGCGCTACGCCACCGCGGCGGTGGGTTCGATGGTCGGCGGCATGGCCGGTCGCGAGGTGTACGAGACCACCCAGCGCAATCGCCAGCCGAAGCGCGCACGGGTCACCGTATGCGATCCGATCAGCGAAAGCGATTATTCCCGCTACCCGGCAACGGCCAACGAAGTCACCGCTTACGACGTGACCTACGAATACGCCAACCGTCAATACGTGACCCGCACCACTTATCACCCGGGCGACCGCATCCGCGTCCGCGTGGATGTCCGTCCGGAGTAACCTCGACGCGATCTCGCCAACGAAAACGGGGCCTGCTGGCCCCGTTTTTCTGCTCGTGCGAAGACCTCAACCCGATGCTGCGCCCGCGCTCGGGTATTCGCTCGGATAGGGCGACAAAAACTGCAGTTCCTGCTTCGCCAGCTCCGCGCGCAGATCATTGGCGACCTGGTTGACGCGCTCGGCGGTCAAGCCGTCCGGCAAGGATGCGATCACGGTCGGAAACGCACCGTCGTAGACCAGCAGGTTGATGGCTTCCACCGGATCGACGAGGAGGTTGTACAGCTCCCACTGATCCGGCACCGGCCGTTCGCTCCACGGGTCGCAGTAGCGCACCAGTTTCCATTCGCCGGAGCGCAGCGCGCGTACGTGCGCGGGCTGCACCACCGCCCCCGGCGCCAGCTCGGGCACGTACGGGTGCGACGAATCCGCAGTCGGCGGCGTGCGCAGCATGTCCACCGTCGCCGCGAACACCGCGTACTGCTGCCACGACGACTGGTTGTGCGGGTCGTCGTCGCGCGGCAGTGGCTCGGTGATCATGTCGTCGGTCGCGAACAGCACGCCGGTACGCGTCGCGCCGTCGGGGCCGATCACCGGTCCGCCGCCCGCCGCGATGACCGGCAGCAGGTCCGCACCCGGCAGCGGCGCGGCCAGATGCGTCTTCGACAGCGAACGTCGCGCGCGTTCGATCTGCTCCGGCTGGGCACCGGCCAGCGACAGCAACGTCGGCAGGATGTCGATATGACTGGTCTGCGCATCGATCGCGACCGGCGCATCGGTGGCGGTGTTGTAGGTCGGCGAACTGATCAGAAACGGCACATGCACCACTTCCTGATACGCGCCATGCCATTTCTCGATCTGCATGCCGTGCGCCGCGCCGAATTCGCCGTGATCCGATGCGAACACGACGACGGTGGTGTCGCGCAGCCCCGCTTCCTCCAGCGAGGTCAACACGCTGAGGATGTGGCGGTCCACCATCGAGATCATGTAGGCGTAGTACTGCAGGAAGCCGACCGACGCCGCATCCGCGTCCTGCTGCAACTGGAACGGAATGGTCGCGGCCATCGTCGCCTTCACCGCATTGGCCAGCACCGTCTGCGGGTCGCCGCCGGCCCCCTGCGCTACCGCGAGGCCGGTCTTCGCGGCCAGTCCCAGCGCGACCTTGTACGACGCGTCGAACTGCGCGCGCGGCTTGTTGAGCAGCAGGTTTTCGGCTTGGGTCGGCGACGCGGTGGCGCAGGCCTGCGGCAGCCCGGTCGGGTTCAACGGCACGCGATAGGTGCCGTCTTGCGGAACGGCGCTCACCGTGCCCTGCGCTGGAATCGGCACCGAACCGCCGGGACCGAACAGCGCCTGCGGCGTGACCGCCGCGCCGGGCGCGGCCGGCATCAGCGCGCGCGGCAGCGCTGGATAAGTGGCGATGTCGTGCGGATTGGTGAACGAGCACACCGCGAAGAACGGCGGCGGCGTGGGCACGAAGCTGTTGTCGGGATGACGGTCGCCCGCGCTGCTGCTGGCGCGCGAATACGGCACGCCCAGACCGCGGCGGCGCAGGAATGCACAGGCCAGATCGGCGAACTGGTAATCGCGATACACGCCCATGTTGTTGGTCAGCGACCCGTGCGGCTCCGGCCACGACAGCTCCCAGTCGCCGAAGCCGTACGCCTGCAGCGTGTGCTCCGGCGGATCGCTGACGTGCCACTTGCCGAAGTAATGCGTGGAATAGCCGAGTTCGCGGAAATAATCGCCTGCGGTGGGCGCACCGTCCGCGCGCAGCCACGGGAAATTGGACGAGTCGCCGTTCTTGAACAAGCCATCGGTTTGCGTCACGCCGCTGCGCGGCCCGTATTGCCCGGTCATGATGCTGGCGCGGCTGGGAATGCACGCCGACTCGGCAATGGTGTGATCGGTGAACACCGTCGCGTACTCGCGCAGCTTGCAGAAGCCGGGGTAGTGCTTCGCGTATTCGTTGCCTTCGAGGCTGCCGACGAACGAGAGGATCTTCTTGATGTCGTTGGCGAAGCCCGCATCGCCGTAACCCGGGTTCGGGTAGTACAGCTGATCGACCATGATCATCAGGATGTTGGGGCGGGCGTCGCGCTGGGTGGCGATGGCTTGGAGTGTTTCGAGTGGGGTGGTGGTGTCGGTGTCGCCTTGTGCATTGCTTTGCATGTCGTTCCCTTGTGGTTGGAACTCTTGAATGGAGTGTCTCAGCTCGACCAAACCCCGTAGGAGGGTCGTGGTCGTTGGGGCCGAAGACTTGGGCGATCAGGCCCTCCTGCAAACATGCGCCCAATCCTTGCACGACATACCGCCTACTGATCGTCATCCGCCCAACGAAACGATCATCTGCTCAATCTGCGCGAGTTCTCGCCGGAAGTGCGGATGCTCGGACCAGCGCTGCACCAGTGCCTGCAGGATGCGCTGCGCCTCCGCCCAGTGCGCGCGCGCGATCGCCTCATCGCCCTGTGCGCCACACACCGCTCCCAACTTGACCCGACTCACTACCAGATCGCGCTGCCAGACCGCGTTCTCAGCATCCCGCGCCGCCAGCGCCTCGCGGATCCGCAGACCCGCCTCGTAACGCCGCTGCGCACCCGCCAGATCGCCCTGCGCGTGCAGCACGTCGCCCAGCTTGTTTTCGCTCACGCTCA
The DNA here is from genome assembly GCA_031364125.1 of Lysobacterales bacterium. Classification (GTDB taxonomy): domain Bacteria; phylum Pseudomonadota; class Gammaproteobacteria; order Xanthomonadales; family Xanthomonadaceae; genus Lysobacter_I. The sequence continues at coordinate 23,059 of JANLVT010000002.1, read as the reverse complement.
GATCGCGCTGCCAGCCCGCGTTCTCAGGATCACGCGCCGCCAGCGCGTCGGTGATCCGCAGACTCGCCTCGTAACGCTGCTGCGCCCCGGCCAGATCGCCCTGCGCCTCCAGCAGACCGCCCAGTTTGTTATGACTCACGCTCAGATCGCGCTGCCAGCCGGCGTTGTCGGGATCGCGCGTCGCCAGCGCGCCGCGGATCCGCAGTCTCGCCTCGTCACGCTGCTGCGCCCCGGCCAGCTCGCCCTTCGCCTCCAGCAGACCGCCCAGTTTGTTCTGACTCACGCTTAGATCGCGCTGCCAGCCGGCGTTGTCGGGGTCGCGCGTCGCCAGCGCGTCGCGGATCCGCAGACTCGCCTCGTGGCGCTGCTGCGCCCCGGCCAGATCGCCCTTCGCCTCCAGCAGATCACCCAGTTTCTCGAAGCTCACGCTCAGATCGCTCTGCCAGCCGGCGTTGTCGGGATCGCGCGTCGCCAGCGCGTCGCTGATCCGCAGACTCGCCTCGTAACGCTGCTGCGCCCCGGCCAGATCGCCCTGCGCCTGCAGCAGATCGCCCAGTCTGTTGTGGATGACACTGCGCTCGCGCTGCCATTCGGCGGCCTCCTGCTGCGCTGCGGGCATCCGCAGCAGCCAGGTCTCGATCAGGCGCAGCAACGTCCCGCATTCGCCCAGCCGACCCAGCGCTTCCAGCCTGTCGAGGTGGTCGTACAACACGTTCTTCGCCAAGGGCTCCCACCCTTGCGGAGGCCGCTCGGCCCGCAGCAGCGCCTCGGCATGGGCGAGGGTCTGCATGGGCAGGTTGGCAGCGAGTTCCGCCTGCAGTTGTCGGTCGGCCCAGTCCATCAGCCGTTGCAGCCGTTCGCCGCGTTGGTCTTCCTCAAGATCGGCGGCCAACGTCTGGGCGAAATGGTGGCCCAGCGCGTGGTCGAAGCGCCAATGGTCAGGCAAGACGTCCAGATCCAGCAGCCGACTCTGCACGCACTCGCGCAACGCGGCCCCTTGGGCGTCCGGCGCAAGGCCGGTGGCGGCGCACATCGCTGACAGCGGGAACGGCGCGTGCGCGATCAGGCCGGCGGCGGCCAGCGTGGCATTGGCGCTGGGGTCCAAGAGGTGCACGCTGCGCTGGAACAGCCATTGCAGCGTGTGGCGGGTGTTCTCGGGGTCGTGCAGTGCGCGCGCCGGCTGCTGGCGCAACTCCTCGACCAGCTGCTGCGGCCTGACGCCACCCTGCTGCAGCAGGCCGCCGGCCCAGGTCAGGGCCAGCGGATGGCGCTCCAGCAGCGTCGCCAAGGCAGTGCGCGTCTGTGCGTCCGGCGGCATCGGCGCGCCGGTGGTGAGGTATTCCAGCAGATGGTTCGCTTCGTCCTTTTCCAGCGGCTTGCCCAGCACGATGTCGGCGCGGGGCGAAGTGGGCGTAGGCCGGGTCAGCCACAGCAGGCTGCCCTCCCACTGCAGCGGGTCCAGCAGGCTGTGCCGGTTCGGGCGTTGCCCGCCTTCGGCACGCGGCCCGCCATCGGCCTCTTCGCCGCCTTCCACGATCAGCAGCAGGTGACGGCCGCGGCAGGCCTCGCGGGCGCGGATGTCATCGGTCTTGTCCAGCAGAAAATCGTTGCCGCCCACAGATTCGGCGATCTGCCGCCAGGCCATCCCGGGCTGGTCCTTCTGCGCGTACAGATCGATGTAGACGATGCCGTGCGGAAACGGCGTGTCCGCGAGCCGCGCCCAAGGCCGCTCGCCCAGCATCCGGCGGAGGGCTTCGGCCGCCAGCGCGGTCTTGCCCAGACCGGCGGCACCGGCCACCACGGTCATGCGTTCCGTGCCGAGACGCATCACCAGCGCCTTCACTTCATCTTCGCGGCCGAAAAAGCGCGACGCGTCGCGGGGCCGTTGGCAGGGGGTGATGGGGCCGTGCGCAGCCTGCAATGGCGTTGACGGGACGTGGACGTGGACTTCGACTGGGGGCTGCTGGACCGCCGTCACTTGCGGCTCTGTGCCCACCCGAGGCGTGAGAACGCCGTTCTTTGTCGGCGCATCCGCGACCACTTTGGACAGAATGCGGCGCAGATCCTTGCAGACACGCGCATCGGGCTTGCGCGGCTTGGCGATCGACAAATGGTCCTCGTCCTGCGGCACGGCGGTGACGCCGAGGCCCAGTTGTGCGCTGGCTTCATCCACCACGCGCAGGCCGAAGGTGTCACGGGTTTCGTAATACACCGCGTGCTCAACATGCGCCATGTTGTTGAGATACCACTGACCCAGATTGCGCAGATGCGGGTCGCTGGCCTTCAGGCCATAGAGGCTGGGGTTGACTCTCAAGCCCTTGCCGATGCGATTGATGGCGGTGGCCAAGTGCGAACCGGCATGCGGCGTACTGAGGAACATGACGGCGGCGGTATTGTCGCGGACCGCCTTCCAATCCGCACGGCCGCCATCGTCGGCCGTGCGCAGCACCTGCTTGGCGAGCAGGCCACCCAGGCTGTGGCAGACGAAGATCAGCGGCCGGCTGCCCAGTCCATCGAGCGCAAGCCCATCGAGCACCTCCACACCGCGATCCGGCAGGTGCATGCTGTGCCCGGTATCGCGGTCGGCATGCTGATAAAAGCCCTTCAAACCAGGTACCCAGCGCAGCGGCAACTTTTTCAGCACACGGAACCATGCGCTCGGGCTTGCCGCATAGGACAGGGTCCAAACCCCGAGGTCGGGAAACTCCTTCGCCACCCATGAAGGCCAGAGGTCTTCGTTGCTATCACCATGCCGCCAGGTCAGGACGTGATCGCCGCCGAGGCCGTGAATAAACACCACGTCGGCCTTGCGCTCTTCCTTACGCGCAGGGTCCAAGCAAATAGCTGAAATCGGATGAAGCTCGGACATTCCTTTCCCCCTGTGCTGCCCTGCACTGTCGTGATGGATCATGCCATAGGGCTACGGGCGGTCGAAGGTTGTTGAAACAGCAGATCCGTCGCCCGGCTGCGCCGGACTCGGGATGACATGGCGGATGTGATTGCGTTCTTGCAGTCATCGGACTGAATTGAACCTGCCCCCTCTGACCCTTCGGCCACCCTCTCCCCGCGCGGTGCGCAGGGAGAGGGAAAGCCGGCGGGGGTGCCGGCCTCCGCCCAAGCCTGCGATAATTCCGGTCTTGGCCCCGTAGCTCAGCTGGATAGAGCGGTCCCCTCCTAAGGGACAGGTCGCACGTTCGAATCGTGTCGGGGCCGCCACTTGACGTCTGTCTTCACACCCGAAATCCCCACTCGAACGATGCCGGCGCCCGCTTTCCGGGCGGTCCGGCCAGCCCCAGGAGTTCTCGATGACCCATCCCGTCCTCACCGCCCTCGGCCTCGGCGCCAGCGAATCCGGCACCTATCTGGGCCATGGCGAGTGGTCCACCACCGCTGATGCAGGGGTGATCGAGCCGGTCAATCCGACCACGGGCGAGGTGCTGGGCCGGGTGCAGGCCTCGTCGCAGGCGGATTACGACCTGATCGTCGAGCGCGCCCAGGCGGCGTTCAAGATCTGGCGCACCACCCCGGCGCCGCGCCGCGGCGAGGCGATCCGCCTGTGCGCGGACGCGCTGCGCACGCACAAGGACGCGCTGGGTTCGCTGGTCGCGCTGGAGATGGGCAAGTCCAAGCCGGAAGGCGACGGCGAAGTGCAGGAGATGATCGATATCGGCGAGTTCTCGGTCGGTCTGTCGCGCCAGCTCTACGGCCTGACCATGCACAGCGAGCGCCCCGGGCACCGCATGTACGAGCAGTGGCACCCGATCGGCATCGTCGGCGTGATCTCGGCGTTCAACTTCCCGGTGGCGGTGTGGGCGTGGAATGCGTTCGTTGCGGCCATCTGCGGCGACATCACCATCTGGAAGCCGTCGCCGAAGACCCCACTCTCGGCCATCGCGTCGATGAAGATCTGCAATGAGGCGCTGAATAAGGCCGGCTTCCCTGACATCTTCTTCCTGTTCAACGACGCCGGCAGCGACATCGCCCAGCAGTTCGTCGACGACAAGCGCATCCCGCTGATCAGCTTCACCGGTTCCACCAAGATCGGGCGCATGGTCGGCGAGCGCGTCGCGCGCCGCATGGGCCGCTCGCTGCTGGAGCTGGGCGGCAACAACGCGATCATCGTCGACGCCAGCGCCGATCTGAAACTGGCGATTCCGGCCATTGTCTTTGGCGCCGTCGGCACCGCCGGCCAGCGCTGCACCACCACCCGCCGCCTGCTGGTGGAGGAATCGATCTACGACGACGTGCTGGCCAAGCTGATCACCGCCTACAAGCAGGTGGAAACCAAGATCGGCGACCCGACCGACCCGAAGAACCTGATGGGTCCGCTCAACAGCCGCGACGCGGTGGACGCCTATCTCGACTCGATCGCCAAGGCCAAGGCCAGCGGCGGCAAGGTCGAAACTGGCGGAGCGGCGATCGAAGGCAAGGGCAACTTCGTGCTGCCGGCCATCGTCACCGGGCTGACCAACGACGCGGAGATCGTCCAGCACGAGACCTTCGCGCCAATCCTGTACGTGATGAAGTTCAAGACCCTCGACGAAGCCATCGACATGCAGAACGCGGTGCCGCAGGGCCTGTCGTCGTCGATCTTCACCGCAAATCTGAAGGCCGCGGAAGCCTTCCTCGCGGCGTCCGGCAGCGACTGCGGCATCGCCAACGTCAACATCGGCACCAGCGGCGCTGAAATCGGCGGCGCGTTCGGCGGCGAGAAGGAAACCGGCGGCGGCCGCGAATCGGGTTCGGACGCATGGAAGGTCTACATGCGCCGCCAGACCAACACCATCAACTATTCGGATTCGCTGCCGCTGGCGCAGGGCATCAAGTTCGATCTCTGACGTTCCGCCGCACCGCCCGACAGGCCAGCGCCTGCCGGGCGGCACCGTCCGCGTTCCATCCGCAGGAGATGCCATCCATGAACGACCCATCCATGAACGGCTCGTTTTCCAACAGCCGCAAGACCAGCACCCTCGCCATCATCAGCCTCGTCGCCGGCCTTCTCGGCTGGACCCTGCTGCCGTGGCTGGGCAGCTTCGGCGCGATCATCACCGGACACATGGCGCGCGCCGAAATCCGCCGCTCCGCGGGCGCGATCGACGGCGACGGCCTCGCCATCGCCGGCCTGGTGCTGGGCTGGGGCTCGATCATCGTCACCATCGTGGGCATTTTGATCGCGGTGATGTTCTTCGGCGGCATCGCCGCCCTGCTCGCCTGGTTGGGTTTTTCCGGCCATTTGGGCTGAGGCGCGGCGGCGCATGTACGGACTCGCCCGCCCCTTCCTGTTCCACTTCGATGCCGAGCGCGCGCACAGCCTCGGACTGTCGATGATGGAAGTGGCGTACCGCACCGGGCTGAATCCGCTGCTGACCAAAGGCACGCCCTCGTTTCCGGTGAAGGTGCTCAACATGACCTTCCCCAACCCGGTCGGTCTGGCCGCCGGGCTGGACAAGAACGGGGCACATATCGACGCGCTGTTCGCGCTGGGGTTCGGCTTCGTCGAAGTGGGCACGGTCACGCCGAAGCCGCAGGCGGGCAATCCGAAGCCGCGGATGTTCCGGCTGCCGGAAAACAAGGCGGTCATCAACCGCCTGGGCTTCAACAACGACGGCGTGGACGCGCTGGTGCGCAACGTCGAAAAGGCGCGGCGCAAGGGCGACGGCATCCTCGGCATCAACATCGGCAAGAATAAAGACACGCCGAACGAATCGGCATCGCTGGACTACGTCCACTGTCTGGAAAAGGTCTACCCGCTGGCCGATTACGTCACCATCAACATCTCGTCGCCGAATACCGCGGGCCTGCGCGAACTGCAGGAAGAACAGGCGCTGCGGCGGCTGCTCGGCGAGCTGAAGGAAGCGCAGGAACGGCTGTGGACGCGTCACGGCCGGCGCGTGCCGATGCTGGTGAAAGTGGCGCCGGACCTGGCCGACGAAGACATCGACGTCACCGCCCGGGTGCTCGGCGAACTACAGGTCGACGGCGTGGTTGCCACCAACACCACGGTGTCGCGGATCGCGGTCCATCAGCATCCGCTGGCGAAGGAAGCCGGCGGCCTGTCCGGCGAACCCCTGATGGCGAAGTCCACGGCGGTGCTGCGGATGCTGCGCACCCGGCTGCCGGAACAGATTCCGATCGTCGGCGTGGGCGGCATCCTGACCGGCGCCGACGCGGTGAAGAAAATGGCCGCGGGCGCCAGCCTTGTGCAGTTCTACACCGGTCTGATCTATCGCGGCCCGGCGCTGATCCACGAATGCGTGGATGCGATCCGTCGCCGCAAGGAAGCGCCCAGCCGCGGGCATCTGCCCAACAACACATGAGCGTGCGCCGGATCGAACGCGCGCCGCTGCGCACGCGCAATACCTTCGGCGTCGAAGCGAGCGCCGGGCTGCTGATCGAGACCGACGACGCCGACGATCTGCCGGCGCTGTTTTCGAACGAATTCGCCGGCAATTCGCCACTCGTCCTGGGCGGCGGCAGCAACCTGCTGATCGTCGAAGGCCCGGCGCTGGCGCTGAATCTCGACACCCAGACGATCCGCACGCTCGACGTCCACGACGATCGCGCCATTGTCCGGGCCGATGCCGGCGTGGGATGGCATCGACTGGTCATGTGGGCGCTGGAACAGGGCTACGCCGGGCTGGAGAATCTGGCGCTGATCCCGGGCACCGTCGGCGCGGCGCCGATCCAGAACATCGGCGCCTACGGCGTGGAAGTGGGCGAACGCATCCGCGCGGTCGAGGTGTTCGAGCGCGGCACCGGCGCATTCCATCGTTTCGAGGCCGCGGCCTGCGCCTTCGCCTACCGCGACAGCGCGTTCAAGCGCGAACTCGACCGCTGGCTGATCGTGGCGGTGGAATTCGAACTGCCGCTGGCGCGCACGCTCGATGCCGGCAGCCTGAAGATCGACTACGCCGGCATCCGCGAGGAAATGGGCCTGGCCGCCGACGCGCGCAGCGGCTACGGCGCGCACGACGTCGCCGACGCGGTGATCCGCCTGCGCCGACGCAAGCTGCCCGACCCGGCCGTGGTCGGCAACGCCGGCAGCTTCTTCAAGAATCCCATTCTCCCGGCGGCGCAGGCCGACGCGCTGCTGGCCGAATACCCGCAGCTTCCGGCCTTCCGCGGCGACAGCGACGCCACCCGCAAACTGTCGGCGGCTTGGCTGATCGACGCCTGCGGCTGGAAAGGCCGGCGCGCGTCCACCGGCAGCGGCGATGCCGGCGTGGCCGCACAGCACGCCCTGGTGCTGGTGAATCACGGCCGCGCTACCGGCGCCGAGCTGCTGGCGCTGGCGCGCGAGATCGCCGCGGATGTGCAGGCACGTTTCGGCGTGGCCATCGAACCCGAGCCGCGGATCGTCGGCGCGCGGTGGTGACCGCCGCGCCCGCGACGGCGGATCGCATCATCGCCGTCGTCAGGCGTCCCGCGCCGGCGCTCGCCGACCGCTGCGAACTGACCTTCCTCGAACGCACGGCGATGTCGTTCGCGCGCCTCGAACGCCAGCACGCGGCCTACCGCGAGGCACTGGCGGCGGCGGGCGCCGAAGTCGTCGTTCTTGACGGCATCGACACCCTGCCCGACAGCGTGTTCGTCGAGGATGCGGCGCTGATCCTCGATGAACTTGCGGTGCTGACCCGGCCCGGCGCCGTGTCGCGGCAGCCGGAAATCGATCGCATCGAAGTGGCTGTCGTGCAGCATCGCCCGATCGTCGAACGCATCCGCGCGCCGGGCACGCTCGAGGGCGGCGATGTGCTGCGCATCGGTCGCCGGCTGTTCGTCGGCCTGACCACCCGCACCAATCGCGAAGGCGTCGCGCAGCTCGCGGCCATCGTCCAGCCGCACGGCTACGCAGTGATCCCAGTGCCGGTCACCGGCAGCCTGCATCTGAAAACCGCCTGCACCGCGCTGGATGCGGACACGCTGCTGCTCAATCCGGCATGGCTGGTCGATGGGATCGATGCCGCACCGTTCGCCGGCTTCGAGACCATCGCGGTGCATGCGGGCGAACCGTTCGCGGCCAACGTACTGCCGCTCGGCGCTTGCCTGATCGCAAACGCGGCCTTCCCGCGCACGCTCGAACGCGTGTCCGCGCATGCGCAGCGCGCCGGGTTGCACGTCGTGCCGGTGGATATCTCCGAATTCGGCAAGGCCGAGGCCGGGCTGACCTGCATGAGTCTCGTCTTCGCCGGCCGGCACCCAGGATGCGCATGAACGCGCCGCGTTCGCAGCACATGCGCGCGGCGCTGCTGATGCTGGGCAGCACCGTGTTCTTCGGGCTGATGGCGGTGACGATCAAACTCGCCTCGGAAACCCTGCACACCTTCGAGATCGCGTTCTTCCGCAATTTCTTCGGGCTGGTGGCGGCGCTGCCGCTGCTGCTGCGCCACGGCCCGGGGCTGCTGAAGACCACGCAGCTGCCGCGCTACGTGTTCCGCTGCCTCATCGGCGTGGTGTCGATGATGGCGGGCTTCTGGGCCATCGGCCATCTGCCGCTGGCGCAGGCGGTGGCGCTGTCGTATTCCACGCCGATCTTCGTCACCATCGCCGCGGTGATCTTCCTGCATGAGCAGGTGCGCGCGCGACGCTGGGCGGCGGTGGCGCTGGGCTTCGTCGGCGTGATCATCATCGTCCGCCCGGGCACCGACAGTTTCACGATGGGCACGCTGGTCGCGCTGGCGGCGGCGGTGCTCAGCGGCATCGTCTCGATCCAGATCAAGCTGCTGTCGAAAGTGGAACCGGCCGACCGCATCGTGCTCATCACCACCCTGCTGTGGGTGCCGATGTCGCTGCTGCCGGCGCTGATGGTGTGGGAATGGCCGCACGGCATCGTCTGGCTGTGGGTGATCGCCGCCGGCTTCCTCGGCACCGGCGGGCACATGCTGTGGACGCGGGCGCTGAAGCTGGGCGATGTCTCGGCGTTGACGCCGATCAGCTTCATGCAGTTGCCGATCGTGGCGGTCGCCGGCTGGCTGCTGTTCCGGGAGCCGCTGGACCGCTGGACCGCGGTCGGCGCCGGGGTGATCTTCGCCGCAAACGCCTACATGGCGCACCGCGAGGCGCAGCTCGCCCGCCGTGCGGGAACCAGCGCGCCGATCGAGGCGGCGAAGCCGGGCGAATAGCGCGTCCCTCCCCGCAGATCATCGGCGACGAGTGCGCTTCGATGGCGGCATCGCCGATCCGCTGTACCTGGGCATCGGTCAGCTGTTCTAATCCATTTCGAACCTTTGCCGATCCGCGCTTGGGATCGGCCCGACATTCTCCACCAGGCCCACGGAACCCCATGTCGCGATGAAAATGAGATTGGTCTCGATCGGACTGGTCATCTCCGCCATCCTCATGCTGGCGATGTGGATGGCCGCGCAGCAGCGCCAGGATTCGGTCGCGAGGATGATCGCCCAGCCCGACCCGGTGTCCCCGACAGCGCCGGATCCGGCGGATCCGGGCGCGGCAGCCGCCGCCACGCCCGATGCCCGGGCGAACCAGAGCCGGCTCGCATTCGAGCGCCACGCCCGCGCGTTCGTGCGCGACGCCCCGCGATTGGACGACGCGACGCGCATGGCCCGCGCGCGCGCGCTGAGCCAGGATATCGACCGCCGCGAGCAGAACCGCGAGCTGTCCGGGGACGAGGCGATGATGATGCGCGTCGGCCTGATCCAGGTGGCGGTGAAGGATCCCCGGGAGCGCGCGGTGCAGATCGGGGAAGTGATCGACCGTCACCACCAGCAAACCGCCGCGCGGCAACGGGCGCTGCTCGCCCAACAGCAGCGCGACGCGAAGCTCAAGGATTACAAGGTGCAGGAAGCCAGAATCGTTTCCGAGGTGCTGGCGATGCAGAGTTATCCCAACGGAATGAGCCGGGACGACTATCTGCGGCAACGGCTCCAGGACGCGCGCGACACCATCAACCGGACTCCGGCGCCCGCACCCGTTTCAACGCCCTGATCACTTCCTGGCCGTTCTCCGGCCACTCCCGGACTTTTGGCCCCTACCTTCGGCACATGCCGGATCGGTGGTGTCGGTTAGTCTCCCGGTCTGCCCGTCATTCCGGATCGTTCAATGAACAAGACCCTCCTCGCCCTGGGCCTCGCGCTCGTATTCGCCGCGCCTGCGGCTTTCGCCGGCGACACCGCCAAGCCGCAGCTCGGCAGTTTCGGCATCGACCTGGGCAATCGCGACCTGTCGGTGAAGCCCGGCGACGATTTCGACCGCTACGCCAACGGCCGCTGGTTCGACAACTATCAACTCCGCGACTACGACACCCGCTTCGGTTCGTTCAACGCATTGAGCGACCAGGCCGAAGAACAGGTCCACGCGATCGTCGAGGAACTGCAGGCGCGCAAGGATCTGAAGCCCGGCAGCGACGAACAGAAAGTCCGCGATCTTTACGCCAGCTACATGGACACCGCGGCGCGCGATGCCGCCGGGATCGCACCGCTGAAGCCGACCCTGGCGCGGATCGCTGGCGTCGATTCCATCGCTGCGCTGACCGCCGCCTTCGGGCGCGCGGGCATCGATGGCACCAGCAGCCCGGTGGGCGGCGGGGTGACGCTAGACCGCAAGAACCCCGACCGCTATCTGGTCAGCATCGGCGTGGGCGGGCTGGGCCTGCCCGACAAGGATTTCTACCTCAACCCGGAAGCCCGCTTCGTCCAGATCCGCGCCGCCTACCTCGACCACGTCGCGACTATGCTCGGCTTCGCTGGCGTCGCCGACGCCAGGCCGCGCGCCGAGGCTGTCATCGCCCTGGAAACCGAACTGGCCAAGCGACTGTGGGACCGCGTCCAGCTTCGCGACCGCGACAAGACCTACAACCTGCGCACCTTCGCCCAGCTGCACGAGGAATTCCCCGGTTACGACTGGGCCGCGCATTTCGCCGCGCAGGGCCTGAAGACACCTACTGAAGTGAATGTTTCCACGCCCAGCGCGGTCGGTCCGATCCTGGACGAAGTGGTCGCGAAGACGCCGCTCAACGTGTGGCGCGACTATCTGACCCATCACGCAGTGCGCAACCACGCGCCGATGCTCAGCACCGACATCGACCAGGCCGCGTTCGCATTCACCGGCACCGTGCTGCAGGGCCAGAAGACCCAGCGCGAACTGTGGAAGCGCGGCGTCGCCACCGTCGGCGGCGGCAGCGGCGGGCTGGGCGATGCGGTGGGCCGGATGTACGTGGCGCGGCACTTCAAGCCCGAAGCCAAGGAGGCGATGGATGATCTGGTCGAGAATCTGCGCGCCGCACTGCGCCAGAACATCGAAACCCTCGACTGGATGGGCGATGCGACCAAGGCCGAGGCCTACAAAAAACTGGGCACCTTCCTGCCCAAGATCGGCTATACGCAGAAGTGGCGCGATTACACCAGCGTGAAGATCGTTCCCGGCGACCTGATCGCGAACGTGCAGTCGCTGCGCCGCTATTTCGTCGACGACCAGAATCGTCGCCTCGGCACCAAGCCCGACCGCGCGGAATGGTTCATGACCCCGCACACGGTCAACGCCTACTACAACGCGTCGTTCAACGAGATCGTGTTCCCGGCCGGCATCCTGCAGCCGCCGTTCTTCGACGTGAACGCCGATCCGGCGGTGAACTACGGCGGAATCGGCGGCGTGATTGGCCATGAAATGGGCCACGGCTTCGACGATCAGGGCTCGAAGTCTGATTCCGCTGGAATCCAGCGCAACTGGTGGACCGACGAGGACCGCGCGCGCTTCGAAAGCCGCACCAAGGCGCTCGTTGCCCAATACAGCACCTATTGCCCCCTGGAAGGCCATTGCGTGAATGGCCAGTTGGGGCTGGGCGAAAACATAGGCGATCTCGGCGGACTGTCGATGGCCTACACCGCCTACAAGCTCAGCCTGAAAGGCAAGGCCGCGCCAGTGATCGACGGTCTGACCGGCGACCAGCGCTTCTTCCTGGCCTGGGCACAGGTGTGGAAATCGAAGTATCGCGACGAAGCCATGATCAATCAGATCAAAGTCGGTCCGCATTCGCCGCCGCAGTACCGGATCAACGGCCCGCTGCGCAATCTCAACGAGTGGTACGAGGCCTTCGATGTGAAACCGGGCAACAAGCTCTATCTGCCCGCGGAACAGCGCGTGCGGATCTGGTAACGCATTCCGTTAAGGATGATCGACGAACGGCCACTGCGAGGTGGCCGTTTTCGTTTGCGACAGGTTCTTTCGAAAGTCACGCCCTCGACGTCAATCCGGCAACAGGCTGTTCGCGAACATCGCCGCTTCGTGCGACTTCACCATCTCGCGCAACTGCTGGTGCGCCAGCGCCTTGTTGGTCCACAGCGCGCGGTAGGTCTCGCGCAGCGCGACGATATGGCGGGAGATCTGGAACGACATCAGGGCGCTGTCGTAATTGACGAGCGCTCCGCGCGCATTGCCTTCCCTCAGGCAGTCGTTGCCGCGATCGAGGCGTTCGCGCAGGAACGCGAGGGCGTCGGCATGGGTTTCGGAAGGATCTTGCTCTGACATCGGTGCACTCTGCGATGGACATGCGACGCCCGGCGGCGCCGTACGTACCCGCAGTCAACGCCAACGCGGACGACAACCGGCCATCCTGCGAGACGGCGATCACGGTGCCGCAGTCGCCATACCGCCCGGCGGCGCAGACGCATGCTTCGGCAGGAAGACCGAAATCGCCGTCGCCGCGGCCACCATGCCCGCCGACACCGCCAGGCACATCGCGATGCCGTAGCGCTGGAACACCCATCCCGACAGCACCGTGCCCAGCAGCCGGCCCATCGCATTGGCCATGTAGTAGAAGCCGACATCCAGCGACACGCCGTCCTCGGCGGCGTAGCTCACGATCAGATAACTGTGCAGCGACGAGTTGATCGCGAACAGCGCGCCGAACAGCATCAGTCCGCCCACCAGCACGGTCTGCGGCGAATACCCGGACCACAGCAGCGCCGCCATTCCCGCGGGCACCACCGTCAATCCTGCCGCCCATGCGAAGGCCGCGCGACCATCCGGCGTCTGGCCACTGCGTTTACCGGTCACGTACGGCGCGACCGACTGCACCCCGCCGTAGCCGATGATCCATGCGGCGAGAAAACCGCCGATCTGCCAGAAATCCCAGCCCAGCGTTTGCGCGAGGAACACCGGCAGCGCGACCACGAACCACACGTCGCGCGCGCCGAACAGGAACATCCGCGCCGCCGATAACAGATTGATCGCGCGGCTCTTCGAGAAGATGTCGCGGAATTTCGGCTTCGCGCTGGCCTTGCCCAGATCGCGCCGGAGCACCCACAGACTCAATGCCCAGACCAGCGCCAACCCGACGGCCATCGCCGCGATCGCAGGCGCAAATCCCAGCCAGGTCAACAGCGCGCCGCCGAGGAAGAAACCGACGCCCTTCAATGCGTTCTTCGAACCGGTCAACGCCGCGACCCAGCGATACAGCGCCCCCTGGTATTGCGCGCCCTGTCGGTCGCCGGGCAGCAGCAGCTTGATGCTGCTTTTGGCGCTCATTTTGTTCAGATCCTTGGCGACGCCCGACAGCGCCTGCGCGGCCATCACCCACGGTACCGTCAGCAACGCTGCCGGCACCAGCAGCATCGACAGTGCCGCGACCTGCAATCCAAGACCGATGTTCATGGTGCGGTTGAGCCCGATCCGCGCGCCCAGCCAACCGCCGACCAGATTGGTGGCCACGCCGAACAGTTCGTAGAACAGGAACAACATCGCCACCTGCAGCGGGCTGTAGCCCATACGGTGGAAATGCAGCACCACCAGCATCCGCAGCGCGCCGTCGGTGAGGGTGAATGCCCAGTAATTACCGGTGATCGCGAGGTATTGACGGATTTCGGGCGACAGTTGCTTGAACATGGCCGCCTATCGATCCGCGCTGCCGACCAGCCGCACAAGTTCGGCTGTGCGATTCACGTAACCCCATTCGTTGTCGTACCAGGCGTAGATCTTCACCTGGGTGCCGTTGGTGACCATGGTCGACAGCGCATCGACGATGCTGGAACGCGGGTCGTGCAGGAAATCGATCGAGACCAGCGGCCGCGTTTCGTAGCCCAGAACGCCGGCGAGTTCGCCCTCGGCCGCGATGCGCAGCAAGTTGTTGACCTCTTCCACCGTCGTCGCGCGCTCGACCTCGAATACGCAGTCGGTCAGCGACGCATTGGTCAGCGGCACGCGCACGGCGTGGCCGTTGAGGCGTCCTTTCAGCTCCGGAAAGATTTCGGCAATGGCGGTGGCCGAGCCGGTGGAGGTCGGAATCAGGCTGCTGCCGCAGGCGCGCGCGCGGCGCAGATCCTTGTGCGGCGCATCGACGATGACCTGGGTGTTGGTCAGGCTGTGGATGGTGGTCAGGCTGCCGTGGCGGATGCCCAGCGCCTCGTGGATCACCTTCACCACCGGCGCCAGACAATTGGTGGTGCAGGACGCGGCGGAGACGATGCGGTGCGTCGCCGGATCGAAGCGGTGATGGTTCACGCCCATCACTACATCCAGAGCGCCTGCGGATTTCACCGGTGCGGTCACCACCACCCGCTTCACGCCCCGATCGAGATAGGGCTGCAACACGTCGGGCTTGCGGAACTTGCCGGAGGCTTCGATCACGACATCGCAGTCCGACCAGTCGGTCGCGGCAATGTCGCGGTTGTGGGTCAGCGGAATGCGCAAGCCGTCGATCACGATGACGTCGCCATCGGCCACCGCTTCGTGTGCCCAACGGCCATGGACGGAATCGAAATTCAGCAGGTGCGCGAACGTCGCCGCGTCGCCGCCGGGATCGTTGATGCGGACGAACGCGATATCTGGATCGCCCCAGGCGGCGCGCAGAGTGAGACGTCCCATGCGGCCGAAGCCGTTGATACCGGTGCGGATGGTCATGCGGAGTGTTCCGGAAGTTTGACGGGAATGACGGTGGGCGCGCAGACGGAAGCGCCGGTTGCGGCGGCCGGCGCGCAAGCGGCCGGGTTGCCGCCGCAGCAGTGATCGGTCAGGAATGCCACCAGCGCGTTCATGGCGTCGAAATCCGCGCGGTAGCAGATGGAGCGGCCGCGCGGCTGGCCATGGATCAGACCGGCTGCAACCAGTTCCTTCAGGTGGAACGACAGCGTGGCGCCGGGCAGCGACAGGTGCTCGGCGAGTTCGCCGGGGCTGCTGCCGTCGTGACCGGCTTCCACAAGTCGCCGGTAGATCGACAGGCGCGTGGTCTGGCCAAGCGCGGCCAGCGCGAGGGTGGCTTCTTTAATTTCCATACTTCCAGAATACTCGAAAGATTGTGGCGAACGGATGACAGTCATCGGGTAAGAGCGACCCGCTGTCGCGCTCGCGGGTTCCGGAAAAGAGAAAGGCCCGGGTTTTCCCGGGCCTTTCTTGACTCGCTATTCCTGTCTCGCGACAGGCGCTAACGCTTTACGGCGTGACCGTCAGATCGACCGGCAGCGCGACCGAAGGCCGGACCGGGTCGTTGCTGTTCACGCAGACGTAGGCGCGGTAGCTGGCCGCAGCCAACGCGCTGCTGTTGAGCGTCAGCGTGGTCGACTGCGCAGCGGCAGGAGCGACCGAACCGGAGGCCGGCGTCAGCGTGCCCAGCCACGGCGCACCGCAGGGGACGGAGCCTCGGATCACCATGTTCAAGCCGGCGAACGCGCTGTTGGTGGCCCATGCGCCTGCGTTGGCCGTGCTCACACTGATGCTCATGAACGAGCCGCTGCCGGTCGCGGAGCCGAACTGCGCCCAACGATTGGCGAAGGTGCCGGCGGTGTTGACCACCAGCCAGTACTTGCCCGCGGGCAACACCACGTTCTGGCCGGCAGCGGCCAGGTTAAGGCTGATGAAACCGCCTGCGGTGGAGACGCCAACGGCGGTCGGCGATGCGCTGTAGGTCCACACGGCCGCACCCGGCGCCGACTGCGGATTGCCCGCCGGAACGCCTGCCGCATCCGGATAGATGCTCCAGGTCAGGCTGGTCGCAGCGCCCGGGAAAGCAAGACCGCTGACCACGAAGCCTTCGGCCGAGATCGAGGTGAGCTGCGTCGCCCCGGTCAGGTCGAAATCGTCCGCCGAGAACTGCGCGTTGTTGCCGGCGGTCGCCGGATCGCTGTAGACCGTATTGCGGAAGCCGGAGTTGATGGCCCCACGCAGCGCGTTGTACAGGTCGACGTTGCCGTTGCCGCTGGTGCTGGCGGTGTAGTTGAGGGTCGAACCGCCGGTATTGCCGATGTTGAAGCTGGTGCTGCCGTTGTTGCCGGCGACCACGCTGGCGCTGACCGAGGCCGGCAACGCAATGATCGGCGGCTGCACGGCCACAGCGATCGGCAGACGCAGCGTGGATACCTCATTGCTGCCGGCGCCGCTCTGGACGAGTTCCAGCACCGCTTCGCCGAAGTTCCAGCTGTTGTTGGCCGGCAGGGTCGAACTGTTGACGCTGAAAGTGATCGCGCGGGTTGCACCCGGCAGGATCCACGCCAGCGCCGGATTGGCCGTACCCGGCACGCCATTCACGCTGACGCGCCACAGACCGCCGCTCGTACCCGGATTGCGGAAGGTACGGGTGAAGCTGCAGGTCGGCGGGGCGCAGCGGCCATTGGCCATGCTGGCGAGGTTCAAGGTCGCGGGATTGCCGCCGGTCGCCGGATTGGCGGCGTTGTAGTTGGCGGTGGTCTCGTTCAGGACCAGACCGGCCCGGATCGCACGTTCGATACGCAGACGGCCGGAGCCGCGGGCAAAGGCGTTCGCCAGGGTGACCTGATTTTCGGTATAGACCTGCGTCGTCGCAGTCATCATCAGTGCCGACTTGATTTCCGCAACGCTCCAGGTCGGGCGGGCCTGACGAATCAGCGCAGCAGCGCCGGCCTGATGCGGCGATGCCATCGACGTACCGCTGATCGTGCCGACCAACTGCTCGAAACCGGTGATCGAGGTCCCGGCCAGGGTCGCAAGGATGTCCACGCCCGGCGCGGTCACGTCCGGCTTGACCAGATCGAAATTACCGGCCGGGCCACGCGAGCTGAAGGACGCCAGCGCATCGGCGACGTTCGGCAGGCCGACGGACGGGAACGAAATCTGCGCGGTGGTGGTGGTCGGATTGGCGTTACCGAACGCAGCCAGCGCATTGCCATCGACCTGGGTCGCACCGAACACCGGAATGGTGGTGCCCGGAACCGAGGGAATGATGCCGCCGGCGGCGTTGTTCGCGATGACGACAGCGATGGCGCCTGCGGCCGAAGCGTTGTTGGTCTTCTCGGAGAACGCACAGGTGCCGCGGCGGATCACGACGATCGCACCGGTCAGCGAACCCGCGGGATACGGCGCGGTATTGCAGCCGTCGCTGGTGCCAGCGATGCCGGGGCTGATGATGAGAGGCGTCGTGCCGGGGATGGTGGCGGACAACGCGACGCCACCGGTGCCGTTGTTGACGACGAGAGGCTGCAGACCGCCCGGAACCGGCGACGGGCCGGTCACGCTCATCAAAGTGCCGAACGCGCCACGGCCGTGCTGGGAAGCGGCGGTCGCGGAGGTCCACGGCTCGAGATGGCTGAGCGTGTTGGCCACCGGACCGCTGTTGCCTGCCGAGGTGGCGACGAAGATGCCGGCATCGGTCGCGCTGAGGAAGGCCAGCGACGTCGCTTCGGTCCACGGCGAGACGCCGCCGCCGATCGAATAGTTGATGACATCGACGCCGTCGGCGATCGCCTGGTTGATCGACGCCACGGTCGACACGTTCGGGCACAGGCCCTGACCGGTCGTGGTGTTGGTGTAGCAGGCGTCGTAGGCAATGATGTTGGCGCGCGGTGCCACGCCGGAAATGCGCAGCGGCGCGCCGTTGAACACCACGTTGCGGCGGTTGCCGACGGTGGTGGAGGCGGTGTGGCTGCCGTGGCCGTTGGTATCGCCGAAACCGGGTTCTTCAGCCACGCCGGCGACGCCGCACTGGTTGCCCGGGGCTGCGCAGACGAAGTCGTAGCCGCCGATCAGCTTTTCGTTGCAGCGGCCGACATCGACGCCGCCCGCGGCGCAGGTGCCGAGATAGACGCCGGCGCCGAGCGGATTGGCGTGGACATAGCCGTCGACCGGATCGGTGCCAGCGAACGACGGGCTGCCGAAATTAATGCCCGAGTCGATCAGGCCGGCGATGATGCCCTCACCCTGCACGGCAGGCGCGCCGCCCGGCAGGGTGGCGCTACCGGCCCATGCGACGGGGGCGCCGATCAGGGTCGGGCCGACGTCGGTATCGAGGATGTACTCACGATATTCCTCGACCAGACGGACGCCGCCCATGCGCGAGACGCGCGCGGCTTCGGCAGCGCTCATGTCGGTGACGATACCGTTGACCGCGTGCTGCATGCGGCGACGCACCTGCAGCGGACGCTGGATCATGCCGGACATCTGGCGTTCCATCTGCCGCTGCTTGCCCTGCAGGTAGGAGACGTAGGTCAGCGCTTCGGGGCTGCGGCTGTCCAGACGCATGGCGCCGTATGCACCCGATTTCCGCTGCGGAGCGGAAATGCCGGCAGTGCCGCCTTTATAGGTTGCGAGCGATTCTTCGCTGAAGAGGACGATATAGGTGGCACGACCGGTACGGCCTGCGGCCTTGACCGAAACCGCGGGGGTGCGGACACCGGTGCCCGCGTTGAACGTCTCCATGACCTGATTGCGTTCCGCGCGCGACGCCAGCGACATACGTGGCGTATCGCGCACGGCTTTGGTCTGCTGCGCGACGCCATGCTCGCGTTCGACCCGTGCGGACAAGTATTGATAAGACGCGGCACTGGCGGCCACGGCAATCGCGCATAACGCGACTACGCCGCCCCACTTTTTCGGATTTGACATTTGGAGTTCCCCAGAGACTGATCGGCAAGCGAGTGTGTAAGAGTGCATCGCTTCGTGCGATGGCAAGGGCTTCCATGAATAGCCCACAACCGGTGACACCGTACTTCTAAGCCCCCCGAGTGTACTGCTTTGCGCAGCGCAACATCGAGACAATCTCGATATCGGCGAACGAGGCATGCACGATGCTTGATCGCCGTCGGGCCGCTATCGACCGCCGCTTCGATTCGCCCCGGCCCATGGCCGGGCGCCGAAGCGGAACACCAGCAGATACGCCGAGACCACCCATGCCGATGCCGCCGCCCAGCCGGCCAGAATGTCGGACGGGTAATGCACGCCCAGATAGACCCGCGAGAAGGCCACCGACGCGGCGAACGCCGCCACGAAGATGGCCACCGGCCAGCGCCAGCGCGTATGCCAGACCAACACCAGCAGCACCCAGGCGAGCGTGGCCGAACCCATCGCATGGCCGCTGGGGAAGCTGAATGTGGTTTCCGGTGAGATCGACGCCCACAGGCTGGGCCGGTCGCGCGCGAAAACCTGCTTGGTCGCCATGTTCAGCAAGGCGGAACCGACGATCGCGATCCCGGCGAACAGACCTTCGCGCAGGCGGCCTCGCCAAGCCAGCGCCGCGATCAACAGGATGTCGAACGGCACCACGCCATGGGCGTAGCCGATGTCGGAAATGAACACCATCGCGCGATCGAGGACGTCGCCGTGCAGCGACTCGGCGAAACGCAGGATCGGTTCGTCGAACGCGAAGGGTTCGTGTTCGCGCACCTCATCGGCGAGTTCGGCGAATCCCCACAGCGGCAGCAGCAGGCCCACGAACAGCAGGACCAGCCGCAGCAGCCGACTACGCAGGAAGTCGACGACGAAGCCCAATTCCCCGCGCATCAGCGCCAGGCCCTCAGCCAGCGTGCCCGTCACGCCCGAACTTGCGATCGACGTAGCCGTCGATGATGCCGACGAACTCCTGGGCGATGTTGTCGCCGCGCAGGGTCACGCTCTTTTCGCCGTCGACGAACACCGGCGCGGCCGGGGCTTCTCCTGTGCCCGGCAGCGAGATGCCGATGTTGGCGTGACGCGATTCGCCGGGGCCGTTGACGATGCAGCCCATCACCGCCAGCGTGAGGTTCTCGGCGCCCGGATGGGTGATCTTCCACTCCGGCATCTTCTCGCGGACATGTTCCTGCACCACCTTCGCCAGCTCCTGGAAGAACTCCGACGTGGTGCGGCCACAGCCCGGGCAGGCGGTGACCATCGGCGTGAACGCGCGCAGGCCCATGGTCTGCAGCAGTTCCTGGGCGACGATCACTTCCTGGGTGCGCGACGCGCCCGGATCGGGCGTCAGCGAAATGCGGATGGTGTCGCCGATGCCTTCCTGCATCAGCACCGCCAGCGCGGCGGCGGAAGCGACGATGCCCTTGCTGCCGATGCCGGCCTCGGTGAGCCCCAGGTGCAGCGCGAAATCCGAACGCAGGGCGAGATCGCGATACACCGCGATCAATTCCTGCACGCCGCTGACCTTCGCGCTGAGGATGATGCGTTCGCGCGCAAGCCCGATCTCCACCGCGCGTTCGGCCGAATCCAGCGCCGAGCGGATCAGCGCCTCGCGCAGCACGCGCCCCGCATCCCAGGGCGTGGCGCGCTGCGCGTTCTCGTCCATCAGCTGCGCGGCCAGCGACTGGTCCAGCGAGCCCCAGTTGGCGCCGATGCGCACCGGTTTGTCGTAGCGGATCGCGAATTCGATCAGCTGCGCGAACTGGGTGTCGCGCTTCCGGCCGAACCCGACGTTGCCCGGATTGATGCGGTACTTCGCCAGGGCCTCGGCGCAGGCCGGTTCGGCGGCGAGCAGTTGATGTCCGTTGTAATGAAAGTCGCCGATGATCGGCACGGTGATGCCCATCATCGCCAGCTTCTCGACGATGCGCGGTACCGCAGCGGCGGATTCGGCGTTGTTCACCGTCACCCGCACCAGCTCCGAACCCGCACGCCAGAGTTCGGCCACCTGTTTCGTGGTGCCGGCGACATCGGCGGTGTCGGTATTGGTCATCGATTGCACCACCACCGGCGCATCGCCGCCGACGGCGATGCCGCCAACATAAACCTGACGGGTGGAACGACGCGACGCGGGGCCGAACATCGGCGCAGCGTCTTCGGATTGGCAGGGCAAGGGTTGTGCGGACATGGCATGCATTCTACCCGTGCCCCATGCCCTTCGTAGGAGGGCCTTCAGGCCCGAGCTCCCATATGCGGCCTCTCGGGCCACGAGAAAGCTCGGGCCTGAAGGCCCTCCTACGAGAAACCTGGCCGATTCACCGCCATCAGCCGCGGGCGCGGCGCAGGCGTCGTCGCACTTCGCGGTCTCTACCTGGGCCGGCCTGAAGGCCCTCCTACGAGAAACCCTGGCCGATTCACCGCCATCAGCCGCGGGCGCGGCGCAGGCGTCGTCGCACTTCGCGGTCTACCTGGGCCGGCCTGAAGGCCGCTCTACGGGAAGGCAGCGGAAGCGATTCCCGTATCCTGTACCGATGTCCGCATTACCCCCCACCGACGACCGCAGGGCGCTCACCCCCAGCCAGCTGAACGCCCTCGCCCGCAATCTTCTGGAAGACGCCTTCCCACTGATCTGGGTGGAAGGCGAGCTGGGCAATCTGTCGCGGCCCTCGTCGGGGCATATGTATTTCACGCTGAAGGACGAACGCGCCCAGGTCCGCTGCGCGCTGTTCAAACCCAAGAGCCAATGGCTGAAATTCACGCCGCGCGAGGGGCTGCGTGTACTCGCGCGCGGTCGCCTGACCCTGTACGAAGCGCGCGGCGACTATCAACTGATCCTCGACACCATGGAAGAAGCCGGCGAAGGCGCGCTGCGGCGGGCCTTCGAGCAGCTCAAGGCGAAACTCCAGGCCGAGGGTCTGTTCGACCAGAGCCGCAAACGGCCGCTGCCGACCCATGTCCGCCGGCTCGGCGTGTTGACCTCGCCCAGCGGCGCCGCTGTCCGCGACGTGCTGAGCGTGCTGCGCCGGCGTTTCCCGCTGGTCGAAGTCGACATCCTGCCGGTACCGGTACAGGGCGAAACCGCGGCGGCGCAGATCGTGCGCATGCTGCAGGCCGCCGGCCTCAGCGGCCGCTACGACGCGCTGCTGATCACCCGCGGCGGCGGTTCGCTGGAAGACCTGTGGGCGTTCAACGATGAAGCCCTGGCGCGGGCGATCGCCGCCTCGCCGGTGCCGGTAGTGTCGGCGGTCGGTCACGAAGTCGATTTCAGCCTCGCCGATTTCGCCGCCGACCTGCGCGCGCCGACACCCTCGGTCGCCGCGGAACTGCTGGTGCCGGATCGCGCCGATCTGGCCGCGCATCTGCGCGCGCAGGCGCGACGCCTGCATGCCATCCATGAGCGCCTGCTGCGCCACGCCGCGCAGCGCACCGACCGCGCGGCGCTGCGGCTGCAGGCGCTGCAGCCGCAGGCGCGGCTCGATGCCCTGCGTCGGCGCCAGGCGGACGCACTGCGCAGGTTGCATGCGGCGTGGGCGCAAGCGGATCAGCGTCGTCGCGCGCAGCTGCGGCATGCGGCTGCGGTGTTGCATGCCGCACGGCCACAGCGCCGGCTCGCCTTGCTGCGCGACCGCCTGCAAGCGCTGGCACCACGCCCGCAGGCGACAACGGTGCGCGCGCTGCAAAGACGTGCGCTGCAGCTGCACGGCCTTGCGCGTTCGCTGGAAGCGGTCAGCCCGCTGGCGACCATCGCCCGCGGCTACGCGATATTGCAGCGTGACGACGGCCGGATCATCCGTAGCGTGCATGACACGCAGGCCGGCGAACACCTCGATGCGCGTGTTCAGGATGGTGTGCTGCGGGTGCGGGTGGAAACCGATGCAGCCCGCGACAGCCGCTGATCGAGCATCGCACTCACACGCCTTTCGAAGGTGCTCATGACGGATTTTGCGCACTACGTGAAGCGCGCGATTGCGGATACCGGTCCGGCGTCTAGCGCTGCGCATGGCGCTGTTGATGGACGGGTTACTGGTGGATTGTTTGCGGAGGTGCAGCAAGACGATCGCGGACTCCTCGCGCCCGAGTTTCACGCCGCTCCGGCAAATGCTGGGGCGGCTGCAAACATTGGCTCTTCTTGAAAGAGCGTGGGTCAAACCGACCTGATTTCGCATGAAATGTCATTCCTGATCAGCTGGTTACCCCCCTCTTTGGCGGCCATTTTTCGCGCATCATTGCCTGATGCAGCCACCTGACCAACCCCAAGCCC
>JANLVT010000091.1:0-79556 GCA_031364125.1 Lysobacterales bacterium | reverse complement strand
GTACCCAAAAGGCGGTGGCGCGAACGCCTCGATGAGGCGACCGCTGCGCAGCATAGAACAAACGATGACATTTGCGCAGCGCGGATGCGGGCGGTCAGGCTCGCCGAGCGCCCCCGGCGCGTCAGCCGAACTGCGCATCCGGCATGTCGACGAGAGTACTCGCGCCGCTCTTCATCGCCGCCGCATGTGTATGGATGCGCGGCAGGATGCGCGCGAAGTAGAAGCGCGCGGTATGACGTTTCGCTTCGCGGAACCCGGTCGATTGCGACGAAGCGTCGGCCGCGCCGACGCTGCGTGCCCACAGGTAGGCTAGCGCGATATAGCCGGAATAGAACAGGTAGTCGTACGCCGCCGCGCCCATTTCCTCGGGGTTCGCCAGCGCGCGTTTGCCGAGATCGAGGGTGAGGTCGCCCCATGCCTTCGCAGCCACGCCAAGCGGACCGACGAATTCGGCGAGTGGCGCGTCGTTCGCATGGCTCGCGCAGAACGCGCCGATCTCGGCGAGGAAATGTCTCAGCCCCACCCCTTGCAGTTGCATCACCTTGCGGCCAAGAAGGTCGAGTGCCTGGATTTGCGTGGTGCCCTCATACAAGGTCGTGATGCGCGCATCGCGTGCGAACTGTTCGATGCCGTACTCGACGATGTAGCCGTGACCACCGAAGATCTGGAGTGCGTCATAGGTGCATTCGATCGCGGTTTCGGTCAGCAAACCCTTCACGATCGGGGTCAGGAACGAGACCAGCGCCTCGGCGCGTTCGCGTTCGGCTGCGTCTTCGGAATGCTTTGCAATGTCTTCGTGCATGTACGCGTACAGGCCGAGCAGGCGGCCGCCCTCGGCGAACGCCTTCTGGGTCAGCAGCATGCGCCGCACGTCGGGATGCACGATGATCGGGTCGGCCGGCTTCTCCGGAAATTTTGCGCCGCTGAGCGCACGCATCTGCAGGCGGTCGCGCGCGTAGCGCAGCGCGTTCTGGTACGCGCGCTCAGACAGCCCCAGACCCTGCAGGCCCACGCCGAGACGCGCGCCGTTCATCATCACGAACATCGCCATCAAGCCCTTGTGCGGCTCGCCGATCAGGGTGCCCGCGGCGCCGTCGAAATTCATCACGCAGGTGGCCGAGCCGTGGATGCCCATCTTGTGTTCGATCGCGCCGCAGCGCACGGCATTGGGCTCGCCCAGAGAGCCGTCCGCGTTCACCTTGATCTTCGGCACGATGAACATGGAAATGCCCTTGCTGCCGGCGGGTGCGTCCGGCAGCCGCGCCAGCACCAGATGCACGATGTTCTCGGTCATGTCGTGCTCGCCGGCGGTGATGAAGATCTTGGTGCCGGTGATGGTGTAGTAGCCGTCCGGATGAAGTTCGGCGCGCGTTTTCAGCAGGCCCAGATCGGTGCCGCAGTGCGGTTCGGTCAGACACATCGTGCCGGTCCAGCGGCCGTCCACCATCGGGGTCAGGAACGCCTGCTTCTGCCACTCTTCACCGTGATGCAGCAGCGCTTCGGTGGCGCCGTGCGACAGCAGCGGAAAGTTGCCCCACGCCAGATTCGCGGCGTTCACCATTTCCTTCATCGCGGTGCCGAGCGTGTGCGGCATGCCTTGGCCGCCGTATTCCACCGGGGATTCCAGACCGGTCCAGCCGGCCTCGGCGAACTGGGCGTATGCCTCCTTGAAACCGGGCGTGGTGGCGACCTTGCCGGTCTGCTTGTCGTAGGCCGCCCCATCGGTGTCGCCGACGCGGTTCAGCGGTGCGAGCACGGTCTCGGCGAAGCGGGCGCTCTCTTCGAGCACCGCATCCACCAGTTCGCGGTTGACATCTTCGAAACCCAGGCGGGAGAAGGTGCGTTCGCTGTCCAGCACATCGAACAGCGCGAAACGGATATCGGCGAGTGGAGCTTTATATGCGTTCATAAGGGTCGGGAGTGGGTGTCGGTAGTGGGATATGGGTCAACGAGGCCGGCGGATGCGGCATGCGGTCTCGGGCGTGTGTCGGAAGAAAGCTGGGATCGGCGGAAGGAAAGGCATCGGCCGGGGACAGGCGATCCCGCGTCAGCGCATCACGCCCGGCAGGCCGGGCACGGGGCTGAGCGCGCTGTTGCGCTTGATCGTGTAATCCCGCGTCTTGCGGTCCTCGGCGGCCGCGGTCAGCGTGCCTTCGAGCGTGTATTTCAGGCCGCGGCGGTCGGCCAAAGCGTCCGCGATCAGGATGCGGGCCGCGGCGCTGGGCGCCAATGTGACGGTCGCGATATCGACGGATTCCGGACCGACTGTAAGCGCAGGTTCGGCCTTCAGTTCACCCGCGACCTCGGTGTCGGTGCGCAGGGTCAGCGTCACCCGGTCGAAGCGCATCGGCACGCTGCTGTAGTTCTGCAGCCGCAGTTCGACCGACCACTGGCCGTCGCTGCCGACGCTGAGCTGCTGGATGCTGGCGGTGGGCTCGGACACCCGTTTGACCGGGCCGCCGCCGATGCAGCCGGCCAAGGCCAGCATGGTCGCCGTCATCGCGATCGCCGCGGTCGCGCGCATCGCCCAGGCCTGCATGATCCCCCGTTGCCGCATCGTGCTCTCCAGTCAGGAAGGTGGGCCTGAAGCGCCAGGCCGGACGGCAATACTAGCGCGACGCCGTGCGCGACCGTATGTGCGTGCGGGTCCGGGCCCGTCGACGCGTCATCGGCCGTTGCGGCCGTACCCTTCACACCGCCCCCTTGGGGCAGCCGTGCGCCGCGCGCGGAGCGACTCAGCGCAGCGGTGCGCTGACGATCAGCGCTTCCAGGTCGTAGCCCATCGCCGTGGTCAGCGCCTTGAGTTCATCGAACCGGGCGCGGCTCATCTCCGGGGTGCGCGACAGGATCCACAGATAGTCGTGGCCGGGCTCGCCGACCACCGCCCACTGGTAGTCCGGGTCGATCGCGATCACCCAGTAGTCGGCCCAGGTGAGCGGCAGCCAGGACAGCCAGTCCGGCGCGAAGCGCACCTCCAGCCGGCCCGGATGGGTCTCGTCGCGACGGGCGACGCCTTCCACCGTGTCGGTCTCGCCGTCTTCGGTCCGGCAACTGTTGTGCACCCCCACCATGCCATCGTCGCGCAGGGTGTACTGGGCGGTGCTGCCGCTCACGCAGTTGCGCTGGAAGAACATCGGCAGGCGGGCGATCTCGTGCCACTGCCCGGCATAGCGGGTGATGTCGAGCTGTTCGACCGAAGCGACTTCGGCTGCGGCGACAGGCAGGGCCAGCGCAGCGGACAACAGCAGAGCGAACCGGCGCATGCGCCCCCCGTATGCAGCCCGCGGATGCGGGCCGGACCGATCATAGCCGGGATACCTTAAAAACCCGTTCTGCCGGGCGATCAGGACGTAGAGAGTCGGCGCTGGTGTTGGAATCTCGGCAACTGTTGCGCAGAGCCAGAGCAAATCCCCTGTAGCCCCCTTTTTGAAAGGGGGCGAAGCCTGATGTGAATCGCCCCGACTACATGCTGGAACTCTGCGACGGCGTGGGCTCGCGCTGCCCGGACGCCGTCTCCGCCCTCGCGATCGCCGAGGCCATGCGCGAGAAGCATGCGGACCTGCGCGTGGTCGCCGGCAGCGAGCGTATCGACAGCGGCGAAGACGAGGCGGTGGCGGCGTAGTTCGTCGACGTGAACATACGGGGCGAGCAGACGGGGTCAGGTTCATTCTTCTTAAGTGAACCTGACCCCGGGATAGGCGAGAAATTTGTCGCGACGCGTCGGCTTGCGGTGCTTCTCGAAGCCCCTGTTGGACTGCATCACCAAGGTCATCTGCTTGTGAGACATCCTGTATGGCTACAAAAATCGATCTCGCTTCGACAGCAGGCAAAATCAGAGGTTCTCTTGGTTTTCGGCAAGCGTCCCTCCTCGCGACAACGAATCGTGGCGTAGCGCAATCCCGATCCAAGTCATCGTGCCACCGGAACGGAACGGCCGAGCAGTTCCTTCAACAGCGGATTAGGAAAACGCCGCGTCTGCACGATCGCATAGAATCTCTCCGTTAGGTCTGGAATCCGGCAACGCTCGACCAGGATGCCTGCGTTCAGTTCGTCTCGCACCACGATCGGCGGCACTAGAGCCAAGCCGTCGCCCTCGCGTGCCAGCAATCGCAGCATTGCCATGTCGTCCACTTCCGCACGGATGATGGGCCGGATACCAGCGAGCGTGAGCAGGCGATCGAAATCCAGTCGGATGTCGCTGTCGAGGCTGGGCAACAGTAACGGCTGGTCGCGCAGGTCTTCGGGGAAGCGGAAGGCCTGCGCATCGACCTGCGGGTGCCCAACCAGGCTGACCGGCTGACGATCCAGCAGATGGCTGTGCAGCACCGTGTCTGAATCCCGCCGCACGGCGCTGTTGGTGAGCACGATGTCAATCGTCTGGGCTTCCAGTTGTGCCAGCAGCTCGCGCAGCGTGCCCGAGCGCACGACGACCGCCACGTCCTCGCGCTGCATCAACGGCCGCAGGAATTCCATCTGGAAGTTGCGTGAGAGCGTGGTCAGAGCACCGACTTTCAGCACGCATCGGTTCACCGACGGCTTACCACTCAGCGTGCCGAGCAGTTCATCGCCCGCCTGGAACATCGTGTCCGCGTAGTCGAGCGCTATCCGGCCGGCCTCAGTCAGGACCAGGCTTCGGCCCTGTCGGTCGAACAAGGGATGACCCAGCTGTGCTTCGAGCTTGGCAAGTTGCACTGACAACGCCGACTGCGACAGGTGCAGCCTTTCAGCCGCCTTCGTCAGGCTGCCGTCGTGGGCAATGGCCCAGAAATAGCGCAGATGGCGGTAGTTGAGTTGCGGCATCCAACACTTCCATAAAAACGAACGATTGATTGTAGTATTTGTATTATCTAAAACAATAGTGGATCGCTAGAGTGCCGGTCGTCCAACTCTGGAGACGATCATGACCGAACCGCTGCTCTGGCTCTTGGCCTTGGGGCCACTCGCACTGGCTGGAGCAGGGATGATCCCTGCAGGTTGGGCGAACCGACATCCATTCCTCGTGGCACGTGCCGCCACTGCTGCAGGAATCGCCGCGCTGGCCCTCATCGTGGCCGCGACCGGCATCCAGCTTGCGCTGGGAAGCGCGGTGTTGCGGACTCACACGATCGGCTTGGGCGGAGTCGGGCTCGCCCTCCAGCTCGATGTGCTGAGCGCCACGGTCGCGGTGCTGGTCGCCTTCGTGGGAACCATCGTCATTCACTACAGCCGCAACTATTTGGCCGGCGATCCCGGCCACGGCAGGTTCATCCGGTGGTTGAGCCTGACACTTGCATGCGTGCTGGCCCTGATCCTTGCGGGCAACCTGTTCCAGCTCGGGTTGGCATGGTTGGGCACATCGCTGGGCCTGCACCGCCTACTGTTGTTCTATCCCGCGCGACCCGCGGCGATCCTGGCCGCGCGCAAGAAGTTCATCGCCAGCCGGATCGGCGATCTGTGCCTGATCGTTGCGATGACGCTCGCGCATGATCGCTTCGGCAGTCTGGATTTCTCGGCGATACAGCAGGGTGCGAAACTGCTGCACGAAGCCGCGTCCATCCCCGCCGACATCCACGTGCTGGCCGCGCTGCTGGTGGTGGCGGGTCTGCTCAAGTGCGCGCAATTCCCGCTGCACGGCTGGCTGCTGGAAGTGATGGAGACACCGACGCCGGTATCGGCGCTGCTGCATGCCGGCATCATCAATGCGGGCGGTTTCCTGCTGCTGCGGTTCGCAGACGTCCTCGCGTTGTCGGGGCCTGCGTTGGATCTGCTGCTCTTGGTTGGCGGCGCGACCGCATTGTTCGGCTCGGTCGTGATGATCACGCAGACCTCGATCAAGGCGTCGCTGGCGTATTCGACCATTGCCCAGATGGGTTTCATGATGCTGCAGATCGGCCTTGGCGCGTTTTCCGCAGCGCTGCTGCACTTGGTCGCGCATTCGCTCTACAAGGCGCATGCGTTCCTGTCCTCGGGCAGCGCGATCGACCTGCAGCGCGCACCGGGCTCCGCGGCGACGAGCTGGCGGCCGCATCCGGCACGAATGCTGCTTGCGATCGGGCTTGTGCTAGCGACGACCTTGGCGGCCGGCACCCTGTTCGGCATGCGGCCAGACGATCAGCCCGGAGTGTTCGCGCTCGGCACGATCGTCATGTTGGGGCTGACGCATCTGATCGGCCAGGCGATCGATGAGCGCCCGAACGCCGCCTTGATCGGGCGCGTCGTTCTGCTCGCAACCGCCGTTGCAACGTCGTATTTCGGATTGCAATGGTTGGCTGCGCGGCTGACCGCTGGCGTGCTGCCCTCGGCATTGGCGGTGCACGGACCGTTCGATCTGGCGATCGTCGCGACCGTGGTTTGCGGTTTCGCCGCAATCACCGTCTTGCAAGGACTGCTGTCGGGCCGGATCCATACGTCGTCCTGGCAGCGCTGGCATGCCCACGTGACCAACGGTTTCTACGTCAACACCATCGCCAACCGCCTGGTCCTGCGCTTCTGGCCCACGGCGCGGGCACGGCCCCGTGCGCCCGACGCCGCACATCCGGAGACTTGAACATGTCCACAGCAAGCGCCGTCGTCCGCACGCAACCAAAGCCTGCGTCGGAACCCGAGCCGATCGCATCCGCAAACGAACGCCTCGACCGGGCGATCGACACTGCCTGCCAGCGGATCGCGCCGCTGTGGCCGCTGAAGCATTTTGTCGCGGTCAATCCGTTCCTTGGATTTTCCGGGCAGACCTTCGCCGCGACCTGTTCGACGATGCGCCGGGTCACGGGCGCCAACATGCTGATGCCGCGCGACTTCTATCGCGAAGCGCTGGCGAGCGGCCGTATCGACGATACCGATCTGGCGGTCGGGCTGCGGAATCTGTCCATGTCGATCGCATCGCCCCTGGATGTTGCGACCTGCATGCGGGCCATCGCCCACGAACGCACGCATCAAGCGAACCGTCACCCCGCTGTTGCAACCGTCGCCGATGTGCTGGACGCACTCGCCGGAGGCGACCGCCACGCCTCGCGCACGGCCTTCATGGTCGACGAGATCTCGCGCTGGTGCGCCGCGTATTTCGACGAAGGTCCGGCCGCATGGAAGATGCCATCGCGCCAGCTCACGCCCTATACCGCATGGCGCGAGGCGATGCGATTCGACCGCAACGCGGAAGCGTTCGGGATAAAGGTATTTCGCGCTGCTGTCAGCGCGATGCCTGACGATCCGCGCAAGGCCATCGCCGTCGTCCTCGATGCCTTGGGCATTCCTTCGCACGCGGAGCAGGATTACCTGCATCGCGCCCTTTTCGACATCGCCGGATGGGCCGGACATCTGCGCTATCTGGCGTGGGACAACGCACTGCATGGACGCCAGGACGATCGGCTGATCGATCTGCTTGCGATCCGGCTGGTCTGGGGCTATGCCTTGTTCCGCGAGCGCAAGGATCCGGCGTTCAAGGCGGCATGGTCGAACGCGATCGCCTTGGCAGCTTCGCCGCCGCAGCATGCCGGGCATGCAGGGTCGGAAATCGATCCGGATCTCGCGGTCGACCTTGCCCTCCAGCACGCTTACGAGACGGCAACCCAGCGCCGGCTGATCGCGAGCATCGCATCGCACGCCAGCGCAGCCGTGTCGCCATCGGCCGCTCGCAAGGCCGTGCAGGCCGTGTTCTGCATCGACGTCCGCTCGGAGATCTTCCGTCGCGCACTGGAAACGGCGTCGCCCGAAATCGAAACCCTCGGCTTCGCGGGCTTCTTCGGCTTCCCGATCGAATACATCCCGCTGGGCCAGACGCACGGAGAAGCGCAGTGCCCGGTGCTGCTGAAGCCGGCATTCACGGTCTGCGAAGCGGTCACCGGCGCTTCGGTGGTGCAGGAAGCCGGAATCCTGCGGCAGCGCACGCTGCGAAAGCGCATGGCCAAGGCCTGGACGTCCTTCAAGCTGTCCGCGGTGTCGTCGTTCACCTTCGTCGAAACCAGTGGCTTGATGTACACCGCCAAGATCCTCGGCGATGCCGCCGGCAAGACCCGCACCGTGCCGCATCCGACCTCCGATGGCTTTGATGCCGCCACGCTCAAGCGCACCGGCCCGCGCCTGGAGCCCGGGACGATCGCCGGTCGCGTGAGCGGGTTCGACCGCGCGCAGCGCGTGGCGATGGCCGAAGCTGTACTGCGCGCGATGTCGATGACCGGCGATTTCGCGCGGCTGGTGCTGCTGGCCGGCCATGGCAGCAGCACGGTCAACAATCCGTTCGCCACCGGTCTGGATTGCGGCGCCTGCGGCGGCCATACGGGCGAGGCCAATGCGCGGATCGCGGCGGGCCTGCTCAACGATCCCGACGTTCGAGACGCCCTGCGCCAGCGCGGGATCGCCATCCCCGACGACACATGGTTCATCGGTGGCCTCCACGACACCACCACCGATACCGTTCGCCTGTTCGACATCGATGCGATGCCGGCCGCGCTCGACCCCGACCTGCATCGTCTGCGGGAAAATCTCGACCGGGCCGGCGCGCTCGCGCGGATGGAGCGTTCGGCGCTGCTAGGAATCTCCGCGGATGCCGACATCGACGCGGCGGTCGTCGCGCGCAGTCGCGACTGGTCGGAGGTCCGCCCCGAATGGGGCCTGGCGGGAAACGCTGCGTTCATCGCCGCGCCGCGCGAACGCACGCGTGGACTCGACCTCGGCGGACGCGCGTTCCTGCACAGCTACGACTGGCGCAAGGACGCAGGATTCGGGGTGCTCGAACTCATCATGACCGCGCCGATGGTCGTCGCAAGCTGGATCAACCTGCAGTACTACGGTTCGACGGTGGACAACCGCGCCTTCGGCGCCGGCAACAAAGTGCTGCACAACGTCGTGGGCGGCATCGGCGTGCTGGAGGGCAATGCAGGCGACCTGAAGGTCGGCTTGCCCTGGCAGTCGGTGCACGACGGCCTGCGCTTCGTGCACGAGCCGGTGCGCCTGAACGTGTTCATCGCCGCCCCAATCGAGGCGATGAATGCGGTGATCGCCAATCACCAGGGCGTGCGCGAACTGGTCGACAACCAATGGCTGCACCTGTTCGCGCTCGACGAGAGCGGCCGGGTGTCGCACCGTTACCGCGGCGCACTGGAATGGAGCGAGCAGTCGTGACGAACCAAGCCACGCACCTGGACCGGCTTGAGTCCGAAGCGATCCACATCCTGCGCGAAGCCGTCGCCGAGGCGCGCAATCCGGTCATGCTGTTTTCGGCTGGCAAAGACTCGACCGTAATGGCGCACCTCGCGCTGCGCGCGTTCTACCCGGCCAAGCCGCCATTCCCCTTGTTGCATATCGATTCGACATGGGAGTTCCGTTCGCTGATCGCGTTTCGCGACGCGTTCGCGCGCCGGCACGGGTTCAGCCTGATCGCGCACTCCAACGAAGCAGGGCGCGCAGCGGGCATCAACCCCTTCGACCACGGCGACCGCTACACGACGATCATGCGCACCGATCCATTGAAGGCTGCGCTGAACGAGGGCGGCTACGACATCGTTTTCGGCGGCGCACGCCGCGACGAGGAAAAATCGCGGGCAAAGGAAAGGGTCGTTTCGGTGCGCAACGAAGCCCATGCCTGGGACCCGCGACAGCAGCGGCCGGAGTTGTGGCAGCTCTACAACATGCGCCTTGGCAAGGGTCAGTCGGCGCGGGTGTTCCCGATTTCCAACTGGACCGAAGCCGACATATGGGCCTACGCTCTGCGCCGCGGGATCGAACTTGCGCCGCTGTATTTCGCCGAGCGGTTGCCGGTTGTCGAGCGTGGCGGCGCGTACATCGTCGTCGATGACGAAAACCGCATGCGTTTAGAGCCCGGCGAAACGATACAGATGCGAAGCGTGCGCTTCCGCACTTTGGGATGCTGGCCGGTCACCGGCGCGATCGCTTCGGAAGCGACCGACCTAGCTGCGGTTGCCCTCGAAACGATGGGCACCAGCGTATCCGAGCGGCAGGGCCGCATCAGCGACGGCGAGGATGGCGGTTCGCTTGAACAGAAAAAACGCGAGGGCTATTTCTGATGCACCCTAGTGTTCTGTGCCGCAAATAGTTGGCATAAATAACACGTGTATTTGCGCTATCTTTCTCTGGAGATTGCGCGATGCGAAACGGACGACCCAAGCCACTTTTGGAACTCACTGCCTCCGATGCTGCCCAGCTGCAGTCTTTCGCACGAAGCCGTTCGCTTCCGGCATCACTTTGTCAGCGTGCTCGGATTGTGCCGGCCAGTGCAGACGGGGAGACCAACTCGGCCATTGCCTCACGTTTAGGCCTCCGCAAGGCGACCGTCGGCAAGTGCCGCGCAAGTTTCCTGGAAAAGCGGATTGCCGGACTTCACGACGACCTGCGCCCGGGAGGGCCGCTCAGCATCGACGATGAGCGTATCGCGCAACTCATCCCAAGCAGACGGGGTCAGGATCACTTTTCAAGTGAACCTGACCCCTGGAGATGGCGTTCGCATCGAGCAGCTTTGGGCCGCCCGCACGGTAGGTATAGACGAGGCTGTTCGTGTCAGCGAGAAAGTATCCGTTGCTCATCGCAATATCCTCGGTGTTATTTCAGCAACGAACGAAAGTGGTTGCCCGGTGTTCGGCGGGAAGATGTACGAGGTCAACGAGCGCGGCGTGCCGGAGCTGCTGAACGTCGGCAGCAAGCAACTGTTGATGATGCCTGCCGGCGCCAGTGGCCACGTGACGCCGATGCGCAGCCAGCGCGCGATGGGGCCGACCACGGTCCATTTCCATCTGGGCGCGCCGACCGAACACGCTACGCAGCAGCAGATCGCCACGAGGGTCGAGAGAGTGCAAAGGCGCGCGGCGGCGCGGAACGGCTGAACTAAAATTGGTGATCGATGTAGGACATCGCTACGATACCAAGGGCATCCGTTTGAAGGTCTCGCTGTGCTGAAAACCATTCTTCAGTAAGTTCTTGCCTGTAGGTCACGGTGACGGACTGCGCCCCCTTGAGCGGTTTGCTGTACTTCACCAAGCTCAGCGGGAGTCGCTCACTTGGCCCTTCTCCACGTTCGAACCTAACCAGCCTGCCGTGTGCGAGAGCGTCGCGAAGTTCGACAATCCCCGTCGGAACTTGCGGGGTTCCATTGGCTTCAGCGATCGCGTTGTATCGGTCGATCAGCTGCCCGAGCGTGTCATAGTCGGTGTACGCGCATAGCTGCACCGCATCGCCCGCCTTGGCATCGAAGTCCGTGAACACCCAGTTGCCCGAAGTGGCGCCTGCCTGGCTGCGCGCAAGGAACGTGCGGATGCAAACCTCAAGTCGAAGCAGGTTCTGTACAAGCCGTCCGAGCAGCAAGTCTGCGCGGTCAGATTCCATGTTCGATCTTTTCGAACGGTTTTGGGGGGGAAGGTAAATCTACGGGGAAAAACTGGCAAAATCCGGGTCGGAGTGTACTTTCGAGTCAATCAACAGCCACAAAAAAAGCCGAAACCCTCGATTCTCTTCGGGTTCCAGCTTTTCCGGATCACATCTTGTTGTATCGCAAATGGTGGCCGAGGACGGAATCGAACCGCCGACACGGGGATTTTCAATCCCCTGCTCTACCAACTGAGCTACTCGGCCACTTGCGAGCGCGGAATGATACGGGGCCGCGGGCGTGAGGGCAAGCCGGCCCGGTGCTGAATGCGCCGGCGGCCGGCCTTTGCGTTCGGGGCGGGGAGGGGCATGATCGCCGCAGACCCCATCCACGCCGCGTTCGCGGAGGCTGCCATGACTCGCCCGATGACAAGCACGACTCTCTTCCTTTCCTCGCTGCTGGCCGCGCTGTCGGGCGCCGGCTGCGCCAGCAGTGGCGATATGCGCGACGCCGACCGCTTGGCCCTGTATCGCGCCAACGCCGGCGAGCCGGTCGACAGCATCCAATATTTCGGCAGTTACAACGGCTGGACGCCGCTGGGCGACGGCACGATGGCGCTGTGGACCAGGCCCAGTCAGGCCTGGCTGGTCGAATTGTACGAGCCCTGCGCCGACCTGGACTACGCGCACACCATCGGCATCCGCAGCATCGGCGGCCGGCTCAGCGCGCGGTTCGACCGCATCCACGTCAGCAACAACGGGCTGATCCCGCTGGAATGCACGATCAAGGAAATCCGTCCGCTGGACGTGAAGGCGATCCGGGCCGCCGAGAAGGACGCCCGCGCGAAGCGTCAGGTCGAGGCCGCGCCGGACGCGCCGTCGTCGGCAGCGCCTCCCGCCACGCCGCCCTCGGGGACATAGCCGGCGGGCTTCTCGGCGCCGCCGTCGAACAGGAATTTCTCCATCTCGGCCTGCAGGAACTTCCGGTGTTCGGGGTTCATGGGCGAGAGCCGGTTCTCGTTGATCAGCATGGTCTGGTGCGCCAGCCATTTGGCCCAGGCGCCCTTGCCGATGCGCCCGTAGACGCGCTGGCCGAGTTCGCCGGGCCAGGGCGCGAAGTCCAGGCCTTCGGTATCGCGTTGTTCGTACTCGCAGAACACGGTGCGGGGCATGGTGTTTTTCCGGATCAGGAAGAAGTGGTCTGCAGCAGGGTGCGGACCGGGGCGGGGATGCCCAGCGAGGCGTAGTGTTCGCGGGCGACCCAGCGCAGGCTGTCATCGTCGCCGATGCGCGCCTGCAGGGCCACATCGCGCCACGCCAGCGGGTGCATCAGCAGTCGGTAATGCGTGAAACCGTGCGGAATCTCGGCCAGCGCCGCGGCGCTGTCGTAGTTGCCGGCGATGTGCTGCCCGAACCACGCGCGCGCGGCGGCGTGGTCGGCGGCTTCGGGCAGCGACCACAGCGAGGCCCAGATCCCGGTCGGCGGCCGGCGCTGCAGCAGCACGCGGCCTTCTGCATCGCGCAGCAACAGCACGACGGCCTTGCGCTCCGGCAGCGGTTTGCCGGGTTTGGGCGTGGGCAGCTCGGCCACGCGACCGTCGCGCAGCGCCACGCAGTCGCGCTGCAACGGACAGAGCACGCAGGCGGGATCGTGGCGGGTGCAGAGGGTCGCGCCGAAATCCATCTGCGCCTGGGTGTAGTCGGCCAGGCGTTCGGCCGGCAGCAGTGATTCGGCGATCGCCCAGAGTTTTTTCTCGTTCGCGGGGGTGCCCGGCCAACCTTCGACGCCGAACACCCGCGCCAGCACGCGTTTGACGTTGCCGTCGAGGATCGCATGCGGGTCGCCCCAGGCCTGCGAGAGGATCGCGCCGGCGGTGCTGCGACCGATGCCGGGCAATGCGGTGAGCGCATCGATATCGCGCGGCAGCTCGCCGCCGTGCAGTTCGACGCAGCGCTTCGCGGCCGCGTGCAGGTTGCGGGCGCGGGCGTAGTAGCCCAGCCCCGACCACAGCGCCATCACGTCGTCCTGCGGCGCCGCGGCCAGCGCGCGCAGATCGGGCAGGGCGGCGATGAAACGTTCGAAATACGGGATCACCACTCGCACCTGGGTCTGCTGCAGCATGATTTCCGACAGCCACACCCGGTACGGCGTGCGCGGATGCTGCCACGGCAGATCGTGGCGGCCGGAGACGTCGAACCATGCGAGCAGGGCAGGCGCGTAGCGCTGGGTGTCGATCATGGATGCTGCGATCCGCGGGCTGTGAAATGCCGCAACGCCGTGCTTTTCAGCCCCCTTTGACAAAGGGGACGGACAAGCGCGAAGCGTTTGTCCGGGGATTTGCCGTGGACTTTGCGCGTAGCTTCGGTCATCGCACATCTTCATCGTCGATGACGACATCCACGCCTTCCAGCACCGCACCTGAAATCTCCAGCTCCGGCGAACGCAGACGACCGTCCAGCGGCGGCAGCGGCGAACCGCCGGCCTGATCGATCCAACCCAGCACGTCGTACAGTTTGAAACGGCCGTCGAAATCGGTGGCGTCGCGCTGCAGGCGCAGGCTCGCGACATCCGCCAGATCCGCCTTGCCGGCGTAGTGCAGCGAGAACGGCAGCGGCGAGGTCGAATTCGACACCGGGACCGGCAATGCGGGCCACGAGGCTGGCCACTGCGGCAGCGCGCCGTCGAGTTCGATCACCAGCCGCTTGCCCAGCGCGAACGCGCCGCGGGCGTCGAAGCTCGGCACCGGTTCGTCGCCACGCAGCGCCACGCCGGCCGGCGCCAATACCCAGGTGCCCGCGTCGTAACGCAGCGGACCGTGCAGGCCCAGCGAAAACGGCAGCCTGGTTTTATCGGATCCGGTTTCGCCCGATTCGTAGCGCGCGGACATGCCCAGTTTCGCAGGCGTCATCGTGATGGCGTCGTCGCCCAGATGCAGTGGGCCGGAAAGCGCGACCGTCGCCGGCAGCCGCCAGTCGCCGCTTTCGATGGCGAGCGTGCCGATCGCGGCGACGCCGGCATCGTTGGCTGGCCTAGTCAGCGCAATCGCGAGATCGAACGG
Organism: Lysobacterales bacterium; assembly: GCA_031364125.1. GTDB lineage: Bacteria > Pseudomonadota > Gammaproteobacteria > Xanthomonadales > Xanthomonadaceae > Lysobacter_I. The sequence continues at coordinate 65,208 of JANLVT010000091.1, read as the reverse complement.
GATCTTCATCGTGCCGTCGCCGGTCGCGGCGTCGACGTAACGACCGCGGAGCCGTGCGTTCACCGGTCGCTGCGGATGCAGCGACGGCAGGCGCAGATCGATGTTCTCGATCCGCCAATCGCCGTTGTCGATGCGGCCATCGATCACGCGCAGACCGTCGGTGAGCGTCGGAATTTTCGGGTCTTCGCCCGGTGGGCGCTTCGCCAGCCAGGCCTGCAAGGCCGGCAGATCGAATACGGGCGCATCCAGTTCGACGCGTTCGATCACCGGATCCTTGCCGCCGCTGCGCAGGCTGGACCACGGCAGCGCCAGCATCACGCGCTCGGCGCGCAGGATCGCGGTCTTCCCGCCCGGTTCGCGGGCGACGATGTTGCGCGCCACCAGTTGCGGCTGGCCGCGCAGCCGCGCTTCTGCGACGCCGTCGGCGGTGATCTCCAGGCCCAGTGTCTTGCTGGTGCGGTCGAGAATCAGCGGGACCAGTTGTTCCGGCTGCAGCAGCCAGGTCGTCGACAGCGACAGCAGCAACAGCAGAATGCCGAACGCGATCAGCACCCGTCGCCAGCGCTTTTTCGGGCGCGGCGCGGGCGTGGCGTCGGCGTCCGCCATCACGCGAGGCGTGTCCATGGGGTGCTCATGCACCCAGTGCCTCCGGCAGCAGTGCGTCGACGAAGGCTTCGGCGTCGAACACGCGCAGGTCTTCAGAGCGTTCGCCGATGCCGGCGTAGCGGATCGGAATTCCGAATTCGCGCGCCAGCGCAAACACCACGCCACCCTTGGCGGTGCCGTCGAGTTTGGTCACCACCAGCCCGGTGACGCCGGCAGCGGCGTGGAACTCGCGCAGCTGCGACAGCGCGTTCTGGCCGGTGGTGCCGTCGATCACCATCAATACTTCGTGCGGCGCAGTGTCGTCGATCTTGCCGAGTACGCGCTTGATCTTGCCCAGTTCGGCCATCAGGCCCTGCTGCGTGTGCAGGCGGCCGGCGGTGTCGGCGATCAGCACTTCGGTGCCGCGCGCCTTCGCCGCCTGCAGCGCGTCGAACGCGACCGACGCCGCATCCGCGTTCTGGCCCTGTGCGACCACGGCGACGCCGTTGCGTTCGCCCCAGGCCTGCAGTTGCGCGACCGCTGCGGCGCGGAAAGTGTCGCCCGCCGCCAGCATCAGCGTGCGGCCTTCGGCCTTGAAGCGGTGCGCGAGCTTGCCGATGGTGGTGGTCTTGCCGACGCCGTTCACGCCGACCGTGAGGATCACGAATGGTTTTGCGCTGCGCTCGATCGCCAGCGGTTTCGCCACCGGCGCCAGCATCGCGATCAGGTCCGCGCGCAGCGCTTTGAGCAGCGCCTGCGCGTCGGCGAATTCGCGCGCCTTCATCCGTTTGCGCAGCGATTCGATCAGCTGCGTGGTGGCGGTGACGCCGACGTCGGCGGTGATCAGGGCGGTTTCGATCTCGTCCAGCAGGTCGTCGTCGAGCTTGGGATTGCGCGAGAACAGACCACCGAAACTGCGGGCGATGCTGCTGTTGCGCAGACGCTCGCGCCAGCCGGGTTTGCCGGGCGCGGCGGCGGGTGCTTCACCGGATGCGTCAGCGGGCGCGTCGATGGTGGCCGTGGCGACGGCCGTATCGTGATGCTGCATCGCGACCTGCTGCATATCGGTCGGCGCTTCGATGGGCGCACCGGCCTCGAAAGCCTCCACGATCTGATGGGATTCGGCGGGCGTCGTGGCCTGCGTGGCCGCATCGGGTTTCTTGCGGCGGAAGAAGGGAATCATCGCGAGCGGTTGTCCTGGATCTTGCAGGGGAGCGGTATGGCGCCGTGAATAGGGGTTCTCAAGTCGGATCCATCGGCCATGGCGGCATGTGTCATGACGGCGCGTTTCGCTGCCCGCCAGCCCAGTGGCGATGCCCGGCGTGGCGGGTCGAAGCACGCCCGGCGAACGCAAACCCCGCCGGCTGTTGGACAATGGCGGAATGTTATCACCCGTCTCCCTCGCCCCTCGATGAAGCGTGCCCCCCATGAAGCGCCCGGCCGACAAAGCGTCGCCCACATCTACGACGAAGCCGGCCGGTCTCGTCCGCATCATCGGCGGCGACTGGCGCGGCACCCGTCTGCCCGTCGCCGATCGCGAGGGGCTGCGTCCGACCGCCGACCGCGTCCGCGAGACGCTGTTCAATTGGCTGCAGCCGGTGCTGCCCGGCGCGCGGGTGCTGGATCTGTTCGCCGGTACCGGCGCGCTGGGACTGGAAGCGGTGTCGCGCGGCGCGCGCGAGGCGGTGCTGGTGGAGCGCGACCCGCAGCTCGCCGACGGCCTGCGCACGCTCGCGGGGAAGTTGCCGGGTGGGGAGCGGGTGCAGGTGGTCTGCGCCGATGCGCTGGGCTGGCTGCGTCGGGCGCCGGACAGCGTCGACCTCGCCGGTTTCGATCTGGTCTTCGTCGATCCACCGTTCGCTGGCGATCTCTGGCAGCCGGTGTTCGAAGCGCTGGAGGGTCGTCTCGCCGACGAGGCCTGGCTGTATGTCGAATCGCCGTCGCCGGTTCGGCCCGGCGGCGCATGGCGGCCGCATCGCGAAGGCCGGACCCGCGAGGTGCACTACGCCCTCCACCGACGCGCGCCGGCTTGAGCAGGCCCGGTTGAGCAGGCCCGGTCGAGCGCGCCGGCCAGACCGGGCCTGAGCCGCTCGACGCGCTGTTACACTTGGGCCTGTCTCCGTTTTCGGCGATCCCTTCGACGTCATGTCCACGGCCTCCACTCTTCCCGGCACCGCTACGCCCGCAGCCAGAATCGCGGTCTACCCCGGCACCTTCGATCCGATCACCAATGGCCACCTCGATCTGGTCGAGCGTGCCGCGCCGCTGTTCGAACGACTGATCGTGGGCGTCGCCGAAAGCCCGGGCAAACGCCCGGCGCTGGAACTGGCGCTGCGCGTGGATCTGGCCCGCGATTCGCTTTCGCGGTTCCCGAACGTCGAAGTCCGCGGCTTCGATTCGCTGCTGGCGCACTTCGTCAGCGACGTCGGCGCTGGCGTGCTGCTGCGCGGCCTGCGCGCGGTGTCCGACTTCGAGTACGAATTCCAGCTGGCCAGCATGAACCGACATCTGATTCCCGATGTCGAGACGCTGTTCCTGACGCCGGCCGATCAATATGGCTTCATATCCTCCTCGCTGGTGCGCGAAGTATCCCGCCTCGGCGGCGACGTTTCCGGCTTCGTGCCGCCGGCGGTGAATCTGGCGCTGCTGGCCGGATGGCAGCGCAGCCGGGATTGAACCGGCGCTGTCGATGCCGCCGTCGTTCGCGCTGCACCCATTACCTGATCGTTCCTGATCGTTCTGTATCGTTCTCACACCTGGGATTTCCGACCTATGAACATCATCGCCCGTCTGCTGCTGATCGCCGCCCTCACCATGCCCTTCGCGGCCTGCAAGAAAGAAGAGGACGCCAAGAAGGAGACCGCTAACGCTCCGATGGCCGCGCCCACCAATGAAGATGCCGCCGCCTGGCGCACCTACGTCACCGACGTCGTCGGCCGCAACATGGAAGGCGTGACCAGTCAGCCCTTCATCTATCTGTTGCCGCCGGAAAGCTCTGCCGATTTCGAGGGTCTTTACGGTCGCCTGCTGGACAAGGCCAGGTCGGACGTTTTGCGCGGCATCCTGGCCGGCAACCTGCTGGCCTATGCCTCGGCATCGCCGTCCTCGACCAAGTCCGCAGATATGGTGGTGGAGACGTTCGCGGACGTGAAGCCGGGCAAGCTGAAGGGCGTGAAGCTGCTCTTCATCGGCAAGGCCCAGGATAACGACCGGGTCAAGGCCGCGGTCGCGCCGTCCGGCGTGAACTATGTCTTCGTCGAAACGAAGTGATCCGCTGCGGCGGTCCATTATGCCGCTTTCGATCCGCGCGCTTTCGATCCGCGCATTACTGATCCGCGAGTTCCTGACCGCTACGCACCCGCATCACCCGTCGTCGTGGCCTTCGCGCCACGACGACGATTCGAGTCCCCCATGTCGCTGAAAATCAACGCGCTCTGCGTCAACTGCGACGTGTGCGAGCCGGCCTGCCCGAATCAGGCGATCTCGCAGGGCGAAACCATCTATGTCATCGATCCGGCGCGCTGCACCGAATGCGTCGGCCATTACGACGAACCGCAGTGCGTGGTGGTGTGCCCGGTCGAATGCATCGATCCGGACCCCGCATTCCCGGAGTCGAACGAGGCGCTGCTGGCGAAGCTGGCGCGTCTGCAGGAGCAGGGCGCATGACCATTTCACGAAGCCCTTTCGCGCTGGGCCTGACCTGCGCTCTCGCCTTCGCGCCGCTCGCCTTCGTGCCGCATGCGTACGCGCAGCCCGCATCTGCGCAGATGCCAGCGGATGTCAGGCCCGCGCACCCGCCCGGCGCCGCCATCGCCAGCGCGCACACGCTCGCCAGCGAAGCGGGCATGGACATCCTGCGCCAGGGCGGCAACGCTTTCGACGCCGCGGTCGCGGTGTCGTCGGTGCTGTCGGTGGTCGAGCCGATTTCCTCCGGTCTGGGCGGCGGCGGTTTCTTCCTGCTGCACGATGCGAAGACCGGCAAGGACATCTTCATCGACGCGCGCGAAACCGCGCCCGCCGCGGCCACGCAGGCGGAATATCTCGATGCCAAGGGCGAATTCAACCGCGACCGCGCCACCAACGGGCCGTGGTCGGCGGGCATTCCCGGATTGCCTGCGGGTCTGGTGCACATGGCGACGAATTACGGCCGCCTGCCGCTGAAGACCTCGCTGGCGCCCGCGATCCGCATCGCCCGCGAAGGGTTTCCCGTCTACGCGCGGCTGGCGGGCGGTTACACCGCGCGGCGCGAGGTGATGGAGCGCTACAGGGGCACGAAAGCCGTATTCCTGGCCGATGGCGATCCACCGAAGGAAGGCGAGCTGCTGAAGCAGCCCGATCTGGCGCGCACGCTGGAACTGCTGGCCGCCCAGGGTTTCGACGGTTTCTATCGCGGTCCGCTGGCGAAGAAACTGCTGGCCGGCGTGAAGGCCGAAGGCGGGCGCTGGACCGCCGAGGAACTGGCCGGTTACCGCATCCGCGAGCGCGCGCCGCTGCGCTTCGAATACGACGGCTGGGAGATCGTCACCGCGCCGCCGCCGTCGTCCGGCGGCGTGGCGCTGGCGCAGATGATGCAGATGCTGGAGCCCTGGGATCTCGCGAAGCTGCCCCAGGCCCAGCGCGTACATCTCACCGTCGAAGCGATGCGCCGCGCGTACCGCGACCGCACCTTTTACCTCGGCGATCCGGATTTCGTGCACGTGCCGGTGCGCACGCTGACCAGCGCCGACTACGCCGCAGGCCAGCGTTCGACGATCAATCCGAAAAAAGCCACGCCCAGCGACATGCTCTCGGGCGAACAGACGCCGCTGGAAGACGACGAAACCACGCATTTCTCGATCATCGACGCTGAAGGCAATCTGGTCGCCGGCACGCAGACGGTGAATCTGCTGTTCGGTTCCGGCCTGATCCCGCCCGGCACCGGCGTGCTGCTCAACAACGAGATGGACGACTTCGCGCTGAAGCCCGGCACGCCGAACGCGTTCGGCGTGATGGGCTACGACGCCAACGCGCCGAAGCCCGGCAAGCGCATGCTCAGTTCGATGACGCCGACCTTCATGACCTCGCCCGATCGCGTTGCCGTGCTGGGCACGCCCGGCGGCAGTCGCATCATCACCATGGTGCTGCTGGGCGCGCTGGGCTATGCCGACGGCCTCGATGCCCAGTCAGTCGCCGCGCTGCCGCGCTACCACCACCAGTGGATGCCCGACGGCATCGGCACCGAGCGCGACGCGCTGCCGGCGGATGTCATCGCCGCGCTGCGCGCGATGGGTCATACAGTGGTTACGCCCAAGGACGCCGCCGACGGCCGCCGTTCCAGCGACGCTTGGGGCAATCTGCAGACGGTGGAGTGGGACAAGCGCGCCAACGTGCTGCACGCCGGCAGCGACCCGCGCAACCCGGTGGGCAAGGCGCTGGTCGAGACTGTGCCTGCCGCGGGCGGGCAGTGATGCGGTAACGGCAACGCATGAGCCTCTTCGAACACCTGCCGCACGTCTGTCCGCGCGTCCGCCTGCGCAGATTGCGCGCTTCGGATTTCCGCAATTTCCACGCGTATCGAAGCGATGCCGAGGTGGCCCGTTACCAGGGCTGGGCGCCGATGTCGGAGGCCGAAGCCACCGAAACGCTGCGCGAGTACAGCAGGAACGCCGGCCTTGAGCCGGGCGAGTGGGCGCAGGTCGGTATCGCCGCGCTGGACGACGACCGGCTGGTTGGCGATCTCGGCGTCTGGCTGTCGCCCGACGGGCGCCTGGCCGAATTCGGCCTGTCCCTGCATCCGGAATTCCAGCGCAGCGGGCTGGGGCTGGAGTCCGCGCAGGCGACGATCGCGCTGTTGTTCGCGCATACGCCCGCGCAGCGTGTGGTGGCGGCCACGGATGCGCGTAACCTTGCCTGCATCGGCCTGCTCCAGCGCCTCGGCATGCGTCTGGCCGATACCGCCGAGGCGAACCACAAAGGCGAGGCGTGCATCGAGCACGTCCATGTCATCGAACGCGGGAGGTTTACCCCATGAAACTCTGGTCGGTACTCGGCAATTCGCAGAAACTCGACGGCGGCGCGATGTTCGGCAACGCGCCGCGCGCGGTGTGGTCGCGCTGGCTGCCGCCCGACGAACTCAATCGCGTGCCGCTGGCCTGCCGCGCGCTGCTGGCCAGCCCGCTCAACGGCAAGACGGTGCTGTTCGAAACCGGTATCGGCGCGTTCTTCGACCCGCACATGCGCGAGCGCTACGGCGTGGTCGAAGACCGTCACATGCTGCTCGATTCGCTGGCCGCCGCGGGTTTCTCCCACGAGGACATCGATGTCGTGGTGCTGTCGCACCTGCACTTCGATCATGCCGGCGGGCTGCTGGCGCCGTGGCAGCAGGATCGCGCGCCGGCGCTGCTGTTTCCCAACGCGACCTTCGTGGTCAGCGCGGCGTGCTGGGATCGCGCGCGCTATCCGCATCCGCGCGACCGCGCCAGCTTCATTCCGGAACTGCCGGCGCTGCTGCAGGCCAGCGGCCGGCTGGAGATCGTCGACGGCGCGCATTCGGTCGCACTCGGCGACACAGTGCGCTTCCATTACAGCCACGGCCATACGCCCGGGCTGATGCTGGCCGAAATCGTCGGCCCGGACATCGTCGGCGGCGAAGCGCACGGCGGCGTGGTGTTCTGCGCCGACCTCATTCCCGGGCGGCCGTGGGTGCATGTGCCCATCACGATGGGCTACGACCGCAACCCGGAAATGCTGATCGACGAGAAGCGCGCCTTCCTCGAAGACAAACTCGCGCGCAACGTGCATCTGTTCTTCACCCACGACCCCGACTGCGCGCTGGCGCAGGTGGTGCGCGACGACAAGGGTCGATTTGCCACCACGCACGACACCCCCACGCTGCAGGCGCGGCCGCTCGCGGCATGAGCGGGTCGCCATCTTCCTTCCCATAACGAGTGATCGAGTGACGCCCATGCCGATGCACATGCCCAGAATCGCCCTGCTGTTCGCGTCGCTGCACATCCTGTTGATGCTGATGTTGGCCATACGCGTGGTCGGCCATCGCCGCGCGCTGAAAATCGGCATCGGCGACGGCGGCGACAAGCGCCTGGCGCGGAAGGTGCGCGCGCACGCGAACTTCATCGAATACGTGCCGGTCGCGCTGCTGATGCTGGCGCTGCTGGAACTGTCCGGCCTGGGCGCGATGTGGCTGTGGGCGCTGGGCGGCACGCTGTTGTTGGCGCGCGTATTGCACGCAGCCGGGCTTTCGCGCCACGCCGGTTATTCGTTCGGGCGTTTCTGGGGCACGGTGCTGACCTGGGGCGTGCTGTTGGGAATGACGGTTGCGGGTTTGTGGCTGACGCTTGTCAGGTAGCGATACCCCATATCGCCAACGGTGGGAGCGACGCAAGTCGCGACGAACCGCCGAAAGATTCCATGCAACTGTCGCGACTTGCGTCGCTCCAACAGTAAGCGTTGCGATCAGCCTGCCGGGGTGCCGAAAATACGGTCGCCGGCATCGCCCAGGCCGGGCAGGATGTAGCCGTGCTCGTTCAGGCGTTCGTCGATGGCGGCGACCACCACTTCGGTGTCCGGATGCGCCGCTTCCAGCGCGCGCAGGCCTTCCGGCGCCGCGACCAGGAAGATCGCCTTCACCCGCGCCACGCCCGAGGCTTTCAGCATGTCGATGGCGGCGATGGCGCTGCCGCCGGTGGCCAGCATCGGGTCGATCAGCAGCGCGGTACGCCCGGTGATATCGTGGACCAGGCGCTCGTAATACGCGTGCGGCTGCAGCGTCTGTTCGTCGCGCCGCAGTCCGATCACGCTCACCGGCGCCGACGGCAGCAGCACCTGCACGCCAGGCAGGAAGCCCAAGCCCGCGCGGAGGATCGGCACCAGCGTGATCTGCTGCTGATCGCAGCGACCGATCGCCAGCGGCCCGGCCCAGGTGTCGATGGTAGTGTCGGTCAAGGCGAGGTCGGCAGTGGCTTCGTAAGCCAGCAATGTGGCGATCTCGCCGACCACCTGACGGAACAGTGCCTGTCCGGTGGCGTCGTCGCGCAGCAGACCGAGTTTGTGGCGGACCAGCGGATGGCGGACTTCGACGGTATGCATGGCGGCGGTACGGGCGGGCACGATGGGTGCGTTATGCCATGCAGTGTAATCGACGCTGCTGCATTTCGATTGATATGCTGTTTTAGGGCGCGCATGTGGCGTGTCGACACGGAGAAGATGGCATGGATCGTACCGATTGGATGCGGACGGTGTTTTCGAGGGTTTTTTCGGCGGTGTTCTCCACAGCGATGCTGTGGTCGATCAGCGGAGCCGCCGATGCGGAAAACGGGACGGCATCGGCAGCGCCGGTCGAGACCGTCGGCGTCGACCTGTCGAAATGGCAGGGCGCAGTGGATTTCGTGCAGATCAAGGCAGCGGGCAAGACCTACGTATTCGTGAAGATCAGCCAAGGAGCAGACGGCCTGGACCCGAACTATCAGCGCAATATCGCCGACGCCCGTGCCGCGGGCTTGTACGTCGGCAGTTACCATTTCTATACGACGGATCACACTGCGCAGTCGCAGTTCGAGAATCTCGCCAAGCATCTCGACCTGAAAGCAGGCGACCTGCCGCTGGTCGTCGATATCGAGGTATTGAGCAAAAACAGCATGCCCGACCTCGCGGCGGAGCTGAAAACATTTCTCGATCTGGTGGAGAACAAGTACGGCATCAAGCCGATTATCTATTCCGGCGAGAATTTCGCCAACGAGTACCTGAAAGGTTTCGCCGCTTACCCGCTGTGGCTGGCTGAATACACCGCCGCGCCGGCGCCGAAGCTGCCGCTGGACTGGAACGCATGGGCCTTCTGGCAGCATTCCCAGAGCGGCAGCGTGCCGGGCGTGAACGGTGCCGTGGACCTGGATCGCTTCAACGGCAGCGCGGAACAGCTCGAGGCGATGCTGGTACGCTGAGCATCCGCCAGCGCGCGCCGCACCGGGTTGTCGGATGCCGTCGAGCATGGTCGCCACCCATGATTTTCATGCATGGTTCTCATGACCGGTATTCATGGCTGGCTCCCCGCCGCGCAATGCCCCGAACTTGAGCCACTACCCCCTCGCCGCCGACACATCGCAAAGTGATGCAGAGCGGCCAACAACCGTAGACCCGGAGGGCGGCGCACACGATGTGCGCCGTTTTTCGACGCGGCAGGATGCCGCATCGAAAAATCCCGGCAACCTCGCCGACGGCAGATTTGCCTCGGCGCCAAAGAGTTTTCTTGACTCGCGCTTTCAGCGCTCGCCCTTCGGGCCGGCTTCGCCGTTCGCGCCGCAAGCAACAGGTGCGGGCCATCCAGCGTGACCTGACGTGCGTTCGCGATTTGGGCGAGCAACTGGCGGCCGGCGCCTGCGCGCAGCAGGCGGTCGTGGTTCGCCTTCAACGTCAATGTCGGCACCGTTATGCGTGCGAGACGGTCGGACATGTCGACGCGCATCGCGGCGGCGGCGCGGGCGCGCTGCACCGCCGGTGCGACGTCAGCCAGTGCGGCGCGCAATGTGCGGCGCAGTTCGGGCGTGCTCCAGCGTCCCAACAGCACCGCCGACAGCGCAGCCGTCGGCAGCGCGTGCGTCGGCGCGAACCGGGTCATCGGTGCGAACGGCCCCAACAGCGGCACCGGAGCGCGGGCGAAGGTGGTCGACAGCACGAGGCCGACGAGGTTCGGCGGCGGATCGGCCGCGATGGCGATGGCGATCGGGCCGGAGAACGATTCGCCCAGCAGCACGAACGGCGCCCGGGTCGGCAACGCGGCGCGGGCGAAGGATTCCAGTTCGGCATAACCGAGCGGCTGGTCCAACGGATAACCGATGGCGCGAACGTCGCCGAAACCGACGGCGCGCGCGGCCGCGACGAACGCATCCAGCATCCGCGTGGTGCCGTCCAGCGCGGGGAGGATGTACAGATCGGTCATGCGGCAACAATCGCGCATCGCGGACAAAAAGAAAGCCGGACAGCGCCGGCTTTCTTCGTTCGGATTATGGCGTGCCGAGGGCTCAGGCCGCGGCCGCCTGGCGCTGGCGCGGCCCTTCCAGCAGCGCGCGCTTGATGATCGAGACCAGCAGGTCCAGTTCGTCGCTGGCGATGGCGAAGTGCGGGGTGAAGCGCAGTGAGTTTTCGCCGCCGTGAATCACGCCGATGCCCTGTTCGCGCATCCACTCTTCCGTGGAATTGGTGCCGTAGCCCTTGAACTCCGGCGACAGTTCGCAGGAGAACAGCAGGCCGGTGCCCTGGACCTTGGTGATCAGGCCGGGCAGTTCGGCCTTCAGCGCTTCCAGTTTCGCCAGCGCTTCGGCGCCGCGTTCGCGGATGTTGTCGCGCAGCGCCGGGGTGAGCATGCCCAGCACGGTGCAGGCGACGTCCAGCGCGCGCGGGTTGGTGGTCATGGTGTTGCCGTAGATGCCCTTGCGGTACAGGCCGGCGGCGCGTTCGTTCACGGCCAGCACCGACAGCGGGTACTGCGCGGCGTTGAGCGCCTTCGAATAGGCTTCCATGTCAGGCGGATCGATGCCTTCGAAGCCGGGGTAATCGACGATCGACAGCACGGCGTGCGCGCGCAGGCCGGCCTGGATCGAGTCGACCAGCAGCAGGGTGCCGTGTTCGCGGGTGAGGCGGCGGGCGGCGTCGTAGAACGCGCGCGGCACGGCGCGGCCCGGGTCGCCTTCGCCCATCACCGGTTCAAGGAACATCGCTTCAATGTGCCAGCCTTCGCGCTCGGCATCGGCGAAGGCCTGCTCCAGCTGCTCGATGCTGTACGGGTCGATGGTGATGGCCTGCGCGGCGTGGTGCTGATAGCTGCCCAGGTGCGCGGCGTAGGTCTTGCGCGAGGAGTCGGAATACAACGCCGGCAGTTCGGTGCGGCCGTGGAAGCTGCCCTTGACCGAGATGCGCTTGACCCGGCGGCCGGCGTGCGGCGCGCCCGGATCGGTCATCAGCTTGGTGTTGACGTCGGCGATGCGCCCGGCCAGCGAGACCGATTCGGAGCCCGAATTCAGGCACAGAAACTTGTCGTACGGACAGGCACCGAGGGTGTGGCCGATCTCCTTGCGGATCGCGCGCTCGAAGCGCAGCTGCGACAGGTTGGGGGTCATGATGTTGGCCATCGCCTGCGGCTTGGCCATCGCGTCGAGCACCTTCTGCGGAGCGTGACCAAAGCCGAGCATGCCGTAGCCGCCGGAGTCGTGCAGCACCGCGCCTTTGAGGGTCACGACCCACGGCCCGCGCGCGGCCAGCGCGATGTAAGGGTTGACGGTGTCCTGCGAATAGAAATTGACGAATCCGGCCTGCACGGCGTCCGCCTGGGCGGCTTCGTCGAGGTCGAGCAGGTCGGCGAATTCTTCGCGGATCGCGGCGTATTCGGCGCCTGCGGCTTCGATCGCTTCGACCAGATCAGGGTGCGTGGCGGCGAAGGTCAGGACGGTGGCGTCGTCCAGCCCGTGGGTACGGCGCGTGCCGGCGTGGGCGCGGAGCGGGGCGAGGGTGTCGAGCAAAACCATGGGATGGCCTCCGGCAGAAAACGGCGAGCTGTCCATTATCGCGATCTGCCTGTCGATTGACAGTTGTGATCTGTGCAGATTTCATGGATATTTCGTCGATTCGACGAAACCGATGGCGAAAATGAGGCTCACCGACACCGATCAGCAGCTGCTCTCGCTGCTCCGTGAGAATGCGCGGGCGCCCACGGCCGAGATCGCCCGCCGGCTGGGCCTGTCGCGGACGACGGTGCAGAGCCGCATCGAGCGCCTGGAGCGGGAAGGGGTGATCAGCGGCTATACGGTGCGCGTCAACGACGAATACGAGCGCGGCCTGGTCCGCGCGCACATCATGATTGCGGTGCAGCCCAAGCAGATGATCTCGGTGGTGGCGGCGCTGCGGGCGATGCCGGAGCTGCGCTCGCTGCATTCGGTCAGCGGCGCCTACGACCTGATCGCGATCGGCGCCGTGTCGGGCGTGGGCGAGTGGGATGTGCTGACCGACCGGATCGGCGTGATCGACGGTGTGGAACGCACCACGTCGTCGATCGTCCTGTCCACCAAGTTTGAGCGTTGAGGCGGATCGTCGTGCCCGCCGCGATGCTGCCGGTGGTCGACATCGCCCCGATGCTGGGCGGCGCGGATTCGGCTGCCCGCGGGCGGGTGGCGGCGGACATCGGCGAGGCCTGCCGCGCGCACGGCTTCTTCTATATCGCCGGGCACGGCATCAAGGATGCGCTGCAGTCAGGGCTGCGCGACGCCAGCCGCACATTCTTCGCGCTGCCGGCAGCGGACAAGATGCGCGTGGCGATGCTGCGCGGCGGTCGCGCGTGGCGCGGTTATTTCCCGGTGGGCGGCGAACTCACCAGCGGCCGGCCGGATCTGAAGGAAGGTCTGTATTTCGGCGCGGAGCTGCCGCCGGACGATGCGCGGGTGCGCGCCGGCTGGCCGCTGCACGGCGCCAATCTATGGCCGGTGGAGGTGCCGGCGCTGCGGGCGGCGGTGCTGGACTACATGACGGCGGCCAGCCGCGCCGCACAGGCGGTGCTGGCGGCGGTGGCGCTGAGCCTGGGGCTGGAGGAAGACTGGTTCTGGCGCCACTACACCGCCGACCCGACGGTGCTGTTCCGCGTGTTCCGCTATCCGCCGCAGGCGGCCGCGGAGGACGGCTGGGGCGTGGGCGAGCACACCGATTACGGTCTGCTGACCCTGCTGCTGCAGGACGACGTGCCCGGCCTGCAGGTGCGCACGCCGCAGGGCTGGCTGGATGCGCCGCCGCTGCCGGGGACGCTGGTGTGCAACATCGGCGACATGCTCGACCGCCTGACCGGCGGCACCTACCGCTCCACGCCGCACCGGGTGCGCAACGCCAGCGGCCGCGAGCGGTTTTCGTTTCCGCTGTTCTTCGACCCGGATTTCACCGCCCGGGTCACGCCGCTGCCGCAGCACGCGCTGATCGACCCCGACCGCGTGGCCGCGGATCGCAGCGCACGCTGGGACGGCGCCAGCGTGCTGGCGCCCTTCGACGGCACCTACGGCGATTACCTGCTGGACAAGGTCGGCAAGGTCTTCCCGCAGCTGCGCGCGGACGTGGGGTGAGCGCGGGGCGCGGCGGGCGGGCGGCTACAATGCACGCCCCCGAGCGTGCGCCACGATGAAGAAATCCGACTTCCATTTCGATCTGCCCGAAGCCCTGATCGCCCAAGCGCCCTTGGCCGAACGCTCCGCCAGCCGCCTGCTGGTGGTGCCGCAGGCGCCGTGCGACCTGCAGGACCGGTCGGTGCGCGATCTGCCCGGCCTGCTGCAGCCCGGCGACCTGCTGATCTTCAACGACACCCGGGTGATCCCGGCGCGCCTGTTCGGCCAGAAGGCCACCGGCGGGCGCGTGGAAATCCTGATCGAACGCCTGCTGCCCGGCGACGAAGCGCGGGCCCAGGTCGGCGCCAGCAAGTCGCCGAAAGCGGGCAGCCGGATCGCGCTGGACGCCGGCGGCGAAGCCGAGGTGTTGGGTCGCGAGGGCGAGTTCTACCACCTGCGCTTCCACGTCGGCGAAGGGCTGGAAAGCTGGCTGCTGCACGCCGGCCGCCTGCCGCTGCCGCCCTACATCCGCCGCGAGCCGGGCAGGGACGATCACGAGCGTTACCAGACCGTGTTCGCGAAGGAGATCGGCGCGGTCGCCGCGCCTACCGCCGGCCTGCATTTCGACGAACCGCTGCTGGAGGCGCTGCGCGCCCGCGGCGTCGAACTCGGGCACGTGACCCTGCACGTCGGCGCCGGCACGTTCCAGCCGATGCGCGCCGACGACGTGCGCGAACACGATATGCACAGCGAATGGTTGAACGTGGGCGCCGAACTGGTCGCGCAGGTGCGTCGCACCCGCGAGCGCGGCGGTCGCGTGATCGCGGTGGGCACGACCGTGGTGCGCGCTTTGGAAAGTGCTTTGCTCAACAGCGGGGCCATGCGCAACAACGACGCCGGCGAACGCGAACTGCAGCCGTTCGCCGGCGAAACCCGGATCTTCATTTTCCCGGGCTACCGCATCCGCAGTGTCGACGCGCTGCTCACCAATTTCCACCTGCCGGAAAGCACGCTGCTGATGCTGGTGTCGGCGTTCGCCGGCAAGGACCGGGTGTTCGCCGCCTACGCGCATGCGGTACGCGAGCAGTACCGGTTCTTCAGCTACGGCGATGCGATGCTGCTGTTTCCATCGGATGCGCACCCGTCCACGCCGGCAGCGCTCGCGCATGCAACTTGATTTCGCCGCGCTGCCGGCGCATGAGGCCTATCGCTGGCTGACCGCCACGGTCACGCCGCGGCCGATCGCGTGGGTGTCCACGCGCTCCGCCGACGGCATCGACAACCTCGCGCCCTTCAGCTTTTTCCAGGTGGTCTGCGACGAGCCGCCGACGCTGATGCTCAGCATCGGCCATCGCCCCGACGGCAGCGAGAAGGACACCCTGCGCAATCTGCGCGAGCGCGGCGAACTGGTCATCCAGCTCGTATCGGCCGCGCAGGCGGAAACGATGAGCGCCACCGCTGCCGCGTTCCCGCACGGCGTGAGCGAGTTCGAGCGCTGCGGGGTGGCCTCGGCGGCATCCGAACGCGTCGCGCCGCCTCGTGTTGCGGCAAGCGCTGTCGCCTTCGAATGCAGGCTGGCCGCGATCCAGGCATATCCCACGGATGCGCCGTCGCACCATCTGGTGTTCGCCGAAGTGCTGCTTGCGCATATCGACGATGCGGCGATGACCGATGCGCGCCACGTCGACCCGGCGAAGCTCGATCTGATCGGGCGTCTGGGCGGCGCGGCGTATGTGCATACGCGCGACGTGTTCCAGCTCAAGCGACCGGCATGAGTCCACCGGCCCGCACCATTCACAGGAGTCGCGCATGATTGTTGTCGTGCCCGCTTTTCTCCGCCGTATCCAGGAAGTCCCCATGCGTTTTCTCTCCCGCGCCCTCTCCCGTCCCTACGCCGCCGCCGCGCTGCTCGCCGTGGCCGCATCGGGCTTTGCGTCCACGATCGCCGCGCAGACGCCTTCGAAGGAACTCAATCTCTACACCACCCGCGAACCGGGCCTGATCCAGCCGCTGCTGGACAGTTTTACCGGCGAAACCGGGATCAAGGTCAACACCGTCTTCCTGCGCGACGGTCTGCTGGAGCGGGTGAAGGCCGAGGGCGAGCGTTCGCCCGCCGACCTGCTGATGACCGCGGACAGCGGCAACCTGATCGACCTGGTGCTGGGCGATGTCACCCAGGGCGTGAAATCGAAATCCCTGGAATCCGCGATTCCACCGCATCTGCGCGGCCGCACCGGGCATTGGTTCGCGCTTTCGCTACGCGACCGCGTGCTTTACGCCGAGCGCTCGCTGAAGCTGGCGGGCTTTCGCTACGAGGACCTGGCCAAGCCCGAATGGAAGGGGCGCATCTGCCTGCGTTCCGGTCAGCATCCCTACAACATCAGCCTGATCGCCGCGATGATCGCGCACAAGGGCGAAGCGAAGACCGAAGTCTGGCTGCGCGCGGTCAAGACGAATCTGGCGCGCAAGGCCACCGGCGGCGACCGCGACGTGGCCCGCGACATCCTTGCCGGGATCTGCGACATCGGCATCGCCAACGCCTATTACGCGGGCCGCATGAAGTCCGAGCCGGAAGGCAGCGAACAGCGGCGCTGGGGCGACGCGATCCAGGTCGTGCGTCCTGTCTTCGCGGGCGGCGGCACCCACGTCAACATCAGCGGCGCGGCCGTGGCCCGGCACGCGCCGAACCGCGCCAACGCGGTGCGCCTGCTGGAATACCTGGTGTCTGACCGCGCCCAGAGCGTCTATGCGCAGGCCAACTACGAGTCTCCGGTGAAGAAGGGCGTGACGCTGGACCCGATCGTCGCCGGTTTCGGTCCGCTCAAGGCCGATCCGCTGCCGCTGGGCGATATCGTCAAGCATCGTGCGCGCGCCAGCGTGCTGGTCGACCGTGTCGGCTTCGACGAGTGAGTGATGCCGCGCTTCCGCCGGGCAATGCGCTGACGGTTCGGGACTGATGCGTCCGGGGGAAGGCGAACGCCTGTGGCTTGCGGCTGCATTCGTGATCGCGGCCCTGGTCGCGCTGCCGCTGTGCGCGTTGCTGTGGACCGCGGCGCAGGGCAGCGACGGGCTGTGGTCGCATCTGGTCGCGCACGTATTGCCGCGGGCGACCTTGAACACCCTGATGCTGCTGGCCGGCGTCGCCGCCGTGACGGTACCGCTGGGCACGGTCTGCGCGTGGCTGGTGACCGCTTACGAGTTCCCGGGCCGGCGCCTGTTCGGCTGGGCGCTGCTGCTGCCGCTGGCGGTGCCGACGTACATCGTGGCCTTCGCCTATCTCGATCTGTCGCATCCGCTGGGCCCCCTGCAGACAGCGCTGCGCGCGATGCTGGGTTACGACAGTCCGCGCGATTTCCGCTTGCCCGACCTGCGCTCGCTGCCGGCCTGCATCGTGCTGTTGGGGCTTGTGCTGTATCCATATGTCTACCTCACGGTGCGCGCGATGTTCGCCGCGCAGGCCGCCAGCCTGGTGGAGGCCGCACGCTCGCTGGGTGTGGGCGGCGTGGCCCTGTTCGTGCGCGTGGCGCTGCCGCTGGCGCGGCCGGCGATCGCGGTGGGCGCGGCGCTGGTGCTGCTGGAAACGCTCAACGATGTCGGCGCTTCGGAGTTTCTGGGCGTGAAGACGCTTACGGTGGCGGTCTACACCACCTGGGTGTCGCGCAGCGACCTGCCCGGCGCGGCGCAGATCGCGCTGGCGATGCTGACGATGGTGATGCTGGCGCTGGCGCTGGAGCGCCACGGCCGTCGCCGCCAGCGCTACGCCGCGGGCGGCAGGCCGCGGCCGATGGCCGTCCAGCGCCTGCACGGGGTGCAGGCACTGTTGGCGACGGCCGCCTGTGCGCTGCCGGTGCTGCTGGGTTTCGTGGCGCCCGCCGCGCATCTGGCGGTCGAAGCCGCGGCGCGGCTGCGCGGCGACGGCATTTCGCCGCAGCTGTGGGCCAGCGCCGGCAACACGCTGAAGATCGCCGCGCTTGCGACCGCAGCGACATTGATCGCCGCCCTGGTGCTGGTCTGGACCGGCCGGCTGGCGAATGCGCGGCGACGCGGCGCGATGTCCGCGGCGGCGCTGAGGATCGGCAGTCTGGGCTATGCCTTGCCCGGTACGGTGCTGGCGATCGGCCTGCTGATCGTCGCGGCCTTCGCCGACCGTGCGCTGGGCATGCTGTCCGATGGCGCGCCGCTGCTGATGGGCAGCCTGACCCTGCTGGTGCTGGCCTGCATGGTGCGGTTTCTGGCGATCGCCACCGGTGGGCTGGAGGCGGGCATGGCGCGGATTCCGTCGTCGCTCGATCAGGCCGCGCGCGGCCTGGGCGCGGGGCCCGGCGGCGCCCTGTGGCGGGTGCATTTGCCTTTGCTGCGTCCGGCGCTGGTCGCTGCGGCGATGCTGGTCTTCGTCGATGCGATGAAGGAGTTGCCGGTTACCCTGATGCTGCGGCCGTTGAACGTGGACACCCTGGCGACTTGGCTTTATGCCGAAGCCGCGCGCGGCACCTACGAGGAGGGCGCGGTGGCCGCGCTGCTGATCGTGCTGGCCGGGTTGCCGGTCGTGGTGCTGCTGGCGATGAGCGGATTCGGCGGCGGCGAACGCATCGCTGCCTCGCCAGCCCCCGGTACGATCCCCGTTTCCCCGACAGAACGCGCGCCCGACCGCACTTCCCCGCGATGATTCCGCCGATGCTCGATCCGATTCCGACTGCCGTCACCACCCCGCTGCTGCACCTGGAAGAGGTGACGGTGACCCATGCAGGCACGGCCGGCGCGCGGCCAACCATCGATGGCCTGTCGCTGCGGCTGGCGCGCGGCGAGATCGGCTGTCTGCTGGGGGCTTCGGGATGCGGCAAGACCACGGTGCTGCGCGCCATCGCCGGTTTCGAACCGCTGCGGGGCGGGCGGATCGTTCTCGACGGTCGCGCGATCGCCGCCGTCGGGGCCGGCCTGCCGCCCGAAGCGCGGCGCATCGGGATGATGTTCCAGGATTACGCGCTGTTCCCTCATCTGGACGTTGCGGCCAATGTTGCCTTCGGTTTGCATGCGCTGCCCCGGGCGGCGCGGACCGCGCGCACGCGCGAACTGCTCGCGCTGGTGGGTCTGGCCGACCGTGCCGCTGCTTACCCGCACGAACTGTCCGGCGGCCAGCAGCAACGGGTCGCGCTGGCGCGCGCGCTGGCGCCGGAGCCGCTGCTGGTGCTGCTGGACGAGCCATTCTCCAACCTCGACGTGGAGATCCGCAGCCGGCTGGCCGAGGACACTCGCGGTCTGCTGAAGGCCGCCGGCGCCACCGCGCTGCTGGTGGTGCACGATCAGGCCGAAGCTTTCGCGATGGCCGATCGCATCGGCGTAATGGCCGACGGCCGGATCCTGCAATGGGATGCGCCCGAAGCGCTTTACGCCCGTCCCGGCGACCGCCGCGTCGCGGGTTTCATCGGGCGGGGCGACTGGCTGCGCAGCGAAACCCTGGGGCTGGGAGAGGGCGCGGATCTGCGTTTGCGCCCGGGGCAGCTGCTTGCGGACAAGGACGGCCGCCTGTCCGCGGTGCTGGAATCGGCGCGTTTCCACGGTCCGCATCACGTGGGCCGGGTGCGTTTCGAGACGGGGGAAGTCACGGAGATCGAACTGGACGCCGCCGCCGCCTCGCGCATCGGCGAGCCCCTGCGCCTGCGTCTGGCGGGCGAGCCCCTGCGTTTCCCGCGTGCCTGAAAGGCTGTACGGCACGCCGTTTGCCGGCGTGCCCAGCGGGGCGGCAGGCTTCGACGCACAAATCCGCTGCGGCCGAAGCGCCGGCCGGACCGGCGCGCTCGGTCATAATGGCCGGATGTCCAGACTGTCCTTCGAACTGCTCGGCACCGACGGCGTCGCCCGTCGCGGCCGCCTCACCTTCCCGCGCGGTACCGTCGAAACCCCGGCGTTCATGCCGGTGGGCACCTATGGCTCGGTCAAGGGTGTGATGCCGGACCAGGTCCGCGCGCTCGGCGCCGAGATCATTCTCGGCAACACCTTCCATCTTTATCTGCGCCCGGGCCTGGACGTGATCGCCGATCACGGCGGCCTGCACGGGTTCACGCGCTGGAATGGCCCGATTCTTACCGATTCCGGCGGCTTCCAGGTGTTCTCGCTCGCGCACAAGCGCAAGATCACCGAGGCCGGAGTCACCTTCGCCGCGCCCACCGACGGCAGCAAGGTGTTCCTCGGCCCCGAGGAAAGCATGCGCATCCAGAAAGTGCTGGATTCGGACATCGTGATGATCTTCGACGAATGCACCCCGTACCCCGCGACGGAAGAGGTGGCGCGCAAGTCGATGGAACTGTCGCTGCGCTGGGCCGAGCGTTCGCGCAAAGCCCACGACGGCAACGACGCGGCGCTGTTCGGCATCGTCCAGGGCGGCGTGCATCACGATCTGCGCACCCGCTCGGCCGAGGCCCTGAAGCAGATCGGCTTCGACGGTTATGCGGTCGGCGGTCTGGCCGTGGGCGAGCCGGAAGCCGAGCGCAACGCGATGCTCGAACACACCTGCCCGCAGCTGCCGGCCGACCGGCCGCGCTATCTGATGGGCGTGGGGCGGCCGGAGGATCTGGTCGAATCGGTCGCGCGCGGCATTGACATGTTCGACTGCGTGATGCCGACCCGGAACGCGCGCAATGGGCACTATTTCACCAGCTTCGGCACCGTGCGCATCCGCAACAGCCGCTACGAGCGCGACCTGCGGCCGATCGAGGAGGGCTGCGGCTGCCATGCCTGCAGCAACGGCTACACCCGCGCCTATCTGCGCCATCTCGACCGCTGCAACGAAATGCTCGCGCCGATGCTGGGCACCCTGCACAACCTCTGGTACTACCAGAAGTTGATGGCCGACATCCGCGCCGCCATCGAAGCCGGACGCTTCGCCGACTTCCGCCAGGCGTTCCACGCCACGCGGACCGGGGCCGGCGCGGCCGCCAGCTGAACTTTCGCGGACGGCGGCGGTCGGGAAGGGGGGCGGCGTGGCCGACCCGATGCGGCCGCTGCCGGGTTGAAAGCCCGCAGGCCGGCCCGCATGGCATAATCCCCCGCTATTTTGCGCCCCGGACCCGTCATCGATGAATCTGTTCGATCTGCTGATTTCCCCCGCCTACGCCCAGGCCGCCCCCGCCGCCCCGGGCGCCGGCAGCCTGATGTCGACCCTGATGTTCCCGATCCTGCTGCTGGTGGTGATGTACTTCATCATGATCCGGCCGCAGATGAAGCGCGCCAAGGAGCATCGTGGGATGCTCGAAAAGTTGTCCAAGGGCGATGAGGTCATCACCAGCGGCGGCATCGCCGGTACCGTCCGCGACATCGGCGACAGCTTCATCAGCATCGAAGTCTCCGACAATGTGCTGCTGCGCGTGCAGAAAGGCGCCATCGGCCACGTTCTGCCCAAGGGTACGCTGAAGTCGCTGTGATGCGCTTCGCCTGACCTTCCGATCCACCTCGAATGCGGCCGGTCCCAGGACCGGGCGCGGTGCATGTCATGCTCGAATATTCCCGCTGGAAATATGTCGTCATCCTGTTCGTGGTGTTGCTCAGCGCGATCTACGCGCTGCCCAACATCTACCCGCAGGATCCCTCCGTGCAGATCTCCGCCGGCCGCGGTGCGACCATCGACGCCGCACTGGAGCAGCAGGTGTCGCAGGTCATGGCGAAAGCCGGGCTGAAGACCAAAGGGATCGAGAAACAGGGCGACAATCTGCTGGTCCGCACCGCAGACGCAGACACCCAGAGCAAGGCTGCCGACGTGCTGGGCGAGGCGCTGGGCAACCGCTACGTGGTGGCGATGAACCTGGCCTCGAACGTGCCCGATTGGCTGACCGCGATCGGCGCCAAGCCGATGGCGCTCGGCCTCGATCTGCAGGGCGGCGTGCACTTCCTGATGGAAGTGGACAAGAAGGCCGCGATCGACAAACGTTTCGAAGCCTACCTGTCCGATCTCCGCAGCGCCTTGCGCGACGCGGGCATCAACTACACCGCCGATCGCGATGGCGAAACGGGCATGCAGATCAGCCTCGTGCCGGGCGCTGACGTCGCGAAGGCCGAAGCCCTGATCCGTGAGAATCTCGCCGCCGCCGCCGCCGATACCGGCGCGCTGGTCGCGAGCAACGCCTTCGCATTCGAGACGGTGGGCAATGTCATCAAGATCCAGGTCTCCGAGGAGATGATCCGGCAGATGACCTTGAATGCCATCGAGCAGAATCTCGACACCCTGCGCAATCGCATCAATGCGCTCGGCGTCGCCGAACCCATCCTCCAGCGTCAGGGCGCCGACCGCATCGTGGTGCAATTGCCGGGCGTGCAGGACACCGCCAAGGCCAAGCGCACGCTCGGTGCCACCGCCACCCTCGAATATCGCGGAGTCTACGATGGCAACGCCTTCGACGCCCGCGACAGCGGCAGCGTTCCCCCGGGCGCGCGCCTGTACGAGCGCCGCGAACTGGGCACCGACGGCAAACCGATGCCGGTACTGCTCAACAAACGGATCATCGTCGCCGGCGAAGACATGGTCGATGCCCGCACCTCGGTCGACCAGAACGGCCAGCCGGCGGTGACGGTGTCGCTGAATACCGCGGGCGGGCAGCGCATGCTGCAGTTCACCAGCGAGAATGTGAACAAGCCGATGGCGGTGGTGTTCATCGAGCGCATCCCGCAGGTGCGCATCGTCGACGGCAAGGAAGTGAAGACCTTCCAGACGAAGGAAGAAGTCATCTCGATCGCCAACATCAACGAGCCGTTCGGCAAGCAGTTCCAGACCAGCGGCCTAGAGCGCAAGGAAGCCGACGACCTGTCGCGCCTGCTCAAGGCCGGCGCGTTGGCCGCGCCGATGGATTTCGTCGAAGAGCGCACCGTCGGTCCGAGCCTCGGCAAGCAGAACGTCGAGCGCGGCCTGAAGGCCGTGACGTTCTCGTTCGTGTTCGCGCTGGCATTCTTCATCCTGTACTACCGCATGTTCGGCGTGGTGACCTGTCTGGCGCTGCTGCTCAACCTGCTGATGGTCTTCGCCCTGATGTCGTTGTTCGGCGCGACGATGAGCCTGCCCGGTCTGGCCGGTATCGCGCTCACGGTCGGCCTGTCGGTGGACGCCAACGTGCTGATCAACGAACGAATACGCGAAGAGCTGCGGGCCGGCCTGCCGCCGCAGACCGCCATCGCCGAAGGCTACAACCGCGCCTCGGGCACCATTCTCGACGCCAACATCACCGCATTCCTAGCCGGTCTGGCCATGTTCGCGTTCGGCACCGGACCGCTGAAGGGCTTCGGCGTCACCACCATGCTGGGCATCGCGACTTCTGCCTACACCGCCGTGTCCGTGTCGCGCGGCATCGCCACGCTGATCTACGGCCGCCGTCGCAAGCTGCAGTCGGTTGCGATCTAAGGGAGCACAATCATGAAACCTTTCAACGTGTTCCCCTACGACAGCAACATCGACTTCATGCGCCTGCGCGTGATCTCGCTGGTCGTCGCCGCGCTCATCATGTTCGTCGCGATCGGCTCCATGTTCGCCAAGGGCTTCAATTTCGCGCTCGACTTCACCGGTGGCGTCAGCATCGAACTGGCCTACCAGAAGCCCGTCGATGTCGAAGGCGTGCGCAAGCGCCTCGCGGATGCGGGCTATGAGAGCGCCCAGGTCCAAGCCTTCGGTACCGGCAAGGAAGTGCTGGTCCGCCTGCGCGACGAATCCGCCGCCAAGAAGACCGGCGAAGCTGCGACCGACAGCATCGCCGAGAGCGTGCGTGTGGCGGCGTCCGAGCCCGGCAATACCGCCACCAAACTGCGCAGCGCCGAAATCACCGCGCAGGTCGGCCGCGAGCTGGCCGAAAACGGCATCTATGCGCTGCTGTTCGTGATGCTCGGCTTCCTGATCTACATCACCTTCCGCTTCGAGTGGAAATTCGCGGTGGCCGCGATCATCACCACCATGCACGACGTGATCGTGGTGGTCGGCTGGTTCGCGTTGACCGGCCGCGAGTTCGATCTCACCGTGCTGGCCGGCGTATTGTCGGTAATGGGTTATTCCATCAACGACACCATCGTGGTCTTCGACCGCGTCCGCGAGAATTTCCGCGGCATGCGCGCATCGCCGGTGGAGGTGCTCAACAAGTCGATCAACCAGACACTGTCGCGCACGGTCATCACTTCGTTCGTGGCGTTCCTGACCGTGTTCGCGCTGTATCTGTACGGCGGTGGTTCGCTCAAAGGCATGGCCGAAGCGCAGATGGTCGGCATCATCGTCGGCACGGTATCGACGATTTTCGTCGCCTGCACGCTGCTGCTGTGGTTGGGCGTGAGCAAGCAGGACCTGATGCCGAAAGCCCGGGACGAGGCCGCGCTGGCGCGCCGCCCCTGATCGCAACGGTTGGTTGTTGCACGAAAAAGGCCGCGCACTGCGCGGCCTTTTTCTTTGGGTTCTGTAGAGCGGCCTTCAGGCCGCTGTCGTTTCCCCGAAAAAAGCAGCGGCCTTCAGGCCGCTCTACGGGATCGGATCGAATTCAGGTCAATCGAAGCTTTTGGCGTACCCGGTGTTGACGATCGCCTGCTGCAGACCATCGATCAGGCGCACATTCGCGGCCGCGACCTGACGGGTGGCGCCGTCGATGTGCATCGGGCCCAGCGCGGCGCCGCGGAAATCGCAGACCCGGCCGCCGGCTTCGCGGACCAGCAACACGCCGGCGGCGATGTCCCACGCCATCAGCCCGGCTTCGAAATAACCGTCGTAACGGGCCGCGGCCACGTAGGCCAGATCCAGCGCGGCCGAGCCGCCGCGACGGATGTCTTCGGCATGCACCAGCAGCGATTTGATGCAGTCGAGCTGGGCCTCGGCGCGCTTGCGTTCGCGCGGGGCGAAACCGGTGGCCAGCATCGCGCCCTGTAGTTCCCTGCGTTCGCTGACACGGATGCGGTGGCCGTTGAGCTGGGCGCCGCTGCCGCGGCTGGCGGTGAACAGTTCGTTGCGCAGCGGATCGAAAATCACCGCATGCAGCGGTTCCGGACCTTCACACAGCGCAATCGACACGCACCAGTGCGGGATGCCGCGCAGATAATTGCTGGTGCCGTCGAGCGGATCGATCACCCAGGTGAAGCGGCTGGGGCCGCGGTTGCCCTTCTGCTTCCCGCCTTCCTCGCCCAGCACCGTGTATTCCGGCTGCGCGCGGCGCAGCTCCTTCACGATCGCTTCCTCTGCCAGACGGTCGATTTCTGAGGCGTAATCCATCCGGTCCTTTTCCACCACCTCGATCGCGTCCAGCCGGGCCATATGCCGCAGCAGGATGTTTCCGCCGGCGCGAGCCGCCTTGACCATGACATTGACAGCGGGCTGTAGCATCGCGAACGACTCCGGGCGCCACCGAGGGGCGCAAGCGAAAAGGGCGGGGGAAAAGAACGGTCCGACGCAAGGATCGGTGCGAAAGTTTACCATTGGCGGCATGTCTTCCGATTCCCAAACCTTCCCCGCCGAACGTCTCCGGATCGTCCTCGTCGGCACCCAACACCCAGGCAATATCGGTTCCGCGGCGCGGGCGATGAAGACCATGGGCTTTTCGCGGCTGGTGCTGGTGGCGCCGCAGCGCTTTCCGGATCCGGATGCCTATGCGCTGGCGGCCGGCGCGAACGATGTCCTGGAAACCGCGGTCCGGGTCGACACCCTGGCCGAGGCGGTGGCCGATTGCCGGCTGGTGTTGGGCTGCACCGCGCGCAGCCGTCGGATCGCGCTGGATGAACTCAGCCCACGCCAGGGCGCGGCGCGCAGTCTTTCGACGGCCGTGGCCGGCGGCGAGGTGGCGGTGGTCTTCGGCCGGGAGCGCACTGGGCTGGAGAACGAGGAACTGCAGCTGTGCCACGCGGCCATCCATATTCCGGCCAATCCCGAGTACAGCTCGCTCAACCTGGCTGCCGCGGTCCAGGTCTTGGCATATGAATTGCGTCTAGCGGGGATAGAAGATTCGGCCGTGCCGGCCGCGGGGCCCGTCACGGCCCGGCGCGAGCATGAAAGTCGCAGCGAACCGCCCGCGACCCACGCCGAACTCGAAGGTTTTTTCCTGCAACTGGCGGACACTCTGGATGCGATCGATTTCCACAAGGGCCGGACACCGGAGACGGCGATGGGCAAGTTCCGTCGGCTCTTCCTGCGCGCGGAGCTGGACGCCCGCGATGTCCGGCTTTTGCGGGGAATGCTGGCCGATGCCAAACGCATGGCCGACATCGCCGACGGCCGCATCGCGCCGCCGCAGCGGACCTGATGCGTCCTTCGTACCTGCGCGCGAACCTGCCTCTGTCGTCGTCATGGACCACCGTCGCACCGCCTGCCGGAATTCGGTGGAGCACGGCGCTTGAACCGTCTGTTCGCGTCTTCGGCGGTGTTCCTGGCGGCGCTGCTCACGTTCATCGGACTGGCGCCCGCTACGGCATCGGCTGACGATCAGCGTCACATTCTTGTCCTGGGGCGCATCAGCGACGATCCCAGAAGCCATTACGAGCAGCTCAAGCCGCTGCTGGATTACGTGGTTCCGCGGATGGCCGGCGTCGGGATCCGCGAGGGTCGGGTGCTGATGGCCCGCGACGCCCAGCAGATGGCCAGTTACCTGCGCCGCGGCCAGGTCGACTGGGTCACCGAGACCGCCGGCACCGCCATGCTCCTGCAGGAGCGCGGCAACGCCCAGCCGCTGCTGGTGACCGAGCGCGACGGGGTCAGCCGCTACCGCACCGTGTTCTTCGTGCGCCGCGACAGCGGTCTGGATGCGCTGGAGGATCTGCGCGGGCGCAGCGTCGCGTTACAGAACAACGCCTCCACCAGTGCCTATTTCGTCCCGGCGATCGAGCTGCTGCGCAGGAACATGTCGCTCAGCCTGCTGCTGTCGCCGATGGACAAGCCCTCGGGCGGCACGGTCGGCTACGTCTTCGCGCGCTCCGAGCTGAACATCGGCGCGTGGGTCCACAAGCGCCTGGTCGATGCCGGCACGATGAGCGACATCGACTGGAACAACCCCGCGCGACTGCCGGCGTCGTACCGCAAGGATCTGGAAGTGATCCACATGACCGACCCGGTGCCGCGCGCGCTGGAAATGGTGCGCGGGGATCTCGATCCGAAAGTGCAGGCGCGACTGCGCGAAGTGCTGATGGAGGCGGCCGGCGATCCGCTCGCCCGCGAAGCTCTGCAGCATTTTTTCCACACCACGCGTTTCATGCCGATCGACGGCGAAACCAGGCAGGTGCTCGACCGGCTGCGCGGCGGTGTGGTGCAGGTGAGGGCCGCGGTCGAATGAGGCGCGCGGCATGACACTCTTCGACGGCCTCCACGCCAAGTTCATGGCGGTGATCGGCTTCGCCATGGTGATGATGCTGGCGGCGGTGGTGCTGATCTGGCAGCGCCAGACCGCGACCCAGGAAGCAGTGCTGCAGCTGAGCCAGGACGCCACCCGCACGCTGGTGTACGACCGCCTGCGCGAGCGCGGCGAAGCCCAGGTGTCGCAGGTGGCGGACATGCTGGTGAATCCGGCGTACTACTTCGATCTGGACGCCATCGGCGCGACCACCCGCAGCATCCTCAATCAGACCGACGTGAGCTACGTGCTGGTCTACGACGCCAAGGGCAGCATCATCCACGACGGTTCCGGCGACATCCCCACCTTTGGTCAGCAGATGTCGGATCCGCTGGCGCGGCAGATCGTCGCTTCCGATGGCCTGCAGGTGCTGAATACCGATGCGGTGATGGATATCTCCACGCCGATCCGGCTCGGCGACCAGCGCCTCGGCGGCGTTCGCGTCGGCTACTCGCTCGGCAAGATCCGCGCCGAGGAAGCGCACGTCAATCGCGAGATCACCGAACGCCTGCGCGAGCTGGGCAGACGTCACCTGGCCTGGATCGGTCTGCTGTTGCTGATGCTGGTATCGCTGGCGGTGCTGGTGGGCCTGCTGCTGCAGCGCGCGCTGGTGCGTCCGATCCGCCAGCTCTCGGATGCGGCGCGCGCGATCGAGGCCGGCAATTTCAATGCCGTGCTGCCGATCAACGCCCGCAAGGACGAGGTGGGCACGCTGGTGCGCGCGTTCGCGCGGATGGCCGACAGCATCGCGCGCCACGATCGCGACATGCGGCGCATGGCCTACACCGATTCGCTGACCGGCCTGGCCAATCGTCTGGCCTTCCGCGAAACGCTCGATCACCGGCTGATGCAACTGCGCGGCGTCGGCCGCCAGCTCGCGCTGCTGTTCGCGGACATCGACGATTTCAAGCGCGTCAACGACACCCTCGGTCATGACGTCGGCGACGAGGTGCTGATCCAGTTCGCCAATCGCATCCGCGAAGCGGTGGAGCGGATCGGCGGCGGCGCCAGCGAGCTCGCGCGCTTCGGCGGCGACGAATTCGTCATCCTGCTGTACGGCGAGAACGAACAGACCGACGTGCGCGCCAGCGCGGCGCACCTCGCCGAAACGCTGGTCGCCGAACTGAGCCGGCCGATCGTGGTCCAGGACCGCCAGGTGTTCCTCGGCACCTCGATCGGTGTCACGCTGTTCCCGGAAGACGCGTCCGGCGCGACCATGCTGATGAAGAACGGCGACATCGCGATGTACCAGGCGAAGGTCGCCGGCAAGAACGGCTATCGCTTCTACAGCCGCGCGATGGACCAGGCGGTGACCCGCAGGGTGCGCATCGAACAGGATCTGCGCGGCGCCTGGGAGCGCGGCGAGTTGAGCCTCGTCTATCAGCCGATCTATCGCGTCGCCGACAAGACCCTGCTCGGCGCCGAAGCGCTGCTGCGCTGGCAGCATCCGGTGCACGGCCAGGTCGCGCCTTCGGTATTCATCGACGTGGCCGAGCAGAGCGGCCTGATCGATACCATCGGCCCGGCGGTGATCCGCGCCGCCTGCAAGGACGCCGTGCGCTGGCGTCGCGAGGGCGCCGATGAGCTGTTCGTCTCGGTCAACGTGTCCGCGCGGCAATTGCGCAGCGGCGATTTCCGCGAGCACGTGATGTCGGCGCTGGCCGACAGCGGTCTGTCGCCGCGGTTGATGCATATCGAACTGACCGAAACCGCGGTGCTCGGCGACGAGGAACAGGCGCGGCAGATCCTGGCCAGCCTGCGCGATGTCGGCATCAAGGTCTGGCTCGACGATTTCGGCACCGGGTTCTCCGGGCTCAGTCATCTGCGCCGGGTGCCGGTGGACGGCGTGAAGATCGACCGCAGTTTCATCGCCGACGTGATGCGCGACCCCGACGATCTTGCGCTCACCACTGCGATCATCGCGATGGCGCATTCGCTGGGCATGACCGTGGTGGCCGAGGGCGTGGAGAAGGAAGGGCAGTGCGACCTGTTGCGCGCGCGCGGCTGCGATCTGGCCCAGGGTTACTGGCTGGGACACCCGATGAACATGCGCGACTTCACCACGCTGGTCGGTTGATCGCAGGCTTGCGCAGACCACGGCGTAGGCTGGGCTGAGCGTAGCGAAGCCCAGCGTCCAGGGCAGCTCCGATTCGCAGTCGGCCTGCCGTTGGCGATGCTGGGCTTCGCTGCGCTCAACCCAGCCTACCGGGTTCAGCTCAGCTTACGGCGCTGCTGCAAATACGTATCGATCAACCCAGGCTCGCGACCCACGCCCACAGCATCGCCGCCAGATTCCCCGACACCGCGCCGAAGACATAGATCGCGACCACGCCCGCTGCCCATGCGAGCAGCATCAGCGCGCCGTCGCGTTCCAGCAATGCCAGTGCGTAGACCATCAACAGTCCGGCGAACATGAAATTGGTGAACGGAATCGGCAAGGCCAGCAGCACGCCCAGCAGGACGAGTTGCAAGCCGGTGAAGACGGTCGCCACCGGGTGATCGATCATTGCGGTCATCCGCGGCCGCACCAGCTTTTCCAGCCAGCGCAGCCAGCGGTCGCCGACGCGATCGAAACGGATCAGCGTACTGCGCTGCGGGCCGCGGCGGGCGACGAACTCCGGCAGCCAGGGTTTGCGCAGCAGGACCAGCAGATGCAGCCCGACCAGCACCACCAGCGGGCCGCTGAGCGCGCCGGCCACGCCGGGGATCGGGATGAAGGCGGGGATGATGGCAATGAACAGCAACACCCCGAAGGTGCTGCGCCCCAAGCCGCCGATCAAATCGCGCAGCGCCAGATGGTCGTTGGGATCGCCGTCGCACAGATTGTCGAGCACTGCGCGCATGCCGTGGGGCACGGCCTCGTCTTCAGGAGACTGCGGCTCAGTCGTCATCGTCCACAACCGCACTCTCGATCCGTGTGAGCAGAAGTTTGTCGATGCGCGGGCCGTCGAGATCGACGACCTCGATCCGCCAGCCTGACCAGTCGAAGAATTCGCCGGTGTTCGGAATCCGTCCGAAGTGCGCGATCGCCATGCCGGCGGCGGTGTGATAATCGTGATCGTCGAGATGCGGCAGGCGCTGGCCGATGAGTTCGCGCAGCTCGTCCACGGGCAGCGAGCCGTCGACCAGCAGCGAACCGTCCGCGCGTTCGACCACCAGCGCCCCGGAATCCGGGGTCTCGCCCGACTGCAGCCGGCCCATCACCGCGCCCATCAGATCGTTGACGGTGACCATGCCGGTGATCTCGCCGTATTCGTCCACCACCAGCGCCAGCGACTGCTGCTCTTCGCGGAAGATTTCCAGCAGTTTCAGCGCATGCGTGGACTCGGACACGAACAACGCCGGACGCAGGGTCGCGAACAGATCCGGCTGGGTTTCCTGCAGCCGGTCGAGCAGCGATTTCACCTCCAGCAGCCCCAGCACTTCGGCGTCGCTGCCGCGGTAGACCGGATAGCGCGAATACGGGGTCTCGCGCATCTCGGCGAGGTTTTCCTGGAAGGTGGCGTTGGCGTCGAGCCAGACGATCCGCATCCGCGGGGTCATGATGCTTTCGACCGTGCGGTCGCCCAGACGCATCACCCGCTGCATCATGTTGCGTTCGTCGTCGTCGATGATGCCCTGCTCGTGGCCTTCGCTCACCAGCATCTGGATCTCTTCTTCGGTGATGGCGTTGCGGGCGTCGTCGCGGATGCCGAGGAGGCGCAACACGCCGCGGTTGATCGCGCCGAGGGACATGACTATCGGCTTGGAGATGCGCGCCAGCAGGTCCAGCGGGATCGCCACCTTGCTAGCGATGACCTCTGCATTGGTCAGGGCCAAGCGTTTGGGGATCAACTCGCCGAAGATCACGGTGCCGACAGTGATCAGGGTCGCGGCGGTGGCCAGCCCGATCGTGGCGGCGTATTCGCGGGCGCTCGGCACCGATTCGCCCAGCCAGTCGGCGATCTGCTGGCCGATGGCGTCGCCGCCGAGCATGCCGTTGAGTACGCCGATTAGGGTGATGCCGATCTGCACGGTCGACAGCAGGTTGTCCGGGTGCTCGGCCAAGGCCAGTGCCTTGCGTGCGCCGCGACTGTGTTCGCCCATCTGTTTGAGGCGTAACTTGCGCGAGGTCATCAGCGCCATTTCCGACATGGCAAAGAAACCGTTCAGCAAGACCAAGGCGATGACGATCGACAGATTAAGCATGACGCATTGCTCCCGGATGGGAATTCGCCGGGCAGCCAGCAGGGTTGGTTTTACGGCGTTCGGGGAGCTCCGGCGTCGTTCGGGGCATCGGGGGGAGGGTCACGGAGGCGGGCATCGGGGGGTGGGCGGGATGATAGCAGTCGGCCATGACCGTCCCGGGCCGGCGGCGGCCGTGTTCAGGTACGGCTGAAGCCGGGTCGCAAGCCGAAGATCTCGGCTTGATGACGTTCACGTGTACGTGGAACAACATCCGGAGGGCAGGTGTTATTTTTCGTCACAATTCACACTTGCGCTGTTCACATCATTCTCATCAAGGCGCACAACCATTGTTTTCGCTGCAAACGATCTTAGGCTCCGGCCAGCAGTTCTACGATCTGCTCCAAGAGGCAGCCGCGGCTGCCCGTGCCAGCGCCAGCGCGCTGCACGTCATGATGAAAGCTACTGAATGCCAGCCGGCCCTGGACACTTTCAAGCTGGCGCGCCAGCTCCGACAAGATCGGCAATCCGCGTGCGCTGAAGATCACCGTGATCGAACGGATCCTGTGGGTGTGGGTGTTGACTATTCCCGCGGCCGGCGGTATGGCCTATGGCCTGCCGCGCTTGCTGGAGGCGCTGGGTTGGGCTTGACGCGCTGATTGGCAATCGATGTTTCAAGAACGCAGAAGCCCCGGCGAAAACCGGGGCTTCTGCGTTTGTGTGCCTTGTCGAGCGGCCTTCAGGCGGCCCATGCAGCATCCGAATCGCGACGAGAACAGGGCCGTGCCCACGGCTGATGCAAATCAAATCTGCGCGATTCACGTAGAGCGGACTTCAGTCCGCCGCTTTTCCCTGGGGAAAGGGCAGCGGACTGAAGTCCGCTCTACAGGTGAATGGGTTGCTTAAAGCAGATCGCCGCCTGCGGACAGCGCGCGTTCCAGTTGGTCGCCCATGCCGCCGATTTCGAGGATCAGACGATCGACTTCGCTGGGGCCGAGGCTTTCGTAGGGACGGTTCTCGCACAACTGCAGGTACGGCACGTGGTCGAGTTCGCCGATGGCGAGATAGCCGACGCGGCTTTCCCAGTTGAACGCAAGCGCGCGACGGCAGTCGATGCCGGTGGTTGGCGCGATCACGGTGCTGAAGCGCAGATAGGTGCGGCCGTCGTCGTCCTCCAGTTCGGAGAGGAAGATCGCCTGATGACGGCGGCCCTGTTCGAGCGAGAGTTCGACGCAGAGCACGTAAGGCTCCTGCATCGTGATCCGGAAGTCGCCGGAAGCGAGGTGGCTGCGGATCTGTTCGAAGTTTTGCATTGGGAACCTGGGGGATAGCGTTGCATTATGCTACCCCCCAATGGACGCACTGTCTGCCGCCGACCGTATCCTCGCCGCGATCCGTGCGATTCCGCGCGGCGAAACCGCGGCCTACGGCGTGGTGGCGCAGCGCGCCGGTTTGCCCGGTCGCGCGCGCATGGTCGCGCGGCTGCTGTCGCAGAACGACGATCCCGAGTTGCCGTGGCATCGCGTGCTGCGCGCCGATGGCCGCAGCGCGTTTCCGCCTGGCACGCCGCATCATCGCGAACAACTCGATCGCCTGCGTCGCGAAAGCGTGCGCGTCGACGACCACGGCCGCGTGCGCGCGGTGAAGCGCGCGAAATCGGTGGACGAGGAAGTCTGGGGATAGTCGATGTCCGGCGAGCGGGGTCGCGGACGTCAAGCCACTGGACCGGAAGACGCCCTGCGGAACCACGCGGCGATGCTCAGTCGTTCGCGCATCGCCGGCAATACTTCGTGTTCCAGTTCGCTCAGAAAACAAATGCTGCCGCCGACGGGACGCACGTCGATGCTTCCGGCGTCGATGCTTTCATCACAGATGTTTCCGTCGCTGCCATACAGCCGCAGCGCGCCGCCGTCGTCCATGCCCCAGTCGGTGTTGAGGTAGGTCACCCACGAGACCACGCGCGCATCGCTGTCGCGGAAGCGGTCGCGATGGCGGGCGTAAACGCCGCCGGCCGGGTATGCGGCGTAGTGCGCCTCGCATTCGACCAGGCCGAGAAACAGGCTTCGATTGAGCATCGTGCGGACAGCGTCCAGGCGCGCGAGGAATTCGCGTGCCGGTGCGCCACAGCGCGGATCGTCCAGCCAGCGCGTGGCATCGGCGCGGATGTCGTTGCGTAACGCACGACCGTCGCTGCGGCCCACCGCGGCCGGCGAAAGAGCGCCCATTGCGTGCAATCGGAGCAGGTCTTCGCGCAGCGCGTCGCGCAGGTCTGCATCGGGCCAGTCTGCGATCCAGCAGGCGCCGACATCGCGCAAGGCATCGCACAGCGTGGACGGGGCGCGCGAAAAATCGTCGCCGGAGAGGGTGGGAAGCGCGGACATCCCGGTATCATAGTCCTCGCATAGAACGCTCGATGATTGTGGCGCTCGATGATTCCGGCTTCTTTACCCCCAAGGATCACGGATGTTCTCCAAGCTGCCCCCGGTCACCAAGGCGCTGTTGCTCGCCAACGTGCTCATTTTCCTGCTGCAGCAGGTGCTGCCCGATGCCTATCTCGCGCCGCTGCGGCTGTGGCCGTTCGATCTGGGCCGTGATCTGTACGCACCGTCGTCGTCGTTCATGCCCTGGCAGTTGCTCACCCATGCGTTCATGCACGGCGATCTGTTGCATATCGCGATGAACATGATCTGCCTGCTGATGTTCGGCGCCGAGCTGGAGTCGTACTGGGGCAGTCGTCGCTATCTGATCTTCTATGCTTTTTGCACCCTGGGTGCCGGGCTGTGTCAGGTCGCGGTCGCGACGTTGATGGTGAGCCAGGGGGGCGGGACGTATTCGACGCTGGGCGCGTCGGGCGGGGTGTTCGGTCTGCTGATCGGTTACGCGATGTTGTTTCCCGACCGTCGCATCGGCCTGTTGTTCCTGCCGGTGTTGCTGAAGGCGCGGACGCTGGTGATCATCTTCGCCGTCGCGCAGCTGGCTCTGGGCTTCAGCGGTCTGAATACCGGGGTGGCTCATTTCGCGCACCTGGGCGGCATGCTGTTCGGCTGGCTGCTGATCCGCTGGTGGCGACGTCCGAAGCCGCCCGTGGCGCCGCCGCCGAAGAAGCGGCCCTCGCATCTGCGCGTGGTGAAATGATGCGGGTCGTCGCATTTCCGGGGCGCAGGCCCCGCGGCCTGGCGGCGTCCGCTGAACGGGCGCCGGCGCTGTGGTTTGGGCGCTGTGTTATGGTCCCGGCTCGACCCCCGAAGACGGGGACGGCAGGATGAAGAGTCGCGCATGAAGTGGGATGTTTTCACCGTACTGGAGCAAGTGCTGATCCTGCTGACGATCGGCAGTCAGGTGTGGATCGCGATCAACGTGATCATGAAATCGCAGGGCGCCGAACAATACGTCCGGATCATGTCGTTCTCGACCGGCTTCCTGGCGTTCCTGGTCACCCGCGCGCTCGGCGTGACCTTCGCCGACCTGATGCTGGTGACGCATTCCAGCGACAGCTCGCTCGCCATTCTGGTGATCGGTGCGGTGTTCCCGTTCCTGGTGGGCGTGCTGATTTCCGAGGGCACGATCTTCGCCCTCCGGCTGGGGATGCCGGTGCCGATCCGGATGCTGCTGATGGTCGCGGCGTTCACGCTGTCTCAGGCGGCGTACACCAACTACATCGCGCTGGCGTCGCAGGTCACCACGCTGGACAAGGCCTTCATTCCGAATCTGTCGTATGCGATCGCCGTCGGTCTGTGGCTGACGTTCCGTTACCGCGACATGGGGCCGACCGGCGACGCAGCCCAGAAGGGCAAATAGGGCGGAACAGGCGGAACAGGCCGAAGTATCTCCGTTACCGCACACTTGGCCGCATGCAGAAACGCCGACCGGAAGGTCGGCGTTTCTCGTCAGTGGCGATGCGCTGCGCGGGTAAGTTGGCTCATCGCATGCATGCCCACAGCGTGCATGCTTACCACCATCCCCACCACGGCCACGGGCTTGGCCGCATCACCACGTCCACGTGCTCGCGCACCGGCCACAGATAGACCACGTCGGCGGCCACCCGTGGGAAGCGGTAGTCGTATTCGCCGATCTTGCGGGTTTCGTAGCCGTCGATGCGGCCGGTGAAGGTGACTTCGCGGGTATCGGTGAACAGCGCCGGATCGTAGAAGCCGGTGCGGCAGGCGATGAAGCGGCCGCGGGTATTGTCGGCGGCCCAGTACGGGCGGCCCTGGCTGTCGAGTTCGGTGGACAGCATTTCGAAACAGGTGCGGTCGGCCAGCGGTTCGGTGCGGACGATACGGCCGCCCCAGCGCACCACGCTGCCGGTGCTTTCCTGCTGGGCCGCCAGATGCGGGGTGATCGCGGCGAATTCACCGCGCAGGGGTTTGGCCGAGGTGGCGCAGCCGGCGAGGGCGGCGGCCAATGCGGCAACGACGAGCGTGCGTGGGTGGATGCGCGGGTATTGCATGCGTGGATACATGGGAGTCTCCGGAATGTTCAAGGTCGGTGCCTGCGCAGTTCGCGGATCAATCCTTCCGCGTTTGCGATGCCGCCATGGTCGTGAGCGTACCGCCAATCGACGAAACGTGCGCTGAGCTCGATCAAAGTCTGCGCCTCCGGGCGGACTTCGATCACACGTCCGGCCCAGACCGTGACCGGCTCGTGCGGCTCGCGGCCCAGTCCCAGCCGGCGGTAGCGGCGTTCCAGCCGCCGCCAGGCGCGCAGCACCGGGTCTTTCTCGCGTTCCTGCCGGGTGGCGAGCCAGAACATCCCGCCCAGCGCCAGCACGGTGGCGATCACGAACAACTGGGTCAGGCGGGCGGAATCGAGATCCGGGACGCCGAAGGATTCCAGCAGCCGGCGCTGGCGCGCCGCGCTGTAGCCCAGCACGAAATCGTTCCAGCTGCGGCGCATCCAGTCGCCGACGTCGAACACCGGGCCGAGCCCGGCGAAGCCGCCCAGCGCGCCGGGCCTGCGGTCGGCGATGGTGTCGTAGATGCGTTCGGGCGCGACCGCGGCGGTCGGGTCCACGCGTACCCAGCCGCGGCCCTGCAGCCAGACTTCGGCCCAGGCATGGGCATCGGACCGGCGTACCAGCCAGTAACCGCCGACCGGGTTGCGGTAGCCGCCGGTGTAGCCGGTGACCACCCGCGCCGGGATGCCGGCCGAACGCATCAGGAACACGAACGCGCCGCTGTAGTGTTCGCAGAACCCGGCCTTTTCGTCGAACAGGAACTCGTCGACGGTGTGGCGGCCGAGCAGCGGGGTGTCGAGCGTGTAGGCGAATTCGGCGCGGATCCAGGCGATCGCGCGCTTGACGATGGCGTTGTCGCTGGCCGCGCTGGAAAGACCGGCTTCGCGTCGCCAGGCGTCGGCCAGTGCCCGCGTGCGCGGGTTGTAGCCGGCGGGCAGGCGCAGGGCGAGTCTGCGCAGGGACGGGTGCAGATCGGTTTCGAGCGTCGCCTGCGGCGACGAGCGCATCCGCCAGCGGGTGATGCCGTTGAGCTGGACATCGCTGCGCAGGCTGAAATCCCGGCCGAGCCGGCTGCCGGGCGGTGCGGCCAGCGGCATTTCCAGCGCCACCAGCTGGTTGCGCTCGGTCGGTTCGATCTCGAGTTCGTAGTCGTAGCGTTTCGGCCCCGGCACCGCCTGCGCGCTGCCCATCGCGCGCGACCATTCCACGGCGGTCCAACTGCGGCCGTCGAAGTCCCACAGCACCGGGCCGCGCCAGTACATCTGCGTCTGCGGCGGCGCTTCGCCGATGAAGGTCGCGCGCAGCGCGGGGCTGTCGTCGGCGACCATGTCGATCCAGTCGCCCGGCGTCATCCGGTCGGAAAGACCCGGACGGCTCAGCGCACGCTCGGGCACGCCCCACAGCGGCGCCCCGAAGCGCGGGAACAGCCAGAACACCACCATCGCCAGCGGTAAGCCGATAGCGATCATCCGCAGCACTGCGCCGAACCGTCGCCAGGGCCGGCCCGGAGGCGCGGTTTCGCCGACTTCCACTTCCGACAGTTTCAGCAGCGTCGCCAACACCGCGATCGCGGCGATCAGCCCCAGGGTCAGCGACCGCGGCCCCTGGTCGAGCAGGAAGGTCGCGAACGGCGCGAACAGCGCGAAGCCAAGCAGGCTGCGCGCATCGCGCAGCGAACGCATCTCCACGGGTTTGAGCGCCAGCATCGTCGCCAGCAGCGCGCAGCCGGTATCGCGGCCGAAGCGGTAGTCGTAGAGCGTCATCACCGTGCCGAGCAGGGCGATGATGAGGATCAGCCGCAGCCAGGTGGGCGCACGGCCCTCGCGCGCCAGCATCGGCACCGCGATGGCGACGGCACCGATGCCCAGCGCCAGCATCGGCGGCACCTGCAGCAACAGCGGCAGCAGGCACGCGGCCGCGGCCACCAGCGTCCAGCGCCGGGCGGTGGGTTCGAGGGTCGATCCGTCGGCTT
Source organism: Lysobacterales bacterium (assembly GCA_031364125.1). Lineage (GTDB taxonomy): Bacteria > Pseudomonadota > Gammaproteobacteria > Xanthomonadales > Xanthomonadaceae > Lysobacter_I. Next base: position 27,642 of record JANLVT010000091.1, on the reverse strand, counting down.
GTTTCCCTCCCTTTCTCCGAAGGCGAGAGCTTGAGAGGGATGAAAGCGGTAAGGGTGAATCGGATGCACTCGTCACCGTCCGCCTCCCTCCCAACCTCCCCCCGCGCTGCGCGCAGGGGGAGGAGTGAAAGATTCCGGCATCAGCGCCAGCGCCTTCAGGCAGGCATGGCGGTGCAGCGCGCCCTGCGCCGGACCCAGCGGTGGTTGCCCCGGCAGCAGCAGCCGATACCGGCGACCGTCGCGCTCGGCTTCATCCACCCAGCGCGCGAGCCGGCGGATGCGGTGCTCGTAGGGCAGGGTGGCGAGCGGGCGCCAGTCGAGATCGATGTCGGCGCCCAGCGGTTGTTCGTATTCGCGCACCAGCAGTTCGTTGCGGCGCGCCGAGGGTTTCCAGGCGATTGCCCGGCGCGAATCGCCGCGACGGTAGCTGCGCAGATGGTGGACGTCGTCGCCAGCGGGATGCAGGCGCGCGATGGCGCGGTCGCCGCCGCCTTCGGGCAGCGGCGGGCCGTTCGCTTCGGGCGCCGGATACACCAGCAACGGCCTCTCCGGCCAGACGTAGCTCCAAGCCACCACCAGTCCCAGCGGACGGGTGGTGAAGATGCGCAGGCGTTCGGGCTCCAGCCAGCCGCGGCGTTCGGTGGGCAGTTCGATCGCCGCTTCGCCGGCGCCATGGTGCAGCGACAGGAATGCCGTGTGTTCGCCCCATGCGATGCGCAGCCCGCGGCGCTCGCGTCCGGGCTCGGCGCGCGCATGCAGGCGCAGTTGCAGCGGCTTGCCCGCGCTGACCGGCTCGGCGCCGATCGCGGTGATGCTGAGCGCCGACAACTGCAGGTGCGCGGCGAACAGGCCTGTGTGCGCCGCGCCGCCCAGCAGCAGCGCGAGCAGCAGCGCCGGGTTGTTGTTGTAGTTCAGCGCGCCCAGCAGCATCGCCACCAGCAGCGCCGTGAAGAACAGGCCGAAACCGGTCGGCAACACATAGATGCGACGGCGGTCGAAGGTCACCGGCAGCGCTTCGGGCGCGCGCGGTCTGATCCACTTCGACGCGCGGCGTTCGATCCAGCCGCGCAGGCCGCTGTTGGTCATCGCCATCTCACCGCGCGCGGTGAACGAGGGTGAATGGCGTCATCAATCCACCGCCACCGCATGCAGGATCGATTTCGCCAGCGCGGTGCCGTCGCCGCCGTCGGCATCGGCCACCAGCCGATGCGCCGCCACTGCGATGAATAATGTCTGCACGTCGTCCGGCAGCGCGTGCGCGCGACCGAGCAGTAGCGCATGCGCCCGCGCCGCACGCAGCAGCGCCAGTCCCGCGCGCGGCGACAGGCCGACGCGCACGCCCGGATGATGGCGGCTGCGCGCCATCAGTTTCTGCACGTAGGCGATCAACGCTTCGCTGGCATGGACGTCTCTCACCGCGCGGCGCAGTGCGCGCACATCGTCGCCGCTCAACACTGCTTCGCTGCGCGCGATCAGATCGCGACGGTCGCTGCCGGCCAGAAGCGCTCTTTCCGCATCCTCCGGCGGATAGCCCAGATGCAGCCGCAGCAGGAAGCGGTCCAACTGCGAATCCGGGAGCGGATAGGTGCCGGACAGATCGACCGGATTCTGGGTCGCGATCACGAAGAACGGGTCGGGCAGCGGATGGGTCACGCCGTCGACCGTCACCTGATGCTCGGCCATCGCTTCGAGCAACGCGCTCTGCGTGCGCGGCGGCGCGCGGTTGATTTCATCCGCCAGCAGCACCTGCGCGAACACCGGGCCGGGATGGAACTGGAAACTCCGCGCCTGTGCGTCGAACACGGAAACGCCGACGATGTCCGACGGCAGCAGATCGGAGGTGAACTGCACGCGCTGGAAGCCCAGACCGAGGCTGGCCGCCAGCGCATGCGCCAGCGTGGTCTTGCCCAGTCCGGGCAGATCCTCGATCAGCACATGGCCGTCGGAGAGCAGGGCGACGAAGGCCAGGCGCACTTCCTGCGGCTTGCCCAGCACCAGTTGATTAACCTGCGCCTGGGCGCGTTTGAGGGCGTCGATCTGCGCGTCGTTTAGCATGTATGGGGTTCGAGAGCTGGCGCCATTGGGTTCTCCGAAAGGCTTTGCGGACACTTTACGGCAGTGTAACGAGACTACGCATTGAAACAGCAGACGGATTCGGCGAAACCAAAGTTCATCGCGCTCTGGGCGGCGGCGACGCTGGTCAAGTGCGTGCTCGCCGTGCACTTGCCGCTGTTCGTGGACGAAGCGTTCTACTGGCAGGAAGGCCGCCATCTGGCGTGGGCGTATTCGGATCTGCCCGGACTCACCGCGTGGTTGACGCGATTGGGTGTCGAAGTCGGCGGCCACAGTGCTTTGGGTCTGCGCTGGCCGTTTCTTGCGATCGCGGCGCTGCTGCCGTGGTGCGTCGCCGCCATCGCGCGGCGCGAAGCCGGACCGGCGCATGCGTGGCAGGCCGGCATGTTGGCGGTGTTGCTGCCGCTGCTGGGCACGCTCGGTGTGCTGGCGCTGCCGGATGTGCCGCTCGCGTTGGCGACGGTGCTGTGCCTGGATGCGGGCAGCCGGCTGATGCGCGGTACGACATGGACGGCGGCCGCGCTGCTCGCCGCGGGACTCGTCATCGGCGGGCTCACGCACTATCGCTTTATCGCAGTGATCGGCGTCGGTTTCGTGGCGATGCTGATGCTGCCGGAGAGTCGGCGCGCGCTGCGCGATGTGCGGGTATGGCTGGCGGTGGCGCTGGGTGCGCTCGCATGGCTGCCGCTGCTGCTGTGGAACCTCGATAACGCCGATGCCGGCCTGCGTTTCCAGCTCGTCGAACGACACCCCTGGGCGTTCCATCGCGATGGCCTGCTGTTCATCGCAGTGCAGGCGCTCGTGGTCACGCCGCTGCTGCTGTTCGCGATGCTGCGCGCCGGCGTCGCGCAGCGCGGCGCGGATTCTGCGCCCGGCGTGCGTTATCTGGCATGGTCGGGATTGCTGGTGCTATCCGGATTCTTCGCGCTGGGTTTTTTCGCCGACAGCGAACGCGTGAGTTTCCACTGGCCGCTGCCGGCCTATCTCGCCCTGCTGCCGCTGGCGCCGCTGGTGCTGTCGCGATGGTCGACGCCATGGCGCCGCGCCGCATGGACGTTGGCGGCCCTGGGGCTGTTCGCCGGTCTGGGCTATTACGCTGCGGTCTCGTCGCCGGCCGTGCGCGAACGCAGCGCGGGCAGCAAGTGGTATCCCTCGAATTTCGCCGGCTGGAACGTGCTGGCGAACGAAGTCGACGCGATGCGCGCGCGGATGCCGGCCGGCACGCGCGTGCTCGCCGACAACTTCAAGATCGGCGCCGAGCTGGGTTTCGCGCTGGACGATCCAGACATCCGGGTGCTCGATCACCCGTTGAATCATCATCACGGCCGCGCGCCGCAGCTGCGGCTCTGGGGGCTGCAGCGCGACGGTCGTGTTGTTCCCGCCGATGCGCCGATGCTGCTGGTGGTCGGCGCCACCGATGTCAGCTATCGCGAACTGCTGCAGCGTTACCACGATCTGTGCGCGATGGTCGGGCCGCTGCCGCCGCCGAAGGTGTTGAACATCGATCGTGGCCGTCAGCGGTTCCTGCTGTTCGCGCTGTCGCCGGACGCTGCCGATGGCGCATGCGTCGCGCCGGCGATGGCGTGGGTTGACGTTCCGGCCGAAGGCGACGCGGTCGATCGCCGGTTCCCGGTGCAGGGTTGGGCATTCAAGGACGGCGTGGGACTGGCGCGGGTCGAGGTGCTGATCGACGGTGAGCCTGTCGCCAACGCCGAGTACGGCCTGGCGCGTCCCGAAGTCGAAGGCTTCTGGGCGAAATGGAGCAAGGGCGGCTCTACCGATCCGCAGCAGCCGAAGGTCGGTTTCCGCGCCGAAGTCGATCTGGGCGGGCGCCCACCGGGGACATACTGGCTCAGCCTGAGGTTGCATGGACGCGACGGCAGCGTCGAGGACTGGCCGGAGCAGGTCGTGCGACTGAGGTAACGCGTTTCTATTTTTCGTAGAGCGGCTTTCAATCCGCTGCTTTCCCCGCAGATGGCGCAGCGGACTGAAGTCCGCTCTACATCGAGGCACCACATCAAGGCACCACATCAAGGCACCACGAACCCTGCCTCCCGCAACAGCCGCGCGGTGGCGATCAGCGGCAGGCCGATCAACGCCGTCGGGTCCCGATTGTCGATCGCCTCGAACAGCGCGATGCCCAGTCCTTCGGATTTGAAGCTCCCGGCGCAGTCCAGCGGCTGTTCGCGGGCGACATAACGTTCTATCTCGTCGTCGCCCAGTGCGCGGAAGCGGACGGTCGTGACGTCCAGCGCCCGCAGCCGGCGCCCGTCCGGACCGGCGATGCAGAGCGCGGTCAGGAACCGCACCTCGCGGCCCGACATCGACTGAAGCTGAGCGACCGCGGCGGCATGGTGGCCGGGTTTGCCCAGCGGCCGGCCATCCAGTTCGGCCACCTGATCGGAGCCGATCACCCAAGTGTCGTCGTTGGTCCGGGCGAGCACCACTTCGGCCTTCGCGATGGCCAGACGTTCGGCCACGGCTTGCGACGACTCACCCGGCAACGGCGACTCGTCAACCCCGGGCCGGGCGGTGGCGAACGGCAGGCCGAGGCGTTCGAGCAGGGCGCGGCGGTAGATCGAGGTGGAGGCGAGGATCAGGCTGGGCATGGTCGGCTGGGATTCAACGGCAGCGCCGGGTTCAGGGCGCGGCGGCGCGGGCGCGCTCGACTTGGATCAGCTGCTCGTCGATGCGGGCGCGGGCCTGATCGATCGATGCGCGAAGTTCGTTCAGGGTCTGGATCGAAGCGGTCTCGCCGTGCTGTTGCAGCCAGAGCCGCTGGCGCAGCATTTCCTGCAGCGCCGCGCGGACGCTCTCGTCCTCATCGCCGGTGATGGCCTCGATTTCGGCTTTCGCTGTGCGCAAACGCGCTTCGAGCGCGTCTGCGGCGTCCAGCAGGCGGGTGAAGGCCCGCTGGCGCGGGGTGCCGAGGCGGCGGACGCGCCAGGCCAATACCAGAGCCGCAACGATGATGGCGGCGCAGAGGATCGTGATGACAGGAAGTGCGGAACCGGTCACGCGGGCAGGCTCTGGTATGGTCGGACAGTCTGCCCCGGCCCGGGCCGAGGGGCAAATGGCCCGGACTGCACGGGTACGGGTTTGACAGTGCGATGCGCTGTCCTTAACATTCCGCGTCTTATGTCCGCTGAAGTGCCCGAACTATTGGATGCTTGGCGTATGGCGGCAGCCCGGCGCAGTTTCGATGGCCGACTACCGCTGGCCGCGATGGCCCGCCTCCGCGATCTGCTGGCCGATACCGAGGGTGAAGCGCGCTTCACTCTGGAATTCGGCCATGATGCGTTGCAGGTGCCGTTCGCGGAGCTGCGGGTCGATGCCGAGTTGCCGCTGATCTGTCAGCGCAGTCTGCAGCGGTTTCTGCAGCCGGTGACGGTGGCGCAGCGGTTCGCGCTGGTGCGCTGCATCGATGGCGACGAGGAGGATGTCGAAGCCTCGCTGCTGCCGGACTACGAAGTGTTGCAACTGTCCGACGATGGCATGTTGCGGCCCGCGGAACTGGTCGAGGATGAGTTGATCCTCGCCGTGCCGCTGGTGCCGACGATGCCGGGCAGCGAATCGGTCGAGCGCGACTGGCCGGTGCCGCCCGAAGAAGAGGCGCGCGCCAATCCGTTCGCGGTGCTGGCTTCACTGAAGAAAACCTGAGGAATGCGTCGAGAAAATCCGGGCAATACGCCGTCCGGTTCGAACGACTTCCGCGATCCACGAACTTCGTTACATTCACCGAATCATCTACGTTTCGAGCTGGAGCAATCCCATGGCTGTGCAGAAATCCCGCGTCACTCCTTCCCGTCGTGGCCAGCGTCGTTCGCACGACGCCCTGACCGCCAAGCAGCTGGCGACCGACCCGACTTCGGGCGAGGTCCATCTGCGTCACCACATCACCAAGGACGGTTATTATCGCGGCCGTCAGGTGATCGCGCCCAAGGTCAAGGCCGTCGACGAAGAATGATGGTCGCGGCGCCATGATGGCGCCACGTGAAAGCAGTGTGCCGGTATCGCCGGCATGCCACAGGGATGCGGCCGAAAGGCCGCGTCTTACTTTTCGAGCCTGGATTTGCCGTTCTCGGGGCCAGGCCCTTCCGCGATGCGGCCGCTGGCGGCCGGATCGCCGCGACGAGGCAACGGGCCGGCATGACCAATCAAGTTTTCGCGCGTATCGCAGGCACCGGCAGCTATCTGCCGGAGAAGATCCTCACCAACGACGATCTGGCCAAATTCGTCGATACCAGCGATGAATGGATCACCAGCCGCACCGGCATCCGCCAGCGCCATGTCGCCGCCGAAGGCGAAACCACCTGCGACCTGGCGTACCACGCCTCGGTCCGCGCGTTGGAAGCCGCTGGCGTGGACGCCTCCGAGCTCGATCTGATCGTTCTAGGCACCACCACGCCCGACCTGATCTTCCCGTCCACCGCCTGCCTGTTGCAGCACCGCCTCGGCGCGGACGGCTGTGCCGCGTTCGACGTCAATGCCGCGTGCTCCGGCTTCATCTACGCGCTGACCGTCGCCGACAAATTCATCCGTTCCGGCTCCGCGAAAAACGTGCTGGTGGTCGGCTCGGAAACGCTGACCCGGATGATCGACTGGAACGACCGTACCACTTGCGTGCTGTTCGGCGACGGTGCCGGCGCGGTCGTGCTCAAGCCCGATACCGACACCGGCATCCTCAGCACCCATCTGCATGCGGACGGCGGCAAGAAGGAATTGCTGTGGAACCCGGTCGGCGTCTCCGTCGGTTTCAAGCCCGAAGAGAAGAATGCCGGCGTGCGCATCAACATGGCCGGCAGCGACGTGTTCAAGCATGCGGTCAAGGCGCTGGATTCTCTCGTCGAGGAAACGCTGGAGGCCAACGGTCTCGATCGTCACGACATCGATTGGCTGATCCCGCATCAGGCCAATCTGCGCATCATCGAGGCCACCGCCAAGCGCCTGGACATGCCGATGGAGCGGGTGATCGTCACCGTCGACCTCCACGGCAACACGTCGTCGGGTTCGGTACCGCTGGCGCTGGACGAAGCGGTGCGCTCGGGCAGGATCCAGCGCGGCCAGATGGTGCTGCTGGAAGCCTTCGGCGGCGGTTTCACCTGGGGCTCGGCGCTGCTGCGCTACTGAACCTTCGCCTAACGGCATAATTGACGAAACCGTCGCGATCGTGAATCGCGGCGTTTTTTCGTGTCCGGCAGCGTGCGTCGTGTCTGTTGCCGGGCCCGGCTCTCCCACATACGCCCTCGTACAGACAGACCGGTGCTTTCGCCCGTATCATCGCTCACCGAATTCGAGCCGGAAGACCGCGTGACCGCAAAGCAATCGACGTATCCGACGCCGCCCTCCGTCCCCCGTGGACAGGAGGCGCAGCTTGCCGCAGCGCGCATCGATCCGCCTTTCGCCAGTTACGCCCCCGGCCAGTACGGCGCACGCCCGACGTTGCGCTGACTCTTCGCGTCCCGCGCCCGCGCCGGACCACGCATACCAACCCACGAACGCCATGAATACCGATTCCATGACCTACCGTCCGCTGCAGGGCGAAATCGCGCTGGTGACCGGCGCCAGCCGCGGCATCGGCGCCGCCATCGCCGACATGCTCGCCGCGCAGGGCGCCACCGTCATCGGCACCGCCACCTCCGACAGCGGCGCCGCCGCCATCGGCGAGCGTCTTGCGCCGCTCGGCGGTCACGGACGCAAGCTCGATGTGGTCGATTCCGCGGCGGTCGACGCGCTCATCGACGGCATCGCCAAGGAATTCGGCGCGGTGTCGATCCTGGTCAACAACGCCGGCATCACCCGCGACAATCTGCTGATGCGGATGAAGGACGAGGAATGGCAGTCGATCATCGACACCAACCTCAGCAGCGTCTATCGCACCAGTAAAGCGGTGATGCGCGGCATGATGAAGGCGCGCAAGGGTCGCATCATCAATATCGCTTCGGTCATCGGCGTCACCGGCAATGCCGGTCAGACCAATTACGCCGCGGCCAAGGCCGGCATCATCGCCTTCAGCAAATCGCTGGCGAAGGAAATCGGTTCGCGCGGCATCACCGTCAATGTCGTCGCGCCCGGTTTCATCGACACCGACATGACCCGTGCGATGCCGGAGGCGGCGCGCGAGGGTCTGCTCGGCCAGATCGCGCTGGGTCGTCTCGGCGAAGCCACTGACATCGCCCACGCCGTGGCTTTCCTGGCCGGGCCCGCCGCAGGCTACGTCACTGGCGAAACCCTGCACGTCAACGGCGGCATGTACATGGCCTGAGTCGCGCGTTTGCGCGGCGCGGGCGAACTCGCTTCCAGTAAGTTGTTGAATCGAAAAGATATCGCCAGGACTGTCCCAGGACCTGGATTCCCTTACACTATCCACCGCAATATTCCTCCCGGAGCACAATACCCATGAGCAGCATCGAAGAACGCGTCAAGAAAATCGTGGTCGAACAGCTTGGCGTCAAGGAAGAGGAAGTCACCATCAACGCCTCCTTCGTTGACGATCTCGGCGCCGACTCCCTCGACACCGTTGAACTGGTGATGGCCCTCGAAGAAGAATTCGAGTGCGAGATCCCGGACGAGGAAGCCGAGAAGATCACCTCGGTGCAGCAGGCCATCGATTACATCAAGGCGCACGTCAAGGCGTAACATCATCGATCACGCAACCCGGGCGCCTCGCGTCCGGGCGAACGCCGGGGCCGCATCGCGGCCCTGCGCGTTTTGGGTCAAGCGGCTGCCATGGACGAGCCATCCGCAAGCGATCAGCATGGACGTGATCCGCACAGCAGTGGTCTGAAGCAGAGTCAGGAGTCCAGCATGTCGAAGCGTCGCGTCGTAGTCACCGGTCTGGGAATCGTCTCGCCCCTGGGCAACGATCTGGTCAGCAGTTGGGATGGCATCGTCAACGGACGTTCCGGCATCGCTGCAATCACGGGCTTCGATGCGTCGGCGATGCCGACGCGGATCGCTGGCGAGGTGAAGGGATTCGATCCAGCCGACTGGATGACGCCGAAAGACATCAAGAAAATGGATGCCTTCATCCACTACGGCGTGGCCGCCGGCCTGATGGCGATACGCGACGCCGGCCTGGAAGTGAACGAGGGCAACGCCGAACGCATCGGCGCGATCATCGGCTCCGGCATCGGCGGCATCTTCGGTATCGAGGAGCAGACCATCAAGTTCCACGACGGCGGCGCGCGCAAAGTGTCGCCGTTCTACATCCCCAGCACCATCATCAACATGCTGCCGGGCCAGATCAGTCTCATGACCGGCATCCAGGGCCCGAATTTCTCGGCGGTGTCGGCCTGCGCCACCTCCAATCATTCCATCGGCATGGCGATGCGCACCATCCAGTACGGCGATGCCGACGTGATGATCTCCGGCGGCGCCGAGTACGGCACCAGCCCGACCTCCATCGGCGGGTTCTGCGCGATGAAAGCCATGTCGACCCGCAACGACGATCCCGCCCGCGCCTCGCGTCCGTGGGACAAGGACCGCGACGGTTTCGTGATGGGCAACGGCGCCGGCATCCTCGTCATCGAGGAATACGAACACGCCAAGGCGCGCGGCGCGCGCATCTACTGCGAACTGCGCGGCTTCGGCGCCGGCGCCGACGCGTTCCACATGACCGCGCCCAGCGAAGACGGCTCCGGCCCGGCGCGCTGCATGGTGGCGGCGTTCCGCGACGCGGGCATCAACGCCGATCAGGTCGAATATTTCAACGCGCACGGCACGTCGACGCCGCTCGGCGATGTCGCCGAGACCCGCGCGATCAAACGCGCGCTCGGCGACCACGCGTACAAGACGATGGTGTCGTCGACCAAATCGATGACCGGACATCTGCTTGGCGCGGCCGGCGGCGTGGAGGCGATCTTCTCGATCATGGCGCTGCATACCGGCATCATCCCGCCGACGATCAATCTCGAAACACCGGGCGAGGGCTGCGATCTCGACTACGTGCCGAACGTCGCGCGCGAGAAGAAGATCGACATCGCGGTGTCGAACGGTTTCGGTTTCGGCGGCACCAACGGGACGCTGGTATTCGGTCGTCTTTGATCCGCGCCACGCGTCCCTGATCCGCTTCACTGGGCTTCGAACATGATCGTCACCCGCGCGCTGCCTGCGGACAGCGATCTGCTGCGCCTGCATCGCCATGCGCCCGCGCGCTATCCGCTGTTGCTGCAATCCACATCGTCGTCGCTGCATGCGGGCCATGCGCAGGGGCGCTGGGATCTGCTGCTGGTCGCCAGCGGCGAAAGCCTGCGCCTCGATCCGGACGGCCGCGTCCGCTTCCGCGACCACGACAGCAGCGACGGCGATGATGTCGGCGACGATTTCCTCGCGGTGCTCGACGCGCGCTGGCGCGCGCTGCGCACGTCGCGCGAAGAGCCGCGCTGGCCGTTCCGCGGCGGCTGGGCGCTGTATTTCGGCTACGAATTCGCCGCGCAGGTGGAGCCGGTGCTGCGTCTGCCGCAGGCCGACGGCGCATTGCCGGTGGCGCTGGCGATGCGCTGCCCTGCGGGGGTGCTCCGCGATCACGCGACCGGCGAATGTTTCGCGGTGGCCGAAATCGGCGCGGAAGCGATGCTGGACCGCATCCTCGCCGATCTGGACACGCAGGATCCCGCACCGCTGCCCGCATGGCAGCCGCCGCAGTCGCTGGAAGACGATGCGCCCGGCGCGTTCACCGACGGCGTGTCGCGCATTCTCGATTACCTCGCGGCCGGCGACGTGTTCCAGGTGAATCTCTCGCGTGCGTGGCGCGCGCGCTTCGCGCAGCCGCTCGAACCCGCGCTGCTGTACGCGCGGCTGCGCGCAGCGAGCCCGGCGCCGTTCGCGGGCCTGTTCACCGGCGAGACCGTGACCGGCGACACCACCACATCGTGGGCAGTCGTGAGTTCTTCGCCCGAACGACTGGTGTCGGTGCGCGGCGACGTGGTCGAAACCCGGCCGATCGCCGGCACCCGCCCGCGCTTCGACGGCGACGACGACGCGGCGCGGATTCGAGAACTGGTCGGTCATCCGAAGGAACGCGCCGAACACGTGATGCTGATCGACCTCGAACGCAACGACCTCGGTCGCATCTGCACGCCGGGCAGCGTCGAAGTCGATGAGTTGATGACGGTCGAAAGTTACTCGCACGTGCATCACATCGTCAGCAACGTGCGCGGCCGGCTGCGCGACGACGCGACGCCCGGCGACACCATCCGTGCCGTGTTTCCCGGCGGCACGATCACCGGCTGCCCTAAAGTGCGCTGCATGCAGATCATCGCCGAGCTGGAAGGCACCGGTCGCGGTGCCTACACCGGTGCGTTCGGCTGGCTCAATCGCGATGGCGATCTCGATCTCAACATCCTGATCCGCAGCGCGGAAGTCGAAACGGACAGGCGCGACGGACGCGCGGCGGACGGAAGCCGGCTGCGTTTCCGCACCGGCGCCGGCATCGTCGCCGACTCCGACCCGCAGCGCGAACTCGACGAAACCCGGGCCAAGGCCCGCGGCCTCCTCAAGGCGCTGGGAGCCGAGTCGTGAACGCGCGTCTGTTCGTCGGCGAAGAACGCGTGGCCGAGGGCGGAGACAGCGTGCTCGCCGCCGGTCGCGGTTTCGCGTACGGCGACGGCGTGTTCGAGACCATGCGCGCGTTCGGCGGCGTCATCCCGTGGTGGCCGGGCCATCGCGCCCGGCTGGTGCTGGGCGCGGCGCGGCTGCGGATCGCGCTGCCGTCGGCCGAACGCATCGACACCGAATTGCACGATTGGTTGTCGCTGCATCGCGACGCGGTGGTGAAACTCGTCATCACCCGCGGCAGCGGCGGGCGCGCCTACGCGCCGGCGCCGGACGCGCCGCCTGTGTGGATGCTGGCGGTCTCCACACTGCCGCCGCCGCCGAGGCCCGGCGGCCTGGTGCTGCGCTGGTGCGAGACGCGCCTGGCGCGGCAGCCGCTGTTGGCGGGGCTCAAACACTGCAATCGGCTGGAACAGATCATGGCCCGCGCCGAGTGGTGCGACCCGGGCATCGACGAAGGTCTGATGCTGGACACCGAGGGCGACGTGATCGCCGCGACCGCCGCGAACCTGTTCGTGCTGCGCGAAGGCCGCTGGTGGACGCCGCCACTGAACCACTGCGGCATCGCCGGGGTCTGCCGCAGCTGGGCGCTGCGCGCCTTCGCCGCCGGTGAGCGCCGCTTGAGCAGGAACGATGTGGAAACCGCCGATGCGGTGGTTCTGAGCAATGCGGTGCGCGGTATCCTGCCGGTGGCTCGGCTGGGCGACCGCGCGTGGTCGCCGCACCCCGCGGTCGTCGAGGCGCGCAGGCGGCTCGCCGCGGCGCATCCAGCCTTCTGCAATATCCCGAATAACGTCGCCCACAACGAGGACGCTCCGTGAGTCCAGCGCCAAGGAAAAAATCCCGTCTCGGCATGCTCGCGCTGCTGTTCCTGACGCTGGTCGTGGTCGCTGCGGGCGCGATCGGCATCGTGGCGTATCAGCGCTTCCTCGGTTTCGCCGATGCCGCTATCGCCGGGATCGAACCGGGCGACAGCGTGATCGTCGCGCCCGGCGATTCGCTGCCGAAAGTGCTGCGCAAACTGGGCGAACTCGGCATCGAGACCCGCGACCTCGAATGGCGCGCGCTGGCCAAACAGATGGGCGCCGCGGGCAAGATCCAGATCGGCGAATACGCGCTGGAACCTGGCATGACCCCGCGAGATCTGTTGAAGCGGATGCGCGACGGCAAGGTCATGAACTATCGCTTCACCATCGTCGAAGGCTGGAACATCCGCGAACTGCGCGCGGCGCTGGCGAAAGCCACGCCGCTGCAGCAGAAGACCGCCGATCTCGACAATGCGGCGCTGATGCGCGCGCTCGGCCTGGGCGCGCAGCACCCGGAAGGCCGCTTCCTGCCAGAGACTTATCTCTACACCCGCAACGACAGCGACCTCGACGTGCTCAAGCGCGCGGCCACGGCGACGGAGAAGGCGCTGGCCGAAGCCTGGGCCGGCCGCGACAAGGATCTGCCGCTCAAAACGCCGTACGAGATGCTGATCCTGGCGTCGATCGTCGAGAAGGAAACCGGCATCGCCAGCGAACGCCCGCAGATCGCCGGCCTGTTCCTGCGCCGCCTGAAAATACCGATGCGGCTGGAAACCGATCCCACGGTCATCTACGGCATGGGCAGCGCTTACACCGGCAACATCCGCAGGACCGATCTGCGCACCGACACGCCCTACAACACCTATACCCGCGACGGTTTGCCGCCCACGCCCATCGCCATGCCCGGCCGCGACGCGCTGCAGGCCACCGCGCATCCGGCGGCAGGCGACGCGTTGTTCTTCGTCGCCGTGGGCGACGGCAGCGGCCGCCATGTGTTCTCGAAGACCTACGCCGAGCATCAGGTCGCGGTGGTGGAATACGTCAAGCGCTACCGCGAACAGCGCGCTGCGGAGCGGGCCGCCGCCGAACCCCAGGCGCGCGCGCAATGACTGATGTCGCCGCCGCTGCGAACCGCCTCGCATGCCACCCGCATTTCGTTTCGCTGGAGGGCGGCGAGGGCGCGGGCAAGACTACCGTGCTCAACGCGCTGCGCGATGCCCTGCAGCAGGCCGGACATGACGTCGTGTCCACGCGCGAGCCCGGCGGTACGCCGCTGGCCGAACAGATCCGCGATCTGCTGCTCAACGTGGCCGTCGATGGCGTGCAGCACGAACCGCCCACCGCCGAAACCGAACTGCTGCTGATGTTCGCCGCGCGCGCGCAGCACGTGCGCGAGACCATCCGCCCGGCGCTGGAACGCGGCGCCTGGGTGATCAGCGACCGCTTCACGGATTCCAGCTATGCCTACCAGGGCGGCGGCCGCGGCATCGATCCCGCGTTCATCGCCGAACTCGAACAGCGCGTGGTCGGCCTCCAGCCTGGCCTGACGCTGTTGCTGGATCTCGGCGTCGCCCAGGGCCGCGAACGCACCCGCGGCCGCGATCTGGCATTCGGTGGCCAGGGCCCGGACCGCATCGAACGCGAGCGCGACGATTTCTTCGAGAATGTGCGCCGCGCCTTCCTCGACCGTGCACGCGCCGCGCCCGACCGCGTGCGCGTGATCGACGCCACCCAGAGCGCATCGGAAGTCGCCGCCGACGGCGTCGCCATCCTGCGCATGTTCATCGCGCGCGGCGGGTTCGCATGAGCCCGCACGCATGAGATTGCCTGCATGAAGCCGCACGCATGAGCCTCCAACTGCCCGCGTTCGCGCCCTGGCAGCAGCGCATGTACGCGCAGACCACTGCTGCGCTCGACAGCGGTCGCCTCGGCCATGGCCTGCTGTTCTGCGGCCCGACGCAGCTGGGCAAGCGCCTGCTTGCGGAGCGTCTGGCCCAGCGCATGCTCTGTACCCGGCGCGACGGCTCGGGCGAGCCCTGCGGCCACTGCCGCAGCTGCCAGCTGTTCGAGAACCGCTACCAGCGCGAATCGCCCGAACTGCGCCCCGACGGTCGTCTCGCCCATCCGTTCGGCCACTCCGGCCATCCCGATCTGACCTTCGTCGGCTACGAATGGAACGACAAGGCCCGTCCGCCGCGGCTGCGCACCGAACTGGTGATCGAACAGATCCGCCAGATCTCCGAAAAACTTGCGCTCACCCCGCAGTACGGCGGCGCGCAGATCGTGATTCTGGATCCCGCCGATGCCATCAACCACGCCGCCTGCAATGCGCTGCTGAAAACTCTGGAAGAGCCGCAGCCCGGCCGCTATCTGTGGCTGATCAGCGCCCAGCCCGCGCGCCTGCCGGCGACCATCCGCAGCCGCTGCCAGCGGATCGAATTCCGCCTGCCGCCGGCCAACGAAGCCCTGGCCTGGCTGCTGGCGCAGGGCCACGCCGATGCCATCGCGCAGGAAGCCCTCGCCGCCGCCCGTGGCCATCCCGGCCTGGCCGACCGCTGGCTGCGCGACGGTGGCCTGGACCTGCGCCGCGACATCGCCGCCGACCTGCAGGCCATCGGCCGCGGCGAAAGTTCCGTGCTGGAAACCGCGAAACGCTGGGCCGACGCCGAAGACCTCGACCAGCGTCTGCGCCACGCCGCCGATCTGGCCCTCGCCGAAGCCGGGCGCTTGACCGATCCGATCAGAATCCGCACCCTCGCAACTTGGTTCGATGCGGCCAACCGCACCCGCGACCTGCTGCGGACCACGGTCCGCACCGACCTGGCCCTGGCCGAACTGCTCGCGCAGTGGCGTGGCCCGGGCAAGCCGGCAGGCGGGGCGTCTCAGAAAGCTTCTGGAGTAAGACGATGAACGTGAAAGCGGCAGGCGGCGCCCGTCAGGGCATTCTTTCCCTGGCGGTGAAGGACAAGAACGCCCTGTTCCAGGCGTACATGCCCTACATCAAACAGGGCGGCGTGTTCGTGCCTACCCCCAAGCGCTATTTCATCGGCGACGAAGTCTTCCTGCTGATGACCCTGCCCGAATCCGCCGAACGTCTGCCCGTCGCCGGCAAGGTCGCGTGGGTCACGCCGTCCGGCGCCCAGGGCAACCGCGTCGCCGGCATCGGCGTGCAGTTTGCCGACACCCCCGAAGGCGAAGCGGTGAAGAACAAGATCGAAGCGATCCTCGCGGGCATCCTCAATTCGGATAAAGCTACGCATACGATGTAGTCGCGCTGCCGGGAACCTGCTCATGCCGCTTGGAGACATTGCTGGTGAGGCGCTCGGCGGGGTATTCCGTTTCATTGGAAGACTTCTGTTCGAGGTGGTGGTGGAGTTGTTGATCCAGGGAGCGGGTCACGTGATCCTTCGGACGGTCCGGCCGAAGTCCGAGCCCAGTGAAACGGCCTGTACTCTGGTTGGTCTGGTTTTCTGGGCAACCGTGATCGTATTGGGCTGGCTGGTCTATCAGCAATCCATCGCGGCCTGACCATGCTGGCGCCTACGCTATCGACGAATGTCACGATGCCGCCAAAACCCCATTCCCCCAGCTGCGAACGCAACCGCGATCCAATCCTGTCGGTATTGCGCGAACACTTTGCAGATCGTCGCGATGTGCTGGAGATCGGTAGCGGTACCGGGCAGCACGCGGTGCATTTCGCAGCCGCAATGCCGTGGCTGCGCTGGCAGTGTTCGGATCATGTCGATCATCTGCCGGGCATTCGTCTGTGGCTCGACGAAGCCGCGTTGCCGGATACGCCACTGCCGTTCGCACTGCAGGCGGTGCTGGAACCGGTACCCGGCTTCGTGCCGCCGCCGTCGCGTCGTTACGACGCGGTGTTCACGGCCAACACCCTGCACATCATGGGTTGGCCCGAAGTGCAGGCCTGCTTCTCCGGGCTGGCGACGGCGCTCGCCGATGATGCGGTGCTTGCGGTCTACGGCCCGTTCAATCGCGGCGGCGCGTTCAGCAGCGACAGCAATCGCGAGTTCGATGCGTCGCTGAAAGCGCGCGATCCGCGTTCGGGCATCCGCGATTTCGAGGCGGTGAACGCCCTGGCCGAAACCGTCGGCCTGCGCTTGGTTGCCGATATTGCGATGCCGGCGAACAACTGCATGCTGGTGTGGCGACGGAGTTGAAGCCGCGTGCCAGAATACGGCTTCGCGTCGGTTCGCCGGGAGCACCGCATGAAACGAAATCTGCTCTGCTTTGCGCTCGCGTGCGGCGTCTGCGCCTCTGCCCGGGCGGACGAGATGATCATCCCGCCGGTGGACTATCCGCTGTTGCCTGAGGTAGGCGCGACTGCAGCAGTGTTCGTGCCGCCGGGCTGGCGATTGGAGTTCGATGCCCGCGGTGATCTCAATCGCGATCGTCGCGACGATCTGCTGCTGGTACTGCGCATGAACGACCCGGCCAATATCGTGAAGAACGACGGACTGGGCCCACCCGAATTCGACACCAATCCGCGGATGCTGATGGTGGCCTTCGCCACCGACGACGGCTACCGGCGGGCGCTGGAGGATCACGCGCTGATCCCGCGTGCCGAGAATCCGGTCATGGACGACTATCTCGATGCCGGTGAAGCCATCTCTATCGAGCGTGGTGCTTTTACGGTCAGATTGCAGCTCTGGGCCAGCGCCGGAAGTTGGTACACCGGCAATACTTCGCTGACCTTCCGTTATCGGGAGGGATGTTTCCGGCTGATCGGCTACGACACATCGTCTGTGCACCGAGCCAGTCTCGAAGCCGCGTCGACTAGCATCAACTACCTCACCGGCAAGGCGGTGTTCTCGAAGGAGAATTACCAGGAGGATGCGCCGCCGGTGCGCAGGACCGCGCGGGTGCCGAAGCGCGCACTGCCGTGCATCGAGACGATCGGCGACGGCTTCGGCTTCGACGCGGGTCTGCGTTCTCCATTCGATGGCTGAGCATCGCTGCGACGCATGACGTTTTCGGCGTGAACGCAGCGGCATCCTGCGGATTAAAAAAAGGCGGGAATTCCGCCGTTTTTTGTGTGATACCTGACTCAGGTCTCGACGTTTTCCTTGTACGCATCCACCGGGATGCACGCACACATCACGTGCTTGTCGCCGTAGACGTTGTCGACGCGAGCGACCGGCGGTCAGTATTTCTGCACCCTGAGCATCGGCTGCGGGAATGCGGCCAGTTCGCGCGGGTAAGCATGGATACACTCGCTGCCGGCGCATGCGATGCGCGCTTGAATGATTTGTCTTGCATGGGCTGCGGCGGCTTTGCGGCATTTACGAGTATGTCAGTGAGGGTGTCAGGCCTGTTGCATACGCATGCGCGGACTGTAATTCGAGCAGCTCTGCCGCAATGGCAGTGCCATTAGAGTTCCACGGAATCATCACCCTAAGGAGTAACAGATGAAGCGTTTCTTGATATCGATGTTGTTGTCATTCGGGTTTGTTTCAACTGCCCATGCCGTGCCTTGGTGCTGGAAAGGCACGATCAGGCAGGTCGCTACTAACCAATATCTGAGCCCATTGCAGTTGAACAACTGGTGGATCGCCAATGGCGTGCCTCCAGTTGTGGGAACGCCCGATTATTACGTCGGTGTCCATGCCTCCCACCAGGCTTGCCAACGTTATGCGGGCTGGTCCGGGCCGACGTACGGGATTCCTGGTGCAGGTGAGGTCTATGCGAGTCAGTACGCGCCAAGCAACTTCGCAAGCAGTACGTATACGATTGCGCAGGGACTGTGGTTCTCGTGCACCAAATGTCTTCCGATCGTGGAAGCCCAGCCCGAGCCTGAGCCCGGCCCGGACGAAATGTAAACCCGGCCGCTTGCGACATGAACACGGCGGGTTTCCCCGCCGTGTTTTTGTGACCGATCGGCTGCGGATCAGGCTTCGACTTCGTCCTTATACGCATCCACCGGAATGCACGCGCACATCACGTTCTTGTCGCCGTAGACGTTGTCGACGCGCGCCACAGGCGGCCAGTATTTCTGCAGCCTGAGCGTCGGCAGCGGGAATGCGGCCAGTTCGCGCGGGTAGGCGTGGGTCCACTCGCTGCCGGCGACCGCGGTCGCGGTATGCGGCGCGTGCTTGAGCGGGTTGTCCTCGCGGTCGAGGCGGCCGTCTTCGATCGCGCGGATCTCGTCGCGGATCTGGATCATCGCGTCGATGAAACGGTCGAGTTCGTGCTGAGATTCGCTCTCGGTGGGTTCCACCATCAGCGTGCCGGCGACCGGGAAACTCAGGGTCGGGGCGTGGAAGCCGAAGTCGATCAGGCGCTTGGCCACGTCTTCGGCGCTGATGCCGGTGCTGTCCTTCAGCGGACGCAGGTCGAGGATGCATTCGTGCGCGACCAGACCGTTGCGGCCGGTGTAGAGCGTGTCGTAATGCGGGGCGAGGCGCTTCGCGAGGTAGTTGGCGTTGAGCAGGGCGACTTGCGTCGCCTTGCGCAGGCCCTGGGTGCCCATCATGGTGATGTACATCCAGCTGATCGGCAGGATGCTGGCGCTGCCGAACGATGCGGCGGACACCATGCCGACGCGCGGTGCGCCCCCACCTTGGTCCTCTCCCGCATGCGCGGTAGGGGAATAAACGGAGGGCAGGAACGGCGCGAGATGCGCTTTCACCGCGCACGGGCCAACGCCCGGGCCGCCGCCGCCGTGCGGGATGCAGAAGGTCTTGTGCAGGTTGAGGTGCGAGACGTCCGAGCCCCACTTGCCGGGCTTGGCCACGCCGACCAGCGCGTTCATGTTGGCGCCATCGGTGTACACCTGGCCGCCGTGCGCGTGGATGGTGTCGCAGATCGCGACGATGTCTTCCTCGAACACACCGTGCGTGGACGGGTAGGTGATCATCAGCGCGGCGAGGCGGTCGCTGTATTTCTCGGCGTTGCGGCGGATGTCGTCCAGATCGACGTTGCCGTTGCCGTCGCACTTGGTGACGACCACGGTCATGCCGCACATCTGCGCCGAGGCCGGATTGGTGCCGTGCGCGGATTCCGGGATCAGACAGATGTCGCGATGCGCGTCGCCGCGCGACTGGTGATAGGCGCGGATCGCGAGCAGGCCGGCGTATTCGCCCTGCGCGCCGGAGTTCGGCTGCAGGCTCACCGCGTCGTAGCCGGTGCATTCCACCAGCATCGCTTCCAGTTCGTCGATCAGTTGCGTATAGCCGGCGGTCTGTTCGGCCGGCGCCAGCGGATGCAGGTTGCCGAACTCCGGCCACGTCACCGGGATCATCTCGGCGGTGGCGTTGAGTTTCATGGTGCAACTGCCCAGCGGGATCATGGTCCGGTCCATCGCCAGATCCTTGTCCGCCAGCGCGCGCATGTAGCGCAGCAGTTCGTGCTCGCTGTGGTGGGTGTTGAACACCGGATGCGACATGAACTCCGAGGTGCGCAGCAGCGACGCGGGCAGGGCGTCTGCTGTGCTTGCATCCAGCGCGTCGATGTCGCCGGCGTCGGCGCCGAACAGCGCCGCAAGCGTAGCCACGTCCTCGCGGGTGGTGGTTTCGTCGAGGCTGATGCCGACGCTGTGCGCATCGATCGAACGCAGATTGAACTGCGCGGCTTTCGCCTTGACGTGGATCGCGGCGGCGTCGATGACGGTGATGTGCAGCGTATCGAAGAAATCGCTGCCGACCGCAATGCCGGCCTTGCGCAGCGCGGCGGCGAGGATTGCGGTCAGGCGATGAGTGCGGCGGGCGATGCGGATCAGGCCTTCGGCGCCGTGATAGACGGCGTACATGCTGGCCATCACCGCCAGCAGCACCTGCGCGGTGCAGATGTTCGACGTGGCCTTCTCGCGGCGGATGTGCTGCTCGCGGGTCTGCAGCGTCAGACGGTACGCGGGCTTGCCTTCGGCATCGATGGACACGCCGATCAGGCGGCCCGGCATGCTGCGCTTGTAGGCGTCGCGACAGGCCATGAACGCGGCGTGCGGGCCGCCGAAGCCGAACGGCACGCCGAAGCGCTGGCTGTTGCCGACGACGATATCGGCGCCCCATTCGCCGGGCGCGGCGATCAGGGTCAGCGCGAGCAGATCGGTCGCGACGGCGACCAGACCGTTGCGCGCATGCACGGCGTCGGCGAGGGCCTTGTAATCGCCGATGCCGCCGAAGGTGTCGGGGTATTGCAGCAGCACGCCGAAACAGTCGGCGGTATGCGCGTCGGCGTCGTCGCCGATCAGCAGTTCGATGCCCATCGGTTCGGCGCGGGTGCGCAGCACTTCGATGGTTTGCGGATGCACACCGTTGGACACGAAGAACAGATTCGACTTCGACTTGGCCGAACGTTTCGCGAGGGTCATCGCTTCGGCGGCGGCGGTGCCTTCGTCCAGCAGCGATGCGTTGGCGATCTCCATGCCGGTGAGGTCGGCGCACATGGTCTGGAAGTTGATCAGCGCTTCCATTCGGCCCTGCGAGATCTCGGCCTGGTACGGCGTGTAGGCCGTGTACCACGCCGGGTTTTCGAGGATGTTGCGCAGGATGACGTTCGGCGTGTGGGTGCCGTAATAACCCTGGCCGATGAAGCTGCGGAACACCTGGTTCTTGTCGGCGATGGCGCGGATCTTGGCCAGCGCTTCGACTTCGGTGATCGCCTCGGGCAGCGCCAGCGGCGCGGCCGACTTGATGCTCGCCGGCACGATGGCGTCGGTCAGCGCGTCCAGCGAGTCGTGGCCGATCGCGCGCAGCATGTGATCGATCTCGGCGTCGTTGGGGCCGATGTGGCGTTCGAGGAAGGCGGAATGATGTTCGAGATCGCGCAGCGAAGCGCGGGACGTCTGAGTCGTGAACACGGGAGTCTTGGACATGGGGGGCGTCGTCTGGCGGAGGGAGGGGCGTTCACGCCCACCGGCCATGGCCGGCGAACGTTCGCGGGTTCGCGACTCGCGTCGCCAGAAACCCCGCTCACCCCTCTGTCCTTCTGCCTGAGAGTTTGAATCGCCGGGACAGTGGTCCATCGTCCTGCGATCTTGCCCCTTCGGCGCCGACGCGGCCCGGCATGTCTGCGATGGGCGGCCGATCTCTCCAGAGTGCTGTACACGCGGCGGTATCAGGCCTGAGCGATTCCGGGCGAATTGCGCCTTCGGCAGCGACCGCGATGACCCGGGCCGCTTCTCCCACCGTGCCGGCGCAGTATAACGGGCGCCGCTCAGCCGCGCCTGCCCGATCCGGGCCAGCGTCGGAACGGGCGTGTCCGGGGTCGCGTTACCATGGCGCGATGAATGCATCGCGCGGCTCGACATCACGGGCGGAATCCCGATCACGACAGACTTTCCGGCCCGCCACGGCGACGGTGGCGGCCGATCGCGCGACCGATCCGGAGACGGCGCCATGACGACGACGCCCTCGCGCGCACGGCTGGCGCTGATGCTCGGCGGACTGGCGATGATCGGGCCGTTTTCGATCGACACCATGTTCCCGGCGTTCCCGCAGATCGGCGAACAGTTCGCGGCCGACAAGGTGGCGCTGCAGCAGACGATCAGCGCGTATCTGTTCGCCTATGCCTTGATGAGCCTGGTGCACGGGCCATTGTCGGATGCCATCGGCCGGCGCCGGGTGATCCTCGGCGGCCTGACGGTGTTCGCGCTGGCGTCCATCGGCTGCGCCCTGGCCACCAGTCTGCCGACGCTGCTGGCGTTCCGCGCGCTGCAGGGCATGTCCGCGGGCGTGGGCCTGATCGTCGGTCGCGCGGTGATCCGCGATGTGTACCAGGGCCAGTACGCGCAGAAACTGATGAGTCAGGTGTCGATGATTTTCGGCATCGCGCCGGCGGTGGCGCCGATCATCGGCGGCTGGATCCTGGGCTGGGAGCGCTGGCCGGCGATCTTCTGGTTCCTCGTCCTGTTCGCTGTGCTGCTGTTGACTGCCACCTGGATCGCGCTGCCGGAAACGCATCCACCGGAGGCGCGGTTCCGGCCGTCGCCGAAACAATTGCTGCGCAATCACGCATATATCCTGCTCAACGGTCGCTTCCAGCGTTTCGCCGTGGCCGGCGGCTTCAATTTCGCGGCGCTGTTCCTCTACATCGCGTCGGCGCCGGCGTTCGTGCTGGATCACCTGAAACTGGAGCAGGATCAGTTCGGCTGGTTCTTCGTGCCGACGATCGCCGGCATGGTGATCGGATCGTTCCTGTCCGGCCGCGCGGCGGGACGGGTCAGCGGCACGCGGCTGGCGGGCACGGGCTTCGCGATCTGCGGGTTCGCCGCGGTGATCAACATCGCCTACAACCTGTGGGTGCCGCAGCCGTCGATGCCGTGGGCAGTGGTGCCGATGGCGATCAACGCCCTGGGCATTGCGCTGGTGTTCCCGATCCTCACCCTCGCGATCCTCGACATGTACCCGCGCCAGCGCGGCGCGGCGTCGTCGCTGCAGGCCTTCACCAGCCTGATCCTGCAATCGACCGTCGCCGGCGTGTTCTCGCCGCTGCTCAGCCACGACACGCGATGGCTTGCATTTGGCGCCGCGTTTTGCACGCTGGTCGGTTTCCTGTTCTGGTGGTGGGAAATCACGCATACGCGGCTGCCGCCGGAACCGGAGTCCGAATCGATGCCCGTGGAGTCACCGGCGTTGTAGGGCTTGCATCGGACTTGATCCGGAGTTGGCGCTGTAGGTCGGGCTCAAGCCCGACGTTGCGACACTTCCGGTCGCACTGCAGAGTGATCGAAACAACTTCGATCAATGCTCGGAACAATCGGACACGTCGCAATGTCGGGCTTGAGCCCGACCTACACGTCGGATCACCGGTTTTTGTCGCGTTTCCACAACCAACGCAGCGGCAATCCCGCGATCACCAGCACCGCCCCCCAAGCCAGCGCATTGGCGCCGGTGCCGATCAGCGCATACGCGCTGTAAAGCAAAGCCAGTGCCGCGACCACGCCGCCGTGGCTGCCGAGTTTCAGCCACGCCGCGCTGCTGAAGACGTACGGCAGCAGCGTGGCGGCGGTGGACAGCAGGATCGAGAACGTGAAGACCTTCACCAGCGAATCGGTGTAATTCGCGATCACCAGCAGGCTCGCCAATACGGTGCTCGCGAGCACGCCGACGCGCGGCGTGCCCTGTGCATCAAGCGCGGCGAACGCTTTCGGAAACAGGCCGTCGTTCGCGGCCGCCATCGGTAACTGCGCCGACAGCAATACCCAGCCGTTGAGCGCGCCGAAGCAGGAGATCGCCGCGACCATCGCGATGCCGATGCCTGCGGCCGGGCCCCACAGCGCTTTCGCGGCGTCGGCCATGGGCGCGGTGGAGGTCATCGCGACTTCGGGCGGCACCAGACCCAGCACCGCGGTGCAGGCGAGGATCGTGGCGATGCCGGCGAGCAGGGTGCCGATGAGCGTCGCGCGTGGAATCGTGCGTTCGGCGTCGTGGATCGCGCCGGCGGGCACGGTGGCGGCTTCCAGCCCGAGGAAGGCCCACAAAGTCAGCGCGACGGTCATGTGCAGCGCGCCCAGGCGCGTCGCGGGCGCGTCGGCCTCCGCAGCCGCGGCGATCGCCTCCGCTTCGCCAGCGAGCAGAGAGCTGTCGAGCCACCAGATCGCGATGCCGCCGAACAGCAGCAGCGGCAGCAGCTTCAACACGGTGGTGACGATCTGCAGGCGCCCGGCTTCGCGGATACCGATCAGATTGATCGCGGCGCAGATCCACAGCGCCGCCAGCGCGCAGGCCGCGCCGCGGAACGGCGTGGCCACGAGTCCGGGAAACAGACTGCCGAGACTGCCGGCGAACGCCACCGCGATCGCCGCGTTCGCGCACCAGATCGAAATCCAGTAGCTCCACGCGATGACGAAACCGGTGGTGTCGCCGAAGGCCTCGCGCGCGTAGGCGTAAGGCCCTCCGGCCTGCGCGCCGCGCGCGGCCAACCGCGAGAACGTCAGTGCGAGCAGTAATGCGCCGCAGAGCGTGATCGCCCAACCGTAGAGACTCAACCAGCCATACGGCGCCAGCGACGCTGGCAGCAGGAACACGCCGCTGCCGACCATGCTGCCCGCGACCAGCGCGATGGCCGACCACAGGCCGAGCGGCCGCGGCGCTGGGGTCACCTGCGGAGCCGCGAATCACTCCGGTCGGCGGTGCCGATTCGTCCCGTGCCGGCAGGTGCCGATGCAGCAGGTGCGGACGACGGTTTGGCTGCCGCCCTCGGCCGCACGATCGGACGCGCGCCCTCCGCGGCTTCGGGCTGCGGTTCGAGATACGTCTTCATGCTTGCGAAATCCACATCGAGTCGCGAGTAGTAGTCGCGATTCTGCGTATTGGCCAGCGAGCCGGTATTGCTGCAGGACGCGCTGCCGCCGTACAGCCCGCCGCGCAGCACATAACCGCGCGGCCCGAGGGTGAACAGGCCCGAGCCGCTGCTGCCGCCTTCCGTGGTGCCAGCAAACCAGCCCACGGTGATGTTGTCGCCGTCCTTGGTGATGGCTTGGCCGCCGGACACTTTCTTCGAGTCTCCGCGCGGATGATGGATCGCCAGCACGCTGCTGCCGTCGGCGATCGGTGCCGCATTCCAGCCTGCGAAGTAGGCGTTCGCGGGCGGCGCGTTGTTCAGGCGCACCAGCATGCCGTCGGTGAGGTGATTCGAATACAGATAGGTCGCGCCGCCGCTGATCTGGGTGGTGGCTGCGGAGGTGAGATTGCCGCAGGCGGTCGCATCGTAATTCCAGATGGTGTTCAGGGTGTTGGCGACCGTCTGCATCTGGCTGGGCACCGGCGCCGCGTTGGTATTGCTGGAAAAACAGTGGTTCGCGGCATGGAAGTACGGGATCTGCGTCACCGGCACGGTATCGGCCAACAGCGTGCCGGTGCAGATGTAGGTGCTGGAACCGATGACGAAGCGCATGTGCGCGACGGCGTTCCTGGCGTTGACGAAGGCCTGGCCCAATTCGTTGACGCGGCAGACGGTGTCGACATTGCAGGAGCCGGATTCGCCGATCTTCTCGATGATCTTGTAGGTGTTGCGGCTGTCGGCGATGAGGTGCGACAGCACGGGGGCCTCCAGCCGCACCGCGAACGCAGGCACGCCGCGCGGACGGAAAATCTCGATGATCTGGGTGTCGCCGTCGGTATTCGGCGTCCAGAACAGGCCGTTGGAACCCGGCAGGCGCTTTGCCTCCTCACCGGTCATCTTCGCGACCACTTCCGACGGACGCGCAGAACCGCCGAAGCGCAGTTCGGCGCGGCTGTCCAGGCCGCTCACGTCCAGACCTACGCGCAGCGCAAGCGCGTCCATGGAACGGATTTCGACCCTGGCGACGAAGCCGCCGGCTACGGGCCGCCAGGTCAGCGCCGACAGCCGGCGCTGCAGGCCTTCCTGGGCCGCTTCGCGGCCGATGCCGATCTGGGTGGCCTTGAGACCCGGCGCCTGGTTCTTGCGCTGCAGGTCGAGCAGGCGCGACGTGGCCATTTCGCCGTACTGCAGCTTCGCGACGTTCGCGGCCGGATAGGCGGCCGCGCGCCAGTGAAGGGCCGGCGCGGGGGCGGTCGTGCTGGGTTCGCCTGCGGCCTGTCCAGCCGGTGCAGCGGCGAGCGTCTGGCCGGAAGCGATCAGCGCCGGCGCTGCCAGCGCCAGCATGAGGGCGATGCAAAGTCGTGTGTTCTGCATGATGTTCTTCGATGTCTTGAGTGATGGGCGATGAGTGGCGGCGATGGCGCTGTCCGTGGCGACCGTCCTGAAGAATGCCGATTATGCGTCGCGATACGTGCTGCGCAACAGCTCGTGGAAATGGTGCACCGCATTCTCGCGCAGCGGATTGAGGCGGCCGGCCTCGTACGAACCGGACGCCAGCCCGCGCTGCACGTCTTCGCAGATGGTGATGTCCTCGTCCTGGACCACGTCGCTGAACGACAGATCCGCCTCGCGGCGCGCGCGGCCGGCGTCGGAATCGTCGGGCGAGTAATAAAAATCGAATTCGACCCGGCAGCGGTCCGCGCCCTTGGGGATGATGCGGTTGGTCTGCAGCCGCCCGGGCAGGATGTTCAGCATCGTGTTCGGCCACAGCCAGTAATACAGCGCGTCGCCGCTGCCGTAGAGGCCCTCGCCCC
Source organism: Lysobacterales bacterium (assembly GCA_031364125.1). Classification (GTDB taxonomy): domain Bacteria; phylum Pseudomonadota; class Gammaproteobacteria; order Xanthomonadales; family Xanthomonadaceae; genus Lysobacter_I. The sequence goes on along the minus strand of JANLVT010000091.1, from coordinate 1,154 downwards.
CGCTTTCATCGGTATTCACCAGCGGGCTGAACTGGAACGAATACCACGCCGCGGTTTCGGTCACGTAACTGCGGTAATCCAGCAGCCGGTTCAGCTCCGGATGGATGTGCGGAACGTGGTATCCCTCCAGATAATTGTCGACATACACCTTCCAGTTGCAGGCGATGTCGTAACCCACGCGGTGGTGGTGGCCGTAGGTATCGAGTTGGCGATCCGCGCCGATGCGCGCGTCGATGCCGGCGACGAAGGCCTCGAACGGCGGCGCCCGCGCCTCGTCCACCGCCGCGAACACCATCCCCTGCCACACCCGCACCGCCAGCTGCGGCAGGCGGATGTCGCCCACATCGAAATCCGTCGCCCCGGCCATTTCGGTCGCGCTGCGCAACTGACCGTCGAGCGCGTACGTCCACCCGTGATACCGGCAGCGCAGCGATTTCGCCGCCAGCCCGTCGCACTGCGCCAGCGGCCCGGCCCGATGCCGGCACACGTTGTGCATCACCCGGATCACCTCGTCCGCCCCGCGCACTGCGATCACCGGCAACCCGCCCAGATCGGCCACGGCGTGGTCCCCTGCGTTCCGCAACTGGCAGACGTGCGCGATCAGCTGCCAGCCGCGGTCGAAGATCGACCTCCGGTCCAAGGCCACTGTCGCTGGGTCGGTGTAGAACCGCGCCGGGAGGGCGGTGGCGCGGTCGAGGGGTTGGGGGGTGAGGTCGGTGGGATTTGTGTGCGTGGCCATCCGGCGAGTATCGCCCGCTCAATCGGGGCTGTCAGCCCTGGCGGCCGGACCGCTTTCTCAGAGACTCGGCCCACGTAGGCTCGCCTGCGCGCGAGCGAACAGGGCCGAGGTCTCTGTTGCGCTGAGTTCCCGCCCAAGCGCGCGCCAGACGATACGCGCGCGATGTTGGCTGCGATGACCTATGTCGATCTGAACCCGATCCGTGCCGGAATGGCCACGGGGCTGCAGGACTCAGACCACACCAGCGCGCAACAACGCATCCATCACGCAAAAGGCGATTCGGCTGTGTTGACGCAATCGTTGTTGCCGATATCGGGCTCGCTGTTGCGCTGCCTGCCGATTCGCACGGGTGACTACCTGAAATTGGTCGATTGGACTGGTCGACAACTGCGTGATGACAAGCGCGGTGCGATTC
>JANLVT010000074.1:0-143531 GCA_031364125.1 Lysobacterales bacterium | reverse complement strand
CGATCGCGACACGCCGCATCCTGTGATCGGCCTGATCACCGAATGCGCACCCAGGCCGGCGACATCGAGCGCCGCGACGAGGGATCAGAACTCGGCGGCACCATGCGGCTTGGGCTGCAGCAGCAAAGGATCAAGCCCGGCACGCTGGCGCATGCGATGTATGGACAGGATGTGGTGGGCGAGCGCCATCGCCATCGCTACGAGTTCAACAATCGCTACCGCACCCAGCTGGAAAACGCCGGGCTGGTCTTCAGCGCCAAGTCGATGGACGACCTCCTGGTGGAGATGGTGGAGTTGCCGCAGGCGCAGCATCCCTGGTTCCTCGCGTGCCAGGCGCATCCGGAATTTCTCTCCACACCGCGCAGGGGCCATCCGCTGTTCGTCGGTTTCATCCGCGCCGCGCGCGAGCACAAGGCGAATGAAGGTCGAAACGGTGGTTTGTTGAAGGAGGCGAGCGCGTGATCGCAACATGCTTCCAGATATCTCCCTCCCCCGCATGCGGGGGAGGGCTGGGGTGGGGGCCGCCCCCGCATCGTATGGCCCCCATCCCGACCTTCCCCCGCATGCGGGGGAAGGAGTGGACCCGATGAAACTCTGTGGCTTCGACGTTGGCCTGGACCAACCGTTCTTCCTGATCGCCGGTCCCTGCGTCATCGAGTCCGAGCAACTGCAGCTTGATGTCGCCGGACAGCTGAAAGAGATCACCTCGGCGCTGGGTATTCCCTTCATCTTCAAGTCGAGCTTCGACAAGGCCAACCGCACCTCGGGCACCAGCTTCCGCGGCCCCGGCATGGAGGAGGGCCTGCGCGTGCTGGCCGAAGTGAAGCGCCAGATCGGCGTGCCGGTGCTCACTGATGTGCACGAATACACGCCGATGGACGAAGTGGCGAGCGTGGTCGACGTGCTGCAGACGCCCGCGTTTCTCGTGCGCCAGACCGATTTCATCCGCAAGGTCTGCGCCGCAGGAAAACCGGTGAACATCAAGAAAGGCCAGTTCCTCTCGCCGTGGGACATGAAGCCCGTCGTCGAGAAGGCGAAGTCCACCGGCAACCACGACATCATGGTCTGCGAGCGCGGCGCCAGCTTCGGCTACAACAATCTGGTCAGCGACATGCGCAGCCTCTCGGTGATGCGCGACACCGGTTGTCCGGTGGTGTTCGACGCCACCCATTCGGTGCAGTTGCCGGGCGGGCAGGGCAACAGCAGCGGCGGCCAGCGCGAGTTCGTGCCGGTGCTGGCGCGTGCGGCGGTGGCCGTCGGCATCGCTGGCTTGTTCATGGAAACGCACCCCGATCCCAGCAAGGCGCTGTCCGACGGCCCGAACGCATGGCCGCTGGGCAAGATGCGCGCGCTGCTGGAAACGCTGCAGGCGCTTGATGAAGTGACCAAGCGCAACGGTTTTCTCGAATCCTCCCTTTGACATCGAAGCCCATAAAGACATGACCACGATCACGAAGATCCACGCCCGCGAAATCCTCGACAGCCGCGGCAATCCGACGCTGGAAGCCGAAGTCACGCTCGCCGACGGCAGTTTCGGCCGCGCCATGGTGCCGTCGGGCGCCTCCACCGGCACCAAGGAAGCCGTCGAACTGCGCGATGGCGACAAGACCCGCTACATGGGCAAAGGTGTGCTGAAAGCCGTCGGCAACGTCAACGGCACCATCGCGCAGACGCTGACAGGTTTCGATGCCGCCGATCAGGCCGGCCTGGACAAGCGTCTGATCGATCTCGACGGCACCGAGAACAAGGGCCGGCTGGGCGCGAACGCGCTGCTGGGCGTGTCGATGGCCGCCGCGCACGCGGTCGCCGCGTCGCGCAAACAGGCGCTGTGGGAATACCTCGCCGACAGTCGCGACGTGACCCTGCCGGTGCCGATGATGAACATCATCAACGGCGGCGCGCACGCGGACAACAACGTCGATCTGCAGGAATTCATGGTGCTGCCGGTCGGTTTCGATTCTTTCAGCGAAGCGCTGCGCTGCGGCACCGAAATCTTCCACGCGCTGAAGTCGGTGCTGAAGGGCCGCGGCCTGAGCACGTCGGTCGGCGACGAGGGCGGCTTCGCGCCGGACCTGCGCAGCAATTCGGAAGCGCTGGACACGATCATCGAAGCCATCGGCAAGGCCGGCTACAAGGCCGGCGAAGACGTGCTGCTGGGCCTCGACGTGGCCTCCAGCGAATTCTTCGAGAACGGCAAATACAACCTCACCGGCGAAGGCAAGCGCCTGACCAGCGAGCAGTTCGTCGATTTCCTCGCCGACTGGGCGCGCGAATATCCGATCGTCACCATCGAGGACGGCATGGCCGAGCACGACTGGGCCGGCTGGAAGCTGCTCACCGATCGCCTCGCCGGCAAGGTGCAACTGGTCGGCGACGATCTGTTCGTCACCAACCCGAAGATCTTCCGCGAAGGCATCGACAAGGGCGTGGCCAACGCGATCCTGATCAAGGTCAACCAGATCGGCACGCTGACCGAAACGCTGGAAGCCATCGCGATGGCCCACGCCGCGAACTACGCTTCGATCGTCTCGCATCGCTCGGGCGAAACCGAAGACACCACCATCGCCGACATCGCGGTCGCCACCACCGCGACCCAGATCAAGACCGGCTCGCTGTGCCGCAGCGACCGCGTCGCCAAGTACAACCAGCTGCTGCGCATCGAACAGCAGCTCGGCGCCGCGGCGAAGTACGCCGGCCGCGCTGCGTTCGTGTCGCTCGGCCGGGATTGATACGGCCTCGATGACGGACGCGACGCGGACGCTGCGATTGCTGGCCTTGCTGCTGTTGGCGCTGATGGTGTGGCTGCAGTACAGACTGTGGTTCGGCGAGGGCGGCGCGTCCGCCGCTGGTGGGCTGCAGGACAAGGTCGATCGTCAGGTCGTGGAAAACCGCGGCCTGCGTCAGCGCAACGAACAGTTGGCGGCGGAAGTGGAGAACCTGAAATCGGGCGAGGCCGCCGCCGAGGAACGCGCGCGTAGCGAGCTGGGGATGATCAAGCCCGGCGAGACCTTCTATCGCGTGGTCGAACCCTCCGCGCCGCTCGATGCGCTGCCGATCGATACGCCGCTGGACGAAGGCGACGTGCCATGACCGCGGATCCAATCCGGGGCAGGCTCTGGGCGGTGGTGCCGGCCGCCGGCCGCGGTACTCGCTTCGGCGCCGAAACGCCGAAGCAGTATCTCGACGTCGCAGGCCGGCCGTTGATCGCCCACACCCTCGATGCGCTGCTGGCGCATTCTTCGATCGCCGGTGTGATGGTGGTGCTGGCGGGGGACGACGATCGCTGGGGCGATTTCTTTGCGCACGCCACGGTCTCGATCGAGGGCAAACCGCTGATGACCTGCACCGGCGGCGCCGAACGCGCGGACTCGGTGCTGGCGGGCCTCGATGCGCTGCCCGAATCGGTGCGCGCCGACGAATTCGTGCTGGTCCACGATGCCGCGCGTCCCAATCTCTCCCACGGCGATCTGGACCGCTTGCTTGAAGTCGGCATGGGCGATCCGGTCGGCGCAATCCTGGCCGCGCCGGTGCGCGACACGCTCAAGCGTGCCGGCGACGATGGCGGCATCGACCGCACCGAACCGCGCGAACGCCTGTGGCGCGCGTTCACGCCGCAGCTGTTCCGGCGCATGCAGCTGAGCCACGCGCTCGCCGCCGCGCATGGCGCAGGCGTTTCCATCACCGACGAATCGATGGCGATGGAGCGTCAGGGTCTGCGCCCGCTGCTGGTCGAGTGCCGCGAAGACAACTTCAAGATCACCACGCCGGCGGATCTGGCGCGGTTCGAATTCATCCTGGCGCAGGCGCGCTTCACGCAGAGGGCAACATGAGACGTACTTCGATCAAGATCGCCGTTTTCAGTGCCTGTGTGCTCGCCGCTGCGGGCCAGGCGTCCGCGGAATCGCGGTCTTCTTCTGCAGCCCCGCTGGCTCCTCCCGCGCCGCCGTCCGCGACCGCCGAGGAGGCAGCGCAGGCGCAGCAGGCGCTGGGCGACTGCCTGGTGAATTCCGTCTCCAATAACGATAAACAGGCGCTGGTGAAGTGGATTTTCGCGATGCTGGCGCGGCATCCCGACGTGAAGCCGCTGTCCGACATCAGCGCTGCGGAAGACGAAAAGATCGTTCGCGATGCCGGTGCGGTGTTCGAGACGCTGATGGCAGACAAATGCGCGGTGCAGCTCCGCGCGGCGGTGCGCAAATCGGGGACGGATGCGGTGGGCAAGAGTTTCGAGCGGCTCGGCGAGACCGCCATGGGCGCGCTGCTGCAGGATCCGAACGTGATGGCCGGCGTGTCCGAGTTGATGAAACATGCGGACACGGCCCGGATCGAGCGCGCGATCCTTGGAAAGTAAGCGCATCGGAATGAGCGTATCAAGCCTGAGTGCATCCGCATGAGCGCGTCGATCAGGATCGGCCAAGGCTTCGACGTCCACGCCTTCGGCGACGGCGACCACGTCATGCTGGGCGGCGTGCGCATCGCGCACGATCGCGGCATCGTCGCCCACAGCGACGGCGATGTGGTGCTTCATGCGCTCTGCGACGCGCTGCTCGGCGCGCTGGCGCTGGGCGATATCGGCCGGCATTTCCCGCCGTCCGATCCGCAGTGGAAAGACGCCGACAGCCGCGCGTTCCTGCGCCATTGCGATCATCTGATCCGCCATCGCGGCTGGATGGCCGGCAATGTCGACATCACCGTGATCTGCGAACGGCCCAGGATCGGGCCGCATGCGGAGGCGATGCGTCGGCTGATCGCGCTGGACCTGGGCATCGAACTCGACGCGGTCAGCGTCAAGGCCACCACCACCGAAACCCTGGGATTCACCGGGCGCAGCGAAGGTATCGCCGCGCAGGCGGTCTGTCTTCTGGTCAGGATATGAACGTGGTCCGGTCATGAGCGAAACGGTACCGGCGCGCGCGCACGGCGATGCGGTGCTCAGCGCGCGCATCCGCAGCGTGCCTGAAGATTTCGCCGTCGATGAGATCGATGCGTTCGCGGCCAGCGGCGCGGGCGAACACCTGCTGCTGACGGTCGAGAAGCGCGGCATGAACACCGCGTTCGCGGCCAAGCGCATCGCGGCCTGGGCGGGCGTCGCCGAATCGGCGATCGGTTATGCAGGGCTCAAGGATCGCCACGCGCTGACGCGGCAGCGCTTCAGCGTCTGGATTCCGAAGAAGATCGCGCCCGCGATCGACGATCTGCAATCGGATGAACTGCGCGTGCTCGATGCGCAGTGGCATTCGCGCAAACTTCCGCGCGGCGCGCTTGTGGGTAATCGTTTCGCACTGACGCTGCGCGAGGTGGAAGGCGATGTGCCCGCGATCGAAGCGCGCTTGCATGCGATCGCCGAACGCGGTGTGCCCAATTATTTCGGCGAACAGCGCTTCGGGCGCGGCGGCGACAACGTGTCGAAGGCGCTTTCGATGTTCGCCGGCCGTCGCGTGGCGCGCGAGGAGCGCGGTTATCTGCTGTCGGCGGCGCGCTCGGAACTGTTCAATCGCGTGCTCGCTGCGCGGGTCGCGGCGTCGTGTTGGGACACCGGCCTGGACGGCGAAGTCTGGGTGCTGGACGGCAGCCGCAGCGTGTTCGGGCCGGAGCCGTGGAGCGACATACTGGCGGAGCGACTGGCGCGGTTCGACATCCACCCCAGCGGTCCGCTGTGGGGCCGCGGCGAGCTGCGCACGCAGGCGGACGCGCGGGCGCTGGAACTTGCGACGCTGGATGACGAACATCTTCGTGCGCTTCGCGATGGACTGGAGCCCGCCGGCATGGATCAGGAACGGCGGGCGCTGCGGCTGCGGCCCGGGGAACTGGACTCCGACTGGCCGGAACCGGGCGTGCTGCGCCTGCGGTTTTCGCTGCCGGCCGGCTGTTACGCCACCACGGTGCTGGCCGAACTCGGGACGGTGGTGGGCACGGCGGCCGGGCACTGATTCGACCGTTCATCGGAAAAGCATTCCGCGTAAAGCCGCCCTCCCGGCGCAGGCGTATAAGCCGATTGAACGCCCGCCAAGATTCACTCCCAGAGCCACCGGGCGCGTCGCAGTCGTCGTCCCGGTGGTCTTCCATGGACGTCAAGCTGTGTTCGCTTGTCGTCCTTGCCGCCGCCGTGTCGCTCCCGGGCTGTCGGACCACGGACGGATCCGCCCGCCATGTCCCGGATGCCAAGCCGGTGGCGCCCGGTTCCACCTATGAGCCGCGCATCGAGGAAAACGCGGAATACGTGGCCTACGTGCAGAGCGTCGCCCGCCGCCGCGGCGTGACCGTGCGCTGGGTCAACAAGCCGGTGAAGCGTCGCGTCGATCGGCAGTGATTGGGGGCGGCGGCGCTTCTGCATGGCGCCTGCATGATGCAGATGACGCAGGATCCGGTCAGGTCTGCGCGGGCCGGGGTTTTCCCACCAGCACCAGCACCGCGCCGGTGCCGCCCTGCGCGGGTGGCGCCGAATGGAAAGCCAGCACGTCGCTGCGCTGACGCAGCACGCGATCGACCAGGTTCTTGATCGTCGGCACGCCGTCCGGCGAGTTCAGGCCCTTGCCATGGATCACCCGCACGCAGCCCATGCCGTTGTCGAACGATTCCTTCATGAACCGGCGCAGCATCGCCTCGGCGGTGGCGGCACTGACGTGGTGCAGATCCAGTTCGTCCTGGGCCGCGTATTCGCCGCGCGCCAGCCGCTGCAGCACGCCCTTGGGCACATTGTCGCGGCGATAACTCGATACGTCGCCGGCCAGCAGCGGCGCTGCGTCCAATGCGCGCTGGAATTCGCTGCGCGCATCGGCTTCGTCGCGGTCGCGCATGCGCGCCTGCGGCCTGGGACGCGGTTTCTGCGGCGCGATCGGCGCCGCCGGCAGTTCGCGCACCGGACCGATGGCCGCGCGGAACAGCGCCGCATCGTCGGCGTCGTCCTCGATGTCCTCGGGCGGGTCTTTGCGGGCGCTCATCGCGATTGAGGTTAGCAGGGACTTGCAACGGAGCGCGTTGCCGCGGATCGGACAAAGGGTTCCGGTATCATGGCGGGGACTTCTTCCGCGACAAGGCGAATCTCCGAACCCATGCGCATCCTGGTCAGCAACGACGACGGCGTCGACGCCCCCGGCATCCGCGTCCTCGCCGCGGGTCTGCGCGAAGCCGGGCACGAGGTGCTGGTGGTCGCCCCCGATCGCGACCGTTCCGGGGCCAGCAATTCGCTGACCCTCGACATGCCGATCCGTGTGGTGCGCCAGGACGACGCCACCTGGCGCGTCCACGGCACGCCCACCGACTGCGTCCACGTCGCCATTACCGGCATGTTGGAGCAGGAACCCGACATCGTCGTCTCCGGCATCAACAACACCGCGAACCTCGGCGACGACGTGATCTATTCCGGCACCGTCGCCGCGGCGATGGAGGGACGTTTTCTCGGCCTGCCCGCGGTCGCGGTGTCGCTGGTCACGGTGGATCACAAAGGCCTTCATTACGAGACCGCCGCGCGCGCCGCGGTCGAGATCGTCGCCCGCCTGCGCGCCGATCCGCTGCCGGCCGACACCATCCTCAACGTCAACGTGCCCGATCTGCCGTGGCACGAGATCGCCGGTTTCGAGGTCACCCGCCTGGGCAACCGTCACCGCGCCGAAGCGTGCACGCCGCAGGAAGATCCGCGCGGCCGCCAGTGGTGGTGGATCGGCGCCGCCGGCGCCGAGCAGGACGCCGGCCCGGGCACCGATTTCGATGCGGTGCGTCGCGGCTGCATCTCGATCACCCCGATCCATGTCGATCTGACCCGCTATCAGGCGCTCGATCACGTCGCGAGCTGGGTCGGCGGGCTCGCCGCCGCGCTCGGCGGCAATGCGTCCACCGGCGGAGACGCGGCATGACCGCGCGCATGCGTCTGCAGCCCGAAGCCATCGGCATGGGAATGACCTCGCAGCGCGTGCGCGACCGCCTGATCGAGCGCCTGCGCGAAGGCACGCCCGGCAGCCGCGCGATCCAGAACGAGAACGTGCTCAACGCCGTCCGCACGGTGCCGCGGCATCTGTTCGTCGACGAAGCCCTGGCCGCGCGCGCCTACGAGGACAACGCGCTGCCCATCGGCCACGGTCAGACGATTTCGCAGCCGTGGGTGGTCGCACGGATGACCGAGGCGCTGTTCGAGGACGGCATCGCGCCGAAGAAAGTGCTGGAGATCGGCACCGGTTCTGGCTATCAGGCCGCGATCCTGGCGGCGCTGGGGCTGGAAGTGCATACCGTCGAACGCATCGGCGACCTGCTGCGCACCGCGCGCAAGCGTTTCCGCACGCTCGGCCTGAATATCCGCAGCAAACACGACGATGGCCGCATCGGCTGGCCGGAAAACGGTCCGTTCGACGCCATCATCGTCACCGCCGCGGCGCCGGCCCTCGTCGACGCGCTGACCGAACAACTCGCGGTTGGCGGCACGCTCATCGCGCCGGTCGGCGCCAGCGGCGGACAGTCGCTGGTCAAGCTGCGCAAGGACGCGGACGGCAATATCGAACGCATCGACCTCGCGCCGGTGGTGTTCGTGCCACTGCTCTCCGGCATGGTGGACTGAGGGCATGGCGCACACGCCCCATGCCGATGCGACCAGCCAGAGCGGCTCGCTCGGCGAACAGCTCGCCCGCATCATCGACAGCCTGCCGGCGGACGCCATCAGCCTGCAGGAACTGCTGGATGTGTTCAGCGACGAAGGCCTGCTGCTGCTGACAATCCTGTTGACCCTGATCTTCCTGATCCCGGTGTCGATCCCCGGCGTCAGCACCGTGTTTGGTGCGGCGATCCTGCTGGTGGGCATCAGCCGGCTGATCGGCCGGCCGCTGTGGCTGCCGGCACGCCTGCGCAGCAAGGCGCTGCCCGCCGACAAATTGCGCCCGGGGCTGACCTCTGGACTGCTGTGGGTGCGCCGGCTGGAGAAGATCAGTCGCCCGCATCGCGTGCGCGTGCTGGTGGATGGACGCGTCGTGGACGCGTTCAACAATCTCGCGTTCATCCTGGCCGCGATCCTGCTGATGGCGCCGTTCGGCCTGGTTCCCTTCAGCAATACGCTGCCTGCCCTGGCCCTGCTGCTGTACGCGATCGGCTTCATCCAGCGCGATGGCGTGGCGGTGCTGCTGGGGCATCTGGCGAACATCGGCACCATCGTCTACTTCAGCGTGCTGATCGGCGGCGGCGGTCTGGCGGTGCGCGAGCTGTTCCAGCGGTTCGGCGGTTGACGCGCCGGCAATGACGACCCAACGCACCCTTCGACCCGACGATGCCCGCCGCCCGGCGCGGACGGCTTTGCGGATCTTCGTCTGCCTGCTGGTGTCGTTGCTGTTGGCCGCCTGCGCCAGCACGACCGTCGTGCGCACGCCGGCCCGAGGCAAGCCGCCGGCGACGCGCCAGGTGCCTCCGCCGAAGCCCGGGTCCACCGCGCTGGTCAGCAAGGGCGACACGCTGTACCGCATCGCGACCACGCACGGCCTCAGCCCGCTGGATCTGGCGATGTGGAACCGCATCCCGCCGCCGTACACGATCTATCCCGGCCGGCGCCTGCACCTGACGCCGCCCGATGCGCGGCGCACCGATCCGCCGCGACGCACCGATCCGCCTCCGGTCGCGGGTACCCCCATGAAACCGCCTGCGACGCGCCCGCCGACAGGCACGCCGCCCACGCCACCACCCAGGACGCCACCACCCGTCACAACGCCGACCAGACCGCCAACGCAACCGCCTCCGCCGCCGGCGAACGCGGCATTCGCGTGGCGCTGGCCCGCCGACGGCGCCATCGTCGGCCGCTTCGCTGCGGGCGATCCGACCCGCCAAGGCATCGATATCGCCGGCAAGAGCGGCGCTCCGGTACGCGCCGCCGCCGACGGCGTGGTGGTGTATTCCGGCGCCGGCCTGGTCGGCTACGGCGAACTCATCATCGTCAAACATGACGAGCAATGGCTGTCGGCCTATGGCCACAACCGCGCGCGTCTGGTCAACGAAGGTCAGCGCGTGAAAGCCGGCGACCAGATCGCCGAGATGGGCCGCAGCGGCGCCTCGCGCGACATGCTGCATTTCGAGATCCGCTACAACGGCAAGCCGCAGGACCCGCTGTTGGCGCTGCCGAAGCGATAATAATGCCGCCTATTCATGGGCGGATCCCCGGCCCGGCGCAGCGCGCCGGGCGCTCATCGGCGCGCAGTCCTGCGGACTGCAAGCAACGCCGATTCGCCCGCTACAACGGCAAGCCGCAGGACCCGCTGTTGGCGCTGCCGAAGCGATAATAATGCCGCCTGTTCATGGGCGGATCCCCGGCCCGGCGCAGCGCGCCGGGCGCTCAACGGCGCGCAGTCCTGACTGCAAGCAACGCCGATTCGCCCGCTACAACGGCAAGCCGCAGGATCCGCTGTTGGCGCTGCCGAAGCGGTGACCTGCCGCAGAGGGTGGCTTCAGCCAGCCGCCCGAATGCCCTGTAGGAGCGACGCAAGTCGCGACAGGCTGCGGGAGCACCTTCCGTGAGCCATCGCGGCTTCCGCCGCTCCTACAAGAGCCTCCGTTGGATGCACAGCGACGTGCCGCGGCGATGATCGCTGCCCCAGGTGCGGAAACCGGCGGTATCGAGGTGGATCGCGGTCTGCGTGTAGAAGCCGAGCCCCAGATTCAATCCAGGTCCGTGTTCGCGCCAGAACGCGCAGAGCCGCTCGACATTCGCCGGATTCGATGCCAGATCGAAATCGATCGCGCGGTTTTCCCGATGCCTGCTGCGTGCGCTGCCGCCGGCGCAGCGATTGACGGCCTCATCGCGATAGACCGATCGCGCCAGCGCCGGGTCGAGGATGTCGGCGTCGCGCAGCCGCGCCACCACGCGCAGTGTCGGCGTCATGTTTTTCCGGAGTTCTTTGGGCGGCGTCGCGAATTCGTCATGCCGGCAGCGTCGCCAGCGTCGCGACGTGCGCGACATCGCGGCCATCGGCACCACGTCGTCGACGCTCTGTTTGCGCAAGTCGTCCGCATACGCCTGCGCTTCCGCGCGATGGCCGGCGGCGAGCCAGGCCTCGTAGCGCGCCTCGGGCGAAAGCGGCGAGAGGAATGATGGAGATTCGGCTTTGCAGGCCGCCAGCAGCATCGAGAGCGCGACGACAGTGGTTTTCAGCATGCGCGACATGCCGACGGAACTTTCAACCGTTCAGCACGAAACCCGCGACCACGCGCCGGCTTTCGCTGGCCAGCACGTTGAACGTGCGCGCGGCGGCGGCGTTGGTCATGGTTTCCAGACCGATCCCGCGCGACAGACACGCCGCCAGCGTGGCGGCCGGCGGGAAGCTCTGGGTGGCGCCGCAGCCCAGCAGGATCACTTCCGGCTGCAGCGAGAGCAGCGGCTCCAGGTCGGCGGGCGTCATCGAGGTCACGTCGCGGACCGCCCAGCCTTCGACCAGCGTGTTCGGCGAAAGTACGAAACTCGCGGTCAGCCGGCGGTCGTTGACCAGCGCCGCGGCGCCATCGGCGCCGCGGAGGAGGAATTCGTGATCTGGACGATCGAGATGGAGTTGCATGGACGCTAGTCGTCGATCTTCGGATGAGAGCGGCGGCGCCGTCGACGCCGGGTCGCGGGTCTCAGCCCCGCGGCAGCACGATCTGGCGATGATCCTGGCTTGGGCGATAAAGGATGGCGACGTTGCCGATCCGCTGCACCAGGGCCGCGCCGCAGCGTTCCGCCAGACCGGCCACCATCGCGTCGCGGGCCTCGCGGTCCTCGGCGGAGACCTTCACCTTGATCAGCTCATGGTGTTCCAGAGCGTTCTCGATCTCGGCGACGACCGCATCGGTGAGGCCTTTGGCGCCGATCTGCAGCATCGCCTTCAGGCCGTGGGCCTGGCCGCGGAGGAAGCGATTCTGGGCGTTGCTGAGCGTGATCGACATGCGGGACAGGGTCTTGGAAAGCGGGCGGGGATTGGCGCGCAGGGTATCATGGCCCGCAACCGGCCCGATTCCCCCGGGTTTTGCCTCCTTCCGGTTTTGCATCCTCCCGCCTCCCGCTTACGTCCTCTTCCCCATGGCCACCCGCAGCAAGAGCAGCCAACGCTGGCTCAAAGAGCATTTCTCCGACCCCTACGTCAAAAAGGCGCAGGCGGAAGGGCTGCGGTCGCGGGCGGCCTACAAGCTGGAGGAGTTGGTCGAACGCGACCGGCTGCTCAAGCCGGGTATGGTTGTAGTGGATCTGGGCGCCGCCCCGGGCGGCTGGTCGCAGTGGGTCCGCCAATCGATGGGCGACAGCGGCCGGGTGGTGGCCCTGGACATCCTGGACATGCCGTCGCTGGCCGGCGTGGACTTCATTCTTGGCGATTTCCGCGAAGACGAGGTGCTTGGCCAGCTGGAGGCGATGCTGAATGGGCAGCCCGTGGACCTTGTGCTCTCCGACATGGCCCCCAATATGAGCGGAGTCGATGCCGTGGACCTGCCCCGGGCCATGCATCTGGCGGAGCTGGCGATGGAATTCGCCGACCGCCATCTGCGGCCGGGCGGCGCCTTCCTGATCAAGCTTTTCCAGGGCGTGGGATTCGACGATTACGTCCGGGCCTTGCGCAAGCGTTATACCCGTGTCGTGATCCGCAAACCGGCGGCCTCGCGCAAGCGGTCGACGGAAGTGTATGCCCTCGCCCAGGGCAGGCTCCCGGCCTCGGCCGGGTGACCGCGGGCAATACGGGTACAGTGTTTCCAAATCAAGCGTCCCCACTCGGGGCGATAGCGAAGGATGAAGAACTTGGCCAAGAATCTCATGCTGTGGGTGATCGTCGCCATCGTGTTGATGGTGGTGTTCCAGAGCTTCACCCCACCCGGGATGGGCACGGCCGACAAGGCCCTGACCTACGACCAGTTCGTGAACCAGGTGCAGACCGACCGGGTCAAGAAAGTCGTCATCGATGAAGACGGCATGACCATCCGCGGCGAGCGCAAGGACGGCACCGAGTTCTACACGCTCAGCCCCGGCGATCGCGACATGGTCAACGATCTGATCGAGCACAAGGTCGAGATCGTGCAAACGCCGCCGTCGTCCGGTCGCAACATCTTCCTCAGCCTGCTGTTCAACCTGCTGCCGATCGCATTGCTCATCGGCGTCTGGCTGTACTTCATGCGCCAGATGCAGCAGGGCGGCAGCAAGGGCGCGATGTCCTTCGGCCGCTCGCGCGCCAAACTGCTCAACGAAGACCAGACCAAGGCCACCTTTGCCGACGTCGCCGGCTGCGACGAAGCGAAGGAAGAAGTAGCCGAACTGGTCGAATTCCTGCGCGACCCCGGCAAATTCCAGAAACTCGGCGGCAAGATCCCGCGCGGCGTACTGATGGTCGGCCCGCCCGGCACCGGCAAGACCCTGCTCGCCAAGGCCATCGCCGGCGAAGCGCGGGTGCCGTTCTTCAGCATCTCGGGCTCCGACTTCGTCGAAATGTTCGTCGGCGTCGGCGCCAGCCGCGTCCGCGACATGTTCGACCAGGCCAAGAAGCACGCGCCCTGCATCATCTTCATCGACGAAATCGACGCCGTCGGCCGCCATCGCGGCGCCGGTCTGGGCGGCGGTCACGACGAACGCGAGCAGACCCTCAACCAGTTGCTGGTCGAGATGGATGGTTTCGAAGGCGGCGAAGGCGTGATCGTGGTCGCCGCGACCAACCGTCCCGACGTGCTGGATCCGGCGCTGTTGCGCCCGGGCCGCTTTGATCGTCAGGTCGTGGTGGGCCTGCCGGACGTGCGCGGTCGCGAGCAGATCCTGCGCGTGCACATGCGCAAGGTGCCGCTGGCCGACGACGTGGTGCCGATGGTGATCGCGCGCGGCACGCCCGGTTTCAGTGGCGCCGACCTCGCCAACCTGGTCAACGAGGCCGCCCTGTTCGCCGCCCGCGGCAACGGCAAGGAAGTGCGCATGGAGCACTTCGACAAGGCCCGCGACAAGATCATGATGGGCACCGAGAACCGTTCGATGGCGATGAGCGATTCCGAGAAGACGCTCACCGCGTATCACGAAGCCGGCCACGCCATCGTCGGCCGCCTGGTGCCCGAACACGATCCTGTCTACAAGGTCACGATCATCCCGCGCGGTCGTGCGCTGGGCGTGACCATGTATCTGCCGGAAGGCGACAAATACAGCTACAACCGCACCGCGATCGAATCGATGCTGTGCTCGCTCTACGGCGGCCGCGTCGCCGAGGAACTGATCTTCGGCAACGACAAGGTCACCACCGGCGCGTCCAACGACATCGAGCGCGCGACCAAGATGGCGCGCAACATGGCGACCAAGTGGGGCCTGTCCGATGAGCTGGGTCCGATCGCCTACGCCGAGGACGAAGGTGAGGTGTTCCTCGGCCGCAGTGTGTCGCAGACCAAGAGCGTGTCCGACGACACCGCGCGCAAGATCGACGAAGTGGTGCGCAGCATCCTCGACAAGGCGTATGGCCGCACCACGCAGATCCTGACCGACAACATCGACAAGCTGCACACGATGGCGAAGCTGCTGCTGGAGTACGAAACCATCGATGTGCCGCAGATCGATGCGGTGATGGAAGGTCGCGATCCGCCGCCGCCGATGGGCTGGGGCCGCAACAATCCCAAGGACGATTCGCGTCCGCCGGCTGCGCCGATGATCGGCGGGCCTGCGGCGCAGACCTGATGCCGGGATAGTTCTTCCGCAAAGCGATCGCCCCCCGCGACGCTTGCCTCGCACACCGGAAAAGGCCAGAGTTTCTCTGGCCTTTTTCCTGTCCGCACATTTCATACGGAATGCCCCGATGTTCGATGTCTCGCCGCAACTCGACTGCGCCGGTCGCGCGTTGATCCTCGATCGCCCGCGGGTGATGGGCATCGTCAATGTCACGCCGGATTCGTTCTCGGACGGCGGTGAGCACGACAGCGTCAACGCCGCGGTGGCGCACGCGCTGCGCCTGGCGGAGGAGGGCGCCGACATCCTCGATATCGGCGGCGAATCCACCCGCCCCGGCGCGGACGAGGTGTCGCTGGAAGAAGAGCTGCGCCGGGTGATTCCGGTGATCGAACGCCTCGCCGGGAAAACCGCGCTGCCGATCAGCATCGACACCTCGAAGCCCGAGGTGATGCGCGCGGCGGTCGGCGCCGGTGCCGGCATGATCAACGACGTGTACGCGCTGCGCCGCGAAGGTGGACTCGATGCCGCTGCCGCGCTCGGCGTGCCGGTGGTACTGATGCACATGCAGGGCGAGCCGCGAGCGATGCAGGCGGCGCCGGAGTACGAAGATGTGGTCGCCGATGTGCATCGCTTCCTGGCCCAGCGCATCTTCTCGGCGGAAATGGCCGGCATCGCGAAGAACAAGATCGTCGTCGATCCCGGCTTCGGCTTCGGCAAGAACACCGCGCACAATCTCGCGCTGCTCGCGCGGCTGGATCGTTTCGCCGACCTCGGCGTGCCGGTGCTGGCCGGACTGTCGCGCAAGCGGACCATCGGCGAGCTGACCGGCCGCACCGATCCGCACGATCGCGTCCACGGCTCGGTCGCCGCGCACCTCATCGCCGCGCAGCGCGGCGCGAAGCTGCTGCGCGTGCACGACGTGGCCGCGACCGTGGATGCCTTGAAGATCTGGAATGCGGTGAACACGGTGCCCGTCCCGCGCGGCGGCGCGTCTTCAATCCCGGCGATCCGTTGGCCGGACGATGACTGATGCGCTGCGGCATCGACGGGAAAAATCCCCGTCGATGCAGTACGGCGTAAAGCTTCAGCGCTTATAGCGTGCGACGAAGAACCAGTACAACAGCCCCAGCAGCAGGGACACGCCGAAGAGGCGTCCCATCCAGTAGGCGAATGACGATTCGGGATTGCCGTCGGCAGGCGTGGCTGCGGCCGGCGGATCGCCTTGGCCCAGTAGGGCTCAGCGAGATTCCACGCCGGCGCGGAACGCCCGCACGCGCGGGTCCACGATCCGGAACCACAGCGGCGGGCACAGCGCGAGCAGGAACATCGCGGCGTAGCCGCCCGGCAACTGCGGGCTGTCGGTGTGGTGCAGCAGAGCCTGATAGCGGCGACGCGGCGTTTCGTGGTGGTCGGAGTGACGTTGCAACTGGAACAGCAGCAGGTTGCTGATCAGATAATCGGAATTCCACGAATGCAGATGCGTGGTGCGCTCGTAGCGTCCGTCGCCCAGGCGTTGCCGCTCCAGGCCGTAATGCTCGATGTAGTTGATGATCTCCAGCGAGCACGCGGCGAAGAAGCCCTGGACGACGAAGAACGCAAGCCCGACGACTCCCAGCCAGATCGCGGATATCGCCGCCAGCGTCAGCCACAGCGCCGTCCAGCGGATCAATTCGTTGTCGATGCTCCACCAGCGCTTGCCCTGCGCATGCAGGCGCCGCGCTTCCAGCGCCCATGCATTCGCGGTGTTGCGGGCGAGGGCGCGCGGCAGGAAGTGCCATAGCGATTGCCCGAAGCGCGCGCTCGACGCGTCTTCGGGCGTGGACACATGCACATGATGTCCGCGGACATGTTCGATCTTGAAACCGTGGTAACCGACGCTGGTCAGCAACAGGCCGCCGGCGCCGCGTTCCAGCGCGGTCTCCTTGTGGATCAGTTCGTGGGCGACGTTGATCGCCAGCACGCCGCCGACGATGCCCTGCGAGAGCAGCCAGCCGGCGATGCCCGCGGCGCCGAAATCGGCGTGCGCGAAATGCCGGGCCGACCATACCAGCACGCCAAGCTGCGCGGGCAGCGCCGCGAGCGTCATGATCCGGAACCAGCGGTCGGCCTCAAGCACTTTCGCCTGCTCCGCATCGGGGTTGCGCGGATCGTGGCCGAGGCCGTAGTCGGCCAGCGGCAGCAGCACGAACAGGAAGAACAGCGGGAACCAGGCCATCAGGTCGGCGTGACCGCTGCGCGCGCCGAGCCATGCGGCCGCGGGCATCAACGCCGGCACCACGAAGACGAACAGGAAGCCGAGGCGTTTCCACAGAGGCATGGGCCAAGCGTACGCAAACCGGCCGCGGTTGCAAGCCGGCCCGTCGGCAGCATCGTCGCCGGCACCCATCGGGGTATGCTGCGCGCCATCCGTAACGCTCCCGGACCTCGACATGACCGCTGGCCAGCCGCTCCTCATCACTTTCGGCATCTACCTGATTGCGATGATCCTGATCGGCCTGTGGGCCTGGCGCTCGACCCGCAGTTTCGACGACTACATCCTTGGCGGACGTTCGCTGGGCAGCGTGGTGACCGCGCTGTCGGCAGGCGCTTCGGACATGAGCGGCTGGCTGCTGATGGGTCTGCCCGGAGCGCTCTACCTCGGCGGCGTGTCCGAGGCGTGGATCGCGATCGGCCTGATCGTCGGGGCGTGGTGCAACTGGAAATTCGTGGCCGGGCCGTTGCGCATTTACACGGAGCGCACCCGCAATGCGCTGACCTTGCCGGATTATTTCACCCATCGCTTCGAGGACCGCAGCAAGGTGCTGCGGGTGTTTTCGGCGGTCGTGATTCTGGTGTTCTTCGCGGTGTACTGCGCCAGCGGCATCGTCGCGGGCGCGCGGCTGTTCGAAAGCGTGTTCGGCGTGCCGTACGCGCAGGCGCTGTGGTGGGGCGCGGCGGCGACCATTCTCTACACGATGATCGGCGGTTTCCTTGCGGTGAGCTGGACCGATACCGTGCAGGCGTCGCTGATGATCTTCGCGCTGGTGCTGACGCCGATCGTGGTGGTTCTCGGCAGTGGTGGCGTCGATGCCAGTCTCGCCCTGATCGAGCAGACCGACCCGACCAAGCTCGACTGGTTCAAGGGCGGCGCGCTGGGTTTCGTCGGCATCGTTTCGCTGGTGGCCTGGGGGTTGGGTTATTTCGGACAGCCGCACATCCTGGCGCGATTCATGGCCGCGGATTCGCTGACCACCATTCCCAAGGCGCGCCGGATCGGCATGACCTGGATGGTGCTGTGTCTGTTCGGCGCGATGGCGGTGGGCTTCTTCGGCAATGCCTATTTTGCGACGCACCCGGATCAGGTCGGGCCGGTCGCTGAGAATTCCGAACGCGTGTTCATCCAGCTCGCGACCGTGTTGTTCAACCCCTGGGTCGCGGGCGTGCTGCTGTCGGCGATCCTCGCCGCGATCATGAGCACGCTGTCGTGCCAGCTGCTGGTGTGTTCCAGCGCGCTCACCGAGGATTTCTACAAGGGCTTCGTGCGCCCGAATGCGAGCCAGCGCGAACTGGTGTGGTTCGGTCGCTCGATGGTGCTGGCCGTGTCGCTGCTGGCGATCTGGATCGCGCGCGATCCGGACAGCAAGGTGCTGGGGCTGGTCTCATACGCATGGGCCGGCTTCGGCGCCGCGTTCGGCCCTGTGGTGCTGTTCTCGCTGTTCTGGGGACGCATGACCCGCAATGGTGCGTTCGCCGGGATGGTGGCCGGTGCGGTGACCGTGATTCTCTGGAAGGAAATCGCGGTGGCCCAGCACGGCAGCCAACTCTACGAAATGGTGCCGGGCGTGATCGCCGCATGCATCGCGATCCTGCTGGTGAGCCGTATCGGCAAGGCGCCGTCCGACGAAGTGCAGTTCCGGCACAAGGGTGTGATGGAAACGCTGAAGGTGCATGGGTATTGAGTCTCGTAGGAGGAGCTTCAGCCCCGATGCTTGCCGCTTCGATGACCGCGGCCACGACCATCGGGGCTGAAGCCCCTCCTGCGAACGAGACGTTGGGATTCATGACCACCGACACCCGCCCGCTCGCCATCGCCCTGATGGGCCCGACCGCATCGGGCAAGACCGCGCTTGCGCTGGATTGGGCGAAGCGTTTCGATGGCGAGATCGTCAGCGTCGATTCGGCATTGGTGTATCGCGGGCTCGATATCGGCGCAGCGAAACCTAGTGCCGACGAACTCGCAGCGGTGCCGCATCATCTGATCGATGTGCGCGATCCATGGCAGCGCTATTCGGCCGCGGATTTCGCCAACGATGCGCGCGCCGCGGTGGAAGACATGCTTGCGCGCGGCCGCCTGCCGATCCTCGCCGGCGGTACCGGCCTGTATTTCCGCGCCTTGTTGCAGGGGCTGTCGCCGATGCCCGAGGCCGATCCCGCGATGCGCGCGCAGCTCGAAGCGGAAGCCGGCGAACGCGGCTGGGCGGCGATGCACGCCGAACTCGCGCAGGTCGATCCGGCCGCCGCCGCGCGCATCCACGCCACCGACCCGCAGCGCATCCAGCGCGCGCTGGAGGTCTATCGACTCAGCGGCCGGCCGATCAGCGACTGGCAGCGCGAATCGGCCGCGGCGTCGCAGACATTTCCGTGTCGCGTGCTGAAACTCGCGGTGGCGCCGCCGGATCGCGCGGTGCTGCACGCGCGCATCGAGCGCCGCTTCGACGCGATGCTGGCTGCGGGTTTCCTCGATGAAGTCCGTACGCTGCGCGCGTCGCCGGAATTGCGCACGCATCCGGCGCCGCTGGATCTACCCGCGCTGCGCGCGGTCGGGTATCGCCAGGCCTGGGAGCATCTCGACGGCGCGCTGTCTGCGAACGAATTCCGCGACCGCGCGATCTTCGCCACGCGGCAACTCGCCAAGCGCCAGTTCACCTGGCTGCGCGGCGCGCTCGATCTGCGCTGGTTCGATCCCGCGATCGATGCGTTGCGGTTGGACGCGGCGCTACGCGGTTTCCTGAAAAGCTGAACGGGCTGTGACTGCGACGACCGTCGCCATGCAGGTCTATACGGCCTTCGGCCGGCTTCCGGTTCACGCGCAGTTGTGTAACCATCCGGTTGTCCGGCAGGGGATGCAGGTCGCGATGCGACTGGGCCGCCGGCGAACGACCAATCATGCAATCCATCATGCGATCGTCACGATCATGTTGCATCCAATAACAAGACCCAAAATGGGGAACACCATGTCGAAGGGGCAGTCTTTGCAGGATCCTTTCCTGAACGCTTTGCGCCGTGAGCGCGTTCCGGTATCGATCTATCTCGTCAACGGCATCAAATTGCAGGGCACGATCGAATCGTTCGATCAGTTCGTCGTCCTGTTGCGCAACACCGTCAGCCAGATGGTCTATAAACACGCGATTTCCACCGTGGTGCCGGCGCGCAACGTGCGCGTGGGTCCGGGCGGCGGCTATGTGCATTCGGCCGAAACCGACGACGACACCAGTGGCGTTCTCGCGGCTACCGCCGACTGATCCTGCTGCAGGAGGATCCCGCCGCAGGATGATCGTCTGAAGCACGATCGTGCGTCCGGCAGCGTTCCGACGCTGCCGGCCACGCCATGAAATGATTCCGCAGTCGGCGGGAGACGTCCGTCTCCCGCCATTCGTCATGCCGACGCGCGCTGCGAGGCTACGCGCGGCATACTGCGCATCTGTTTCCGCCACGGATATCCCCCGGTTTGTTCGAACGATCCCGCAAGGGCGAAATCGCGCTCCTGATCCAGACCCATGCCGGCGGCCCGCCGGAACCCGATGTGCTGGAAGAATTCGCCGATCTCGCCCGTTCCGCCGGCGCCACGGTCGCGGCGCTGCTGCATGCCCGCATCGACCGTCCCAACGCCGCCATTCTGATCGGCAGCGGCAAGCTGGAAGAAGTGAAGGCTGCGGCCGATGCCACCGGTGCCGATCTGGTGCTGGTCAACCACAGGCTCAGCCCGGTGCAGGAGCGCAATCTCGAAAAGGCGCTCGGTCGCCGCGTGGTCGACCGCACCGGCCTGATCCTCGATATCTTCGCCCAGCGCGCACGCAGTCACGAAGGCAAGCTGCAGGTCGAACTGGCCCAGCTCCGGCATATGGCCACGCGCCTGGTGCGCGGCTGGAGCCATCTGGAACGCCAGCGCGGCGGCGCCATCGGCCTGCGCGGCCCCGGCGAGACCCAGCTCGAAACCGACCGCCGCCTGCTGCAGAAGCGCGTGGAGCAGTTGCAGAAACGCCTGGAAAAAGTCGAGGTGCAGCACACCCAGATGCGCCGCGCCCGCGTCCGCAGCGAGCTGCCGCGGGTGGCGCTGGTGGGTTACACCAATGCCGGCAAGTCCACGCTGTTCAATGCGATCACCGGCGCGGATGCTTATGCCGACGACCGCCTGTTCGCGACCCTCGACCCGACCGTGCGCCGGATCACGCTGCCCGGCGGCGCGGCGATGCTGGCCGACACCGTCGGCTTCGTCCGCGATCTGCCGCACGATCTGGTCGCGGCGTTCCGCTCGACCCTGTCCGAAGCGCGCGAGGCCGATCTGCTGCTGCATGTGATCGACGCCGCCGACCCGCTGCGCGACGAGCGCATCGCCCAGGTCGACGCGGTGCTGGCCGAGATCGGCGCGGGCGACATCCCGCAGCTGCTGGTCTACAACAAGATCGACCGGGTGGAAGGCGTGGTGCCGCGTCACGATCCGGCCGTGCGGTCGATCGAAGAAGGCGAGCCGGTCGCCGACCATGGCCTGGACGAGATCGCACGCGAACGGGTCTGGCTGTCGGCGCGCGACGGCGTGGGTCTGGACCTGCTGCGCGCGGCGCTGGTCGCCCGGCTGGGCCTGCGCCGCATCGTCGGCACGATCCGCCTGCCGTCGCGCGCTGGGCGCCTGCGCGCGCGTCTGTACGAACTGGAAGCGGTGCGCGCGGAAACGCACGAAGACGACGGCGGCTGGACGATCGAGGTCGATCTGGCCCTCAGCGACGCCGAAAAACTGGCCGCCGGCCCCGGTGGAGACGCCTTCGAGGCGCTGCTGCCGCCGGGCGACGACGACCTTCCCTTGTAATATGCACCCCCCGCCCGCATTCCTGCGGAGCACATTCGCTTTGACACCTTCGCTTTGGAGCGGGCATGGCCTGGAATACTCCCGGTAACAACAACGACTCTTCTTCCGGCGGCGGCAATCGCTCCCCGTGGAAGCCCCGCCAGACCGGCCGTGGCGGTGGCGGAGGCATGGACGATATCGTCGCCCGCCTGCGCGGCTTTTTCGACGGTGCCGGCGGCGGCAACCCGTTGCGCTGGATCGCTGGCCTGGTCGTGCTCTGGCTGATCTTCAGCTGCTTCGTGCTGGTCACCGAACAACAGCGCGGCGTCGTACTGCAGTTCGGCAAGTATTCGCGGACGATGGCGCCGGGCCCCGGCTTCAAGCTGCCGTGGCCGATCGAAAGCGTCTACAAGGTCAACGCCACCGAGATCAAGAACTACAGCGACAGCGTGCCGATACTGACCAGCGACGAGAACATCGTCCAGGTCGAGATCAACGTGCAGTACCGCATCAGCGATGCGCGGCTCTCGTTGTTCGGCACCCGCGACGCCGAGGAAATGCTGAAGCAGGCTGCGCTGAGTTCGGTGCGCGAACAGGTCGGCCGTTCCACGCTCGACACCGTGCTGGGCGCGCGAGATGCGCTGGCTGTCGCCGCGCGTACCCGCCTGCAGAAATCGCTGCAGACCTACAACACCGGCCTGGCCGTCACGGAACTCAACCTGCCCAACGCGCGTCCGCCGGAAGAAGTGAAGCCCGCCTTCGACGACGTCAACAGCGCCCAGCAGGACAAGGACCGCCTGATCAGCGAGGCTCGCGCCTACGCTGCCAAGATCGTGCCCGAAGCCCGAGGCGAAGCCGCGCGCACCCGCACCGTGGCTGAAGGCTACAAGACTGCGTCCATCGCCCGCGCCACCGGTGACGCCTCGCGCTTCACCTCGCTGCTGCAGCAGTACCGCGGCGCGCCGGAAGTCACCCGCAAGCGTCTGTGGCTGGAAACCGTACAGAAGGTGCTGGCCGACAATCGCAAGATCATCGGCGGCGACAGTCGCCAGCTGCTGTACCTGCCGGTCGCGCCGGGCCGCGGCGCGGCGCCGACCGGGGCTGAAGCGCTGCCGCCGGAGCTGATCGCACCCACCGTCACCGCAACCCCCGAAGAACCCACGACCGCCCGCAAGGCCCGCAGCGCGGGTCGCAACGGAGGAGACAGCCGATGAAAATGTCAGTTCTGGTTCCACTGGTCGTCGCTGTGCTGTTCACGCTGCTCGGTTCGGTCTTCATCGTGCGCGAAGGCCATACCGCCATCGTGCTGAATCTCGGCAAGGTCGTCCGCAGCGACCTCGGCCCCGGCCTGCATTTCAAGGTGCCGCTGGTCGAAAGCGCGCGCATCTTCGACGGCCGCTTCCAGGTGTTGCCGGCCGAACCCGAGCGCTACCTCACCTCCGAGCGCAAGGACGTGAGCGTGGATTTCTTCGCCGTCGGCCAGATCCGCAATACGCAGGCGTTCTACCGCGCGACTGCCGGCGACGAAAGCGTGGCCATCGCGCGTCTGGAACCGATCATCAAGGACTCGCTGCGCAACGAGATCAATACGCGCACCCTGTCCGAGGTGGTGTCGGGCGAGCGCAGCAAGATCTCGGGCACCCAGCTCGCCTCCATCAACAAGGCCGCCGCCACGCTGGGCGTGCGCATCGTCGACCTGCGCATCAAGCAGATCGATCTGCCCACCGACAGCCAGGTCATCCGCGACGTCTACCGCCGCATGAGCGCGCAGCGCCAGCAGGTCGCCAGCAAGCTCCGTGCCGAAGGCGAAGAGCAGGCCAACGAGATCCGCGCCAAGGCCGACCGCGATAGCAACGTCCTCCTGGCCGAAGCCGAGCGCGACGCGCAGGTGATGCGAGGCGAGGGCGACGGTGAGGCCGCGCGCATCTACGGCAGCGCCGCGAACGCCGATCCCGGCTTCTACGCCTTCCAGCGCAGCCTCGAAGCCTATCGCGGCTCGTTCTCCGACGGCGACGCGGTGATCGTGCTCGACAAGGACGACCCGTTCCTGCAGTACATGCGCAGCGATCGCTGATCGCATCGCGTTGCATCGCGCATGAACGACCTCTGGGCCGCACTCGCCCTCGTTGCTGTGCTCGAAGGCTTGGCGCTGTTCGCCTTCCCCAACGTTTGGAGGCGGGCCGCCGAGCAACTGCTGGCCATGCCTCCGCAGCAACTGCGGCTGATCGGCGGTCTGGTGCTGATCGCCGGGCTGGTGGCGCTGTACTTCGTGCGCCACTGAGGCGAGAACGATCGGGATATCGGGTGCAGTGACTGCCTCCGTACCGATCCGTTCTGACTTAACGCGCCGCAAGAAATCCGTCGAAAGGGTGGCCTCGGCCCCCCGAAACCCGGAGAATGCACAAAAGCCGGACGGGGCCTCTGCCCCGCCGGCTTTTTCCGTGTCGGACGATTCTTTTGTAGGAGCGGCGGCTTTCAACAGCCGAATGGCTGGTCAAGCCGCGACCCCACGCTGGATTCCGTCGGACGCATCGGGTCGCGGCCTCCGTCGCACCTACATCCAGATTTCCGGAGTACGAAATGGGTCAGTCAGTCGTGGTGTTGGGCGCCCAGTGGGGCGATGAAGGCAAGGGCAAGATCGTCGACCTGCTGACGCAGGACATAGGCGCCGTCGTCCGCTTCCAGGGCGGCCACAACGCCGGCCACACGCTGGTGATCGGCGGCAAGAAAACCGTGCTCCATCTCATCCCCTCCGGCGTCCTCCGCCCCGATGCGCTGTGCCTGATCGGCAACGGCGTGGTGCTGCATCCCGGCGCGCTGCAGAAGGAAATCGCCGAACTCGAAGCCAACGGCGTCGAAGTACGCAGCCGCCTGAAGATCAGCCCGGCCACGCCGATCATCATGCCGTACCACATCGCACTGGATCAGGCCCGCGAAAAGGCCGCCGGCAAGAGCGCCATCGGCACCACCGGCCGCGGCATCGGCCCGGCCTACGAAGACAAGGTCGCGCGTCGCGGCATCCGCGTCGCCGATCTGAGCTATCCGAAGGAACTCGCGGAAAAACTGCGCAGCACCCTCGATTATCACAACTTCGTGCTGAAGAATTATCTGAAGGTCGAGGAAGTCGATTTCCAGAAAACCCTCGACGAAGCGCTGGCGTTCGGTGAATACGTCGAACCGATGAAGTTCGACGTGGCCGGCATCCTCCACGAACTGCGCAAGCAGGGCAAACGC
Source organism: Lysobacterales bacterium (assembly GCA_031364125.1). GTDB lineage: Bacteria > Pseudomonadota > Gammaproteobacteria > Xanthomonadales > Xanthomonadaceae > Lysobacter_I. Next base: position 118,641 of record JANLVT010000074.1, on the reverse strand, counting down.
GTGCTGTTCGAAGGCGCGCAGGGCTCGCTGCTGGACATCGATCACGGCACCTACCCCTACGTCACCTCCAGCAACACCACCGTCGGCGGCGCGCTGGCCGGCACCGGCGTGGGCGCGGACGCCATCGACTACGTGCTGGGCATCGCCAAGGCTTACGCCACGCGCGTCGGCGGCGGCCCGTTCCCGACCGAACTCGATGACGAGATCGGCCAGGGCATCCGCGACCGCGGCCAGGAATACGGCGCCACCACCGGCCGCCCGCGCCGCTGCGGCTGGATGGACATCGTCGCGCTCAAACGCGCCGTCGCCATCAACGGCATCAGCGGCCTGTGCATCACCAAGCTCGACATCCTCGACGGCATGGACAAGCTGAAGATGTGCGTCGCCTACGAATACCGCGGCAAGCGCACCGAATACGCGCCGCTGGACGCCGACGGCTGGGACCAATGCACGCCCGTGTACCTCGAATTCCCCGGCTGGAGCGAATCCACCGCCGGCATCACCGAATGGGACAAACTCCCCGCCGCCGCCCGCGCGTATCTGCGCTCGCTGGAAGAACTCGCCGGCTGCCCGCTGGCCATCGTCTCCACCGGCCCCGACCGCGACGCCAACATCGTCCTGCGGGATCCGTTCGCGTGATCTGACGATCTGAACCGCGCCTGTCATCCCGAGCCGCAGGCGAGGCACCTGCTTCGAACATCCCGTCCCGCGCATCCACGAAGGCCCCGCACCGCGGGGCCTTCGTTTTTCCTGGCCGCGCAAGCTCAACATTCAATCAATACCTTCGGCGCAGCCCGCCATTGCGCGGGGAGAGGGTGCTCGAAGGCCGGGGGAGGGGTAATGCTAGTCAGTTAAGGCTGCTGAGAATGTTTGGCGGCGATGTGATTTGGCCTCCTCCCCCGCGTGCGGGGGAGGATTGAGGTGGGGGCGCGCGACACAACAGCGCACAGCGCCCCCATCCCAGCCTTCCCCCGCACGCGGGGGAACGAGAAAACAGCCGCATGTGACGGACAATTCGCGTTAACTGACTGGCATTAGAGGGAGGGCCGCACTTCAACCGGGGCGTCGCCGCTCGGCCCCTCATCCGGCGCTGCGCGCCACCTTCTCCCCGTTGTACGGGGAGAAGGAACAGCCATTCCTTTCGGTGTAAGCGTTGCATTCCTTCTCCCGTGAGTGCTGCAATCTTTCTCCCGCGAGCGTCGCACTCCTTCTCCCGCGAGCGTTGCATTCCTTCTCCCCGCCTGCGGGGAGAAGGTGGCCGAAGGCCGGATGAGGGGCGCTCTTCGCCCGCGCGCCCACCCCCCGCCCTTCCGCCGAACCCCGGAATCCAACCGTACCCGCGCACCCCACACTGTCCCTTTCGACAGGGTGCAGCGAAGCGCAAGGCGAACCGCGTCCGGTACCATCCCCGCAGCACACAGGGGAACACCACATGGCCAAGGCCACCATCGCCGAGATCCGCAAGGCGATCCTGAAGGAACTGTCGAAAGACGGCACCGCCGTCGGCAATCAGAGTCTGCAGATCCGCATCGCCGAACGGCTCGATGCCAAAGTGAAGGATGACGATTACTTCAAAGCCCGCGACGCATTGATCGAAGAAGGCAAGCTGGAAACCGGCCGTGGCCGCGGAGGCTCGGTCCGGCGTGTCGTGCGGACAGCGGAGGCCGTGCCGGTCGAACCGCAATCCGCCGCTGCAACACCCGTACGCGAACGACAAGCTGCACCGGCAAAAGCCAAATCCGCAGGCAAGGCCAACGCATCAGCCGCCAATCTCGGCTTCGAAGCCAAGCTCTGGCTCACTGCCGACAAGCTGCGCAACAACATGGATGCGGCGGAGTACAAGCACGTCGTGCTCGGCCTCATTTTTCTCAAATACATCTCCGACACCTTCCAGGAACACCGCGCCAAGCTCGTCGCAGGTCAAGGCGACTACGCCGGTGCCAATCCCGAAGACGCGGACGAATACAAGGCCGAAAACGTCTTCTGGGTGCCCGCCGAAGCACGCTGGTCGCACCTCCAGGCCAATGCCAAGCAATCCACCATCGGCAAACTCGTGGACGACGCCATGGTCGCCATCGAGCGCGACAACGCACGCCTGAAAGGCGTTCTGCCCAAGGACTACGCCCGCCCCGCGCTCGACAAACAGCGCCTGGGCGAATTGATCGACGTCATCGCCACCATCGAACTCACCGCAGCCAGCGAAGGCGAAAAGACCCATCGCTCCGTCGATCTGCTCGGACGCGTGTACGAATATTTCCTCACCCGCTTCGCCAGCGCCGAAGGCAAGAACGGCGGCCAGTTCTACACGCCGTCCTGCGTCGTGCGCTGCCTCGTCGAGATGCTCGCCCCCTACAAAGGCCGCATCTACGATCCCGCCTGCGGCTCCGGCGGCATGTTCGTGCAGTCGGAAAAATTCGTCGAATCCCACGGCGGCAAGCTCGGCGACATCAGCATCTACGGCCAGGAAAGCAACGCCACCACCCGCCGTCTGGCCATCATGAATCTGGCCATCCGCGGCATCGAGGCGGATATCGGCAAGGAACACGCCGACACCTTCCGCAACGTCCAGCATCCAGACCTGCGCGCCGATTACGTCCTCGCCAACCCGCCGTTCAACGACTCCGACTGGTTCCGCAAGGACGACGACGTGCGCTGGCAGTACGGCGTGCCGCCCAAGGGCAACGCCAACTTCGCCTGGGTGCAGCACTTCATCCACCACCTCGCGCCGAACGGATACGCCGGCTTCGTGCTGGCCAACGGCAGCATGAGTTCCAACCAGTCCGGCGAAGGCGACATCCGCCGCGCCCTCATCGAGGCCGATCTGGTGGACTGCATGGTCGCGCTGCCCGGCCAGCTGTTCTACAGCACGCAGATTCCGGTCTGCCTGTGGTTTCTCGCGAAAAACAAGAACGCCGACGCCAAACGCGGCTTCCGCGACCGCCGCAAACACACCCTCTTCATCGACGCCCGCAAACTCGGCACCCTCATCGACCGCGTCCACCGCGAGTTGACCGACGCCGACCTGGAAAAAATCACCGGCATCTATCACGCCTGGCGCGGCGACGTTGCTTCAACCCTTCACCCGCCTGCGGGAGAAGGTGCCCGAAGGGCGGATGACGGCGCTCTTGCCGACTACACCGACATCCCCGGCTTCTGCAGATCCGCCACCACCGCCGACATCGCCGCGCACGGCCACGTGCTCACGCCCGGCCGCTATGTCGGCGCCGAGGAAGTCGAAGACGATGGTGAACTGTTCGAGGACAAGATGGCGCGGCTCGTCGCCGAACTGCACGCCCAGTTCGCTGAGTCCGCGAAGCTGGAGCTGGTCATCAAAGCAAATTTGAAACGGCTGGGTTATGTCGGTTAAAGAAGTAGATCTTGGAACGGGCCGGACAGGAGGCCGCGACGCAACGACAGGAGTGATTCCAGGTCGTGTTGCGCTTTCCGTTGGCTGCCCTGACATCGAGCCGCCGAATGGATGGAAATGGAGGCCGCTGAGTAGCATCGCGCAGCTTGAAAGTGGCCACACCCCAAGCCGAAAGCATTCCGAGTATTGGAATGGGAACATCCCGTGGATCGGCATCAAAGACGCAACAGAAAATCACGGGCGCACGCTCTCGGACACGTATCAACACGTCAGTGCACTGGGGCTAGAGAACTCGTCCGCCCGCCTCCTGCCTGCGAGTACGGTTTGTCTTTCTCGCACTGCTTCAGTCGGCTTTGTGGTGGTCATGGGCCGCCCGATGGCGACGAGTCAAGACTTCGTGAATTGGGTCTGTGGTCCGAGCATCGAGCCGCACTATTTGAAATATGTATTGCTGGCGGAAAACGAAGCTTTGTGGCGGTTCGCCAGCGGTACCACGCACCAGACCATTTATTACCCCGAAGCGAAGGCATTCCACGTCTGCCTCCCGCCTCTCGCCGAGCAAAAAGCAATCGCGGCAGTGCTTGGAGCGCTGGACGACAAGATCGAATTGAATCGGCGGATGAACGCGACGCTGGAGGCGATGGCGCGGGCGCTGTTCCAGAGCTGGTTCGTGGATTTCGATCCCGTACGCGCCAAACTTGACGGCTGCCCTCCCGCAGGCCTTGACCCCGCCACTGCCGACCTGTTCCCCGCCGCGTTCCAAGATTCGCTGCTCGGGCATATTCCGACCGGCTGGGACGCAATACCTCTCTATGACACGGCACAGTGGGTAAATGGAGCAGCCTTCAAAAGCGAAGACTTCTGCGCTGCAGGAGAAGGTCTGCCTGTAATCAAGATTGCTGAGTTGAAAGACGGAATCGGTGCGCAAACAAAGTGGTCAAAACGGGACGCTGGCGCGGACAAAATCATCGACACTGGCGACTTGGTGTATTCGTGGTCGGGCAGTCCAGATACATCGCTCGAAGCGTTTCTTTGGAGCGGCGGCCGTGGATTACTCAATCAGCATATCTTCAAAGTAATTTCAGCGACGGTGACAGAGAAGCGCTTCATCTATTATCTACTTCAATATCTTCGCCCTGTGCTTGTGGAGACAGCACGGAACAAGCAGACCACCGGCCTCGGTCACGTCACGATTGCCGACATGAAACGTTTGCTTGTGTGCATGCCAAGCAAGGCGGTGCTTGCGGCGTTTGACCGGAACATAGCGTCGATTTTCAACAAGGCTTTCGCCAACACCCTCGAATCCCGCACCCTCGCCACCCTCCGCGACACGCTGCTACCCAAGCTGCTGAGCGGACAGCTGAGCGTGAAAGACCTGAATGTCGACAAGGAGCTACTCAATGCCTGAGGTGTACTGTGTGCGTGCCGAATACGGCAGCTATGCCCGACATTTCCTGCAGGGCGGTTATGTCGCGATCGGCTGGCTGGTCGACGATGACCTGTCCGCCGTGCGCAGCAAGGAGGCCCTGTATCCGCTCTACAAGGCCGCGCATCCGAACGACACCAGCAATCTGGTCATCGGCCAACAGGTCGGTCAGGTGGCGCGCTTCCTGTTCGATATCCGTCCGGGCGACTATGTCATCACACCGGCGGCGGACACCGAGTGGTTGCATGTGGGCGTCGTGCTGGATGAGCCGTCGTATGTCTTCGGCGGTACCGACGATGGTTGTCCGTTCCCGCATCGCCGTCGGGTGAAATGGTTGCCGGATGCCTATCAGCGGGCCTCGTTTTCGGTGCCGTTCCAGAACACCATCCGTTCGTCGTTGACCGTTTTCTACGTCTCCCAGCGCGACCACTTCTTCGAAGTGATCGGACGCAATGAGCTGATGTCAGCGACGGCGCCGGCCGCGCACGATCCTTACGATGTCGTCCTGGATCAACTACTGGAACTCAACGACAAGGAGTTCGAGCTGCTGATCCGCGACCTGTTGTCGGCACTTGGATTCGAAGGCGCGGAGCACACCGGGAAGCCCGGCGACGGCGGCGTGGATGTCACCGGCGTGCTGAACGCCGCGAATCTCGCGACCGTGAAGCTGTTCGTCCAGGTGAAGCGCTACAAGCGAGGCACGAAGATCAATGCCGGGACCGTCAAGACCTTGCGGCAGTCGATTCCGGCAGGCGGGCAGGGGGCCTTCATGACCACGGCGGATTTCCAGCGCGCGGCAGCCGATATCGCGATCGAACCCGGGTTCCCGCGCATCGGTCTGGTCAACGGGCGTCAGCTGGTCGATCTACTGGTCGAGCACTGGACAGATATCCCCGAAGCGTTCCGCGACAAGCTCGGGCTCAAGCCGGGGTTGGTTCGGGTTTGATCGGAGCCGCAATGGATCCAAGAATCACCGAGCTGCACTGCATTATGCCGATGGACAATGCGCTGTCGGTGCTGCAGCACGGCATCCTGTCGTATGAACGGGCGGCGGCGCTGCTGCATCACAGCGTCGCTATGCCCGAGGTGCAGGAACGACGGGACCAGAAGCAGGTTCCGGGAGGGCTGCGCCTGCATCAATACGCGAATCTCTATTTCCACGCCCGCAACCCCATGCTGTTCAAGCGTTTGGATCAGGCGGCTGCGCTATGCGTGATGCGGGTGGACTGCGCTGTGATGCGGCTGCCGGGGATTGTGCTGAGCGATCAGAATGCCGCCAGCGATTACGCCCGGTTCCGGGCATTTGACCAGATCGGCGAGATCGACATGGACCGGGTGTACGCTGCGGACTGGCGGCATCAGGACCGGATTACCTACTATCGTCAGAAAGCTGCGAAATGTGCCGAGGTTCTTGTGCCGGGGCGGGTCGAGCCCCGCTTCCTCATCGGTGCGCATGTTGTGGACGCAGCGGCTGAGCAACGGCTTTCTGCGTTAGGATTCTCGTTGCCTGTCAGTCTTACTCCTGCCTTTTTTTTTCGTTAAACGGAATTCTCATGTTCAAGGCACTCATCGGCGACCTTTTCGCAAGCCACGCGCAGACCCTGGTCAATACGGTCAATTGTGTCGGCGTGATGGGCAAAGGTGTGGCGCAGGAGTTCAAGAAGCGCTACCCCGCGATGTTCAAGGACTACGTCTCCCGCTGCGAAGATGAGCGCGTGCGTATTGGCGAACCTTATCTCTATCGCGATACTACCGGTGTTTCGATCCTGAATTTTCCGACCAAGCGCCACTGGCGGTCGCCATCGCTGATGGCGGATATCGAGTCGGGATTGGACTATCTGGCGAGTCATATCGAGACGCTGGGCATCACCAGCATCGCCATGCCGCCGCTGGGTTGCGGTAACGGTGGGCTGAGCTGGAGCGAAGTCGGCCCGTTGATCTACCGGAAGTTGGGTCATCTGCCCATCGACATCGAGTTGTACGCGCCTTATGGCACGCCGCGCTCTGAGCTGACGATTGAGTTTCTTGCGCAGCCTGCGCAGATGACGCTCGATGGAAAGGGCCGCAAGCATGAGAAGCTCAATCCCTCTTGGCTGGTGTTGATGGAAGTGCTGCTGCGTTTGCAGCAGCAGCCCTATGCGAACCCCGTCGGTAGAACGATTTTCCAGAAGGTCTGCTATGTCGTGACCGAAATGGGTGTGCCTACGGGCCTTCAGTTCGGCAAAGGCAGCTATGGGCCGTTTTCAGATGAAGTGAAGCCGATCCTGTCCGAATTCGCGAACCGAAATTGGCTTCAAGAGGCATCGTTCGGCAGGATGCTGTCGCTGCGAGTCGAGCCGTCCTATGAGCGCGAACGCGGAAAATACGCCGAGGTGATCGAGCGATACGATCGGAAAATCGTCAAGGTGGTCGATCTGTTTAGCCGGATCAAGAATACCGAGCAGGCCGAAGAGGTGTTCACGGTTCTGTTCGCTACGCGAAAACTCAAGGCAGCACAGCCGGATCGTGAGATCAGCGAACAACAATTGTTCGATTACATCATCGCTTGGAAGAAAAGCTGGAACACGCAGGAAAAGAAAGAAGCCGTTGCCAATGCGATCCGCAATTTGCTGCTGCTGGGGTGGATGCGGCTCGATTTTAGCGAAAGTCTTTCAGAAGCGGCCTGACCGGCATGCGGCTTTCAGGGAGGAAAGTTTGAAGCATGACAGCGAATCCTCGAATGAGAACGTCTGGGTCAGCCAGAAGATGATGGGGCTGCTCAATGACGTGGAAACTCACACTGCCAACTATCACCTCAAGAAAATCCTCGCCGACGGAGAGCTGCAGGAGGATTCAGTTATTCGAAATTTTCGAATAACTGCCGCCGCCGACAAGGTATACGACACCCGGCAATGTAATTTCCCAGCCACTATCGCTGTCGGCTACAAGGTGAACTCCGATGTGCAGGACCGCCTGTTCGAATCTGACTTCGACCGGATGATCAAGCAACTGCCACCGGAGGGCGACATGCCATGAGCCTCAACGAATCCATCGTCGAAAACGCCGCCCTTCAATGGTTCGGCGAACTGGGCTACACGCTCGCCCACGGCCCGGATCTCGCGCCGGGCGAGCCGGGCGCGGAGCGCGATGGATTCGGCGATGTCGTGCTGGTCGAACGGCTGCGAAACGCCATCCGACGCCTGAATTCATCGATTCCCGAAGAGGCGCGCGAAGACGCGCTGCGCAAGGTGCTGCGCGTGGCGACGCCGTCATTGGTGCAGACCAACCGCGCGTTCCACCGGCTGCTGCGCGATGGCGTGCCGGTGGAGTATCCGCGCTCCGATGGCAGCATCGCGGGCGATCATCTGCGGCTGGTGGATTTCGACGAGGTGCTGGCTAACGATTGGCTGGTGGTGAACCAGTTCACGGTGATCGAGGGCCAGCACAACCGGCGGCCGGACATCGTGGTGTTTCTCAACGGTCTGCCGCTGGCGGTGATCGAGCTGAAGAATGCGGCTGACGAGGAGGCGACCATCTGGGGCGCCTACGCGCAGTTGCAGACCTACAAGGCCCAGATCCCATCGCTGCTGCAATACGGTGCGCTGCTGGTGGTCAGCGATGGCCTGCAGGCCAGGGTGGGATCGCTGACCGCGAACCAGGAGTGGTTCAAGGTCTGGCGCACCATCGAAGGCGAGCGCGATGCGCCGACGACGATGCTGGCGCTGGAAGTGCTGGTGCGCGGCGTGTTCGAGCCGCAGCGGTTTCTCGATCTGCTGCAGCATTTCATCGTGTTCGAGGAAGATCCCGACTCCGGCGCACTGCACAAGATCGTGTCCGGCTATCACCAGTTCCATGCGGTGAATGCGGCGGTGGAAGAAACCGTTCGCGCCAGCGGCGGCGTCAAGGAAGACAGAGGCGCGTATTGGTCGGGACGGATGCAGGGCGGCGCATCCGGCGACCGTCGCGCAGGCGTGGTCTGGCACACCCAGGGCAGCGGCAAGAGTTTCTCGATGCTGTTCTACGCCGCGCGCGTGGTGCGGCACCCCGCGATGCGCAACCCGACGCTGGTGGTGCTGACCGACCGCAACGATCTGGACGACCAGCTGTTCGGCCAGTTCCAGCGCTGCGCGGACATCCTCGGCCAGACGCCGGTGCAGGCCAGCGGGCGCGAACACCTGCGCGAGCTGCTGAACCGGGCGAGCGGCGGCGTGGTGTTCACCACCATCCACAAGTTCATGCCGGAGAAGGGCGAGGCGATGCCCGAGCTGAGCGCGCGCGAAAACATCGTCGTGATCGCGGATGAAGCGCACCGCAGCCAGTATGGCTTCGGCGGCAGGGTCGATACCCGGACCGGCGAGATGTCCTACGGCTTCGCCGCCAATCTGCGTTCCGCGGTACCGAATGCGTCTTTCATCGGCTTCACCGGCACGCCCATCGAGAAGACGGACGCGAACACGCGGGCTGTTTTCGGCGACTACATCTCGATCTACGACATCCAGCGCGCGGTCGCCGACAGGGCCACGGTGCCGATCTATTACGAGAGCCGGATTTCCAAGCTCAGCCTGAACGCCGCCGAGCTGCCGACGATCGACGAGGAATTCGAGGAGATCACCGAAGGCGAAGAGTCGTCGAAGAAGGAAAAGCTGAAGACGAAGTGGGCCGCGCTGGAGGCGCTGGTGGGCGATTCGAAACGCATCGCGCTGGTGGCCGCCGATCTGGTGGCGCATTTCGAGAAGCGTGTGGAAGCGATGGACGGCAAGGCGATGATCGTCTGCATGAGCCGCCGCATCTGCGTGGATCTCTACAACGCGCTGATCAAACTGCGGCCCGAGTGGGAAGCGGAGACGCTGAAAGTCGTGATGACCGGCAGCGCCGAAGACGGCCCCGAATGGCAGAAGCACATCGGCAACAAGACACAGCGACGGGAACTGGCGAACCGGTTCAAGGACGCGAAGAATCCTTTCAGGATCGTGATCGTGCGCGACATGTGGCTGACCGGCTTCGACGCGCCGTGTCTGCACACGATGTACGCGGACAAGCCGATGCAGGGGCATGGCCTGATGCAGGCGATCGCCCGCGTGAACCGCGTCTTCCGCGATAAGCCCGGCGGGCTGGTCGTGGATTATCTCGGCCTGGCCGATCAGTTGAAGAAGGCGCTGGTCACCTATACCGAGAGCGGCGGCGAGGGCAACCCGACCTTCGACACCGCTCAGGCCATCGCGGTGATGCTGGAGAAACACGGGATCGCCTGCGGCATGATGCACAGCTTCGACTGGGACACGTGGACCAGCGGCACGCCGACAGAACGCCTGCAACTCATCCCCGCCGGACAGGAACACATCCTCGAACAGGAAGACGGCAAGAAGCGCTGGATCCAGGCCATTACCGAACTCTCCCGCGCTTTCGCCCTGTGCGCGGCCAGCGATGAAGCCACGGCGATCCGCGACGATGTCAGTTTTTTTCAGACCCTGCAGGCTGCGCTGAACAAACAGCAGAGCACCAGCCGGAAGACACCCGAGCAGATCGACGCCGCCATCCGTCAGCTTGTGAGCAAGGCCATCACCACCGAAGGCCAGGTGATCGACGTTTTCACCGCCGCCGGATTGCCCAGGCCGGACATCAGCATCCTCAGCGATCAATTCCTTGCCGAGGTGCGGGGTCTCAAGCACAAGAACGTGGCCGCGGAGCTGCTTGAAAAGTTGCTGAAGGATGAGCTGAAGGTGCGCTCCAGGCGCAATCTCGTGCAGAGTCGGATCTTCAGCGAGAAACTCAAGAAGACGCTCAACGCCTACCACAACCGCGCCATCTCGACGATGCAGGTGATCGAAGAGCTGATCAAACTGGCAAAGGATCTTGACGCAGCCACCAAGCGGGGTGAAAACCTCGGCCTCACCGACGACGAGATCGCTTTCTACGACGCACTCGCGACCAACGACAGCGCCATCCAGGCGATGGGCGACGTAAAGCTCAAGGTGATCGCTGCAGAGCTCATCGGTCAGGTGAAGAAAAGCGTGAGCATCGATTGGACCCTACGCGAAAGCGCCCGCGCGAAGATCAGGGTGATGGTGAAACGCATTCTGAACAAACACGGGTACCCGCCGGACCTGCAGGAGGAGGCTGTGAAGATCGTCCTCGCCCAGGCGGAACTGCTGTGTGCGGAGTGGGTTTGAAGCAAGCGGAGGCTGGAGAGTATTTCCGCTCGAAACATTGTTGAGCGGTGGGGCTTCGGTGATGCATGCTTCGATTCGCCACGGATACGCGCGTTGCGCGCATCCGGCTACGGGGTTTGCTGAGAAGTCGTTGGAGGTTCGTCGCGACTCGCGTCGCTCCCACAGCGACTGTCTACAGATCCTTTCACTGGCTTCGCCTGTGTTCGGAATGACAGAGTGTTTGTCGGCGAGGGTCGTTTGATGTGCAGCGAAAAGCGCCCCTCATCCGGCCTTCGGCCACCTTCTCCCCGCTGCGCGGGGAGAAGGATGGCAACGCTTGAGCAGAGAGTAGCGGGTGCCGTGCATTACTCCTTTTCCCCGTTGCACGGGGAGAAGGAAGGCGGTGGGCTCTTTGATCGATTGTTTCTGTGCCGCCACAGCGATTTTTCTCTGCGCTGTTGCGGTGCTTCATGCCTTCTCCCCGCTGCGCGGGGAGAAGGTGGCGCGTAGCGACGGATGAGGGGTGAACGACGCGGCAGTCGCATGGCCCGGTCGTCACATCGCGACAGCCGGGAAAGGCCGCATCCATTCGCCCGGGCGTCATCTCAATTGTTTCGGGATGGTCGCAGCGATGGGATGAAAATGCCGGTCATCGTGTTTCGACGTCGGTCTGCATGCTTCGACCGGAGAAGGCGTCGCGACTTGCGTCGCTCCCACAGGAGGTTGCGGATGTGGCGGTGGTGGGCTTTTGCGCGTTCCGATGCTTCTGCTGTGGCCGAAGATGGATTGTGGGCTTGCTGCGGGATGGTCGGTGGTTCATCGCGACTTGACCAGCCATTCGGCTGTTGAAAGCCGTCGCTCCTACGCAGGGCACAGGGCGTAGGGCTTGCTGGCGTCGCGGGAATGATGTTTCTGGTGGTATTCGCCGGGCACGGACGGTGCGGGGAATCGGATAATTCCTACAAGATGTCGCGCGGTCCTCCGATATCAGGCCATGCATCGCTTCGCGATGCTGTCTGCACCGCGGGCATTCGCCCGTGAACGACGGGAGGTGTGGGATGGACGTGCGTTTGTCGGAAGCCCGGTTGTCGCTGACGTTCGCTGCAGAGGATCTGGCGGCAGTGGATGCGGCGCTGGATGCGCTGGAATTGCGGTTGGCCATGCTGATTTCGCTGCGGCCCGATATCCAGCTGGGATTGGCCAGAATGGGCGAGAAGTCCGAGGCGTTCTGCCGGCGGACGTTGACGGCGATGGCAGTACAGCCGCAGATGATGGTGCCCGAGTTCGATCTTGCCGCAGCGCAGGCCGACCTGGCTGCGGCGGATGCGCTGCATCCGCGTCTCGTGCGCCTGCGTCGCCTGGCCGAGCGTGCCGAGGACACCGAGTTGGCGCTGGGCAGCGATGTGATGGTGGCGGCGTTGCAGAGTCACGCATGGCTGGAGGCAGCGGGCTGCGTCCAGGAAACGGTAGAGCTGCGCAGGTGTGGCTAAGCGCCTGCTGGTCAGGGCGTGCGCAGGACGGTGCGCGCCGCAATCGTCAACGGAAATAATCTCCCGCGATCTCGTCTAACGCATCCAGCATGCGGCGTTCCTCGGACATCTCCACCAGATCCTTGATCACATTGGCCCGCAGTTTCGGATTATCGAGATCGCGCACTGTGAGACGCACGGTTTCGACGGTGCGCGCCATTTTGCGGATGTCCGCGTCCATCAGCTGTTCGAGTTGTTCCGGGCGCTTGACGCGGCCATGCATCATCGCGATGGCGGGCGGCGTGGCGTCTTCGATGGCGCGCGCGATCGTGGATTCCAGCGATTTGAGCTGCGTTTTGAGCAGCGCGTTGTACTCGCGCAGGGTGTCTTCGGCCAGCGTGTCGGCGACCGGGTCGCTCTGCAGAGTGCGATTGTGCAGTTTCAGCAGCGAGAGCAGGTCCTTGTTCTGGTAGGCGGTATTGAGACCCTGCATCGCTTCGGTCTTGCGCAGTTTTTCGTCGGCGTCGGGTTCGCGATCGGGATGCATGCTGCTGGCGAGCTTGCGATAGAGCGCGCGCAGCAGGTCGGGCCTGGGCGATGCAGCTTCGTCGTCGTTGCCCGATGGCGGCGTTGCCTTCGTTTGCTGCCTGGCGTTCTTTTTCGCGGAGCGCTTGTCGGCGCGCTTCTGCCGCTGGGCGTCTTTCCTGCGCTCTTCGGCTTCCAGTGCGTCGAACAGCCGCGCCTGGGCGCGTTCCACGAAGGCTTCGTGCGATTCGTCCGCGCGCCGCTCGATGCCGGCTTCGCCGAGCTGCCGGAATAATTCGATGATCTCCGCTTCCCGCTCGGCCTCATCCTCCTTCTCGATTTCGACCATGGGCGTCTCGCTGTGACGGTCGTGGATATCGATGAGGGTGTCGTCGGCGCCGTGCGCCATGACGTTGTCGATCAGATCGAGCAGGCAGTCGGTCAGCGCGTCGCGGCGTCGCGCCGTCATGCGCAGACCTTTGGGCGGCGAGGTCAGCAGCGCGTCGAGCTGTACGACCAGGCTTTTCTGCACATCCGTGAGCTGCTGCAGGACGGGTTCCAATTCCGCGTGGTACTTCTGCATGATCACGGCCGGCTGTTGCTGCCATGCGGCGAGCAATGCTTGACGCTCTTCGATCTGCCCGGTCAGACGATCGAACTCGCGTTGCAGCGGCGAACGCTTCGCAGCTACAGCGCCGGCTGCGAGCGATTTCTTTCCCGAAGCCGGAGGTGGAGCAGAGCCGAAAAGATCGAACGGGGTGTCGTCGTGCATGAGGGGCTTGAATGATGCGGGCTGTGGCCGCTTTGCCGGCGGCTCGCGATGCTGTGGGTGGATGCCTGCAGAATGATGTCAGCCGATACAGGCGGCACACAAGTGCGGGCCGCCGCGTATATCAGCGCTGGTAGGCCGCCTGCGGTTCGTTGACGTTGCCTTTCGCAATCGGCACAAGATGTTCGCGCAGCCATTCTGCGAATCCGGATTCGGAGAGGCTGCCTTCGGCGAGCGCAAGATAGACCGGGTAGAGTTCGATGTCGTCCGCCTGCAGTCTGGCGCTGTTGAGACGGATGAAGGTTTCGCAGACCACGGCGGCGGTGCGTTTGTTCCCGTCAATGAATGGATGGTTGCGCGCCAACTCATAGGCCAGGCTGGCAGACAGTGCCGCCAGATCCGGCGGTGGATCGCCGTAGGCTAACAACTGCTGCGGACGCGCGACTGCAGAGTCGAGCAGAGTCTCGTCGCGCACACCGATGCTGCCGCCATGCTCGGCGAGCTGTCGATCGTGGATGGCGAGGGCCAAGCGTTTACTGATCCAGATCACCATGGATCACCTACTGCGAGAGCTTATGCAGCAGAGTGCGGCGCTCGCGCATCACTTCTTCGGCCACCTCCATCTGCGCGGCGAGTTCCGGGTCGTAGGTGGTCAAGACGATGCCGCCCGGGGTTTCCAGCGCATACAGTTCGTCGCCTTTTTGCAGACGCATCCGGGTCAGCAGTTCCTTGGGCAGGATCACGCCTGCGGAATTGCCCACGGTCGTGATTTTCAGTTTCATGGCGGTCTCGGGGTGGGAGCGGGAAATTATAACGATTGTTATACTGTCAGTGTGCCGATTTTTGGAACCCGTACTCGACAGGCACGCGACTGGATGAAGCACTTTGGAGGCAGTATTGCGGCCACATGCTCGGTGCGCGCGCCGTCGCTGACGGCCTGCGGAGATGCGGGTCGGCTTGCTTGTCGCGCAAGACTTCCCGCATCATCTTCGCTGCTCGACGCAAGCGCACAACGGAGGTCGGTTTGAGCGTTCATCAGGAAAGGCGAATGGAGCGCGCGATGGCAACGTTTCGCTGTATCGGCTTGGCGATGCTCTTCGCGGTGCTGCCGGCAGCCTGCGCATCGTCGAGGCCCGAGCCAGTGCATGTTGCATCCGAGACCGGGCATGGAGAAGACGATCCGATCGAAGTCCGCCTGGGCCCGCATCGTTTGAGGCTGGCGCGCGAGTTGTTCCGCTACGGGCTGGAACCCGAGAGCCACCGCAGATTCGAACTGGCGCTATGGCTGCCGGGCGACGACCCGATGAAAGCGGAGGCTGCGATGGGCGACTTGGCCCAAGCCGCCAAGCTCGAGGTGGATGTGCTGCATCTCGACGGCTTGAGTGAGGCGCATCTGGTGTCGTTCTGGCTTCGCGAAGAGCCGCCGGGGCCGTCGCCTGATCCGCTCGGAGGCGTTACGCCAAGGACGCGTGGCGCGCCGATTCATGGCCTGCAGCCGTATTACCTGAACACAGGCGTCGCACCGCGCGGCGATGTTCGCGACCGTTATCTCGGCGAGGAGCCGGGGCGTGCGGTACCCGCTTACATCGAATGCACTCCGCGGGCGATCGACGACGGCGTGTTCTTCGCCGCTGGGCGTCCGCAACGCCGTGCGGGCGCCTACGCGGAAGTGCTTGCCGTATGCGATCACCATTTTGCGATCGAGGGCACGGGCATCGCAGTGTCGATGCGTTATGCGCGCGCGGCGTTGCCGGAATGGCGCGACATCGAATCGCGTGTTTCCCGCCTTCTACGTCGGGCAATGGTCCCGCCCATCGCTCGCTGACATCTCGTCGCGTTCTTTCCACGCTTTCGGAATTTCCAAATGAACGGTTTGGATCGTCAAGACATCGCTATCCTTCGTCATTATGCGCAGAACGGAAATCGCGAGCTGTACTGGAACTACCTGGCCCAGCATGCCGGCAACGATGGCTACGGACTGTTGGCGCTGGGAGTCGTGCGCAACGACAATGTTCCTGGACGGGTCGCGAACATCTATGCGCAGAACTATGCGCGGGAGCACGACGGCGTTCGCTTGAGCGAACGCCAGTGGCAGGGTTTCGGTGTGGATCTGGTGCGCGAAGATCTAGCCGCACGCGAACGCATGATGGCCGCGAACCGCCCGGATCTCGCCCTGAATCTACCGGTGCGCGAAGTGCAGAATGCCCATGACATCGCGTTCCGCCGTCATGGCGTGGACGAGAACGCATGGACGCCGCGGTTGCTGTTGGATGCCGCGCGCCGCCATGGCGGCGAAGCGGAGGCCGAACGGGTCTGGACCGGCATGATGAACAACGGTTATTTGGGTATCGGCCGCGGGCTAGGCACCTTGGGTGATGCCGCGTATAGCTACAACGACGAACGATTCAGCGCCAGATCGTATCTGGCCGATGTGACCCAAGCGCGCGTCGAGGCATCGGTTACGCGTTCCAGCACCGATCCGGACGTCATCGGCGCCACGAGTTCTTACAGCATGTACAACCGTCGCAGCGGGGAATGGAGCCAAGTGTCCGCCCCGGGCATGGGCGGGGTGTACGTGAGAGAGGTGACCGATCCGCGCAAGTTAGTCGAGCTCAACGATGCTCGTGCAGTGCGTCTGGAACGTCAGGGAATGCGCGACGATTTCCACCCTGCGGATCCGAATCGCAATCGTGCAATCATGCGTAGTCCGTTGACGATTGCGGAGAACGAACAAGCGCCGATGCTCGGCGATCCGCGCTCGCCGCAGAGTGCGCAGTATGCGATGTACCAGCAGATCGCTGATGGCGTGGGACGCCTGAGCACGAACGCCGGAGGTGTTTCGCCGGAGACGAATGCACAGATGAAAATGAGCCTTTTTGCACTGGCGAGCGGGTGCGGCTTGGCGTCGGTCGATCACATGACCCTTAACTGCCAGGGCACTGAACACGCCGCCGGCACACGGATCATTCTGATCCAGGGGCAGGACCCGTCCGATCCGGCCAATCGTGTCGCGCACATGAGCACCGCGGAAGCGGCGAACCGTCCCGTCGAGCAATCGCTGCAGCAGGCGCAGAATATCGAACAACAGAGACAGCAGATCAGTCTCGCCGTAACCCGGGATGCTGTCGAGGTGGCCCCGCGCGAAACGCCGATCCGGACGCTGTGAGCACGCCGACCGGCCGGGCATTGCCCGCGAGCGGGCGACGCCTCGACTGTCCGTGGAGGTGTCAGTGGTTTCTCAATGCCGGATTGTCCCAGCCCGGGCGCGGCGCGAAGCGGTTGCCGTACTTGGCCTGCAGCACCTTGAGCTTGGCCTGCAGCACCTCGGCGCCGCTGTCGCGGATGTACTGGATGGGGCCGCCGCGGAACGGCGCGAAACCAGTGCCGAAGATCACGCCCGCGTCCAGCAGTTCGGCATCGGCGACCACGCCTTCGTGCAGGGCGGCGACGGCTTCGTTGAGGAAAGGCAGGATGAGGCGGTCTTCGAGATCGTCCGGGGCCTTGTAGTCGGCGGGGATCTCCGGCTTCTGCGCTTTGCCGTTTTCCCAGCGATAAAGGCCCTGGCCGTCCTTCTTGCCGCGCTTGCCGGCTTCCGGCGGTGCGGCGAGCGCTGCAGGAATCGGCAGGCCGAGGAAGGGCGCGAGTTCGGCGCCGACGCCGGAGGCGACATCCAGGCCGACGGTATCGATGAGTTCGATCGGCCCCATCGGCATGCCGAACTTCACTGCGGCCTTGTCGAGGACCGGGCCGGGGATGCCTTCGGAATAGGCGGTAACGGCTTCCAGCATGTACGGGAACAGCAGGCGATTGACCAGGAAGCCGGGCGTGCCGGCGACCGGCACCGGCAGCTTGTCGATGGCCTTGCAGAACGCGGCGAGACGTTTCGCGGTGTCCGGCGCCATGCCGTCGTGCTGGATGATTTCCACCAGCGGCATCATCGCCACGGGATTGAAGTAATGCAGACCGGCGAACTGCGCCGGGCGTGCGATGTGCTCGCGCAGTTCGGTCAGCGGGATGGATGACGTATTGGTGGTGAGCAGCGCGTCGGCCTTCATTTTCGGCTCGACCGCGGTGTAGAGGTCGCGCTTGGCGTCGGGTCGTTCGATGATGGCTTCGATCAGCAGATCGGCGCTGGCGACACCCGCGCCGTCGAGGTCGGACACCAGCCGCGCCGCCACTTCCGGCCGCTTGCCCGCGTCCTTCACGCGCTTGGCGAACAATTCCTGCGCACGCGTCATGGCGGTGTCGATGAAACGCTGTTCGCGATCCTGCAGCGTGACCTGGAAGCCCTTGTAGGCCGCCCAGGCGGCGATGTCGCCGCCCATCACGCCGGCGCCGACCACGTGGACATGGGCGATGCCGTGATCCTTGCCGCCCAGACCCTTCAGCCGTTCCTGCAGGAAATACACGCGGGTGAGATTGCGCGCGGTCGGCGTGCCGGCGAGTTTCACCACGGCTTTGCGCTCGGCATCCAGACGTGCCCTGATGCCGTTGCCGGCGCTGCGGCGCCAGGTCTCGATGAGCGCATACGGTGCGGGGTAATGTTCCTTGCGCGCCTTGCGTGCGGTCATCTTGATCATTTTCGGCGCGATCAGTTGGCGGGCGGGCCACGTGTTGGTCGCCCAGGCGATGAAACGCTGTTTGAAGGGGCGTTCGACGCCTTTGAGCGCGATCGCCGCAGCGGCTTCGATCAGGCCCGCCGGGTCCACGACCTTGTCGACCAGACCGATGGCGCGTGCCGCCGATGCCGAGAGACTGCGGCCGGTAAGCATCATGTCCATGGCGGCCGGGGCGCCGACCAGCTGCGGCAGACGGGCGCTGCCGCCCCAGCCCGGGAAGATGCCCAGCATCACTTCGGGCAGGCCGATCTTCGTCGATGGATCGTTCGAGGCCACGCGATAGCGGCAGGCCAGCGAGATTTCCGTGCCGCCGCCCATGCAGAAGCCGTGGATCGCAGCGACGGTGGGGAAGGGCAGTTCCGCGATGCGCTGGAAGAGGTTCTGGCCGCGGCGGATCGAGTCGCCGATGGTGCCCTTGGCGTCGAACTCCTGGAATTCGCGGATGTCGGCACCGGCGATGAAGCCCTTTTCCTTTGCCGAGCGCAGCACCAGCGCCTTCGGCGGTTCCAGCGCGATGCGTTCGAGCAGGCTGTTGAGTTCGATCAATACCGCCTGTCCGAAGGTGTTCACCGACTCGCCTTCGCGGTCGAAGGACAGCACCAGCACGCCGTCCGGCCGCAATTCGGTCTTCCAGTGGCGCAGACGCAGGCCGTCGAAGCTGGGTGAGGTGGAGGTCATGAGCGGGAATCCATACGCCGGAGGATGTCCCTATGATCCGGAGCATTGAGGGACGGCGTCAAATGCGTGTCGTCGGATCGGCGCCGGCACGGTCCCACGGCGCATGGCTTGTGGCAGTCGCGCGGAGCCCCCAGATGAATGCATGTTGCACAGGCGGCCATGCGCGGGCTGCCGAGGGCCGGGAACTTTTCGCCGGCGTGTATTGTCCGATGGCCCGGCTACCGTACCGGCCCGATCCACACTGAGGAGAGCCGGCCGGATGGCCGAAGCAACGACATTGCAGGATGTGGACCTCGAACTGGTCCGGCGGGTGCAGCGCGGCGACAGCGCGGCCTTCGACCTGTTGGTGCGCAAGCACCAGCACCGGGTCGTGGCGCTGATCGGACGCTATGTCCACGACTGGAGCGAGGCCCAGGACGTCGCCCAGGACACGTTCATCCGCGCCTATCGGGCGATGGGGAACTTCCGCGGCGACGCGCAGTTCTCAACGTGGCTGCACCGCATCGCCGTGAACACCGCCAAGAACCATCTGGTGGCCCACAAACGCCGCCCGCCGGGCGACGACGTGGACATCGACGACGCCGAGCAGTTCGAATCGGGCCTGCGCCTGCGCGACAACGACACTCCGGAGCGCGAATTGATGCGTCATGAGATGGAACAAACGGTGATGCGCGCGGTCGAAGCCTTGCCCGAGGAACTCCGGGTGGCGATCACGCTCCGCGAGGTGGATGGGCTGAGCTACGAGGAGATCGCGCAGCAGATGCAGTGCCCCATCGGCACGGTCCGCTCGCGCATCTTCCGGGCCCGCGATGCAATCGACGCGCAGTTGCGACCGTTGATGGATGCGCCCGACTCGCGCGAACGCGCCACGCGTTGAGTCCGCGAATCCGCACTGCATGTCCCGTTCGAGATCCCCGTTCGAGTGATGCCCGCTTCAAGACGCTACCCCCGTAACAAGCCTGCCCCCCGTAACAAGCCTTAATAAGCCCCCCCACAATCCCGATATCGAGTCCCATGACCGGATTGCACGAAACCTCTGCTTCACGCGACGCCAATTCCCGGGAATTCCACCGCGAACAGCTCTCCGCGATGATGGACGGCGCGCTGTCGGCGGATGAAGCCCGATTCCTCCTCCGCCGGATGGAACACGACGGCGAACTCGCCGACTGCTGGGAACGCTGGCAGTTCGTCGGCGACGCCATGCGCGGCAACGCCGTACGCGCATTGCCCGCCGATTTCTCGCGCCGCGTCGGCCGCGCGATCGCCGACGATCTTGCGCTTGCCGATGCTGTTGAAGCACAGACGCTCGCAGTGGCCGCCGCCCCGGGCGCGCGCAGGCCACTGCTGCGCTGGGGCGGAGGCGCCGCGCTGGCGGTATCGGTCGCATTGGCCGCTCTGATCGGTTCGCGCACCCTGTCTTCTCCCGATAACGCGCCGCCGCAGGTCGCAACCGCGCCGGCCCCGGCCGCGGCTGTCCCGGTCCCCGTGGCGTCGGTGCGGGTTCCGGAACCGGTATTGCCCGCAGGCGTGGCCGAAGCAGGCACCGCTGCGATCGCAGCAGCCGCTGTCGCCGCGAAGGACAATCGTGCTGTGCGGCCGCATCTCGTCGCCAGCGCTCAGGCACTTCCCGTGGGTCGCTCCGCTGCCGGCCTGGCCGCCGCCAAGTCGCGGAAGACGGCATCGCCGCAAGCGGCCCAGGTCGCAAGCGCCACCCACGGTCGCGATCTCGCGCCGGGCGCCCACATGACGTCGAAGCCCTGGCCGCGGGCGCTTGTACCCGGCGCATCCGTCGGCGGCGAAGTGACCGCAGGTTTCGAGGGCTCGTCGGCGTTCCAGCCGTTCCAGCCGCCCCGGCCCGAATGGCTGCCGCCGAACGCCTCATCGTCGGCCGAAGCTGCAGCGCCATCGCATTGATCGCAGCCGGCGGCGTCGCGCGTCGCCGGCCCCGCTTAAAATCCAGAAATCCGTTCCCATCCCATCCTTTATCGAGGACGTTTCCCCGATGAAACCGACACTTCGTACTCTCGCTCTCGTGTCCGCCACCGCTGCAGCCACCGCCGCGGCGACCGTCGTGCTTCCGATCGGCGCCGGCCATTCCGGGCCCGTTGCCTTGCCGATGGCGGCATCGTCCGCGACCGTAGCCACGGCCGCCCAGGCCATCGACGCGCCCATAGTGACCGGCCTGCCCGATTTCACCCAACTCGTCGAACGCGTTGGCCCGGCGGTCGTCAGCATCGAAGCGACCGGCAGTGCGCGCGGCGCGGCCATGCGCGGCGGCGAGATGCCCGACGATGAAGACATGCCCGAATTCTTCCGGCGGTTCTTCGGCCCGGGCGGGCCGCCAATGCCGGGTGGTCCGCAGTCCCCGGACGGGAACGAGGGGCCGCAGAGTCAGTCCATCGGCACCGGATTCATGATCTCGGACGACGGGTATCTGCTGACCAATCATCACGTGGTCGACGGCGCCGACGAGGTCAAGGTCAAACTCTCCGATCGTCGCGAATTCAAGGCCAAGGTCGTCGGTAGCGATCCGCAGTCTGACGTCGCGGTACTGAAAATCCCGGCGACCGGTCTGCCGTACCTGCGCACCGGCGAATCCAAGTCGCTCAAGCCCGGCCAATGGGTGGTGGCGATCGGTTCGCCGTTCGGGCTCGACCACTCGGTCACTGCCGGCATCGTCAGCGCGGTCGGCCGCGCCGCCAACAATCAGCAGCGTTACGTACCTTTCATCCAGACCGACGTGGCGATCAATCGCGGCAACTCCGGCGGCCCGCTGCTCAACACCCGCGGCGAAGTGGTCGGCATCAATTCGCAGATCTTCAGCAATTCCGGCGGTTACATGGGCGTGAGCTTCGCCATTCCGATGGATGTGGCGATGAACGTCGCCCAGCAGCTCAGGACCACCGGCAAGGTCAGCCGCGGCCAGATCGGCGTGTCGGTCGGCGCCGTCAGCCCGGACATGGTCAAGGGCTTCGATCTTCCCGATACCCGCGGCGCGCTGGTCAACGACGTGCTGGCCGGAAGTCCCGCGGAAAAGGCCGGCCTCGAACCCGGGGACGTGATCCGCTCGGTCGACGGCATCGCGATCGACGATTCCAGCGATCTGCCGCCGGTGATCGGCGCGATGGCGCCGGGCGCCACCGCCAAGCTCGACATCCTGCGCAACGGCAAGCCGATCCAGCGCAATGTCACGCTGACCCGCCTCGATGAAACCGATGTCGCCGGCAACCAGCGTCGTGTCGCCCCACGCGAGCCCGCCGCCGCCAAGGCCGAGAACCGGCTGGGCCTGGTCGGCGAGGATCTGGACGCCGACCAGCGCCGCGAGCTGGGCCTGAAGGCCGGCGAAGGCGTGGCCCTTGCCCGGATCGAGGGCAAGGCGGGACGCAGGGCAGGCCTGCGGCCGGGTGATATCGTCCTGCGGGTGGGCACCACCCCGGTGGGCAGCGTGTCCGCCCTGGAGCGCGAGCTGGGCAAGGTCCGCGACGACCAGACCGCGATGCTGCTGGTCCGCCGCGGAGCAGCGACCCAGTTCCTGGCGGTCACGCCCGACGAGGGCGAGAAACAGTAGGTCGCGTCCCGAGGGGCGCCATGAAGCCATGGTCCGGCCTCTCGGGTGCCATTCCCGACGGGTCGGACCTCGCGCTGTGCGATAATCCAACGTTTGATCTCAAGGCCATGACGGCACGCGCCGCTCCCCATGTCTGACGCAATGCGGAACATCCGCAACTTTTCCATCATCGCCCACGTCGATCACGGCAAGTCCACGCTCGCGGACCGCATCATTCAATTGTGCGGCGGGCTGGAGGCGCGCGAGATGGAGGCGCAGGTGCTCGACTCGAACCCGATCGAGCGCGAGCGCGGCATCACCATCAAGGCCCAGTCCGTGTCCTTGCCCTACAAAGCGAAGGACGGCCAGACCTACCAGCTCAACTTCATCGACACCCCCGGCCACGTCGACTTCAGTTACGAAGTCAGCCGTTCGCTGGCCGCCTGCGAAGGCGCGCTGCTGGTGGTCGACGCCGCGCAGGGCGTGGAAGCGCAGTCGGTCGCCAACTGCTACACCGCGGTGGAGCAGGGCCTGGAGGTGGTGCCGGTCCTCAACAAGATCGATCTGCCCACCGCCGACATCGAACGCGCCAAGGCCGAAATCGAAGCCGTCATCGGCATCGACGCCACCGACGCGGTCGCGATCAGCGCCAAGACCGGTCTGAACGTGATCGATGTGCTCGAAGCCATCGTTCACCGCATCCCGCCGCCCAAGCCGCGCGATACCGACAAACTGCAGGCGCTGATCATCGACTCGTGGTTCGACAATTACCTCGGCGTGGTCTCGCTGGTGCGGGTGATGCAGGGCGAGATCGTGCCCGGTACCAAGATTCTTGTGATGACCACCGGCCGCACCCATCTGGTCGACAAGGTCGGCGTGTTCACGCCCAAGCGCAAAGAGCTGAAAAAGCTCGGCGCGGGCGAAGTGGGCTGGATCAACGCCAGCATCAAGGACGTCCACGGCGCACCGGTTGGCGATACGCTCACGCTGGCCAGCGATCCCGCCGACAAACCGCTGCCGGGTTTCCAGGAAATGCAGCCGCGCGTGTTCGCCGGCCTGTTCCCGGTCGATGCGGAGGATTACCCGGACCTTCGCGAAGCGCTGGACAAGCTGCAGCTCAACGACGCCGCGCTGCGCTTCGAGCCAGAAAGCTCCGAAGCGATGGGGTTCGGCTTCCGCTGCGGCTTCTTGGGTATGTTGCACATGGAAATCGTGCAGGAACGCCTGGAGCGCGAATACGACCTCAATCTGATCAGCACCGCGCCCACCGTGGTGTACGAAGTGCTGAAGACCGACGGCACGGTGATGCCGCTGGACAATCCGGCCAAACTGCCGCCGACCAATCATATCCAGGAAGTCCGCGAACCGATCATCCGCGCGAACATCCTCACGCCGCCGGATTACGTCGGCAACTGCATTACTTTGTGCGAAGAGAAGCGCGGTTCGCAGATCGGCATCAACTATCTCGGCGGCCAGGTGCAGATCAGCTACGAACTGCCGATGGCCGAAGTAGTGCTGGATTTCTTCGACAAGCTGAAGTCGGTCTCCCGCGGTTATGCGTCGCTGGACTATCACTTCCTGCGCTTCGACGCCGGTCCGTTCGTGCGCGTGGACACGCTGATCAACGGCGACAAGGTCGATGCGCTGTCGATCATCGTCCACCGCAATTATGCCGACCGCCGCGGCCGCGAACTGTGCGAGAAGATGAAGGACCTGATTCCACGGCAGATGTTCGACGTCGCGATCCAGGCTGCGGTAGGTTCGCAGATCATCTCCCGCAGCACCGTCAAGGCGCTACGCAAGAACGTGCTGGCCAAGTGCTACGGCGGCGACATCAGCCGCAAGAAGAAACTGCTGGAAAAACAGAAAGAAGGCAAGAAACGGATGAAGCAGGTCGGGCGGGTGGAAATCCCGCAGGAAGCCTTCCTCGCCGTGCTGCAGATGGACAACAAGTGATGTTTCTACCTTCTCCCGCCGGGAGAAGGTGCCCGCAGAGCCCGCCCCGGACCTGATCCGGGGGCGGATGAGGGTGCGGCGAAGCGGCGAACCTTGAATCTTCGCCGCTTTTCCGTACCCTCACCCCAACCCCTCTCCCGATGGAAGAGGGGCTTTTCATTTGGAGACTGTATGGTCTGGTTCGAAATCGTCCTCGTCACGCTGACCCTGCTGACCGGTCTGATCTGGTTGCTTGACCGGCTGTTCTTCGCCAAGCGCAGGGCCAGGGCCGACGGCCTGCTGGACGAGAACAAGGAGCCCGTGATCGTCGATTACGCCCGCGCGTTTTTCCCGGTGCTGGCGCTGGTGCTGATGCTGCGCAGCTTCGTCGCCGAACCGTTCCGCATCCCGTCCAGTTCGATGATGCCGACGCTGCTGATCGGCGATTTCATCCTGGTCAACAAGTTCGCCTACGGCCTGCGTCTGCCGGTCACCAACAGGAAGGTGATCGAAGTCGGCGAACCCGGTCGCGGCGATGTGGCGGTGTTCCGTTATCCCGGCAAGGGACCGGACGACCCCAATACCGGCGCGGACTACATCAAGCGCGTGATCGGGCTGCCGGGCGACACCATCGAGTACGCCGGCAGCACGCTGAAGATCAACGGTCAGACCCTGGAATACGTCCAGAACGGCACATTCAGCGGCAACGGCCGCAATGCCGAGATGAACGGCGCTGCGCGATTGACCGAAAAGTTTACGGGCCATGAGCACGAAGTGCTGGAGATGCCCGACCAGTTCGCCGACCCGCGCGGCGAAGGTCAGTGGGTGGTTCCGGCCGGTCACTATCTTGTGATGGGCGACAACCGCGACCGCAGCGATGATGGTAGATTCTGGGGCTACTTGCCCGAGAATCGGCTTCGCGGCAAGGCCTTCCTGGTGTGGTTGAACTGCAGCGGCTGGTTCTGCACGGACAGTTTCGAACCCTCCCGGATCGGCAACGGCATTCCGTAAGCCGGGCTTCGGCAACACCCGCGCGGTCACGCGCACCGTCATCAACCACATTATCGTTCCGGGGGATTGGATATGCGACGCAATCAGAGCGGCATCACGTTGGTCAGTTTCGTCATCGTCGCGTCGGTGGTCGGATTCTTCCTGTTCATCGTCATGAAGCTGTTCCCGATGTACCAGGAGTTCTACGGCGTGAAGTCGGCGGCGAAAAGCCTCGCCGGCGAAGCGGGCATCGCCAACGAGCAGCCGGCACAGATCAAGGACAAGCTTTTCAAGCGCTTCAACATCGCCTACGTGAATTCGGTCAAGCCCGAACACGTGAAGATCGACACCGCCACCGGTGCAAAAGTCATGCGCATCAATTACGAAGTGCGCGTGCCCGTCGTCGGAAATCTCGATGCGGTGGGCAGGTTCGTCATCGATCAGCCGCTCGGCGGCACCGCATCGTATTGAACTCGAAGCCGCGGTGAACGTCGCCCATGCAACCGGAAGCCATCGCCTCGGTGGGCATGTCTTCCGCGATTCGAGCCTGCTGGAACGGGCGCTGACCCATCGCAGCGCCGCTGCCGCGCACAACGAGCGTCTGGAATTTCTCGGCGACGCCCTGGTCGGGGCGTTCGTCGCCGAGGCGCTCTATCTGCGTTGGCCCAAGGCCCCCGAAGGCGATCTCACCCGCGCCCGCGCCGAACTGGTGCGCGAATCCTCCCTCGCCGCGCTGGCGAGAAAACTCGAGCTGGGCCAGCGGATCCTGCTGGGTCCGGGCGAGATGAAATCCGGCGGTCATCGCCGCGACTCGATCCTGGCCGACGCCCTGGAAGCGGCGGTCGCGGCGATCTATCTCGATGCCGGTTTCGACGCCTGTCGGGCCGCGGTGTTGCCGTGGTTCGCCGAATCCATCGACGCCCTGCCGCCGCTGCACAAGCTGGGCAAGGACGCCAAAACCCGTTTGCAGGAGTGGCTGCAGGGGCGTCAGTACCCGCTGCCGGTCTATGCACTGCTGGCCGAAAGCGGCGAGGATCACGCCAAATCCTTCCGGGTGAGTTGCACCCTGACCGATCCGGCGATGATCCGCGAAGGCGAGGGCGGTTCGCGCCGTGCCGCCGAGCAGTCGGCGGCCGAATCCCTACTCCAGGCGCTTGCGGCAGGGGCTTGATCCTGCCGCCGGGTTTTCCGCTTTTGTCGTCCCGGTAACCCCGGCGGTTACAATGCCGGCATGAACACCTCTCCCTACCGCGCCGGCCACGTCGCCGTCCTCGGCCGCCCGAACGTCGGCAAATCCACCCTGATCAACGCGCTGGTCGGCAGCAAGGTCAGCATAGTCTCGCCGCGGCCGCAGACCACACGCCATCGCCTGCTGGGCATCGCCACCTTTCCGGAAGGCCAGTTGCTGCTGGTCGACACCCCCGGCCTGCATCGCGACCAGGGCAAGTCCACCGCCTCGGCGATGCACAAGATGATGAACCGCGCCGCGCGCGGTGCGGTGGAAGGCGTGGATGTCGCTTTGCTGGTGGTGCGCGCAGGCCAGTGGAGCGAAGAAGACACGCTGGCCTACGACGCGATGAAAGACGCCGGCATCCCGGTGGTGCTGGTGGTGAACCAGGTCGACCGCTATCCCGACAAGACCGTGCTGCTGCCGTATCTGCAGACGGCGAATGAAGGCCGCGAATTCGCCAGCGTGCATCCGGTCTCCGCGCTCAAGCGCAAAGGCCTGGAATCGCTGGTCAAGACGGTGCTGACGCATCTGCCGGAACAGCCTGCGCTGTACGCCGAGGACGAGATCACTGACAAGAGCCAGCGCTTCCTCGCCGGTGAGCTGGTGCGCGAACAATTGATGCGTCAGCTCGGCGCCGAGCTGCCGTACGCCACCACGGTGGAGATCGAAAGTTTCGTCGTCGACGGCGCCATGCTGCGCATCGGCGCGGTGATCTTCGTCGAGCGCGAGAGCCAGAAAGCCATCGTCATCGGCAAGGGCGGCACCCGCCTGCGCGAGATCGGCACCAAGTCGCGGATCCAGATGGAACGGATGTTCGACAGCAAGGTGTTCCTCGAAACCTGGGTCCGCGTGCGCGAGGGCTGGTCGGACGACGAGGCGGCGCTGAAGGCGTTCGGTTACACCGAGTAGGGCGCTTCCGAGCGCGATGCGTTACACCGCCCAACCCGCCTTCGTCCTCCACGCCCGCGCCTGGCGCGAGACCAGTCTGTTGGTGGAAGTGCTCACCCATGAGCACGGGCGCGTGGGTCTGGTCGCGCGCGGCGTGCACGGGCCGAAGAAACAACAGCTGCGCGCTGCGCTGCAGCCGCTGCAGCACATCCGCTTCGACGGCGTGCAGCGCGGCGAGCTGGCGCAGTTGGCGTCGGCAGAAGCCATCGACGAAGCGCCGCGTCTGCACGGCGATGTGATGCTGGCCGGCTTCTATCTCAACGAACTGATGCTGCGGCTGGCGCCGCGCCATGACGGCGCCGGCATCCTGTACGCGATCTACGGCGAAACCCGCGCGCGGTTGGGCCTGGAACTGCCGTTGGCGTGGACGCTGCGACGGTTCGAGCGCGACCTGTTCGAAGCGCTGGGCGTCGGTTTTGCCTGGGACTGCGACGGCGACGGCACCGCCATCGACCCGGCCGCGCGCTATCGGCTGGATCCCGAACACGGGCCGCGGCGCGTGCTGGGCGACAGCGGCCGCAACGATCGCAGCCATACCGCCACCGGCCGCGCGCTGCTGGATCTCGCCGCCGACCGCGAGCCCTGCGCCGAGGACATGCCCGGCCTGCGTCGGGTGATCCGCGCGATGCTGTTGCATCACCTCGGCGGACGCGGTCTGAAATCGTGGGAACTGATCGCGGCGCTGCCGCGCGCGTTGGTCGAGCCGGCGGTCGAGCCGACGGACGAGATTCAAGCCGGCATCGACGACAGCGTGTCCTGAAGCGCGCCTTCGAACTGCATCGCCGCGTCCGCGTCCGCAGGCGCATCGCGCAGGTTCACGACCGCGCCGCCCAGGCGCGCGGCGCCGACGAAACCGCAGCTCGCCTGCAGCTTGTGCAATTCATCGCGCAATGCGGCCGTATCTCCGCTCGCGAGCGCGACCGACACGCGCAGCGACACCAGCGGCAGTTCCTGCGCGAACAGGCCGCGCATCGCGTCCACATGCGCGCGGTGGCCGTTGAGCGCCCGCAGCGCCGCAGCGTCGTCCCAGACCGGCAGCTTGCCGCAGCGCGTCGTTGCATCCCACTGTGCGTGGTCCGTCTCGGCCGGTGCGTCGCTTCCGCAGAATCTCCGGATCGCGCCCTGCAACTGCGCCACCGACAGCGGCTTCTGCAGCACTTCCTCGAAACC
Source organism: Lysobacterales bacterium (assembly GCA_031364125.1). Lineage (GTDB taxonomy): Bacteria > Pseudomonadota > Gammaproteobacteria > Xanthomonadales > Xanthomonadaceae > Lysobacter_I. Next base: position 89,839 of record JANLVT010000074.1, on the reverse strand, counting down.
GGCGTCGATCAGCGCGTCGAGTTCGTCGCGACGCGCATCCGCGGTGTGGGCCAGCGAGGTGACGAGGATGCCGCGTTCGCGAAGCTCGGCGAGCAGATCCGCGCCGCGCCCGTCGGGCAGGTTGGCATCGAACAGCCAGAGGTCGTGCGTGTGGACAGAGGCCAACGCGCGCGCTTCGGCCAGCGTGCCGGCAGCATCAACCCTTGCCGGCAATCCCTCGATGGCGGCGGAGAGGAACGCGGCGCTCACCGGATCGTCTTCCAGCAGCAGGATGCGGGGCAGGGCGACGGAAGCGGATGCGTTCATTGCGGGTCATTTATGCTGACGGCCATGTCGGCCCCGATCTTACGCATTCTGCTGTTGCTTGTGCTGTGCGCGCCGTGCTGGCCGCAGACAGCGCAGGCGCGGACGGCGACGGCCGATATCGCGCGCATCCGCACCGGTATGGCGACATTGGAGCAGGTCAATGTCCGTCTGGACTGGTCGAAAACCGCCGATCGCGGCACGCTGCGACTGCGCGTCGGCAGGCTCGACGCCCCCGGCCTCGGCTACGCCTTCCGCGATCTGACCTGGCAGTGCCCGCTGCAGCGCGACGGCGAGGGCGGCTGGCGCTGCGACGGCGAACTGCGCAGCGGCGATGCGCGGCCGATGCGGCTGGGCATTGATCTGGCGACCGCGTTTACCGATGTCGTGCTGCGCCAGGGCGACGCGCGGCTGGAAGTGCATCGCCAGGCCGCGGCGCCGGACGATACCCGCATCGATCTGGTAAAGGTGCCGCTGATCTGGTCGCAGGCGTTGCTCAGTCGCGCCTGGGCCGAGGGGCGCTGGAAAAGCGGGCAACTCGACGGTCGCCTCGTCGTCAGCGCGCCCGTGGACCGGCCGCTGCGCGTGGCGGGGCCGTTGACGCTGGTCGCCGCGGCGCTGGAAACGCCCGACGGCAGTATCGCCGCCGAAGGTCTCGGCGCGAATCTCGCATTGGATTACCGCAGCGCCGCGAACGAACAGCGCGTCGATGTGCGTGGCGACCTGCGCGGCGGCGAATTGCTGTTCGGCAGCGCCTACGTCGCGCTGCCGCCGACGCCGGTGGCGCTGCGCATCGACGCCATTGGTGACGCCACCGGCGGTTGGCGCCTGCCGACATTGCACTGGGGCGATGGCGGCACGCTCGCCTTGCGCGGCAGCGCCGCGCTCGCGCCCGACGGTGCGCTGAGCGCGCTCGATATCGGGATCGACAGCGACGATCTGGCGCCGGTGACCGCTCGCTACCTGTCGGGCTGGCTCGGCGGTTTCGGTCTCGGCGGACTGAGTCTGAAAGGACGTCTGCACAGTCGCCTGCGGATCGATACCGCCGGCATGCGCGGCTTCGACGCGCGCTTCGATCGGGTCGATGTCATCGAACCGGGCGGCATGTTCCGTTTCGACGGACTGCACGGCGACCTGCGCTATTCCGCCGATGCGCCCGTGGACAGCGCGCTGCGCTGGCGCAGCGGGCAACTCTATGGTCTTGATTTCGGCGCCGCCGAACTGCCGCTGCGCAGCGCCGAGGCCGCGATCTCGCTGCGCGCGGCGACGGCGGTCGATGCGATCGGCGGCACGCTGCGATTCGATCATTTCCGACTGCAGCCCCCGAGCGGCGACAAGGGCCTGCAGGCGAATTTCGGCATCACACTTGACGGGTTCGACATCGGAAAGCTCGCGCAGAGCATGGATTGGCCGGCGTTCCGCGGCACGCTCAGCGGCAGCATTCCCAGCGCGCGCTACGTCGACGACACGCTGGTCTTCGATGGTGGACTGGAGATGCGCGTGTTCGACGGCAGCGTCAAGGTCTCTTCGTTGGCGATGGAGCGACCGTTCGGCGTGGCGCCGACGCTGTCGGCGGATCTTGCGCTCGACGATCTGGATCTGCTTTCGGTCACCGAAGTCTTCGATTTCGGCAGCATCAGCGGCCGCCTCGACGGCAGCATCCGCGAACTGCGGCTGGTCGACTGGACCGCCACCGCATTCGATGCCGAATTCCGCACCGAACGCCGCCGCGGCGTGAAACAGCGGATCAGCCAGCGCGCGGTGCAGAACATTTCCAGCGTCGGCGATGCGTCGTTCGTGACCAGCCTGCAGGGCCAACTGATCGGTCTGTTCGATGATTTCGGCTATCGCCGGATCGGCATTTCCTGCCGGTTGCGCAATCAGGTCTGCGCGATGGGTGGTATCGAAAATCTGGGCGCGAGCAGCGACGACGCGATTGCGGCGGGCTCCGGTTCAGACGGCGGTGGATTTACTATCGTGCAGGGCTCAGGGATTCCGCGCTTGAACGTGGTGGGGTTCAATCGGCGGGTGGACTGGCCGACGCTGGTGGAGCGACTGCTGGCGGTCGGCAGCGGCGATCTGAAGCCCGTCGTCGAGTAAGCTTCCGATCGATTGCCCTCGTCATCGAGTAGCATCCGAACACTTTCAACAGTTGCACACTTTTCTGGAGATACGAGCATGCGTCGTTTGTTGGGGCTTTCCATGGTTGCCTCGGTGGTCCTCACCGCCTGCGTCACCATCAACGTGTATTTCCCGGCGGCCGAAGCCAAGGAAGCCGCCAAGGTCTTCGTCGAGAAGGTCATCAACGACGCCGCCGCCGAGGCGCCGAAGCCCGAAGGCGGCGGCGGTGGCATGGCGTTCGAAGCGCCGCGCCTGGACCTGCCGCGTTTCGATCCGCTGATGCTCATCGGCATCTCCCCGGCCTACGCCCAGAGCCAGCCCGACTTCAATATCCAGACCCCGGCGATCGCCGCGATCCAGTCGCGGATGGAGCAGCGCTTCGACAGCGCCCTGCGTCCGCATTTCGATTCCGGCGCGCTCGGCTTCACCGAGGACGGCCTGGTGGTGGTGCGCGATGCCGCCGCACTGGCGCTGAAGGACCGCGTTCCGGTCAATACCGCCGTTGCCGACGAGAACCGCGACCGCAAGGCGGTGTACCGCGAAATCGCCGTCGCCAACAATCATCCCGAATGGGAAGGCCAGATCCGCAGCGTCTTCGCCAAGCAGTGGGTCGACAGCGCCCGCGGCGGCTGGTGGTATCAGCGCGGTGGGGCGTGGAAGCAGAAGTAAGCACTGCAGCGGGGCTTCCATTCCGAGCGTAGAAACGGAACTCCGACATCGCATACAAGACGCCCGCTTCGGCGGGCGTCGTCGTTTCCGGTGTCATGAGACAATCTCCGGCCGTTTTCAACACCGGCAGACTCGTGGCCCGCATCGACCAGACTCCGTTCGCACTCGACATCGTTTCCCTTGGCCACGACGGCCGCGGGGTGGCGCGCAGGCCCGAAGGCGATGTGCACGCCGGCAAGACCATCTTCGTCGCCGGCGCGCTGCCGGGCGAGCGGGTGATGGCGAAGCAGACGGCGCGCTCGCGCCATTTCGACGAGGCGACGACGGTCAAGGTGCTGAGCGCATCGCCGGACCGGGTCGAGCCGCACTGCCCGCATTTCGGCGTCTGTAGCGGCTGCGTGTTGCAGCACCTGGCCGAAGACCAGCAGATCCTGTCGAAACAGCAGGTGCTGTTCGACAATCTGCAGCGGATCGGCCACGTGCAGGCGGACACGCGCTTGCCACCGCTCACCGACGCGGCCTGGGGGTATCGCCGCAAAGGCCGGTTCTCGGTGCGCCGGGTCGAGAAGAAGGACAAGACCCTGGTCGGTTTCCGCGAAGCCGATCCGCGCTTCGTCGCGGATCTGTCGGTCTGCCGCACGGCGATTCCGCAGATCGGCGAAAAAATCGCGGCGCTGTCGGCGCTGGTCGACGGGCTCGAAGCGCGCAGCGATATCCCGCAGATCGAATTCATCGCTGGCGACGCCACGCCCGAATACAGCGGCGTCGCGCTGGTGTTCCGTCATCTGAAGCCACTGAGCGCACCCGATCAGGCCGCCATGATCGATTTCGGGCAGAAGAACGGGTTCGCGATCTTCCTGCAGCCGGGCGGAATCGATTCGGTGCACGCGCTGTGGCCCGAGAAGCCGCGTCTGGCGTTCGCGCTGCCGCAGTGGAATGTCGAATTGAACTTCCGGCCGCTGGATTTCATCCAGGTCAACGCCGGTCTGAACCAGAAGATGATCGCGAAAACCCTGGAACTTCTGGATGTGCAGCCGGAGGATCGGGTGTTGGATCTGTTCTGCGGCCTGGGCAATTTCACGCTGCCGCTGGCGCGCGTTGCGCGCGAAGTGGTGGGTGTGGAGGGCGAGGCCGGGCTGGTCGCGCGTGCGAAGGAAAATGCGGCCCACAACGCGCTGACCAATGTGCAGTTCCATGCCGCCGACTTGGCCCAGGATCTGTCAGGGTTGCCATGGATGCGTGCGGGCTTCGACAAGCTGCTGCTCGATCCGCCGCGCTCGGGTGCGGATGGCGTGTTGAAGCAACTGTCGTTGAAAGGCCTGAAGCGGATCGTCTACGTCAGCTGCCATCCGGGCTCGCTGGCGCGCGATGCAGGTTATCTGGTCAACGAACGCGGCTGGGTGCTGAAATCCGCTGGGGTGATGGACATGTTCCCGCATACGGCACACGTCGAGTCCATCGCGATGTTCGAGCCGAAGTGATGCCTGGGGAAGATGTAAGCCGTTGATCAGGAGCGGGCTTTCAGGACGACGCCCGCGCTGCCTGGCACGGGCGTCGTGCAATGTGCAGCCGGAGAAGCCTCAGACGATGGTGCGCGACGCTGGCGTTTCGATCGTCGCTGACTGTTCCTGCACCGGCTTCGGCGGCTGCAGTTCCTGCTGCTGCGGCGCGATCGCCTGCGCAGTGCTGACGTCGAGCGGTTGAGCGCGCGCCTGGTCCACGGCGACGCTGATATACACCGCATTCGGCGCGTTCGGGTTCTGGCCGTTGATCGCGAACACGCGATCGCCTTTGTCGCTGGCCGCGACCGACACCTGCATCACGTCGCTCTGTTCGCGCGGGAAGCCCTGAGTCTGGGTCATGCTTGCGGTGAGGGCCGCCGCGACATTGGTCTGCTCGGCCGGCGTCAGTGCGACACGCGCCGGATCGAGGTCGCCGACGCCTTTCAGCACCGCATCGAACAGCGGTTTGTTGGGGTTGGCTGGATCGTTGAGCAGCGCCGTTTTACTGGGCGTAGCGTTTGGAGTGGGTGCGACGGTCGCTGTCTGGGGCGTTGTGCTTTCGGCACCGGCTGCAGTCGCTTCACCGGGCGCCTGTGCCGCGCCGCCGGAACCAGAACCGGAATTGGAACCGGAATTGGAACCGGATTCTCCGGTCTTGTCGTCGTCCGCCTTCAGCTCTTTGACCTCTGCATGCGCCTTCTCCCGCATGAAGCGACGACCGTCGCGAATCTCAATCTCTTGCTCGGTATCGTCGTCTGAACTTCGCCGACGTCCAGCCAGAATCTGGCGCTGCTCCCCCAGCGACAATTTGCGTTCGCCGGCGGTCAGGAAGTTCATGCTCTCGCCATCGCTATCCACCCCCACACCGTCGCCGTCGGGTTCTTCGTTTGAGGAGGGTTCGAGGTTTTCGAGGCCCAAAGAGCCCGGGGTATCTTCGCCCTCGGTACCGGGCCGACGGGCAGCTCCCGCGTCTGCGGCCGGGATGCCGTCTTGTGGAGTTTCGCTGTTCATCGCGATATTCCTTGCTGGTTGTGGGTGGACGATCGGCGTTCGTCAGTTTCGCCCGGCAGGCCGAGAAGCGTTAAAAATTCGCTAAAAGCTGGGCAACCGTTTTCATCGTAGCACGGGGAACAGGCCGTGGAATACGCCGCAGATCGGGGCCGCGACGTTGTCCGGAGCAGAGCCCCGGCCTCCGAACGCCTACAATATCGCCCCAGCCTATGGGCATGTACGGAGCCGCCGATGGCCCTCGAAATCGAACGGAAATTCCTCGTCGCCGACGATGCCTGGCGCGCGCAGGCCAGGCAGGTGATCCCGATGGCGCAGGGGTATCTGAACGATCAGGCCTCCATGGACTCGGGCGCACAGCGCGTGTCGGTGCGGATCCGGCTGGAGGGCGACGAGGCCCGGTTGAACATGAAATCCCGCGAGCTGGGCCATACCCGGCAGGAATTCGACTACCTCATCCCGGTCGCCGATGCGCGCGCGCTGCTGGCGCTTGCGGTCGGCGGACTGATCGACAAACGCCGGCATCTGGTCGAGCATGCGGGCCATCTATGGGAAGTCGATGAATTCCTCGGCGATAATGCCGGGTTGGTCGTCGCCGAGATCGAACTCGATTCGGGCGACGAATGGTTCGAGCGCCCGTCGTGGCTCGGCATGGAAGTCACCGAAGCCAGCCGTTACTACAACCTCGCGCTGGCATCGCGCCCGTATTCGCAATGGAGCGGAACGGAGAAAGCCGGCACCGACCTGGAGTCCGCTACATGCTCGTAATCGGCGTTGCCGGTACCGAATTGACCGCGCAGGAGCGCGACTGGCTGCAGCACGATGCCTGCGCCGGCGTGATCCTCTTCAAACGTAATTTCGCCTCCAAAACACAGGTCGCGGAGCTGTCCGCCGCGATCCGCGAGGCGTCGCCGCGCCCGCAACTGCTCTGCGTCGACCAGGAAGGCGGCCGCGTGCAGCGTTTCCAGGACGGCTACAGCGCGCTGCCGGCGCTCGAGGGTTTCGGCCGGATCTACGCCGCCGATCCGGTGCGCGCGCTGGCGCTGGCCGAGGAACACGCGTGGCTGATGGCCAGCGAAATCCGTGCCACCGGCGTCGACCTGAGCTTCGCGCCGGTGGTCGATCTGGGGCGCGGCAATCTGGCCATCGGCGATCGCGCGTTCGCGACCGAGCCCGATATCGTGGCCGAGTTCGCCCGCGCCTATGTGCGCGGCATGCGCAGCGCGGGCATGGCGGCGACGATCAAGCATTTCCCGGGTCACGGCACGGTGCGCGAAGACACCCATTTCGACGTGGCGGTGGATCACCGTTCGCTGGAAGCGATGCGCGCAACCGATCTGGTGCCGTTCGTCGCCGGTATCGAAGCGAAGGCCGAAGCGGTGATGCTGGCGCACGTGACCTATCCGCTGATCGCGCCGGAGCCCGCGGGCTACTCGCCGTACTGGATCAACACCATCCTGCGCGAGGAAATGGGTTTTCGCGGCGTGGTGTTTTCCGACGACATCGGCATGGCCGCGGCGTTCTCGGCGGGCGGCATCAAGCAGCGCATCGATGCGCATCTCGATGCCGGTTGCGACGTCGTGCTGGTCTGCCACCCGCAGCTGGTCGAGGAATCGCTGGCCGCGGTGCAGGGCCGCACGCTCGACACGACGGTGTGCGCCAGCCTGATGGGGCGCGGCGCGATGGGCTGGGACGGCCTGCTCGCCGAAGCGCGCTACGGCGAGGCGCAGGCGCGTCTGGCCGGCGAACTCGGCGCATTCGCATGAGCACCGTGCCGAGCCTCGCCGACGTGTTGCCGGCCGCGGACGTGATCCACGACCGCGCGACGCTCGAAGCCGCGATCCTGCGCATCGCCGACGACATCCGCGACACCTACGTCGCGGATCCGGCGCCGCCGCTGTTCATCACGATCATGCACGGCGGCATGCCGTTCGCCGCGCAGCTGGCGTTCGCGCTGGGCGAACGCGGGCTCGATCTCGAATTCGATTACCTCCATGCCACGCGCTACCGCGGCAATACCTCTGGCTCGGGACTGGCGTGGCTGCATCGTCCGGCCACGCCGATGCGCGGGCGCCGCGTGCTGCTCGCCGACGACATCCTCGACGAAGGTCATACGCTGCTGGCGGTGAAGCGCTGGTGCGAGGATCAGGGCGCCGCCGACGTGCGCGTCGCGGTGCTGGCAGTGAAGGCGCACGACCGTCGCGTCGAAGGTGTCGAGGCCGACTATATCGGTGTCGAAGTGCCTGATCGCTATGTGTTCGGTTACGGCATGGACTACCGCGAGCAGGGACGCAATCTGCCCGCGATCTACGCGCTGAAGGATTGAAGCGATGACGCCTGCTGCTGATCTGTTGGCTCCCGATATCGCCCTCGCCATCATCGGCGGTACCGGCCTGTACGGGCTCGCGGCGCTGGAGGATGTGGAAACGCATCAGCCGGTGACGCGCTACGGTGCGCCGTCCGGCCCGATCCGGGTCGGTACGCTCGGCGGCAGACGCGTGGCGTTCCTCGCCCGCCACGGCGAAGGCCATTCGGTGCCGCCGCACCGGATCAATTACCGCGCCAATCTTGCGGCGCTGAAGGCGATCGGCGCACAGCGCGTACTCGCGCTCAATACCGTCGGCGGCATCACCGAACGTTTCGGTCCGCGCGCACTCGGCTGCCCCGATCAACTGATCGATTACACGTGGGGCCGCATTTCCACCCTGTGCGAAGAGACAGGTACCGACGTGCTGCACGTCGATTTCGGCGACCCCTACACGACTGCGCTGCGCGGCGAAATATTGGCTGCGGCGGCGCGCGCGGGCGTGGCCATCGTCGACGGCGGCTGCTACGGCGCGACCCAGGGCCCGAGGCTGGAAACGAAGGCCGAAATCGCGCGCATGCGGCGCGACGGCTGCGATCTGGTCGGCATGACCGGCATGCCCGAAGCCGGGCTGGCGCGTGAGCTCGGTCTGGACTATGCGTGCCTCGCCGTCGTCGCGAATTGGGCGGCCGGCGCCGGTCCCGATCCGGACGAACAGATCACCCTGCAAGAAGTACTAGGCAACGTCGAAGCGGCGAGCGCCGGCCTCGGAGCGCTGCTGCACGCAATGCTCGCGAGCGATTGAGAACGCGCGTCCCGGAACATCCTCGCGGCGCGCTACCGCGCGTGGCAGAAGTGCGTTGCGTACGCTTGCGTCGGAGTTCCGCTCAGGCATACTCCCGGCTGTGCGGCCGCCGCCCCGCGACGACGCACGCCACCGTATCCCAATCGAGGTCAAAGGAAATGCCGTACGGAACAGTGAAGTGGTTCAACGATGCCAAGGGATTTGGCTTTATTGCCCCTGAGGATGGTTCGGACGACGTGTTCGTCCACTTTTCGGCAATTAACTCCAAAGGCTTTCGCAGTCTGCAGGAAGGTCAGCGTGTGAGCTACGAAGTGACGACGGGCCCGAAAGGCGCCCAGGCCGCCAGCGTAATGCCGGTTGTGACGGCCTGAAGTCGACAACTCCGTGTCGCATCTTTCGTGATCAGGCCCCGCTTCGGCGGGGCCTTTTTCTTTGCTTTCCACACCTGATCGAGTCGTCGCCGGAATGAATGCAGCCATGCGCATCGCCATCGTCGGATACGGGACCGCCGGACAGGCGTTGGCCGTGGCTCTGAGTCGCGACGGTCATCGCGTCGAAGTCTTCGAGCGCGTGCCGGAGCCCGGTCCGGTCGGCGCCGGATTTTTGCTGCAACCCACCGGTCTGAGTGCGCTGTGGGAACTCGGTCTGCTCGATGCCGCGCTGCGGCACGGCGCGGTGGTGACGCGTCTGTTCGGCGAAACCGTCGCTGCGCGCCCGGTGATGGACATGCGTTATCGCGAACTGCATCCGGCGCTGTTCGGGCTGGGCATGCAGCGCGGCTCGATCTTCCAACTGCTCGATGCCGCATGGATGCAGGACCGACACCTGCACTGCGGCCGCGAGATCGCGCAGATCGATCACGAACGCGGCGTGCTGCGCGATACGCTCGGCGAGCAACACGGTCCATACGACCTGATCGCGGTCGCCGATGGCGCCGCATCGAAGCTGCGCGCGGAGATCGGCGAGATCGCGTTCGATCGACCGTATCCCTGGGGCGCGCAGTGGTGTCTGGTGGCGGCGGGCGATTGGCCGTGGCGCGACGAACTGCGTCAGCGCTATCGCCGCGCGCGGCGCATGGCCGGCATGTTGCCGGTGGGCAAGCGGCCGGACGATCCGGTGCCGCGGCTGAGTTTCTTCTGGAGCCTGCCGGCGGCGGCGCTTGCCGACGCGGGTCGCGATGCCGCGCGCTGGCGCGAGGAGCTGGCCGAGGTCTGGCCGGAAGCGCTGGATTGCCTGCGCGATACCGCGATTCCCGACGGGCTGGCGCAGGCGCGCTATCGCGACACCGTGCTGCGTCGCTGGCATCGCGGCCGCGCGGTGCTGGTCGGCGATTCGGCGCATGCGATGAGCCCGCAGTTGGGGCAGGGCGCGAACATGGCGCTGGTCGATGCGCTGGCGCTGCGCGATGCCCTGCGCGATGCCGACAACGTCCCGATGGCGCTCGATGCGTATCAACGCGCGCGCCGCGAACATCTGCGCGCCTACCATTTCTGGAGCCGCTGGCTGACGCCGCTGTTCCAGTCCGATCACGACCGCATCGCACTGCTGCGCGATGCGATGTTCCATTCCTTGTCGCGCATCCCGGGCGGGCGTGGACAATCGTTGCGCATCCTGACCGGAACACGCCGCGGTTGGCTGGGGACCTGGCCGCTGCAGAAGGGGTTTCTCGAAGCACTCGCGGCGTCAACGGCGTAGACGCCGGCTGTCGCGATCGGACCGTTGGGATAGAGTCGCAGTCCCACTGCCATCCGTGCGGAGCGCGCGATGTCCAACCACGATGACGCCATCCACGTCGCCAACAGCAGTCATCGGATCGACTCCCAAACGGTCGACACCCATACGGTCCGCAACCAGCCGCCGGAGTTCGCGCCCTGCGATTTATGGGATACCGATCCCGCGCTGCGCGAGGCGGTGGCTCGCGAAGGCGGCGAAGCCTTCGCTGCACATCTCGCCGACTACGGGCGTCTCGCAGGCGATGCGCTGTATCGCCTGAGCTGGGACGCGCATCGCGACCGCCCGCGGCTGCGCAGTCACGATCGCTTCGGTCACCGCATCGATACGGTCGAATTCCATCCTGCCTATCACGAAATCATGGGCGCGGCGATCGCGCACGGCGTCGCGGGCCTGTCGTGGGCGCCGCAGCACTGGGCGCTACCGGCCGACGGCGCGCACGTCGCGCGCGCGGCGCTGAGTTTCCTGCACCACCAGGTCGAACCCGGCAGCAGTTGCCCGTTGACCATGACCCACGCCGCGATGCCTGCGCTGCGCCGCGAGCCGTCGCTGCGCGAGTGGGCGGACAAGGCCGCTGCGGCGCAGTACGACCGTCGCGATATACCGATGACGGAGAAGACCGGCATCACCCTCGGCATGGGCATGACCGAGAAGCAGGGCGGCAGCGACGTACGCAGCAACGAGACTGTGGCGATGCCGCTGTCGGGCGGGGACGATTACGCGATCACCGGGCACAAGTGGTTCTTCTCCGCGCCGATGTCCGACGGCTTCCTGGTGTTGGCGCAGGCGCCCGGCGGCCTCAGCTGCTTCCTGATGCCGCGACATCTACCCGACGGTGCGAAAAACGCGTTCCGAATCATGCGTCTCAAGGACAAGCTCGGCGACTGGTCGAACGCTTCGTCCGAAGTCGAATTCGCCGGTGCCCGCGCGCACCGCATCGGCGAGGAAGGCCGGGGCATCGCGGTCATCCTCGACATGGTGATGCTGACGCGGTTGGACTGCATGCTGGGCTCGGCCGCGGAGATGCGCATGGCGCTGATCCAGGCGCTGCATCACTGCCGGCATCGCATCGCCTTCGGGAAAAAACTGATCGACCAGCCGCTGATGCGCAACGTGCTGGCCGATCTGGCGATCGAATCCGAGGCCGCTACCGCGTTCGCGCTGCGTCTCGCCGGCGCGGTGCATCGTGCGCCGCTCGATGCGCTGGAAGCCGGGTTCGCGCGCATCGCCACGGCGATCGGCAAATTCTGGATCTGCAAACGCGCGCCGGCGTTCGTCAACGAGGCGCAGGAATGTCTTGGCGGCGCCGGCTACGTCGAAGAATCGATGCTGCCGCGGCTGTACCGGCAGGCGCCGCTGAATTCGATCTGGGAAGGCAGCGGCAACATCCAGTGCCTCGACGTGCTGCGCGCGCTTCAGCGCGAGCCGGGCGCGGCGGATGCATTGCGAACCGAACTGCTGTCCGCGACCGGGCGGCATCCCGCCTACGACGCATGGGCGACGGCGGTCGTGGCCGACACAGCGGCGCTGGCGGCCCAGGATCCCGACGCGGCGCAGGCCGGCGCCCGCGCGCTGGTCGAACGGCTGGCGCTGGCGCTGCAGGCGGCGACCCTTCTGCGCGCCGACAGCCCGCTGGCCGAGGCGTTCTGCCGCAGCCGGCTCGGCCGCGGCCGCGGCATGGTGTTCGGCACGCTGAACGCGGACGCGGGTATCGAGATCGCGCTCGACCGGGCCTGGAGCGGCTGAGCCGGCGACAGGCATTGGGCGAATCGCCTTGAAATCCTGCCGATCGTGCCGATCAAACCGATCGGACAAGCCCGGCATGCCGCCATGGCGCGCCTTTCTGGCGGCGGATGGTGCGCTGCGGTAGGCTTGGCGGTTCTGTCGAACCGATGAACCCGCCGTGTCCACCGAGCCCGCCCAGACTGAGCCCACTCAGTACTCTCCCCGATCCGTCGAAACCGCCGCCCAGACCTTCTGGGGCGAATCCCGCGCATTCGAGGTCGACGAGCGTTCGGACAAGCCCAAGTATTTCTGCCTGTCGATGCTGCCGTACCCGTCGGGCGCGCTGCACATGGGCCACGTGCGCAATTACACCATCGGCGACGTCATCAGCCGCTTCCGGCGGATGACCGGCCACAACGTCCTGCAGCCGATGGGCTGGGACGCCTTCGGCCTGCCGGCCGAGAACGCCGCGATCAAGAACAAGACCGCGCCGGCCAAGTGGACCTACGCCAACATCGAACACATGCGCAGCCAGTTGCAGGCGCTGGGTTATGCCATCGACTGGTCGCGCGAGTTCGCCACCTGCCGTCCGGATTACTACGTCCACGAACAGCGCATGTTCACCCGGCTGATGAAGAAAGGCCTGGTCTATCGCAAGAATTCGGTGGTGAACTGGGATCCGGTCGATCAGACCGTGCTGGCGAACGAGCAGGTGATCGACGGCCGCGGCTGGCGATCCGGCGCAGTGGTCGAGAAGCGCGAGATCCCGCAGTGGTTCCTGAAGATCACCGCCTACGCGCAGGAACTGCTGGACGGTCTGGATACGTTGCCGGGCTGGCCGGAGTCGGTGAAGACCATGCAGCGCAACTGGATCGGCCGCAGCGAAGGCCTGGAAATCCAGTTCCGAGTGGACGGTGAAGACGAGCCGCTTACCGTCTACACCACGCGCCCCGACACCCTGATGGGCGTGACCTTTATCAGCGTCGCAGGCGAGCATCCGCTGGCGCTGAAAGCTGCAGCATCGAACCCCGAACTGGCGGCGTTCCTGGCCGAACTGCGCCAGGGCGGCGTGTCGGAAGCCGAGCTGGAAACCCAGGAAAAGCGCGGCATGGCCACCGGCCAGTGGGCGATCCATCCGGTCACCGGCGAAGACGTGCCGATCTACGTCGCCAATTTCGTGCTGATGGGCTACGGCACCGGCGCGGTGATGGCGGTGCCGGCGCACGACCAGCGCGACTGGGAGTTCGCCAAAACCTATGGCCTGCCGGTGAAGCCGGTGATCGTGCCGCCATCGGTGCGCGACGCGCTGGCGGAAATCGCCTCGCATGTCGCCGGCCACGACGATCCGATGGCGGTCGCGCTGGGCGCGCACGCGCCGGTGGACGTGATCGAGATCGACGCCGCGGTGTCGGTCGTGCGCGATTATTTCGATAACATTGAACAGCGCGCGGCGCAAACCGAACGCGGCCAGCTGATCAATTCCGGCGAATACGACGGCATGGATTTCGATGCCGCATTCGGTGCGCTGGCCGCGCGTTTCGAAGCCGCCGGCACGGGCAGCCGCAAGGTGAATTTCCGCATCCGCGACTGGGGCGTCAGCCGCCAGCGCTACTGGGGCTGTCCGATCCCGGTGATTTATTGCCCGACTTGCGATGCGGTGCCGGTGCCGGAAGAGCAATTGCCCGTCGTGCTGCCCGAAAACGTGGAAGACGCCTTCGCCGCCGGCGTGGTGCTGTCGCCGATCAAGGCCGATCCGGAGTGGCGCAAGACCACCTGTCCGCAGTGCGGCGGCGCGGCCGAGCGCGAAACCGACACCTTCGACACCTTCATGGAGTCGAGCTGGTACTACGCGCGTTACACATCGCCGGGTGCCACAGACATGGTCGACGAGCGCGCGAAATACTGGACACCGGTCGACCAGTACATTGGCGGCATCGAGCACGCGATCCTGCATCTGCTGTATTTCCGCTTCTATCACAAGCTGCTGCGCGACGAAGGGCTGGTGAACAGCGATGAGCCGGCGATCAATCTGCTGTGCCAGGGCATGGTGATCGCGGAGACTTACTATCGCGAGAATGCCAACGGCTCGAAGGAGTGGTTCAACCCGGCCGATGTCGATGTGGTCCGCGACGAGAAGAGCCGCATCGTCGGCGCGACCCTGCGCAGCGACGGCCAGCCGGTACAGATCGGCGCGGTCGAGAAAATGGCGAAGTCGAAGAACAACGGCGTCGACCCGCAGGCGATGGTCGATAAATACGGCGCCGACACCGTGCGCCTGTTCTCGATGTTCGCCGCGCCGCCGGAACAGTCGCTGGAGTGGAACGAGGCCGGCGTCGAAGGCATGTCGCGCTTCCTGCGCCGGTTCTGGCGCGAGGTGACCACGCATACGTCGCAGCCGGATCATCCTGAAGTCGACCAGCTGTTGAAGAGCGGGTCGCAGCTCAGCGCTGCGCAGAAGACCCTGCGCCGGCAGCTGCACGAGACGATCCAGAAGGTCGGCGACGACTACGGCCGTCGCTACAGCTTCAACACCGCGATCGCGGCGCTGATGGAATTGCTCAACCATGTCTCGAAGTTCGACGACATGAGCGAACAGGGCCGGGCGGTGCGCCACGAAGCGCTGCAGACGATGGTGCTGCTGCTCAATCCGGTCACGCCGCACATCAGCCATCACCTGTGGCAGGTGTTGGGCAACGCGGGGACGCTGCTCGAAGACGTGCCGTTCCCACAGGCCGATCCTGCCGCGCTCGCCCGCGACGCGGTGACGCTGGCGGTGCAGGTCAACGGCAAGCTGCGCGGCACGATCGAGGTCGGCGTGCAGACGTCGCGCGAGGACATCGAAGCCGCGGCCCTCGCCGAGCCCAACGTCGTCAGGTTCATGGGCGGCATGTCCGTGAAGAAGGTGATCGTGGTGCCCGGCAAGATCGTGAATATCGTCGCCGGCTGAACCTTGGCTCGACATCCCCGCGAATGCGGGCATGTCGTTGCTTTTTTCGACGGATGACGCAAATAAACGACGCCTCGGCTCGGACCGTCCGCGCCTTGCCTGCCGCCCCCGCCTCCGCCAGACTGCGCCCATGAAAAATCTCCGATCCGTCCTTGCCCTGCCGCTGCTGCTGGCCCTGACCGGCTGCGGCTTCCACCTGCGCAGCGCCCTGGTGCTGCCGCCCGACCTCGGCCCGGTCGCGGTGACCGCGCGCGATCCCTACAGCGCGCTCGCTGATTCGCTGGCGCTTTCGCTCGAACGCGCGGGCGCGACGCCGGCGGCGGCCGATGCGGTCGAGACTTCGACCCGGCTCGAAATCCTGTCCGAGAAATGGGCGGATTTGCCGATCTCGCTCGATGGCTTCGGCCGCGCCCAGGAATACAGCCTGCGCTATGCGGTGGTGTTCCGGCTGCGCCAGCCGGGCGCGACCGCCGAGGACGACCGCATCATCGTGCCGCAGCAGGCGGTGGAGCTGTCGCGCGATTACATCGCGCCGGCCAACGACGCCATCGGCCGCAACAGCGAGCGCGAGCTGCTGGTGAGCGAAATGCGCCGCGACATGAGCGCCGCGATCCTGCGCCGCATCGACGCCGCCATGCGCGCCCCGGCGCCCGCGAAGGCGCCCTGACGCGCGGCAAGCGTTGCGAACGTCCGCATGGAACTCACCCCGGAACGCCTCACTGCGCAGCTCGCCTCCGAACCGCTGCGCCCGGCCTATCTGATCGCCGGCCCGGAAACGCTGCGGGTGCTGGAAGCCGCCGATGCGGTGCGCATCCAGGCGCGCGCGGAAGGCATCGGCGAGCGCGAGATCTTCGACGCCGACGGCCGCGATTTCGACTGGAACCAACTCGCGCAGAGCGTGAACGCGCCGAGCCTGTTCGCCTCGCGGCGGCTGCTGGAAGTGCGCTTGCCGTCGGCCAAGCCGGGCAAGGACGGCAGCGCGTTCATCACCGGGTTCTGCGCCGATCCGCCGCATGATGTGGTGCTGCTGATCACCGGCGAGGACTGGAGCCGCCAGCACGGCGGTAAATGGAGCGAGACCATCGCCCGCGTCGGCCATCACGCCATCGCCTGGGCGCTCAAACCGCACGAGATGCCCGACTGGATCGAACGCCGCCTGCGCGCGCGCGGCCTGCGCGCCGATCGCGACGCGGTGGAGCGGCTGGTCGAACGGGTCGAAGGCAATCTGCTGGCCGCGGCGCAGGAGATCGACAAGCTCGCGCTGCTGTCCGACGGCGAATCGATCGATCTGGCGCGCATGGAATCCTACGTCGCCGATGCCGCGCGTTTCGATGTGTTCCGGCTGCTCGACGCCACCCTCAACGGCCAGCCCGCGCAGGCGCTGCGCATGCTGCAAGGGTTGCGCGCGGAAGGCGAAGCAGTGCCGGCGCTGATGGGCATGCTGGTGATGGAACTGCAGCGTGCGGCCGCGCTGGCGCGGGTGCAGGCCAAGGGCGGCAATCTGGCCGCCGAATTCAAAGCGCAGCGGGTATGGGACGCCAAACAGGCGGTCTACCGCCGTGCGCTGCAGCGTCATGACGCCGTGCGTTGGGAGCGTTTCGTGGTGGAGGCCGGTCGCGTCGACCGCATCGCCAAGGGCCGGCCGCGGATCGGTGAGGAGCCGGCCGACGCCTGGCTGGCGCTGGAACGCCTGCTGCTGGCCATCGCCGAATCGCGCGGCGCCACGCTGCTGACCCGGCGGGCGGTGGTCTGATGTCCTTTGCCTTGCCTCTGCGCGCCTTCTACGGCGGCACCTTCGATCCAGTCCACAATGGCCATATCGTGATCGCCCTGGCCGCGCGGGATGCGCTGGGCACCACGATCTGGATGATGCCAGCGGCCGATCCGCCGCATCGCGCCGCGCCCGGCGCCGGCGCCGAAGACCGCGCCGCGATGCTCGATGTCGCCATCCAGGGCCACGCCGGGCTGCGGGTGGACCGGCGCGAACTGGAGCGTGCCTCGAAGGCCGGCGACACCCCCAGCTACACCATCGACACTTTGCGCGAGCTGCGCGCGAAACACGGCGATCAGGCACCGCTGGCGTTCCTGATCGGGGCCGACAGCCTGCATGGGCTGGCCACGTGGAAAGAGCCCGAAGCCCTGATCGCGGGGGCGCACTGGGTGGTGGCCGAGCGTCCCGGCAGCGCGCTGGATGAACACCTGCCGCCCGAAGCGGCCCGGTTGGTGGGCGCGCGCTGGACCCTCGACGCCGCGGCCCTTCGCAACAGCCCCGGCGGCAAGGTGCTGCGCCTGCGCCAGCCGCTGCACGAGGCCTCCGCGACCCAGATCCGTCGCCGGATCGCCGCTGGCGAGACCTGGCACCACCTGTTGCCGCTGCCGGTGTCGCGCTACATCGTCGAGCACGGCCTGTACGGTGCCGGCCCCCGGCCTGCGGCGGCGCCGGGCGTATAATCCCGGCATTCCAAGCGAGGATCGCTCTTGTCCAACACCAACAATGCGCACGTCATCAAGACCGTGCTGCCCACCCCGGCGCCATCGGCCGAAGCACTGCTCCGCCAGGTCCATCTGGCGATGGAAGACATCAAGGCCAAGGACGTGATCGAGATCGACGTCCGCGGCAAGACCAGCGTCTGCGATTACATGGTGATCGCCTCGGGCACTTCGACCCGCCACGTCAAATCGATCGCCGATGAAGCGGTGCGCAAGGTCAAGGACGTCGGCGTGATGCCGCTGGGCGTGGAAGGCGAGCGCGAAGCCGAGTGGGTGCTGGTCGACCTCGGCGATGTCGTCGTCCACGTGATGCTGCCGCGGGTTCGCGAGTATTACGCGCTGGAGCGACTGTGGACGGTGGGCGACGAGCCGCCGGACACCGGCTACTGAGTCCCGCAATGCAGCGCGTCCAGATCACGACCGCGTTCGAGCTGCCCGGCCAGCCGGTCTTGAAGAATCTCGGCGTGGTGCGCGGCCTCACGGTGCGTTCGCGCTCGGTGGTCGGCAATTTCCTCGCAGGCATCCAGGCGCTGTTCGGCGGCGATATCAGCCTGTATCGCGAACTGTGCGAGCAGGCGCGGCGCGATGCCTTCGACCAGATGTGCCGCGAAGCCGACCGGCTGGGTGCGAACGCCATCATCGGCGTGCGTTACGACGCCACCGAGGTCATGGCCGGCATCACCGAAGTGCTGTGCTACGGCACCGCGGTGCGCGTGAGCGAACCGGCGGCCTGAGCGCCGCCCTGCTGAGCGCCGCCTCGTGAAAGCCCGTCTGATCGCCGTCGGCGAACGCGCGCCCGCCTGGGTGGCGCAGGGCTTCGCCGAATACCAGAAGCGTCTGTCCTACTGGCTGCCGCTGGATCTGATCGAAATCGAACCCGGCCTGCGCGGCAAGGGCCGCGACGCCGCGCGCGCGACCGCCGACGAGGGCGCGCGGGTGATCGCCGCGCTGCCCAAAATATCCCAATCAAAGCCGGTGCATCTCATCGCGCTCGATGGCCGTGGCACGATGCACAGCTCCGAAGCGCTGGCGCAGCGGCTGGAACATTGGCGCGGCGGCGGTCGCGACCTCGCGTTTCTGATCGGCGGCCCGGAAGGGCATGCCCCCGACGTGCTGGCCCGGGCCGATGAGCGCTGGTCGCTGGGCCCGCTGACCCTGCCGCACATGCTGGTGCGGCTGGTGCTGGCCGAGCAGCTTTACCGCGCTGCGGCGCTGCTGGCGAATCACCCTTATCACCGGGGTTGAGTTCTCTGTCTGAGTCACGCGACCAGCAACAGAAGCTGCGCAGAATGTGATTGCTGTCATGGCTTTCATGGCCGCCCGGCTTGTGCGGTGTTTGCACAAATCACCGGGAGGATGTGAAGCCGTGCGTGAAAATCACGCAAAAAACAATCACTGAGCTGGTATTGACGACTGCGATCACGGTTTGTTCGCGGCGGCCGCGCATACGTTGCGTCGCCCTTGTCGCCGCGTGCGTCGTGTCGTTCGGGGCGCTGCAGGCCGCTGCCGACGGCCTGAAGACATTCCCCTCGGCATCGTCGTCGGATCATGCCCCCGCATGCTCCGCGCTCCAGGTGATTCGCATGCAAAAACTTCAACTTTCGTTGTCCGCGTGGCGTGGCGCTGCCCTGTTCGCTCCCGGAATGCTCACCCCCACAACCTCTCCTGTCCGTCTCCATGCCTTCGCAAGAATGGCCGCAATCGTCGCGTTGGCGTTCGCGCTCAACGCCTGCGACACCGGCAATTCCCAGGCCCGCATCGCCGATACCACCGCCAAGCGTCCGTCGCAGGCCGAACTGCGCGGCGCGACGCCGGCGCGCGTCCGTCCCGGATCCATCGCAACGCCGCCAGCGCCACAGGCCGCACCGCTGGTGGGCAATGCGGTCGGCGGCCTCGTCAGTCCGCAGATCTTCAAACCATTGATGGCCCCCGCAGAAGCCTTCGGCGTGGTCGATGTGCGCCTGCATCCGGTGGAAGGCGTGCCTGCGGGCGTATCGCAACTGGTCACCTTCGGTGTGCCGCTACCGCGCGGCTCGATCACCCAGGCCGGTCTGTCGAAGCTGCGCGTACTCGATGCGAAAGGCATCGAGATTCGGGCGTTCGTCGAACAGCTCACCCCTTGGCGGCATGCGACCAACGCCGCGCTGGACAACACCTCCGTACGCGTCGCCCGCGTGCAGATCCGCTACACCTTCGCCGCTGGCTATCCGAATTCGGAAGCCATCCGCGTCGAGTGGGGGTATCGCGATCGCGCCCAGCCGGTCGCCGTGCTGGAGAATCCGCGCAACGGCTGGCAGCCGGTCACTTCGGGCAGCTTCGTCGCCGGCGACGGCGTGTCCGAACCCAAGGTCTATGCGGTGCTGCCGTCATCGACGCTGAGCAAAGGCCTGCTGAAACTCGGGCCGATGCGGCCGTTCGCGCCGCAGATCCTGGCCACTCGCGACGACCCGGCGACGATGGACGCGACCGAGCGCTATGCGGAATACACCGAACAGATGTACGCCGCGAAGAATTTCTTCTACGCGCACATCAACCAGGACGACCCGCGCGTCACCCTCGCCAACCAGACTCCGTACAAGGCCGCGGAAGGCGAGCCGTGGCTGTACGACCGGACATCGGCGTTCTACAGCCTGTATTTCCGCAGCGGTTTCTTCAAGGCGCTGCGCGAATCGGTGCGCGCCTCCGAGTACTACCGGGTGAATCTGTATCCGCAGGGCACGACGCCGGACAGCGCGGTCGGTGTGTTCAGGCTGAAGAATCCGAACCCCGGCGCCTACATCGGCGCCAACGGCGCGATGTACAGCTATCCCGAGGGACTGGCCTACACCCACTGGACGACCGGCGACGATCTGTCGAAGGACGGCGCGAAGCTGGCGGCGAAAGCGCAGCAGGACGCCAACGACGAGCCCGACCGCTGGTCGCCGACCAGAAGCTATACCGAGCGCCACGTGGGCATCAAGCTGTCGGGGATGATCATCGGCTACGAACTGTTCGGCAACGTGCCGTACAAGTCGGGCTCGGCGCTGACCTACCGCGAGCGCCTCGTCACGCTCACCAACAACCTGGTGTGGCACCAGAACGGCGCTGGCGGCGCGTTCCCGGCGAATCGCGTCGATGGCGGCCTCTGGAAATACGGCAGCCAGGAAGGCAACGGCCCGGCGACCCAACTGCTGGTCAGCTTCTGGCAGACGCCTTTCGTGATCGATCCGATGGTGCGCGCCTATGCGCTCACCGACAGCGCCGATATCGCGAACTTCATCCGTCGCACCGGCAACGCGCTGAAGTACGGCGCCAAGTCGTACACGCCGGCGCAGCGCAGCGTGTACACGAGCGTGCCGCAAAATCTGCGCCTGGTCGATTACGTGACCCTGATCGACGGTTCGACCTACGCCGCCGACGGCGTCGGGCCCGAGCACGCACTGTCGGTCGCGGGCGCGATGGCCTGGGCGTACTACTTCAGCAACGTCACCGGCCAGCGGGACGATAGCTTGGCGGCGACCGCGAACGAGCTGTACCGCACCTACGACTACGAGACCAACGAGTGGACCCGGCCCACGGCGCCAGCCAGCGGGTCGACCGCGTATCGCAACAGTCCGCCGCGCCGCTACAACTGGACCTACAAGTCCAGCGGCAGCCTGTCGTGGTGTCTGTCGGACGTGAGCTGGGTGCAGAACTGACGCTGCGCGAGCGGCGCCGGTTCGTGACGGATCCGGTCGAGACGGATCCGGTCGAGACGGATCCGGCGCCGCTCAGCCCGCGAAACGCGGGTAGTCGGTATAGCCCTTCGCGTCCCAGGTGTAGAACGTGCTGCGATCCGCTTCGGCCAGCGGCGCGCCGGCCCGCAGGCGTTCGGGCAGATCGGGGTTGGCGATGAACGGGACGCCGAAGGCCACCGCGTCGAGTTTGCCGTCGGCGATCGCGGCCTCGGCTTCCTCCGCGCTATAGCCCATGTTGCCGATCAGCGTGCCGTGGTAGCTCTCGCGTGCGGGCGTCATCACGTCGCCGTGCTGCTGGCCGAGAAAATCCGCGCGCATCACGTGCCAGTACGCGAGCCCGTAGTCGTTGAGCCGCTTGCCGAGCCAACGCACCAGACCGACCGGGTCGCTGTCGCGCATGTTGTTGTAGCTGTTGAGCGGCGACACCCGCAGACCGACGCGACCGCTGCCCCAGATGAAACAGACCGCTTCCAGCACTTCCAGCAGCAGCCGCGCGCGATGCTCGACCGGGCCGCCGTATGCGCCGCTGCGCTGGTTCGCGCCGTCGCGCAGGAATTCGTCGAGCAGATAACCGTTCGCGCCGTGCACTTCCACGCCGTCGAAGCCGGCGTCCTTCGCATTGCGCGCGGCCTGCGCGAAGCCGGCCACGATGCCGGGCAGGTCGTCGTCGTCCAGCGCGCGCGGCACGACGTAATCGACCTTGCCTTTCGGCGTGTACACCTGGTCATTGGCGATCGCGATGGCGCTCGGCGCGACCGGCTGCGCGCCGTCGTTGAGATCGGGATGGCAGGCGCGCCCGCCGTGCCAGATCTGCAGCGCGATGCGCCCGCCGGCGGCATGCACGGCGTCGGTGACGCGCTTCCAGCCGGCGACCTGCGCTTCACTGTGGATGCCGGGTTCGCGCCAGAACGCGGAATTGCCGGGCATCGCCATGGTCGCTTCGGCGATGATCAACCCGGCGCTGGCGCGCTGCGCGTAATACTCGGCGATCAACGGTCCGGGGACATGATCGTCTTCCGCGCGACAGCGTGTGAGCGGCGCCATCAGGATGCGGTTGGGCAATGCCAGATCGCCGGCCTGCAGCGGTGCGAACAGATGCTTCATCGGGAGCGCTCGTATGGGCGCCAGAGTGTCGCAAGCGGGCTGGGCGATGACCATGCGTGATTGCGCGCATCCACGGAACGATGCAACGTATTCGTGGCATGCAAATCCCGGTGCATCCAATCCGCGACAGGGAAGTCGGCACGCAAAAAAGAAGCCGCCGGTCGTGGCGTCGACGACCGGCGGCAAGGTTCCTGTTGAAGCGTCGGAAAGGGATTGAAAACGTTCGCCATGCGGCTTTATTGCAGGCTGAAATGCACCGGCACCAGACCGAAGACCTGGATCGCCTGACCGTCGCGGATCGCCGGGCGGAACATCCACTTGCGCAACACCTGCCGGCGCGCGGCATCGGCACGGGAGAAGCGCTGATGCACGACGATGAGGCCGCACGGAACTCTGTACAGCCGTTGATGCTCAGGAGCGTGCCTCACCGACCTATACTCGCCATGTTTCGGAGCGCACGTTGCTGTACGCGCTGGTGCAGGCGCACTACCCGGATTTCATTTCGCGTCTTGAGGCGGAAGACCGTTCACTGATCGAGTACGTGCGCGCGGAGTTTGGGCGTTCCTGCGCGGCGGCGTGCTCGAACGCGGCTTCCTGCGCGTGGTGTGCGAGCAGTGCCATGCCGAACGGTTGCTGGCGTTTTCCTGAAAGAAGCGCGGCGTTTGCCCGAGTTGCGGCGCACGCCGGATGGTCGAGAGTGCGCGGCATCTGGTGGAGGAGGTGTTCGGCCTGCGGCCGGTGTGGCAACCGGTGCTCAGTTTCCCGTATCCGTTGCGCTTGGTGTTCGCCAGCAAGCCCGAAGCCATCGGTCCGGTCCTGGGCATCGTGCATCGCGTGATTGCGGACTGGCTGCGCATCAAACGGGCGTCAACCGGGCCAACGCGCAATGCGGCGCGGTAACGCTGATCCAGCGCTTCGGCAGCGCGCTCAACATCCACTTCCACTTCCACTTCCACTTCCACTTCCACTTCCACATGCTGTGGCTCGATGGCGTGTATAAGTGCGTCGAGCAACCAGGGCGCAAACCGCTCCTGCGCGGCACCCGCGCGCCGACCTCCGCGCAGTTGACGCAGCTTGCGGACACCATTGCCAGCCGCGTGTGGTGCGCCAAGGCTGGTTAGAAGGCGAAGACGAATCGGCATTTCTGTCCGGCCGCGCTGGCTGCGACGACGGCCTGGACGCACTGCGGATGAGTTCGATCACCTACCGCATCGCCACTAGCGCGCAGGCCGGGCGGAACATGACTGAGCTGCCCGGCGACGCCGGTCCGCTGGAAGGCGATGCCTGCAAGGTAGGCGGATTCTCGCTGCATGAAGGCGTCGCTGCTAAGGCGCACAAAAGTCGAAAATTCGAACGTCTGTGTCGACCGACGATACATCCCGCGTCCGGCGATCAGCGAGAAGCGCCTATCGCTCTCGCCGCAGGGCAGGTTGCGCTACCAGTTCAATACGCAATGGAAGAGCGCATGTTCGGCATCGACGTCAACGCCTGCATCCATTGCGGCGGCGCGGTGCGCATTGCCGAAGAACCGCACGCCATTCTGGCCATCCTCCATCACTTCGACAAGCACGGTGCGCTAACGCCCGCGCACTACCGCCCCCGACCGCGCGGGCCGCCGGCGTGGCCGTGGCCGCGTGATCGCCGAGTCAGCCACGACGCAGAGGCCCAAAGCCTCAACATCATCCGATGCGGCCACGATCCAGCACTGCTGCGTTCGACCCGCTGTCGGCAATCGGCCGAAAAATCGTCGCGAACGGCGCTGCCGAACACCCATCAATCCGCCGAAACGCTCTGCGATGACGCAACAACCACGGACAAGCCGAGCCAAACCGACGCATGCGCCGCCGCTGGCTACAACGCAGACTGACTGAGACGGGTGTCTGAATTTCCTATGCTTCCCACGCTTTCAAAACCCCGACGCGTAAGATGTCTACAGGCCAAGGACGAGAGAAATGCAGCGATGTCGGCACCGGACACGCAGTCCCAATCGATCGAATATTTCGCGCATCATCGACTGGATCGCGTGCTTGGCGAAGGCGGTTTCGGCCGCGTCCACGAGGCCTGGGACGAACGCCTGCAACGGTGGGTTGCGATCAAGCTCGTCGACGGCGATTTGAAACGACGGGATGGACTGCGGCGTGAAGCGCAGCGATCTGCCTCGCAGCTGTCGCCGGCGTTCGTGACCGTCCACGCCCTCGAGGAACATCGCGGTACGCTCGGCATGGTGATGGAGCTCGTTCGAGGCCGCACGCTGGCCCAGCTGATCCGCGATGAGGGCGCGCTGCCGGTGGACTGCGTCCTGCGTTTCGGACTGCAGGCGGCGGCCGCGCTGGCCGAAGCGCACCGCTCGGGCTGGGCGCATGGTGATGTCAAGCCCTCGAATCTGATGCTCGACGAAGCTGGCACCCTGCGGATTCTCGATTTCGGAGCGTCGGCGGCGCTCGACCCCGCTGACACCGCTTCGCTGTCGTCCGCAGACGGGCCGTCAGGCACACTGGCCTATCTGCCGCCGGAACGCCTGCTGGGTGCGCGGATCGGCGCGTCGGGCGACGTCTATGCGCTCGGGCTGGTCCTGTACGAATCGCTGGTCGGCGACTGCGGCCGGGGTGAGGAACAGGGGTGGGACGCGCTGCACCGGCGGCTGTGGGGCGATCGTGGCGGACGGTGCCTGCCGGCGGGGTTCGACGACGGCCTGCGCGCCCTGATCGAGGGCATGACCCGTCGCCTGCCGCAAGATCGGCCTGAATCGATGCAGGCGGTTCACGCAGCGCTGTCGAGACTGCTGGACGGCTCGACGCCCCAGGCGGCGTCCGCTGGCCGCCGGCATTGGGCCAGGCGCAGCGCCCTGGTCCTGATGCTCGTCGGTCTGTTCGCGAGCGCCGCATCGTATCGTGCCCTCGACTCCGCTCCCGGCACCGCTCCCGACTGGCAGGCACGGGCGCCAGCGACCCAGCTCGCCGCGGCGGAGCGGGTGCTGGGGGATTTCGATCAGTCCGGCGCGATCGCCGACGTAACGACAAGGCTGGAAGCAGTGCTGGCCGATGCGCCGGCGCAGGCGTCGGCCGCGGCGCTGCTGGCCATTGCCTACTGTCTGCGCTACGCCGGCGATGAACGCGATGAAATCTGGCTGAAGCGTGCCGAGGAAGCCTCCTCGCTGGCGCTGCGCAGCGAACCGCAGTTGGCGCTCGCTCACGCCGCGCGCGGCTGGTCCGAGGAATATCTCGGCCGCAACGATGCCGCCGAAGCGCACTATCGGCGTGCGCTGACCCTGGATCCGAACGATCGCTATGCGCTGCTCGGCCTGGCTCGCCTCTACTCTGCCACGAAGCGCGAGAAGGAAGCCTCCGCCGTACTGCGGGACGCGTTGGCGCGACATCCGCGTGAGCGATGGTTTCACGACACGCTCGGCACCCTGGCGTATCGGCAGGGCGATCTCGCAGGTGCCGAACGTGCGTTCGAGCGCAGCATCGCGATCAAGCCGGACGGCGTGCAGGCGCATGTGAGCCTGGGCGGAATCCTGTTGCGGCAGGGCCGTGCCGAGGATGCGCTGACCATGCTTCAGCAGGGCATGCGCCACGGCACCAGCGCGGGGCTGTACAGCAATCTCGGCACGGTACTGTTCACGCTCGGCCGCTACGGCGAGGCCGCGGAATCCTTCGAACGGGCGGTTTCCGCATCGAAGGGCAGCCCCAACGACTATGTGCAATGGGCGAACCTCGGCGATGCCCTGCGCTGGTTGCCGGGCAGGGAGGCGGAGGCGAGGGCCGCCTATGCTTCCGCGCTTCGGATCGCCGATGAACTGCTGCATCGTCATCCCGACAGCGCGACCCTCTCCAGCCGTGCCGCGCTGTATGCGGCCCGACTCGGTCGGTTCGATCTGGCGCGCCGGCACGCCGCAACGGCGCTCGCCCGCGCCGGCGACGATCCTGACGTCCTGTTCCGCGCGGCCCTGGTCGCGGAGTTATCGGGGAGCCGTGAGGTCGCGCTCGAACGTCTGCGGCGCGCCATCGGAAAGGGATACCCCCAGCATATGATCGCCAGCGAGCCTGATCTGCTGGCGCTACGCCGCGACCGGCGTTACCACAGTCTTCTGCCAGGAGAGCAACGATGAACCCCGTCTCGGTATCTGGCGTCATCCGTGTCAGTTTCGACATCGAGCAGATCAGTTCCTATGCGATGTGGGGCGTTTCCCAAACGGACAACCCCCACAATCCGTACTCGTCGTTGGGCCTGCATGCGGGCGCGATTCGTTTCCGGAAGGACGAATCGATCCGGGTCGAGGTCTTGGCGTACGGCCACCCCGACCTGTTCGTCTCGATGAACGTGCTGGATGCGATGATCTACACGGTGCCGCACACCGATGGCGAGCGCCGTTCCGCGCCTTCGCCGTTCTCGCGCGTGCGGGCGACGACGCCGATCGGACAATGGGCGCCTGCGGAAGTCGAGCATACCGACAGCCAGCGCAAGGCGATGACCCAGGCTTCGCTCACCCCGCTGATCGTGGTCGAGGAGAGCGGCCGCTGGATGTTTTCGTTGATCCTCACCATGGCGATCGAGCGTCGGACGGAAGGCGGCGGCAAACGCAGCGAGATCCGGGTGTTCACATTCGATCCCGAAATCCAGGTCGGGTCCGGCACCGAGCCGCCGCGGTGATTTTCCGGGCAGGACGGGTTCATGCATAGCGGATGATGTAGTACACCGCGACGTTGCGCGGCCGCGTTTCGTTCGGCGAGATGCGCGCAGGCGCCAGCGGTGCGGTGGTGGGCGTGGGCTTGGGCGAGACGCTGTACGACGGATTGCCCTTGTCGGACAGCGAGCTGCCCTCCGGCTTGTCGTAATCATGCTGATGCGACTGCAGCGCATCGAACTGCATCGATCCGACGCCCGCATAGGCGCCGGAGCCGTCCGGGTGCAGGCGCTGCTCCGTGTCGGGATCCGCGCCAGCGCCATGATCGACGCCGCGCACGAACACGCCGCGCAGATCCGGCAGCCGGAACGTGCCCGGCGCGTCGCCGCCGTAGAGCGTGCCGAGCACCGCGTACAGACACGGAAAAGCGCTGATTTTCAGCGTCCTGCCGTCGCAGACCATCCAGCCCATCACCTCGAGCAGCGCGGTCGCGCCGGTGCCCGCCGGAGGTGCGTCATTCGCGGCTGCCCCGGAACCCGCGTCGACCTGTGTCGACCACACGGGATTGGCGTCGTCGGACACTACGGCGGCTTTGCCGAGATACAGGCAGACGCCTCCGATCGGAATGCCGGCGTTCATGGTGCCCATATCATTCCGTCTCCGGGAATTGCGGCAGCCGGTCGTCGTCCTGCAACACGCTCATCGCAGTCGGCAGCGTCACGATCCAGCGCGCATCGATGCCCGACGGCGCGGATGCCGGCGCGATCGACTTCAGATCGTTGGCCAAATCGACATAACGGGTCGAGGACGATTGGCCCGCCTGCGGTTCCAGAGGCGTTTCGAACGTGGGCGCGAGCGCATCCTCGCCGTTCCAGACCATGCCCGAGGCCATGAAATACAGGACCGCGCGTTCGTGGACCGGTGCCACCGGCAGCAACACGCGGGCCATATCTGCCTGCAGGAACCGGACGAACGGATCGGCAGCGTGCGCGGCGCCGCGGTGAAGCGGCAGCGTTTCGGAAAAGGGATCGTCGATCAGGGTGAAGGTCATCTCCGACCATTCCAGCGCCTGATCCAACCACAGCCGCAGCGCAGGCGCGAAACGGGTTTCGCGACTGACCTCGTCGGTGCGCTGCGGGGCTAGGCGCAGGAAACCGCGCAGTCCGGCGCGGATCAACTCGCCGCGGATTGCGCGCTGCGAATAGCTTGGATTGACGCCCGTTCCGATCGTGCCCGACGCCTGCAGCCAACGCGCCTGCTGTCGCCGGTAACCGTCGAGCACTTGCGCATAAAGCGCCGATTTCCAGCCCGCGAGAGACTGGGGCGTGCGCAGCAGTTGCACCTCGATATTGAGTGCATACGCCGCCGCCGTGGGCGCAGGATCATCTGCAGAACCGGTTGCGAAACCCGCCATCGTGCTTCGTTTCAGCGCGATCGACACCGGCAGCGCGTCGGTCTGCTCGGCGAGCGTGATCGTCTGCGCCCCTCTGTCGCCTTCGCCAGACACCGCGAACGCACTCGACCCTATTCTGCCCTGCACGACGAGATTCGCGTCAGCGGTCGCCAACGCCACCATCGCGGCCACCGCGGAGTACCCCTCCGGCAGCATGATCGATTGCGCCGACAGTGGCGCGCCGGATTCGAATACCGTCGATACTCCGGCCCGCTCCGGCGGGGGCGGCGCGATGCTGTCCACCTCGTAGCGCGCGGCGAGCCCGGCGTAATAGACGGCGCTGGCCGGATCGAGCGAGATGTCCTCGAACGAGCGCAGGCCCAGACGCACGGGCGGCATCGGTGGGCTCAGGTCGACGCCATTGAGTTCGGCCTGCATCGCGACCAGTCGTCGCGCCGGATCCGGGACGAAATACTGCAGCATCAGACGGCGTCCGACCCGCACCACCCAGCAGCGATAGCGCGCATCCAGCCATCGATAGATGCCGCGCTGGTTCCCGTCGCGACCTCGTCGGTCGAAGCATTGCGAGGTTTCGCTGCTGCGCGAGTGCGCGTGCCGGCGCGCGCGCTGCTCGACCAGTCTGGTCGAAACCCGACGTGCGGCCTGCTGGGTGATCCGGCGGGCCAGCTCGACGCGATCCGACGCGGCGTCGGCGGTGGGCGCGCCCTCCACCGGTTGCAGCTTGACGGAGCCGGTCTGCTGGGCTTCCTGCGGCGGTCCATAATTCGTGGTGTAGTCGATCTGGAACTGTTCGCGCAGCGCGTTGCGCACCTGCGCTTCGAAGCTGTCGCTCTCGCCGCCGCGGGTGTCGTCCAGGCGGTCGGCGCGATCGGCGGTTCCCGCGAAGAGATGCTCGTCGTCGATGCGCTCGGCGGTCGCGCGGCGCTTCTTCTCTCCGGCCATCACGCTTTCGATATGACTGACCTCGCCCAGCGTGTAACCCAGCAGACGGCGCCTGACCATGTGCAGGTCGCCGATCGCATAGGGCAGGATTGCGGTCGGTGCCTGCGCATCCTCGACGGCCGTCGACGCTGCCGCCGGTGCCGATGGCAGCGGAAACACCGGCGTCGGCAGGATGAGCGTCGCCCGCAGGCCCTCGCGGAGTCTTTCCGGCGGCCATTCGGGATGCAGCGATGCGGGGTCGGTCGCCGCGATCCGAGTCAGCAGCGTTGCGGACTGCAGCGTCCGGATCATGCCGGCCAGGGCGTCGTGATCGTAGCCGAGCAGGCAATTGAGCGCGAAGACGTTCTGCCATGCGCGGTCCAGTCCTGCCACGAATGTTTTGGAGGCCAGGGTCTCGACGATGGCGGGCCAGGGCGCTCCCCACCGCGATTCGATCAATGCGATCAGCGCCTCCGGCGTCGGCGATTCGATCCGCGCCGCCGCCATCGCGAATTCCGGCAAGGCGGAGAAGCCGGGGCCTAGCGCGACTGGGGAGCGCGCGACCTGTCCCGCATACGGGGGATCTCCCTGCACGAACAGCAGCGCCTGTTCGATCATCGCGGCGCGCGCGTCCGCTCGCGTCGGCGCGATCGCCGCGAGTTGGCAATACAGGCGAGGATCGTCCTCGACGCAGACAGCGGTGTAAGTCACGAAACGATCCTGCAACGCTTGCGGCGGGATCCTCGGCCAGGCCCGCAGGTACAGGTAGGGAAACAGATCGCCCGCTTCGCCGATATCCGCAATCTCGGCGTCGCTCTCGACGTCCGGTGGCAGTGGCGGTGCCGGTGGCAGTGGTGGCGGCGGCGGTGAGGCCGTGGCCAGGACGACGTCCTTATAGCTGCCGCCGGGATAGCTCAAGCTTTGCAGGCACAGCGTGCCGGTGTCGAAGGACAGCGCGCCGGTGACGCACTGCTCCGGCGTATCTATCGTGCGAATGCTGAAATCAAGTATCGGACGCGTATCGCCCATGACCGCGTTTACGATGATCTCGTCGTTCAAGTAGACCAGGACGGGGCAAAGCGCCGCATTCGCCTCGATCGCCCATGCGATGCGCAACGGGCCGAACTCCTGCGCGCCGCAGATGCTGTCGGGATTCGTATTCATGACCTTCTACTTCTCCTCTGAGGTGATGCGCGCCGCCGCGGTGCGGCCGCCCGGATACACGGCATCGACCAGCCACAACTGCGGGATGCGTAGCTTCGGCGGTTGACCATCCTCCGGCGGTTGATGATCCTCCGCCAGTCGATATTCGAACCAACCGGCCAGCAAGTCGGCGGCGCCGGTTCCGGTGCCCAGCGAGAACGGCAATTGGCGGCGGTCGACGCCGACCGTGCCCCTGACGATGAAGCCGGGATCGCCCTCTTCGAGCAGCACCGGATCGACCAATTGCAGGACGACATCGAAGGCCTCCTTGGCGGCCTGCTGCCAATAGACCACGATGCTGGCGCGGAGCGCGGGCGTCCAGGCGTTGGCGGGGAGTGGAAAGGGATCCGCTATGGCGGGGCCGGTCGGATTGTCCTGAAGATCGGAATAGGTCATGTCGTGCTCCTTGAAAGAAGCGGGACGGGAGCAGCCCCGTCCCGCAGATGGCTCAGGATTTCGAGAGCGCGTAACCCGTCCACATCGAGCCGCTCACGGTCAGCGAATCGCCTTCCAGGATCTCGGTCTCGGTGAGGCTGACTTCCTGCTGCACCAGACGCTGGCCCTTGTAGGTGAACCTGGCGATGACCGCCACGTACATGCTGCTGCGCACGTCCTCCATGAACAGCCCGCCCGGCCAGATCACCTGGGGCGGGTAGATTAGGTCCCCTCCGCGCGTGATCGATGCTTGAACGCCGATGCTGAAGTTGTTGACCACCTGCACCTCGTTCTGCACCATATCGGTGAACTTCTGGTTGATCACGGCGCCATTGGCCCTACGGTCCTGCGAGCTAATGCTGTCGATCGAAAACGAAGCCGATGTTTCGTTGAAGCTGACCACTCCGGCCGTGGTATCGAGAACGTCCGGGTGATCGGGGTCGTTGGAATATTGGGCCTCCAGGCCGAAATCCGCGGGAATCTGGATTCGCGTGGAGCCTCCAGGCGGGGGTGCTACGACCCTCCAGGCGACGGTGTCCAGCGACGGATTGAGCACCGGCTTCTGGAAGACGGCCAAGCAGACGGTCTCTTTGGTGCTGTTGATCAGGGTGATGTACGACATGGGTTTAGCTCCTTGTTGGTTGGATGACGAGGCGGGATTCCAGCCTCATTCCACAACACACAAGAAACATGCCTGCAGCGGACGCCATAAAACAGGCTTCGAAGCGGTCATCGCGGGCGTTTCGCGAGCGCCGACATGTCTCCGACATGTCGGCTACACTCTGTGGCGTGTCCGAGGAGTTCCCGATGTCGCGATCGCGACGTCGACCGCAAGGAGGAGGTATGCCATCGAGAAGGCCGGACATCGATGCAACCCTGTCGTTGCCGCTCGAACGGCTCGCGGCGCTTGAGTCGCATGCGCTCGGTACGACCGTGCTGTGGCACCCGCGCCATCAGCGCATCGGCGAGCAGGCAGTGATCGCGTTTGCGGAAGGTGAGTGGGAACTGAGCCGCAACGCGCCGGAGTTCCATCGCGCCGGCAGCGATATCGGCGAGGCGCTGGAACATCGCGCCGTGTCGCGGCGACCGGTGCGGTTTCTGCGCCGCGACGACGGCAGCGTGATGCTGGCGTCCCCGGACAGCCGCATGCACTGCGAGATCGAGGGCGAGGTCGTGCCCCGCGGGCCGGCCGACGGCGAAGTGCGGATCGCACTGGACCTCGCGCGACTGAAGCGCGGCGTCGTTCTGCGTCTGGGCAGCGTCCTGCTCTGCGTGGGTCATGTCGGTCTGTTCCCGTCGTCGCGCGGTACGGGACATCTGGTCGGCGTCGGCGTCTCGATCGCGAAGCTGCGACACGCGATCGCGCAGGCCGCGACCACCGACATGCCGGTGCTGATCCTGAGCGAAACCGGGGTCGGCAAGGAACTGGTGGCGCAGGCGATCCATGCCGCCAGCGCCCGCTCCCATCGCACGATGGTGAGCGTCAACATGGCTACGCTCGGCGAGTCTCTCGCGGCCGCCGACCTGTTCGGTGCGGTCAAGGGTGCCTACACCGGCGCGCACGGCGCACGCGAAGGGTTCTTTGCCGAAGCCGACGGCGGCACGCTGTTCCTGGACGAAATCGGAGATACCCCGGTGCCGGTGCAACCCATGCTGCTGCGGGCGCTGGAAACCGGCGAGTATCGTCCCCTCGGCGCTCCGCGCGCGCTGCGCGCCGACGTGCGCCTGATCGCCGCCACCGATCGCGATCTGTACGCGCGCGGATTCAACCAGCCGCTGCTCAGACGGCTGGAAGCGTTCGTCATCCCGGTGCCCGCGCTGCGCGAGCGCCGCGAAGACATCGGCGTGCTGATCCTGTATTTCCTGCAACGATGGCGCGAAGCGGATGCGCCGGTTCCGGCGATTCCGCTCACGCTGGTACAGTCGCTGTGCCTCTACGACTGGCCCGGGAACGTGCGCCAATTGGGCCATGCGATGCGCCGTCTTCTGCTGTCGGCGCTCGATGGCGACTGGCCCGCGCCCGAGGCGCTGCTGCATGGACTTGCCGGACCAGAGGTGTCCCACGAAGCGTCGGCCGAAGCGGCGGCGGAGGCATCCTTGCCGCTGCCGTCGCCTGCATCGTCGCCGTCGCCGCCGTCCGTCAGGCGTTACCGTCCGCCATCTCAGATCGGCGAGGACGAAGTGCTGTCGGCGCTGGACGCGAATCAGTGGTGCATGCGCAAGGCTGCCGATGCGCTGTCGGTCTCGCGGCCGTCGCTGTACGCGCTGCTGGACGCGATACCCGCAGTTCGTCGCGCCGACGCCATCCCCTTCGAGGAGATCGAAGCCGTCGTGCGGCAGGCGCCCGACGATCCGGCCTGCTGGGCGTCAACGCTGCGCACGCCGCGCGAATCGCTGCGTCGGCGCGTACGCGCGCTCGGACTGCTCGCAATGCGATGATCTTCCGGCCGGCCGGCCGTGCGCAAGCGACGAGCGCTTTCGCTTTCGCGTTCCAGCGTCGATCGATGTGCGCGGTGCATTCCACTGCGGCATCGACCGCTACACCGGACAATCCTTCTAGCGCCGCAAGGTGTGGGTGGAAACCCGCATCCAGCTCGTAGCCGAGTGCTTCGCCGTTGCCATCGACGCCTATGCAGTCATGAGCAATCATCTGCATCTGGTACTCCGCATCGACCCGCACGAAGCAGCAACATGGCGTGACGGCGAAGTCGCAGCACGCTGGGTCCGGCTGTTTCCTCCTCGCAAAGATAACGACGCCGCAGGAAAACGTGGACGAATTCCAATGCACGCACCCGCGATCCTGGTGACCATCGATCACGACCCGAAACGCTGGGCCACCCGTGTCGCCGCGTTCGGCAGCGGCTGGCATCGCGCTGCCGGCTCAGCACAGGATCTGATCGCGTTGGCCGAGCAGATGGGGCAACGATGGCTGAAAGGAATTCGGCTTGCGTTGAAGCTGGCGTGAGCAATCACCAAGGAAATCGTCGCCCGCTGGGGAGGATTGCGAGCGGGCGATGACTTGCGGATGTCCTGCGATCAACCCATAAGGCTTGGGGACGACGGACTACGCATGAAACGCGAACTGCGGGCGCCGACATAGATGCAAGAGTCTGAAGCTGGGTGTCCCGTTCACTCTATTCCGAACGGGCTCTCCTCGCTCCTGTAAGACTTGACGGGTATAAGGCCCAGGAAGCGGAGGCTATGATCTTCAGTTGGTGATTGCCGACGGCTCATACGACTAGCTTTAAATCTCTTCGGGTCATATTCCCCGCCGCTTGCGGCGTAAGCTCTTGGTTCTTGCTGTTCAATACCCGCCCTTTGGGGCGGGCGTCTTTAATTATGCCTTGCAGGAATTTGCAATGACTATGAACTGGACAGTGATCGCGGGCATAAGCAATCCCATGGACAAGATCGTCGGATATCAAGGGCTGCTGGCAGCCATGAGGGCGTTCGTCTCAGTAGGAGGAAATGTACCGAATGGCACGATCCAAATAAACCAGACCGCCGGTAATGAACCTCCAAGAACGACGTTGCAGATGACGAATAACAACTTCACCGTGGTGCAGGTCAACTCCAACGTTATCAACTACAACTATTCGGATCCCGCGCCAACATTCGCGACGGCGGGGATTGCTGCAGCATTTCCTGTGGGCAACGTAAATCCGACTCAGGATCAGAAGACCCGCCTCCTGTATCTGCTTGTTGAAGCGGCTCGTAGTAAAGTGATTGAAGATGCGTTCGTCACCGCGATCACCACAGGCGCCGTTGTTAATTTGAGCACATACAGCCCCTTGGTCAAGGCCTACGCACACACATGTAATCTGGTTCACATAACCGTCGCTCACCCCGAAAGACCCCTTGCAGCTGCCGACTACTGTGCTTACGCAGCGACACTCCCGGAAGGCACTCCCGACAAAGAAGCTATCAATTCTTTGTGCGGCTGCCCTTAAGCGTCCGCCCACCTCACCTTGACGCCTCTGGTCGCCACCGATACGGCAGCTGCTCGCCGATGTGCTTGTGCAGCGTCGTTGGCAGTCGGGTGAGCACGTCGGTCAGCCACGCATGCGGGCAGTGGCCGTTGGCTTTGGCCGTTGCCAGCAGGCTCATGATCGCGGCGGAGAAGAAAGGGACGGAGAAGAAAGGGACACCCACTTTTCTCAACTTTTCTCAAGCTGAAGAAACAAGGAAAACCGGGGCACCCTCAAATTATCCGGGGCACCCACAAATCAGATTTTTCCGACAACAGTCTCGGTAGATTTCCTACAGCATCGGGATCGAGCGTCCGCAACGCCGGTCGCTCCGTCGACGACCGGCGGCAAGCCTCTGATGCAACTGGCCGATGGAAACGAAAAGCGTCCTTGCGGTGAGCTCTATTGCAGACTGAAACTCACCGGCACCATGCC
Organism: Lysobacterales bacterium; assembly: GCA_031364125.1. GTDB lineage: Bacteria > Pseudomonadota > Gammaproteobacteria > Xanthomonadales > Xanthomonadaceae > Lysobacter_I. The sequence continues at coordinate 54,410 of JANLVT010000074.1, read as the reverse complement.
GTACACCTGGATCGCCTGGCCGTCGCGGATCGCCGGGCGGAACATCCACTTGCGCAACACCTGCCGGCGCGCGGCATCGTCCAGCCGGCGATTGCCGCTGCTGCGCTCGATCTCCACCGACAGCGGTTTGCCGTCCACGTCCACCAGCACTTTCAGCAGCACCGTGCCTTCGATGCCATCCAGCATCGCCTCGCGCGGATAGATCGGCGCCGGCGCCGATGCGTACTCCAGTCGCGTGCTGGGCAGCGGGCCGGGACTGGTCGGCTGCGTCGGGCCGATATCGGGGGTCGATTCGGTATTGTTGGGGGGCACGTACTCGCTACCCTCGGGAACAATCACCTCCTGATCCACCAATGGCTGCTGCGTGGGCGGGTTGATCGGCACAGGCGTGGTATTGCGTACCGGTTGCTGCGGCTGGACCACGGGCACGGGGATCGGAATCGGTGGCGGCTCGACGCGGTTTTCGATGTAGATCGGCGGTGGATCTTCAGGCTGCGTCGTCGGCATCGGCGCCGACACCGGCACCAGCAGCAGCATCAGTGCGGCGGCGTTGAGCGTGATCGCACCGGCGATGCCGAAAATCCGGCTGGGCTGGATGCGCGCGATCGTTTGGTGCAGGGCCGTAGCCTGCACGTGCGGATGACGTTGGGTCAGGACCATGGCACACCTCCATCGGTTGGGGACGATGGTGTGAACGCGGCTCGGATTCGGGCGGGGTTAAGGCGGGCAAAAAAAATTTCCGGCGGACGGAACGAAGACACCCGCCATGCGGCGGGTGTCGGTGGGTTCGATTCCGGGTGACCGGATTTGCTGCTCAGCGACCCAGTTCGAACACCACGTTGAGGTTGACCGACAGCGAAGTTTCGCCGGGCGAGATCTGCGTGTCGCGGGCTTCCATCGCCCCGGCCTTCATCATCATCGGCATCGGCACGGGCTGGTTGAAGCCGCCGCCTTCGCTGATGCTGGCGATGCGGCGCACGCGCAGGCCGAGGGCCTTGGCGTACATTTCGGCGCGGGCCTCGGCTTTCTTCAGTGCGTTGCGGCGGGCTTCGTCGTAGGCGGCTTCCGGTTCGTCGATCTCGAAGCTCGGGCCGTTGATCTGGTTCGAGCCGCTGGCGACGAGGGCATCGAGCACTTTGCCCAGCTTCGTCAGGTCGCGGATCTTGAGGCTGACGGTGTTGGTGGCCTGGTAGCCGGTAATCGCCGGCGGCTGGTTCTCGGCATAACGGTATTGCGGGTACACGCCGATCCCGGTGGTCTGGACGTCGCGTTCGGCGATACCGGCGGCTTTCACCGCGGCCATCACCTTGCTCATCTGTTCTGCGTTCGCACGGAGGGCACTATTCGCGTCGGCGGCCTGGGTGACCACACCGCTGGAAATGGTGGCGATATCCGGAATGCGGGTCGCCTGGGCTTCGGCGCTGACCGACAGCAGGGTGCCATCGCTGGAGCCTGGGGGCGGGGTCTGGGCGGATGCGGTCATGGCGAGACTCGAGGCGAGGACTGTGGCGAAAGCGGCAGAAAGCAGGCGGGGCAGGGCGCGGGGGAACATGCGAATCTCCATGAGTGGGGCCGGAGTGATGTGGTCCGAGGGGTCTCAAGACCAGCGAGTGAACGCATGGTGAGCCCATTCTGGGTTCGCGATGCGCCATGCGCAGGCTGCGGCGGTCCGCAGGGTATCCTAGCTTCATGTTGCATCTCGCCTCGAAATCCCCCCGCCGTCGTGAACTGTTAAGGATGCTCGGTCTCGACTTCGGCATCCTCGACCTCGACCTCCCTGAAGTACCGGCACCGTCGGAGCCGCCGGAGGATTACGTCCGTCGGGTCGCGCGCGAAAAAGCCGGTGCCGGCCTGCTGTGTCTGTCCGGCCAGCCAGCGGCAGTGGTGCTGGGCGCCGACACCGAAGTGGTGCTGGACTGCCGGATCTTCGGCAAGCCGGTCGATGCCGACGATGCTGCGGCGATGCTGCGCAGCCTCTCCGGGCGCAGCCACACGGTGATCTCGGCGGTCTCGATGGTGTCCGCGGCGCGCGAACTGCATGCGGTCTCGGTGTCGCAGGTCACCTTCGCGACGCTGGGCGAGGACGATATCCGCAGCTATCTCGACACCGGCGAGTGGGACGGCAAGGCCGGCGCGTATGCGATCCAGGGCATGGCGCAGAGCTTCATCTCGCACCTGTCCGGCAGTCATTCCGGGGTGATGGGTCTGCCGCTGCACGAAACCGCGATGCTGTTGAAACAGTTCGGACTGTTTCCCTTGGTACAGCCGCCCGTGGTACAGCCTCCCGTCGCGCAGCCTGCGATACGACCGTCCCAGGCGCCTGTCGCGATGGAGTCGACGCGATGACCGAAGAAATCCTGGTCAACGTCACCCCGCGGGAAACGCGGGTCGCGGTGGTCGAAAACGGCATGCTGCAGGAACTGCACATCGAACGCGGCTGGCGGCGCGGCGTGGTCGGCAACATCTACAAAGGCAAGGTGCAGCGGGTGATGCCCGGCATGCAGGCGGCGTTCGTCGACATCGGCCTGGACCGCGCAGCATTCCTGCACGCCAACGATATCTTCCGCTCCAATGTCGTCCCGGCCATCGGCACCGCGCTGGAGAACGCGCTGGACGGTGCGCTGGATGGCGACATCGCGGTCGCCGCACCGGTGCAGGCGCCAGCGACGGCCGCCCAGGTTGTGCCGTCGATCACCGAACTGCTGCGCGACGGTCAGGAGATCGTGGTCCAGGTGGTGAAGGATCCGATCGGCGGCAAGGGCGCGCGGCTCACCACCCAGGTCAGCATTCCGTCGCGTTACCTTGTGCTGCTGCCGCAGTCGAAAGTGATCGGCGTGTCCTCGCGGATCGAGGACGAAGCCGAGCGTCAGCGTCTGAAGGCGCTGGTCTCCGCCGGCGGCCAGCCGCACGGTTATATCGTCCGCACCAATGCCGAAAGCCAGCCGGCCGAAGCGCTGGCCGAAGACATCGCCTATCTCGGCCGCGCCTGGTCGCTGATCGAGAAGAACGTGCGCACCGCGACCGTCGGCGAGTGCATCTACGAAGATCTCAGCCTGCCGATGCGCGCGGTGCGCGATCTGATCCGCCGCGACGTGGAGAAAGTGAAGGTCGATTCGCGCGAAACCTGCGACCGCCTGCGCACGTTCGCCGCGCAGTACATGCCGGAGCTGGCCGAGAAGATCGAGCACTACGTCGGCGCCCGCCCGGTGTTCGACCTGTACGGCGTGGAAGACGAAATCCAGCGCGCGCTCGAAAAGGAAGTGCCGCTGAAATCCGGCGGCTATCTGGTCATCGACCAGACCGAGGCGATGACCACCATCGACGTGAATACCGGCTCGTTCCTCGGTCAGCGCAATCTCGAGGAAACCGTGTACCGCACCAATCTGGAAGCGGCGCAGTCGGTGGCGCGGCAACTGCGGCTGCGCAACCTCGGCGGCATCATCATCATCGACTTCATCGACATGATCGATCCCGAACACCGCCGCCAGGTGTTGCGCACGCTGGAGAAATCGCTGGCGCGCGATCACGCCAAGACCACCGTCTACGACTTCTCGCCGCTGGGCCTGGTCGAAATGACCCGCAAGCGCACGGTCGAGAGTCTGCAGCGTCAGCTCAGCGAGCCCTGTCACGAATGCAGCGGCCGCGGCACGCTGAAGACCGCCGAGACCGTGACCTACGAGATCTTCCGCGAGATCACCCGCGCGGTGCGCCAGTTCGAGGCCGCGCGGCTGCTGGTGATCGCGTCGCCCAAGGTCGTCGCGCGCATCACCGACGAGGAATCGCCGGCGGTGGCCGAACTGGAGGAATTCCTCGGCAAATCGATCCGCTTCCAGGCGGACGAGCAGTACACGCAGGAGCAGTTCGATGTCGTCCTGCTCTGACCCAGCGACCCGCGCGGTGTTGAACGGAGCCCGGCGCTGATGCCGACGTCGCTGCGTCGTCGCCTGCGTCTGGCGCGACGCGGGCTGTGGTACGTCACCGCGCTGTCGCTGGTGCTGGTGGCGCTGTGCGCGGGCATCGTCAGTCAACTGCTGCCGCTGGCCGAACGGCATCCGGACCGCATCGCCGAATGGCTGAGCGCGCTCGCAGGCCGGCCGGTGCAATTCGATACCCTTCAAACGGCGTGGACCCGGCGCGGGCCGCTGCTGCGCCTCGACGGTCTGCGCGTGGGCGCGGGCAAGGACGCAGTGGCCATCGGCGCCGCCGAAATCCTGGTGTCGCAGTACGCCGGCCTGCTGCCGGGACGTTCCTTCACCGAGCTGCGCGTACGCAATCTCGCGCTGACGCTCGAACGCGCCGACGATGGTCGCTGGCAGGTGCGCGGGCTGCCGGGACAAGCGCAGGGCGGCGATCCGCTCAGTGCGCTGGAAGGTCTGGGCGAGCTGCAGGTGATCGACGCGCGGCTGGGCATTTCCGCGCCGTCGCTCAAGATCGAAACCGTGGTCCCCGATGTCGATCTGCGCCTGCAGGTCAACGGCGAGCGGGTGCGCAGCGGGCTGCGCGCGCGCAGCCGGCGTGACGGTTCGCCGATCGATTTCGTGCTGGATTTCGACCGCGCGAGCGGTAACGGCCGCCTCTATGCGCTGGCGAAGAACGCCGATCTGTCCTCATGGTCGTCGCTGCTGCACGTGAACGGCGTGACCATCGCCGAGGGCCGCGGTCGCGCCGAAGTCTGGGCGAGTCTGCGCCGTAATCGCATCGCTTCGATCAGCTTCGACGGCGATCTGGAAGGCGTGCGCCTGCGCGGTGCGCCGTTCGCGGCCGCGGCGGTTGCCAGGGTGATCGTCGCGCAGACCGCCGGGCAGAAGACCGCCGCCGCGAAAACGAACCCTGCGCCGGTCGCCACGTTCGCACGTCTGCAGGCGGTCGCGCACTGGCGCGCGGAGCCCGACGGCTGGCGCCTGGATGCGACCAGCATGCAGGTCCATGCCGAGGCCGACAGCAAGCCGCAGATGCTCGATGGTCTGGTCCTCGCGGGCGGCAAGCGCTACGGCCTGCGCGCCGAACGTATCGACGCCGGCCCGCTGTTCGCGGTGCTCGCGCTCAGCGACCGGCTCGATCCGAAGATGCGTCGCTGGCTGACGGCGGCGAAACCCGGCGCGGTGCTCGAACAGGTGAATGTGGGCGGCCTGCTTGGCGGCGCGGACGGGGGCGATCTCCGCATCGAAGCGACCGTGCGCGACCTGCAGTTCGCCGCGGTCGGCGACTCGCCCGGTATTCAGGGCCTCAGCGGCGATCTGCGCGGCGATGCCGAAGCGATGGCGTTCGCGTTCGATCCGAAAGCGAAGCTGCGCTTCGACTGGCCGCGCGGTTTCGGGGTGGCGCATGTCGTCGGACTGCGCGGCGAGGCGATCGGCTGGCGCCAGGACGGCGGCTTGCGGGTCGAGACGCCGGCGCTGCGCATCGACGGCGACGGTTATGGCGCCGACATGCGCGGCGGGCTGTGGTTCCAGAACGACGGCACCGCACCGCGGATCGACATCGCCGCCGATCTCGACGATGCGTTGGCGCCCACCGCCAAGCGCTTCTGGCCCAGGCATGCGATGTCGCCGGCGCTGATCCACTGGCTCGACACCGCGCTGGTCTCCGGACATGTGCGCGGCGGGCGCGCGGTGATCGCTGGCGAACTGGAGAACTGGCCGTTCAGATCGCCGGCCGGCGCGGCTCCCAATGGCGTCTTCGATGCCCGCGCCACGCTGCAGGACATGCGCGTGAAATTCAACGCCGATTGGCCGGCGACCTCCGACATGGACGCCGACATCGCCTTCATCGGCAACGGGTTTTCGGTCGCCGGCAAAGCGGTGCTGGCCGAGGTCGGCATCCACGAATTCCAGGCCGGCATTCCCGACTACGGCGACGGCGCGCTCGGCATCGACGCGCACGCGGACGCCGACGCCGCGAAACTGCTCGGGCTGGTCCGGCAGAGCCCGCTGCGCAAGGATCACGCCGGTATCCTGTCGAGTCTGGGCGCCAGCGGGCCGGCGTCGGTCGGCTTCACGCTGGCGCTGCCGCTGCACGGTCCGGCATCGCAGAAAGCCGAGATCGACGGCGAGATCGAACTGCGCGGCGTGCGCCTGTCCGAAACGGAGTGGAAGCTCGCGTTCGCGGGCGTGAACGGGCGCGCGCGCTACGACGAGAACGGCTTCAGCGCCAACGATCTGCGCGCGCAATACGACCGCCAGGACGGGCGGCTGTCGCTGCGCGCCGGGCCGGGCCACGTGCGCGACAGGCGCCAGGGCTTCGAGGCCGAACTGGAAGCGTCTTTGACCAGCGACGATCTGCTCGACCGCGCCAGCGACCTGGCCTGGCTCAAACCGTTCGTGCGCGGACGTTCGCGCTGGACCGCCGGCATCGCGATTCCGGTAGGCAGCGCGGCTTCGAATTCGACCAAAGCGCCCGCCGCGCAGATCACGAAATTGCAACTGCGCTCCGATCTGGTCGGCATGGCGCTGGATCTGCCGGCGCCGATGGACAAGGCTGCGGGTACGGCGCTGCCGACCACGCTCGACCTGCAACTGCCGATCGGCAAGGGCGAGATCGCGCTGGCGTTCGGCCAGCGTTTCGCACTGCGCGCCAGGGACACTCAGGGCCAGCTCGGCATCCGCGCCGCGTTCGGCACCGACCGCATCGCTGAAGCGCCGCCGGCCAGCGGTCTGGTCATCGGCGGCCGCGCGGCGTCGCTGGACGCCATCGGCTGGGTCGCATTGACCCGCGGCAACGGCGGCAGCCGGCTGCCGCTGCGCCGCGCCGACGTCACCGCCGACCGCCTGCTGCTGCTTGGCGCCGCGTTCCCCGACACCCGCCTGCAGATCGTGCCCGCCAGCGGTGGACTGGGCGTGCAGCTGGAAGGCGCGGCTCTGGCCGGCGCTCTGCTGGTGCCGGAGACCGACGGCGGCAGCATCGCCGGGCGATTGCAACGCCTGCACTGGCGCAGCGCGGGCACGGCATCGATATCGGCTGCGCCGCAGGGATCGTCTGCGGCCTCGGCCGGTGGCGATATCGATCCGTCCAAAGTCCCTGCGATGAATCTGCGCGTGGACGATCTGCGCATCGCCGGCGCAGCGCTCGGCGACACCCAGTTCCGTTCGCGCCCCACCTCGACCGGCATGGAAATCGTACAGTTGCAGACGCGCGCGCCGACCCGTCGGATCGATGTCGCCGGCGACTGGAGCGGTCGCGGCGCCGCGACCCGCACGCGCCTGAACGCCAGCGTCGCCAGCGACGATTTCGGCGCGCTGCTCGGCGATTTCGGTCTGGGCGAACGGCTGGACGGCGGCAAGGGCGATGCGCGGTTCGACGCTTCGTGGGCCGGCAGCCCGATGGCGTTCCAGCTTGGCGCCCTCGACGGCACGCTGGTGGTGAACGTCAAGGACGGCCGCCTGGTCGAGATCGAGCCGGGCGGCACCGGCCGCGTCCTGGGGCTGCTCAGCATCGCCCAGCTGCCGCGCCGCCTCACCCTGGATTTCCGCGACTTCTTTTCCAAGGGCTTCGCGTTCAACAAGCTCGGCGGCACGGTGACATTCAGCGGCGGCAGCGCACGCAGCGAGGATTTCGCGATCAACGGTCCGGCGGCTTCGATCAATATCCGTGGCGCCGCGAACATGCGCACGCAGACCTTCGACCAGACCATCGAGGTGCTGCCCAAGACCGGCAATTTGCTGACGGCGGTCGGCGCGATCGCCGGCGGTCCGGTCGGCGCCGCGGTCGGCGCGGTCGCCAACGCGGTGCTGCAGAAACCGCTCGGCCAGGCCTCGGCCAAGAACTACCGCGTCACCGGGCCGTGGAAAGACCCGAAAGTGGAAGTGGTCGAACGCAGCGGTGCGTCTGCGCGTTCCGCGCCGGGCGCGGGTTGATACCGTCTTCGCCCGTCACCACTCCTGTCCTGTCGATACATTCACCGGAATCCCCATGTCCCCAATGCTGCAACTCTCCGAATCGCGACTGCTGGCACCCGCCGGGCTGGACGATGCTGCCCTCGAACGCGGATTCGGCCTGCTGCTGGGGCCGGGTATCGACTTCGGCGACTTCTATTTCCAGCACTCGCGCCGCGAAGGCTGGACGATGGAGGACGGCATCATCAAGGACGGCTCGCACGCGATCGACCAGGGCGTCGGCGTGCGGGCGATTTCCGGCGAAAAGACCGGTTTCGCGTATTCCGACGAAATCAACGCCGATGCGCTGCTGGCGGCTGCGCGCACCGCGAAAGCCATCGCCCGCGACGGCGACAGCCGCACCCCGGCGACGCTGATGCGCACCGGTATGGCCGCCGCCGAGCCGCTGTATATCGCGACCGATCCGATCGATGCCTACGGCAACGCCGACAAACTCGACGCCATGCGCCGCGTCGACCGCCTGCTGCGCGCCGCCGACCCGCGCGTGCGCCAGGTTACGGTGTCGCTCAGCGCCGCGGTCGACACCATGTTCGTTGCCCGCAGCGACGGCGTGGTGGCCGGCGACATCCGGCCGCTGGTGCGCTTCAACGCCCAGGTGATCGTGGAGCAGAACGGCCGCCGCGAATCGGCCAGTTCCGGCTACGGCGGACGCTACGACTACGCCGAACTGCTGGGCGGTGACCGCCCCGAGCGCTGCGGCCAGGAAGCCCTGCGCCAGGCGCTGGTGAATCTGGACGCGGTCGACGCGCCCGCCGGCGCGATGCCGGTGGTGCTGGGCAACGGCTGGCCGGGCGTGCTGCTGCACGAAGCGGTCGGCCACGGTCTGGAAGGCGATTTCAACCGCAAGGGCACCTCGACTTACGCTGGCCGCATGGGCCAGCGCGTGGCGTCGCCGGGCGTGACCATCGTCGACGACGGCACCCTGCCGGGCCGCCGCGGTTCGCTCAACGTCGACGACGAAGGCACGCCGACCCGCTGTACGACGCTGATCGAGGATGGCGTGCTCACCGGCTACATGCAGGACACCCACAACGCGCGGCTGATGGGCATGCCCGCCACCGGCAACGGCCGTCGCGAATCGTTCGCGCATCTGGTGATGCCGCGGATGACCAATACCTACATGCTCGCTGGCCAGGATTCGCCCGAGGACATGATCCGCTCGGTCAAACGCGGCCTGTACGCGGTGAATTTCGGCGGCGGTCAGGTCGACATCACCAGCGGCAAATACGTGTTCTCGGCGACCGAGGCCTATCTGATCGAAGACGGCCGCGTCACCGCGCCGGTGAAGGGCGCCACCTTGATCGGCAACGGCCCGGAAACCATGCAGCGGGTGAAGATGATCGGTCACGATCTGGCGCTGGACGAAGGCGTCGGCACCTGCGGCAAGGACGGCCAGAGCGTGCCGGTGGGCGTGGGCCAGCCGTCGCTGTTGATCGATCAGATCACGGTGGGCGGGACGAAGGCGTGACGCAACAAGGCGCTTCACCTCTCCCCTCGGGAGAGATCGCCGCGCTTTGCGCGGCGGGTGAGCGTACGGCGGCATTCGAGGATCGTCAGCGGACGAACCCTCTCCCCCAGCCCCTCTCCCGGCGGGAGAGGGGGGCAACGCGAAGCTCGGCTCTCTCAGGATTCGCTGTCGTCGACGGGCGCTTCGGTGCTTTCGTCGTCATCGGTATTTCCCGCCAGCAACTCCCGCAATTCGCGGAACAGTTCGCGGAACGCATGCGGCGGTTTGTTGCGCAGCTTCTCCTCGTGCGCGTTGCGCGCGAGCTGGCGCAGGTGCTGACGGTCGGCGTGCGGGAAGTCGGTCAGCAGTTCGGTCAGCGCCGCATCGCCGTCGGCGATCAGGCGCTCGCGCCAGGCTTCGGCGCGATGCAGCATCGCCGCCTCCAGCCGCGCGGGCTCGCCGCTGCTGTCCAGCGCATCGCGGATCGCTTCCAGGGTCTCGTCGTTTTCCCGCCGCATCTGTTTCGCCAGATACTGCAATTGGCGCTTGTGCGCGCCGTGCGACGTGATTCGCCGGGTGTCGTCGATATGCGATATCAGTCCCTCGGGCACCGGCAGTCGCGCCACCTGCTGCGGCGTCAACGCCGAGAGCTGGCGGGCCAGTTCGAGTACTTCAAGGGCCTCGCGCCGCTGCTGACTGCGGCTCGGGGACAGAAAATCGCCGGTTTCGGTGTCTTTGCCTCTCATGACCACAGGATAATGCATTGAACGCGATCGCTTCCTCTCCGTCTGCTGCTCTTTCCATGTCCGCGGACGATGACAGCCAGGCCCGGCTGGACCGTCTGTCCGGCCTCGCCCGCGACCTGCTGGCCCGCGCCCGCGCCCAGGGCGCCTCCCAGGCCGAGGTGAGCTGCGACGAGGATCGCGGCCTCAACGTCAACGTGCGCATGGGCGCGGTGGAAAGCGTCGAATCCACCCGCGACCGCTCCATCGGCATCACTGTCTACTTCGGCCAGCGCAAGGGCAGCGCCAGCACCGCAGACCTGCGCCCGGAGAGCCTCGAAGCCACCGTTGCCCAGGCCTGCGCCATCGCGCGCCACACCGAGGACGATCCGGCATCCGGCCTCGCCGACGCCGAGCGCATGGCCACCGATGTGCGCGAATTCGACAGTTGGCACCCGTGGCGGCTGGAGGCCGACGAAGCAGTGGATCTGGCCCTGGCCTGCGAAGCCGCCGGACGCGACGCCGACCCGCGCATCGCCAATTCCGACGGCGCTTCGGCGTCCACCGGCGAATCCATCGGCGTCTACGCCAATTCCCACGGTTTCCTGGGCCGCGAGCGCGACACGCACCACAGCATTTCCTGCGCATTGATTGCCGGCGAAGGCGACGACATGCAGCGCGACGGCTGGTACAGCCTCGCGCTGGCCCGCGAGGATCTGGAAACGCCCGCCGCGATCGGCCGTCGCGCCGCCCAGCGCACGCTCGCGCGGCTGCAGCCGCGCACGCTGCCGACCGGCACGCTGCCGATACTCTTCCACGCCGAGGTCGCGCGCTCGCTGTTCGGGCACCTGCTCGGCGCGGTCTCCGGCAGCGCGCTGTACCGCGGCGCCAGTTTCCTGCTCGACAGCGTCGGCACCCAGGTGCTGCCCGACTGGTGCACTGTCCGTGAGCGGCCGTTACTGATGCGCGGCATGCGCTCCAGCGCGTTCGACGCCGAGGGCGTCGCCACTTGCGAGTCCGATCTGGTCCGCGACGGCATTCTCCAGCGCTACGTGCTGGGCAGCTATTCCGCGCGCAAGCTCGGCCTGCAGAGCACCGGCAATGCCGGCGGCGTGTTCAATCTGGAAGTCGCGGCGAACGCCGAGGGTCTCGATGCCCTCGTCCGCGACATGGGGACCGGCCTGCTGGTCACCGAACTGATGGGGCAGGGCGTGAATGCGGTCACCGGCGACTATTCGCGCGGAGCCGCCGGGTTCTACGTCGAAAACGGCGAAATAACCTACCCGGTGGATGGGATCACCATCGCCGGCAACCTCCGCGAGATGCTGCGCGGGATCGAGGCGATCGGCAGCGATGTCGACCCGCGCTCGCATCTGCGGGTCGGTTCCATCCTGGTCGGGCGGATGACCGTTGCCGGCGGCGATTGACGTTTTAGACATTTGACCTATATCCGCGTGCCTTGGCTTTACACTGAGGACCGGATCCACGAACCAACAATTTGGGAGTTGACGCAATGTCTGAACCAAACACCGACTACAGCGCGGCGCCGGAAACAACATACGGCCGTCCGAGCGCGGAGGAACGTCAATGGGCGATGTTCGCGCATCTGTCCGCACTCCTTGGTGGATTGATCACTGCTGGTTGGGCCGGCAGTATTGGTTGCTTCCTGGGGCCGCTGATCATTTGGCAGATGAAAAAAGAAACCATGCCATTCGTGAGCCAGCAGGCCAAGGAAGCGCTTAACTTCAACATCACCCTCGCTGCGATAATGTTGGTTCTTCTGCTGCTGACGTTCATTTCTCTGGGGCTACTGTTTTTCATCACCATTCCGCTGATGATCATCGTTGGAATCACAGCGTTGGTATTCATTGTCATCGCGGCTATCAAGGCGAATGAAGGGGTGGCCTATCGCTACCCTTTTGCAATCCGCTTGATCAAGTAATCCGAAGCGGTTCACTGCTTCAAAAGTTCAAAAATCCGAAACCCCGGCGCCCAGGCGCCGGGGTTTTCTTTTGGCCGCTGCGCGTCAACCCGCCATCGCTGCAGACGTTGACAGTCCTGTCTTTCGACAGGAGCGCGACATGGGCGGCATCACCGCAACCGCAGCGGTCAATCGTTTCGGCCTGGGCGCCATGCCGGGCGAACTCGCGCAGGCGGGCGATCCACGCCGCTGGCTGCACGCGCAACTGCAGGCGAAACCGGATCTCGCGCCGTTCGACGGCCTGCCCGACAGCCGTGACATCATGCAGCGCGAAGCCGAATACCGACTGCAGCGCCGCCGCGCTCGCGCTGCCGATGCGTCGGCCAAACCCGCAACCACCCCGATGAACGACGACATCGATGGCACGCCGCTGCAACAGGCGATCCGTCGCGACGCCATCGCCGATATTGGCATCCGCTACCGCGTCGCCGCCACGACAGCGGCACCGTTCGTCGAGCGCTTGGTGCGGTTCTGGTCGAATCATTTCGCGATTTCCATCGACAAGAACAGCGCGCGCCTGCTAGCCGCGCCGATGGAGCGCGAGGCGATCCGTCCGCACGTCACCGGGCATTTCGCCGATTTGCTACTGGCGGTGGAAACCCATCCCGGAATGCTGCTGTATCTGGACAACGCCGCGTCGGTGGGCGACGACTCGATGCTCGCGCGTCGCGTCGAACGTCGCGATGCGTCGCGCAGGCCCGGCCTCAACGAGAACCTGGCGCGCGAAATCCTCGAGCTGCACACGCTCGGCGTCGACGGCGGCTACGCGCAGCGGGATGTCGTCGAACTGGCGCGCGCGATCACCGGCTGGGGCACGCCGCTGCGCCGCGACGCAGGGAACCGCGCGACCTCTGCGTTCGTGTTCCGTCCCGGCGCGCACGAACCCGGCGCACGCAGCGTGCTGGGCAAACGCTATGCCGAAGGCGGTGAAGCGCAGGGCCGCGCGATCCTGCGCGACCTCGCCGTGCATCCCGCCACCGCGCGCCATCTCAGCCTGAAGCTCGCGCGGCATTTCGTCTCCGACACGCCGCCGTTGGCGCTGGTGGAACGCATGTCCGCGGCGTTCCTTCGCAGCGGCGGATCGCTGCCGGCGCTGTACCGGGCGATGATCGACGACGATGCCGCGTGGTCGGCCGAAGCGCGCAAATTCAAGACGCCTGAAGATTTCGTGGTCTCGGCGATGCGCGCGGGCGCGAGCGGTCTGGATCGCCAGCCGCGCGCACTGACGCGTCTATTGCAGGGACTGGGCCAGCCGACCTTCACCCCGCGCTCGCCTGCGGGTTTCCCCGACAGCGCTGCCGATTGGGCCAGCGGCGATGCGTTGCGCAAACGTCTGCAGGCAGCGGCTGCGCTGGCCGGGCAGGTGTCCGTCGCGCGCAAGCCGGTCGAACTCGCGGCCGATGTGCTGGGCGCGGAAGCGGTGCAGGGGGCGTTCGCCGACCTGCTGCGTCGCGCCGGTTCGCCGCAGGAAGGCTTCGCGCTGCTGTTCTCCAGCCCCGCATTCCAGTGGAGAGTGTGATGACCCGTTGCGATACCGATTTCACCCGCCGTCGTTTCCTCGCCGCGCTCGGCGGTACCGCGATGCTCACGCTGTGGCCCGGGCTGTCGCCGGCCGCGTCGGGTGGACAGACGCGGCTGGTCGTCGTGCTGCTGCGCGGCGCGATGGACGGCCTGCATCTGCTGCCGCCGCAGGGCGACGCCGATTACCTGCGCGCGCGCGGACAGCTCGCGGTGCGCGACGCGCTGCATCTGGACGGCAGCTTCGGCTTGCATCCGAAGATGACCTTCGCGCACACGTTGTATGCCGACAGACAACTCCTGCCGTTGGTCGCGGTGGCGCCGCCGTACCGGCAGCGCTCGCATTTCGATGCGCAGGATTGCCTGGAGAACGGCACCGCTGCGCCCGGCGGTGCGCGCGACGGCTGGATCGGCCGCTGCATCGAGGCGATGGCCGCGTCCGAGGGCGTCGCCATCGCCCAGGTGATGCCGCTGGCGATGCGCGGCTCCGGACGCGCTGAGATCTGGTCGCCGCCGCTTCCGCGTGAGCTTCCGGATGCGCTGATGCAGCAATTGCAGCCGCTGTACGCCGCCGATGCGCGCCTGGCGCCGGTGTTCGCGGATGCGATGGATACGGCGATGACCGATATGGGGGCGCAGCGCGGCGCCTTCCGGCTGCCCGACGCCATGTCTGCCGCGGCCAAACGCATGCGTGGCCCGGACGCGGCGCGGATCGCCTTCGTCGAAGACAGCGGCTGGGATACGCATCGCGGCCAGCAACTGGCGCTCGATCGAAAATTCGCCGAACTGGACGCCGGCCTGCGTGCGATCCGCGACGGTCTGGCGGAAGAATGGACGCGGACCGCGGTGGTGGTGGTGACCGAGTTCGGACGCACCGTTGCAGCCAACGGCAGCGCCGGCACCGATCACGGCGTCGGCGGCGTGGCCCTGCTCGCGGGCGGCGCGGTCCGCGGTGGGCGGATCGGCGGCGATTGGCCCGGTCTGGCGCCGGGCGTGTTGCTCGACGGCCGCGACCTGCGCCCTACCACCGATCTGCGGGCGGTGTTCAAAGGCTTGCTCGCCGGGCATCTCGCTGTGCCGGAATCGGCGCTGGAGACGCGGATCTTCCCCGACAGCCGTGCGGTGCGGCCGCTGGAAGGGCTGCTGCGCGGTTGAGATGACGCGGTATGCGTGCCGGGTATGTCTTTGGTTGGCTTGTGCGTGCCGCCGCAAGCCTCATCTTGTAGGGGCGCCGGACGTTTCCGGACGCGCAAGGCGGGAGTTTTCCCCGCGAGGACAAGGCCATGAACGACACGCTTCCGACCCTCGACACCGCTTCGAGCGATTCCAGCGCCCGCACCTGGGCTGCGGGCGCGCATCTTGCCGCGCTGGTCGCCGCCTTCGCGACCTCATGGTTCGCAGGCATCGCCGGCGCCGTCGCCGCACTGGTGGTCTGGCTGTTGATCCGCGACCGCTCCGCTTTCGCCGCCGCGCATGCGAAGGAAGCCATCAACTTCAACGTCAGCATGTTCCTGTACGCCGTCGCCAGCATCGCGCTGGTGATCTTCACGCTGGGCCTGGGGCTGCTGGTCGCGGTGCCGCTGTGGATCGCGCTGGCCGTCGCCTGGGTGGTGCTGACCATCGTCGCCACGGTCAAGGCTTACGACGGCGAGACCTATCGTTATCCGCTGACGATCCGGTTGTTCTGACGCGTCCGTAGAGCGGGCTTCAGCCCGCTACCCCGTTTCCGGAGAGGTGTAGCGGGCTGAAGCCTGCTCTACGACAACAGCATCACCGGTCGCGCTCGACGACCTGTCTCGCCAACGCGGCGAGCAGGTCGGCGTGATCGCCGAACGGGACCAGCGATGCGCGCATCGCGTCGGCGAGTTGCGCGAGTTTCGTGCGCGATGCCTCTACGCCCAAGAGTGCCGGAAAGGTCGCCTTGTTCTGCGCCAGATCCTTGCCGGCGGTCTTGCCGAGGGTCGCGCTGTCGCTTTCGATGTCGAGCAGATCGTCGCGGATCTGGAACGCCAGCCCCAGCGCTTCGGCGTAGTGGTCCAGCGCGGCGTGCGCATCGCGATCGGCGTTGCCGGCGATCGCGCCCAGCCGCACCGCGCAGCGCAGCAGCGCCCCGGTCTTCAGCGCATGCAATCGTTCGAGTTGACCCAGCGAAATATTGCCGCCGCAGCCGGTGGCGTCGATATCAAAGGCCTGGCCGCCGCACATGCCGGCCGCGCCGCTGGCGATGGCCAGCTCGCGCACCATCGCGATGCGCGCATCGGCCGGCAGCGGCGCTTCGGCCAACTGCTGGAACGCCAGCGATTGCAGCGCGTCGCCGGCCAGGATCGCGGTGGCTTCGTCGAAGGCCACGTGCACCGTCGGCTGGCCGCGGCGCAGGGCGTCGTCGTCCATCGCCGGCAGGTCGTCGTGGACCAGCGAATAGGCATGGATGAGTTCGATCGCGCTCGCAGGCGCATCCAGCGCGCCGATGTCGGCGGCGAGCAGCTCGCCGGTGGCGTAGACCAGCAGCGGACGCATGCGCTTGCCGCCCAGCAGCGCGGCATGGCGCATCGATGCCTGCAGGCGCGAACCGGGCAGAGTGCGATGGCTCAGGGCGTGTTCGAGCGCCTCGTCGACGCGCCGACGCCAATTCGCAAACGTTTCTGCGTGGGTTGTGGCGTGGGTCGCGATGCGATCTGCCGACAGCGGATCAGCCATTGCCGCTGGCGGTGTCGCCGAAGGGCTCGGCGCTGTCCGGTTGCTCCGGGTCGCTGAGCAGGCGCACGCGCAATTCGGCCTGTTCCAGCGCCTGCTGGCAGCGGCGATACAGACCGACGCCGCGTTCGTAGGCGGCGAGCGAATCCTCCAGACTCATCTGCCCAAGTTCCATCTTCTCGACCAGATGCTCCAGCGCGTCGAGCGACTGTTCAAAGTCGGCCACGGGCGATGCGCCCGGGGCGGTGTCTTGCGTGTCGGATGCGGTCTTTCTGGCCATGGCGGCAGTGTAAGCCTTCGATGTTTCAGCCGACAGGGGCTGCGACGCGGATTGCGATCATCGTTCGGTCATCGGCTGCTCCACACCAGCCGCGCACCCTGCGATTCCAGCCATTCCCCGAAGCCGGCGGAACGGATGCGGTCGCCTGCGGCGAGCAGGGCGCCGTCCGCGGTGCTGAGCAGCGGCATGCGCGCGCGCTCCCATGGGGCGATACCCAGTTCCTGCAGCACATGCTTGAGGGTGTGATGCTGGGCGCGCCCGGGCAACAGGATGCGTTCGCCGCCGCGTCGCGCATGCGCGAGCAGCGGGGAGGCAAATTCGCTAGCGCCTGCGAGGGCCCAGGTATCGCCGTTGGGCAGGATCAGCGGCTGACGGCCATCCCACGGACATGACCACGTCGACGGCAGCGCGCGGTCGGCGTCGATCGCATGCAATGCATCGCGCCAGCGGCGGATCTCCACCCTGCGCCAGGCGAAACGGGGCGTGCGTCCGTCGCTGGCGGTGGCGGAACGCGAGCCCAGCAGATCGGCTTCGATCCGGACGACGCCTTCCGCCGGCAGCGGCGGCCATCCGAGAGTGGCGACCCAGTGGCGCAGCACGCGAGCGCGCTGCGCGGCCGGCAAGGCGAGCAGCGCCGGCACCGAAATCGCGTTGCTGCTCGATTCGCGCACCGATGCCAGCAGCGTTTCGTCGTGCGTCGCGAGAAGCCCGCTCGCGTCCGCGGCCAGCGCTGCGGCGCGGGCGAACGCATCGTCGGCATGCGGCCAGCGTTCGCGCAACAGCGGCAACACCCGATGGCGCAGGAAATTGCGGTCCAGCGCGGTGTCGTCGTTGCTCGGATCCTCGATCCAGTCCAGACCGTGGTGCGCGGCGTAGGTCGCGAGGGCGTCGCGCGGCGTGTCCAGCAGCGGGCGCCACATCCATCCGTTGGCGAAGCGCCGCCAGGGACGCATCGAGCCCAGGCCGTGAGGCCCGGACGCGCGAAGGGCGCGCAGCAGGAAGGTCTCTGCCTGATCGTCGCGATGCTGCGCCAGCGCGATCGTCTCGTCGCTGCGCAACGCCTCCGCGAACGCCTGCCGCCGCGCCTGACGCGCCGCGGCTTCCGGGCCGAGGCCGCTGTCGCGGCGTACAGCGACCTTCGCGACATCGAGTGCGATGCCCCAAGCCAGACAGCGTTCGGTGCAGTGTTCGGCCCAGGCATCGGCGCGGGCGTGCAGACCGTGATGGACATGGATCGCCCGCAGCCCGCGTTCGCGGATCGCCGGATCGTGGGCGAGCAGGTGGAGCAGGGTGGTGGAGTCCAGTCCGCCGCTGAAAGCGACCAACACCGGGGAGGACGTTTGCGTGGCCGTCTCCGACGGCTGCGCACCGGACGGATCGGCCCCGGGAGGAATCAGGCGAATGACGGGGGCCGCGGACATGCCGTCCATGCTAACGGTTGGAGCCGGACACGGCCGGGACTGCGCGCGCGCCTGTACTCAGCCTGCGCCGGCTGCGGCTTCGCGGTTCGCGATCTCGATCCATTCGCGCTGTTCGCGCTGGTAGTACCCGGGCGCGACACGCGAGCGCTTGAGCACCGTATTGAACACGTCCGTCGCCTGCGCGACGTCGCCCTCGCGCTTCAGCCGCAGGCCGAAACGCACCCGCGGCTCTTCGCCCAGGAAACCCTCCACCAGCGCCTCGTATTCGTGGATGGCGGCGGCGGTGTCGGCGGATGCTTCCAGGCAGCGCGCGTACAACAGGTGGCCCTCGCTCGAACGGAACGCCGGATTGGCCGCGATCAGCGCATCCAGGGTCTGCCGCGCTTCGGCGTGCAGATTCAGCGCGAACTGCGAGCGGGCGAGGCCCAGCATCAGCTCCGGATCGGTCGCGTACAGGCCACGCAGGCCGGAACGGTACAGCTCCGCCGCCTGCTGATAGTCGCCGCTGTCGAAAGCTCTCCCTGGCCAGACGGCGGCGATTGTCGAGCGTGTCGGCGACATCGAGCTGGCGCGTGGCCTTGCGCTTGCGGCGCTCCGGGTCGATGCGGTCGTGCGCGCCGCGCATCGCCTGCCGCGCTGCACGGCTGTGGCGCAGGTCCGGCAGCACTTCGGCGATCACATAGACGGCGACGCCGATGTAGGAGCCCGCCAGCAGGACGAACAGCCAGTCGCTGGGACGGCGGGTGGGCACCGCATGCACGGCGCAGCCGATCTGCAGCGCCAACGACAGTATGAGCGATGGATGCATGACGGCCCTCCGGCCGGTTGCGACGCGTGCGCGCAGCCGCCGAGTGCAGTCAGCCGTCGCGGCGCCCTAACCGGCCGCGCGTGCCGGCCGGCGGCCTGCTATGGTTTGCGCGCCTGGGCGCGCTGCGCTCTTCCGGTTCACGGGACAGGATCCGAACGATGCAGCATCACCAAACCGTTCCCTTGCCGCCGATGACGCCGCTGTCCGACGATGCGCGTATCGCCGCGGCCCGCGATTTCGCCGACGAACTCGCCCGCCGCCGCACCGTCCGCGACTATGCCGCCACGCCGGTGCCGCGCGCGGTGATCGAACACTGCCTGCGCGCCGCCGGCACCGCGCCCAGCGGCGCGAACCAGCAGCCGTGGCGCTTCGTCGCGGTGCAGGACGCTGCCATCAAACACCGCATCCGCGAAGCCGCCGAGGCCGAGGAACGCGAGTTCTATCGCCATCGCGCGCCGGAAGAATGGCTCGAAGCGCTGGCGCCGCTGGGCACCGACGCCGACAAGCCCTTCCTCGACACCGCACCGTGGCTGATCGGCATCTTCTACGAACGCTTCGCCTTCGACGCCGACGGCGAGAAGGTGAAGCGCTATTACCCGCACGAATCCGTCGGCATCGCCAGCGGCCTGCTGATCGCCGCACTGCACCGCGCCGGTCTCGCCACGTTGACCCACACCCCCAGCCCAATGGGTTTCCTGAACGGGATCCTGGAGCGGCCGAAGAACGAAATGGCCTATCTGCTGCTGGTGGTCGGCCACCCCGCGCCCGACTGCCGCGTTCCGGACATCCAGCGACTGCCGCTGGATGCCTACGCGACTTTTCTGTGAGCGCTGCTGACATGCATGCAGCCACGGCCTTCGACTGGCGTTTCGAGACGCCCAGGCTCCAGGCGCGTCTTGTCGACGTTCGCGATCGCGATCTCTATCGCTGTCTCTATACCGATGTCGCGGTGATGACGCATGTCGGCGCGGTGATGAGCGAAGCCGAAGCGGATGTCGTCTTCGACAAAGTGCTCGGCTACAACGCGGAAACCCCTGCAAGGGGGCGATACTGGCGGTTGTCGGATCGAAAGACCGATGACGCGATCGGAATACAGTCGTTCATCCGTCCCTTGGCGGATCCTGCGAGCCTTGAGCTGGGCATGATGCTGTTGCCGCAGAGCCAAGGCCTGGGCCTGGGGATCGAAGCCTCGCAGCGTTTCGCGGATCTGCTGCTCGGCAACCACTGGGGGCTCGATATCGAAACCGTTTTCGCCCGTCATGCCGATACGAACGTGCGTGTCGCTCGCATGGGCGCGACGCTCGGTTTCGATTTTGTGGATCGGACTGTCGAACAACGGGCGTCTGTCGAACAGCCGGTCGAGCGGCCCGCATCGCCGCCAAAGGAATGGCGCCTGAGCAGACAGGAATGGCGGGCCCTCCGCGGTACGGCGCGCTGATTCCGGCGCTGGGCGTGAAGGCGAACTGATACATTGCGCGCACGCAATCACAGAGTGTCCGGCGATGCAGCAAAGCGGCAGTTTCGTGTGTGTGGGGCCGGGAATGATGTTGGGGGCGCATATCAGCCCGCGCGCGCGCAGCGAGATCGAACAGGCGGATGTCGTGTTCTGCCTGGTGTCGGATGCCATCGTCGAACTGTGGCTGCAGGACATGCGGCCGGACATGCGCAGCCTCCAGCCGTACTACGACGAAGGCAAACGTCGCACCGAGAGCTACCGCGAGATGATCGACGCGATGCTGGGGGAAGTCCGCGCCGGTCGGCGCGTCTGCGGGGTGTTCTATGGTCACCCAGGGGTGTTCGCCCAGGTGCCTCATCATGCGATCGCCCAGGCCCGCGCCGAGGGCTTCGACGCCCAGATGCATCCCGGCATCTCTGCCGAAGACTGTCTGTATGCCGATCTCGGCATCGACCCCGGCACCTATGGATGCCAGCATCACGAAACCAGCCAGATGATGTTTTTCCGACGGCGGATCGATCCCTCCGCGTATCTGATCCTCTGGCAGATCGCCTTGGCGGGCGACCGCACCCTCGCGCGCTACGGCACCGGTGCGCCGTATCGCCGGCTGCTGCTGGAACTGCTGGCCGAAGAGGGTTACCCGCCGGAACATGAAGTCATCGTCTACGAAGCCGCGACCCTGCCCATTTCGGTGCCGCGGATGGAGCGCATGCCGTTGAGCGCACTGGTTGACGCCACGCTGTCCGTGCAGAGCACGCTGGTGCTCCCGCCTGCGCGACCGATGCAGCGCAACGAGTCGATGCTCAAACGCATCGCCGAAATCGATGCGGCCCTGAATGACGCGTAGACCTGAACCTGCCGGTCGGCGGGCAGTCGGCCGCGTGGCCGAAGGTTATGCGGATCGGCCTGCCGGATGTCCCAACGATGATCGTTTGCGGAAGCCGCAGATGCAGGATGCTGAACGACGCGTCTCCTACCTCAGTGAGATTCCGGAAATGAGCGGCTCCGACCTCCCCAGTATCGGCAGAAGTAATTGATATGGATGGTTTTTTCGCATAGCCTGAAACTGCTGGCAGGGGTGCAGGGCTGGTTGCCACAGTGAAACGCGTTCGATTTCAACACTTTGCGCAACCTGTACCTGCAGTAAATCGCGATGGTATTGGCCGATAAACGGCTGAAGCCACGTTGAATCATCAAGCAGAATGGGAATCTAATGTCGAATGTGATCAAGCAAAGGGCTGAAGCCACGTTGAATCATGAAGCCCAATGGGGGAATCTAATGCCGAATGTGATCCAGTTTCTCGAATCGATGGGCGGCAATGCCGTGATGGCGCGGATGACAACCGCCGATTACGAAGCCGCAATTGCGATGTTGGATGTGGATGATGAGTCCCGCAAGGCGCTCAAACTCCGTGACCATTCGAAGTTGAACGACCTGTTGAATGGTCGCCAGGAAATGATGTTCGCCGTCGCTGCCCCCGAAGAAAGGCCTGCTGAAGAGAGCCCGAGCGAAGGGGCTGGGGAAGACGAGAAAAAGCAGGCCGAATGAGGGTCGGGTCGTCAATCTAAGGGGTAAGGGTCTTATGCAGTGGAAGCTCATCACACTTCTCGTCGTTTTCTTTTGCGCGGCGAATATCCAGGATGCCCGTGCGCAGAACTCCTACGATTACTTGTTGAAGGAAGCGGATGCGGCCAAGAGCTCCGACCCCAAGCGATTCACGGAGTTGCTTGAGCAGCTCCGTAACCACAAGCAGAAGACGACGCTGCTGCAGAAACAGCGCCTGAAATACTTTCAGGCCTACGAAGCGGCGATCTATCGCGACCAGTTGAGCCAGGGTTCGAAACTGGCTCAACAACTCTTCGGCGAAACCAAAGACCCCAATCTGAAGTATCGGGCTGGCGGCCTGGTCGCGAGTTTTTCGGCGCTCACCCGGGACTTCACCACCGGATTGCGGTATCTGCAGAAAGCCCAGGCTATCCGCAAGGAAGTCACGGACAAGGCGATCCATGACGAAGGCCTGGCCGCCGGTGCGCTGCTCTACAGCGAGATCGGCCAGCATCGGATCGCGTTGCGCTACGCGCAGCAGATGCTCGATGGAGATCCCGCGCCGCGGATCGAGTGTTTCGCTGGTAATTTCAAAGTGGTTTCCCAGTTCGAACTGGGTCTGCTTCCAAAAGACAGCGCGCCGATCGAAGCAGTCATCACCGGTTGCTCGCGGTTGAAGGAATACATACCAGCGAACGTGACGCGCGGCATCCTCGCCCGCAAGCTCGCAGGCGACGGCAAACCCGAAAAAGCGGTCGAGCTGCTCGAAGCGACGCTTCCCGAAGTCCAGGCGACCCGCTATCCGCGGCTGATCGCGGGGCTTCACGCACTGCTTGCCGATCTGAAACTGAAACTGGGCGACGTACCGGCAGCCGAAGCGCATGCGCGCATGACCATTGCCCTGGGCGAGCAGATCAAGTCGTCCTCGACCCTGGTCAGCGCCTATAACACGCTGTATCAGATCGCGGCCACGCGCGAGAAGCCGTCGGTGGCGCTGGAGCTCTACAAGCGTTACGCCGAATCCGAAATGGCGCATCATAACGACGTGAAGGCGAAAGAGCTGGCCTACGAAATCTTCCGCCACCAGACTAAACAGCAGGCGCAGCAGCTCGCGCTGGAGCGCGCCAGCACCCAGAAGGCGCGACTCGTTGCGGGATTCCTGCTGGTGATGCTGGGTGCCATCGTTTTCTGGATGATCAATATCAAGCGTCATCAGGGGCAACTGCAGCGTCTGGCGCAGACCGACACGCTGACCGCGCTGGGCAATCGCCATTACTTCACCCTGAATTCCGAGCGCGCGCTGGTCGAGGCCGCGCGTGCGGGCGATTCCGCCGCGCTGGTCATGTTCGACCTCGATCACTTCAAGGCGATCAACGACACCTACGGCCACGGCGCCGGTGACTGGGTGCTGAAACAGGTCGGCAAGACCTGCAATGCGCACTGCCGGAAGATCGATTACATCGGCCGCATCGGTGGCGAGGAATTCGCCATCCTGCTGCGCGGTTTCGATCTCGCCGGTGCCGCCCGTCTTGCCGAAGACTGTCGCTCACAGTTGGCCCAGATCGATACGCGCGAGTGTGGATATTCGTTCGTGGTGACCGCCAGCTTCGGTGTCAGTTCGACGGCGCAGTCGGGTTACGACCTGTCGCGTCTGCTCTCGCACGCCGACCAGATGCTGTATCGCGCCAAGAACGAAGGCCGCAACCGCGTCTGCACCTACACGGCAGAGGCCGCTGTCGACCACAAATTGCCGAAGCGCTCGCCGAGGCTGACGGTGATCAACGGCTGATGCATGGGCTGGTCGTCTGTAGAGCGGGCTTCAGCCCGCTGCGGTGTATCCGTAGATCGGCAGCGGGCTGAAGCCCGCTCTACAGGAACCGGCTCCGCAACAGCCCGCCTCGACGGTTGGCGTTATTTCCGCAGGACCTCGGCTTGATCGCAGGTATCGACATCCCGGAGCTTTCTTCGCTACCGGGCGAGCAACTGAACGCGTTGCGGCAAACCTACGCGTCTCCACCCCGCGCCTATCATCACTTCGGCCATGTCGAAGATGTGCTGGCGCATTACCGGACCGTCGCCGAAGGGTCGGGCTGGTGTCAGCCGCGCGAAGTCGGACTCGCTGTCCTGTACCACGATGCGATCTATGTGCCCGGGCGTGGCGACAACGAAGCCGAGTCGGCGCGTCTTGCGATCGAACATATTGCCCGCTGGTGGCCGCAGGCCGAGATCGATAGCGCACGCGTCTCCGAGCTGATTCTGCTGACAGCGCGCCACGGTGCCCTGAATGCGTTGGATTTCGACGACGACGCGGCTGCCGAAGATAGCCGGCGTTTTCTCGATTGCGATATGGCGATCCTCGGTGCCGAGCCGCAGGCCTTCGCGGAATACGATCGCGCCATCGCCGAGGAGTATCGCGCAGTGCCGCGCTGGTTGTACCGGATCAAACGCCGTCGGTTCTTCAGGAAACTGCTCGCTTCGAAGCGGATCTATCTCAGCGATTTCTTCCGCGACCGTTTCGAGGCGCGGGCGCGGGATAATCTCCAGGCTGCGCTGGCCGGCTGAAATCGCGACATGAACCCGAACGCTTCGAGAAAAAATGCTCCGATCAAGAATGCCCCGATCAAGAACATCGCCGCCTATCATTTCGCGCCGGTGGCAGACCCGGATGCGCTGGCCGTGCAGATCCAGGCGCGCGCACAAGCAGGCGAACTCCGCGGCACCGTCCTGGTGGCGGATGAGGGGATCAACCTGTTCCTGGCCGGTGAAGCACCGGCCATCGACGATTTCCTTCTGCATCTGCGCGAGGACGCGAGGTTCGCGGACCTGACGGCGAAGGTCAGCGTGTCCGACGCGGTGCCGTTTTCGCGGCTGAAAGTGAAGGTCAAACCGGAGATCATCAGCTTTCGCCAGCCGCAGTCTTCGCTTGAATCCGGGCGCGCGCCGGCGGTCTCCCCGCAGGATCTCGCGCGCTGGATCGAACGCGGCGCCGACGACCACGGGCGCCGCCTGGTGCTGCTGGACACCCGCAATCGCGAAGAAGTCGCCTACGGCACCTTCCTCGATTCGATGGTGTTGCCGATCGACAATTTCACCGAGCTGCCGGAGGCCGTGCTCGAGCGCCGCGAATCGCTCGCGGACGCGACGGTGGTGAGCTTCTGCACCGGCGGCATCCGCTGCGAGAAGGCGGCGCTGTGGATGCGCGCGCAGGGCATGGATAACGTGCTGCAGCTCGATGGCGGCATCCTCGGTTACTTCGAGGCGGTCGGCGGGTCGGGGTATGCCGGGAATTGCTTCGTCTTCGACGATCGCATCGCCCTGGATCCCGCGCTTGTGCCCATTGCGGCTCCCATTCGGCCTGTGGAAGAGGCAGAATCCGCTATCTTTCCGGTTCTGCGTTAAGCGCGGCGTTCATCCGGACATATCGATTTCGCGCGCCGCGCCTGTGGCGCTTACATGACGAAGGAGTTGGCGGTGGCGGAGATGGGTTGGATCGGTCTGGTGATGGCTATCGTTGCGGCCTATTTCGCCATCAAAGTCGTGAAGTTCGTATTCAAGCTGATCCTGTGGGCCGCGGTGCTGGGCGGCGCGTACTGGTTCTTCGCATCCATGCTCTGACCCGCAAGCCGTTCCGACGGCGGGTGCGTTGATGCTCGAACGGGCCCGGTGTTGTTCCGGGATGTCCGGATCGACGCGTGCGTCGCGCATTGCGCAGGCAAATCCCGACCTTGGGAACCAGAAACGCCTGTAGAGATGAAACCGCGGCGCATGCCTCAGGGCGCAGACGGTGGCGACGCATCCGTACGCAGCACCGGATACAGCCCGTAACGCTCGTCCCAGGCGGTATGCAGGCGATAGAAGAAATCCAGTCGCGCCTGCGGGTTTGCCGCGAAAGCCGCATCTTCCTTCAACTTCCGCTCGAAACGCTCGCGCAATGCGGGATCTCGCGCCAGCATGTCGCGGGCGACGTCCTCGGCGACGTAGTCCTCCATGTACTCCTTGCGCTCGAAGGCGTTGTTGAAATGCCCCCACGCCAACAGCGAGTCGGGCGCAAGTGGTTCGAGCAACGTCATCGCCAGCCGCGCCTTCGGCTGAGCGATCGGCACGAACAGCGCGCCCGGGCCGATGTCCTGCGTCTCGCGCTTCCATTCGCCATCGACCGTGAGCCGCTGGCGGCCTTCCGATGATGCCGCGGCGAAGGTCGGCGTTTCGTCGCGGAACGCGTCGACCGGCGTTCCCGGCATCGCGCGCGCGATCCGGTCGAAGGCGATGCCGTGTTGCCGCAGCTTTGCGCCGACCGATGCGGCGTAGGCGGGCGATACGAAATACCCGCCTTTCGGTGCGGCAACGGTCAAGCCGGGCACCATCTCATCGCGCATCGGTACTGACCAGATCTGCGGCTTCGTATCGTCGTAGCGCGTCATCAGCGCGCCCGATACGTCGGACGGTGTGCGGGTATAGGCGTAACCGCGGAAATCGATGGTGCGCGTCTTGTCGCTCGCTTTCCAGGTCAAAGATACCGACTGGCCGCCGAGGTTCTGCGCGCGGAGGTCAGCTGCCTGCGCGGTGCGGCGCCAGTCCGCGCCGTGTCTGGCGGCAAGTTCCAATACGGCGATCACGGTGTTGCGGGTGATCCGGATCCGGGTCGGATAATCCTTCCAAGCATGGGTTTCCACCAGCATCGCCAGACGATTGCGCATCAGGAAGTAGCCTGTGGAAAAGCGCGGCGGCGACACGTTGTCGTAGAAACCCGAGGCGGGGTTGTCGTGTTCGAGGAATGACGGGTAGAAGGGCACCGGCAGCGAACCCTGCGCGCGCAGGCGTTCGATGGTGCCGTCGCGCAGCGCCAGGCCGGCGGCGAGCATCGATTCGTCGCCGGCGTGCAGCGGTTCGACCTGGATCGCAATATCGTGCTCGAACTTGGCGCCGTTGGTGACATGCAGGTCGATGGTCGCGATCGGATCCCACGCGTTCTCCAGCGCCAGCATGGCCTGCATTTCCGGCGTATCGGCCTTGGCGTAATCGCGGTTGAGGTTGTAGTTCTGCGCGGTGACGCGCCAGCCCATCTCGGCCGGCCCGTTCTGGTTCGGCCGGTTCCACGCACCGAAGCGTTCGTGGCCGTCGATGTTGAACACCGGCACGAAGATCAACACCAGTTTGTCGAGAGCGCCCTGTGCTGCCTTGCCGTCCAGCACTTCGCGAAGGGCGAGGAAACCGGCGTCCTTGCCGTCGATCTCGCCGGCGTGGATGCCGCCCTGTATCAGGACGACCGGCAGGTTGGCGCTGCGGGCCTGCTCAGGCGTGCGCGCGCCGCTGCGGGTGACCACCAGCGCCTTCATCGGCCGGCCTTCCGGCGTGGTGCCGAACTCGATGCAGCGGACCGCATCCGGGTAGCGCCTTGCGAACGCATCGCACAGTGCGATCACTTCGTCGTAGCGGCCGGTGCGGGCGTAGCCGCTGCGTTCGGCGGTGGTTGAGAGGTCGGTCGCGGCGTGTGCGGGGGGCACGCACGCAGCGGCGACAAGGGCCAACATCAGCGGACAAGAGAGCAGGGCAGGGTGCATGCGTATGGGTTCCGGGGCGACCCCGCATTGTGCCGGCAATGATCCTGCGGCGAGTAGGTCGATGGTCACGCGCAAGGCCTTGGGCAGCATGCGAAGATCGCTGCTTTGAATGCCGGAGCCGTCATGTCCCGTTCCGAATACACGCTGTACTACGCCCCGGGCGCCGCCAGTCTGGTCGTGCATTGGCTGCTGCTCGAAGTGGATGCGCCGCATGCGCTGGCGCTGGTCGATACCGCCGCGGGCGCGCAGAAACGCCCGGAATATCTGGCGCTCAATCCGAATGGCGTGGTGCCGACGCTGGTGATCGACGGTGCGCCGCACTACGAAGCCGCAGCGCTGTCGATGCATCTGGCCGATGCCTTTCCGGTGGCGGCACTGGCCCCGTTGCTCTCGGAACCGCAGCGGATGGACTACACCCAGTGGATGTTCAATCTCGCCAACATGGTGCAGCCGCTGTTCCGGCAGTGGTGGTATCCGCACGAACCGGCCGGCGAGGGCAATGCCGAGGCGGTGCGCGAGCACGTGCAGCGGCGGATAGAGGCGGAATGGCAGCGGATCGATCACCACCTGGCCGAACACGGCCCGCATCTGCTGGGCGAGCGCCTGAGCGCCGGCGATTTCTATCTGGTGATGCTGATGCGGTGGTCGCGGAATATGCCGAAGCCGGCCACCGAATGGCCGCATCTGTCGGTGCTGACGTCGCGGCTGAAGGCGCGGCCTTCATTCGCGACACTGTATGAGCGCGAAGGGCTGACCGAGTGGGCCTGACCTGTCGGGCCTCGCGGCGCCGTCCTGAACCTGCGGGTCCGGGTGGCGCGCGCTGAACGGCGCTCCCGCCGATGGAATGCCCGGGGCCCTGCGCCTGCGGCGTGTTCCGCACTACACTCCCGGATCGCAACGCGAATCCGAGCCCGTCGCGCCCGCGGCGGCCCCGTTCATCCATACGAGATCCGTCCATGACTGCAGCCGCTGAAGCGAAGTACGCCGGAGATCCGGCGAAGCTGCCCCGTCAGATTCCCTACATCATCGGCAACGAGGCCTGCGAACGCTTCAGTTTCTACGGGATGCGCAACATCCTGGTGCAGTTTCTGATCAGCAGCGTGATCCTGGCCTACCTGCCCGCTGCCGAACGCGAGGGCATGGCCAAGGAGGTCTTCCACAGTTTCGTCATCGGCGTGTATTTCTTCCCGCTGCTCGGCGGCTGGCTGTCGGATCGCTTCTTCGGCAAATACAACACCATCCTCTGGCTTTCGCTGGTCTACTGCGTCGGCCACGCATTCCTGGCGTTGTTCGAGACCAATAGAACCGGCTTCTACACCGGTCTGTTGCTGATCGCGCTGGGTTCCGGCGGCATCAAGCCGCTGGTCTCGTCGTTCGTCGGCGATCAGTTCACCCAAGCCAACAAGCATCTGGCGAAGATCGTGTACGACGCGTTCTATTGGACGATCAACTTCGGTTCGTTCTTCGCGTCGCTGCTGATGCCGATTTTCCTGCGCGAGTACGGCCCGGCGATCGCGTTCGGCATTCCCGGCGTGCTGATGTTCATCGCCACCGTCATTTTCTGGATGGGCCGTGCCAAATACGTGAACATGCCGCCCGAGCCGGCGGATCCGCACTCGTTCATGAATGTGGTCAAGACCGCGCTGCGCGGCGGCGGCGACGGCAAAGGCGCGGGCAGTCTGGTCGCGATGGCCGGCGTGGCGATCGCGGCGGCGCTGCTGGTGGGCTGGGCGCTGTCGCCCGTCTGGTGGCCCAAGGGCTTCGGCTTCGTGATTTCGTTCTGCCTCGCGCTGGGCGCAGTGCTGCTGTTGGGGGGCGTGGGCACGGCGATGCAGTTGGACCGGGCGCGCGGCGCGCATCCGGATGCCGCGGTCGACGGCGTGCGCGCGGTGCTGCGCATCCTGATCATCTTCGCGATCGTCAGCCCGTTCTGGTCGCTGTTCGACCAGAAAGCGTCCACCTGGGTGCTGCAGGGCAAGACCATGGTGGTGCCGCACGACATGTGGTGGTGGCCGAGCTGGCTGGTCAAGGAAGCCGGGCAGATGCAGGCGTTGAACCCGCTGATGGTGATGGCCCTGATACCGTTCAACAATATCGTGCTGTACCCGCTGTTGACGAAACTCGGCTTCAAGGTCACCGCGCTGCGCAGGATGGGCTTCGGCATCGGATTTTCGGGGCTGGCCTGGGTGGTCGCGGGCATGATCCAGCTGTCGATCGACGGCGGCGACCCGGTGTCGCTGGCGTGGCAGATCGTGCCCTATGCGCTGCTGACCTTCGGCGAGGTGCTGGTCTCCGCCACCGGCCTGGAATTCGCCTACAGCCAGTCGCCGCCGCCGATGAAGGGCGTGATCATGAGTTTCTGGATGCTGTCGGTGACCTTCGGCAATGTGTGGGTGCTGCTGACCAATGCCGCGGTCCGCAACGAAACGGCGATGGCGCAGATCGCGAGTACCGGATTGAGCGAGAACGCGTTCCTGATGTTCTTCTTCGCGGGCTTCGCGTTCCTGGCGGCGTTGATCTTCGCGTGGTACGCAAGACGCTATCCGCTGCAGGATTACTACCGTGCAGCCTGATCGTCGCGCGCGGGGCGCGCGGAGGCGCGCATGAACGGATATATCACCTTGGCGCTGGTCGCGGTCACCGTGCTTGTGTCCTGGCAGGCCTGGGAACGCCCGAAGCTGATGGATCGTCTGATCCTGTGGCCGCCGGCGATCGATCGCCACAAGCAGTACGACCGTTTACTGACGCATGGCTTCATCCATGCCGACGGCATGCACCTCGTCTTCAACATGGTCACGCTGTATTCGTTCGGCAGGATGATGGAAGGCTATTTCGGCGCGAGGATCGGGCCGGTCGGCTTCCTGCTGTTCTATCTGTCGGCGGTGGTGATCGCGATCCTGCCGACGTTCATGCGCCACCGCCACGACGCGCGCTACCGCAGCCTCGGCGCATCGGGTGCGGTATCTGCCGTCTTGTTCGCATCGATCCTGCTCGACCCGTGGTCGGGGATCTATCTGTTCTTCATCCCCATTCCGGTGCCGGCCTTCGTTTTTGCCGGCCTGTACATCTGGTACAGCATCTGGATGGAGAAGCGTGGCGGCGACAACATCAATCACAGCGCCCACCTGTGGGGCGCCCTGTACGGCGTGATGTTCACCTTGCTGCAGCAGCCTGCGCTGGCGCCGCATTTCCTGCAGCGTCTGGTCAGTCCCGACTTCGGCTGACCAGGCGGCCGGCCGCCTATGCGGCGTAGGCGCCCCGGGTGATCTCTCCGCCGTAGGTCTGCTGCAGACGTTTCTGGATCACGTAATCCAGCAGTTCGTACTCGCGGTTCGTGGTGTCGCCCTCGCGGGACAGGTCATAGATCCGGGCGACGACGACATCGTCGCTGACATTGTTGGCAGGCGCATCGAACTGCATTGGTAACTCCTCTTGCATGGAACGAAGGTGGGGCCTGGGAACACGCTGCACGGGTGTTTGAAGAGTGCTATAGCATGAAGCGTGCCAGCGTCCTGGGCGGGTCGCCGGGGGCGCAGATCTGCCGCAATGCGTCACTCCCAACCGATCGCCGGCCGCTGCTGACCCGCTGGGTCGCAACGCTCCGCGGGACTTCTGAACGGCGATGTCCTCGGCCTTCCGTTCAAGTAAAACCACTGTATTCATGCAGGTTCCCGATCCTGCATGGCGGGGCGTGAGGCGGGAACGGGCCGCTAGACCCTGGGGGCTCAAAAAAGTTCCGTTCTCCACTTCCCAAAACGGTGACGTTGTGGTGTATGGTGCGCGTACTGTTCCAAGCGGGATCACGGTACATCGTGGCCCGATGCGGTAGATCCAAGGTTGCAAGCCGGCAGCGGCCTGTCCTGTAACATCTCTCTCCGGAGGGCTTTGCAGGCGGGGTTACACTCGGTCAAGCCCAGACGATCCGCTCATCGTTCGCGTTACCCCTGGCTAGACAGTCGCGGTGCCGAAAGGCTCCGTGTATCCACCCAACTGTTTATTTGAGGAGTAACACCCCATGTCCGATCGTCAAAACGGCGTCGTGAAGTGGTTCAACGATGCAAAGGGCTTCGGCTTCATCACCCCGGAAAGCGGCCAGGATCTGTTTGTCCATTTCCGTTCGATCCAAGGCACCGGTTTCAAGTCCTTGCAGGAAGGCCAAGCGGTCTCCTTCAAGGTCGTGCAGGGCCAGAAGGGCCTGCAAGCCGATGAAGTGCAGCCGCAGTAACATCCATCATGACTGGGCCCTGGGCGCAAGCGCCGGGGCCCTAGCTATTGGTTCGTTTCCTGTTCCACCGGATCTTGCATTCACCCTTACCGGGCTGCGGATCCATCCAACAATTTTCCAGGAGTAATTCAAATGTCAGATCGTCAGAGCGGTACCGTCAAGTGGTTCAATGATGCCAAGGGCTTCGGCTTCATCACCCCGGAAAGCGGTCAGGACCTCTTCGTCCACTTCCGTTCGATCCAGGGCAACGGCTTCAAGTCGCTGAAGGAAGGCCAGCAGGTCACCTTCAAGGTCGTGCAGGGCCAGAAGGGCCTGCAGGCCGACGAAGTCCAGGCGCTCTGATCCAGCGCTTTCGAGACACGACCCCGGGCGTTCGCGCCCGGGGTTTTTATTGCGCGTCGTTTGCCGCGCATGTCCGTCCCACGTTTCGCCGCCGATGTCCGTTATCCTGATCGCACACCCGATCCGGGTCGGGTAAGGAGACCCGCCATGCGTCCACTCATGTCCATGCATTCGAAGTCACCCCGCACGCGTCCTTCTTTCATGCTCATGGCGATATTGGCTGCCGCACTGATGCCGGCCGCCTGCAAGAAGGACAAGGATGCGCTGCCGCCTCCATCCGCTGCGCCTACCGCCGTCGCGCCGGTACAGCCCGCACCGGTCGAGCTGAAGGACGTCATCGAACAGGATGCCCGTTACATCATCGGCATCAGTTACCCGCGCGAAGCGAACAAATATCCGGGTCTGGCGGAAGAACTCAGGCGCTACGCCGAGGGCGCGCGCGCCGAGTTGCTCAAAGCGGTACAGGCCAGCGATGCGGCCAAGCAGCCTGGTCCGTACGATCTCACCCTCAATTTCACGCTGCTCGCGGAAACGCCCGAGCTGGTGGCGGTGGCGGCCGACGGCGCCGCGTTCACCGGCGGCGCCCACGGCGCGCCGCTGGTCGCGCGCTTCGTGTGGCTGCCGCAGCAGGACAAGCTGTTGTCCGCGAACGATCTGTTGCCCGATCCTAAAAGCTGGAACACGATTTCCGATTACGTGCGCGAGCAGTTGCATGCATCGCTGTCGCAGCGGGTCGATGCCGACGAGCTGCCCGCGGGCGAGCGCGCCGAAGTGATGCGTTCGGTCGGCCGCATGATCGACGAGGGCACCGAACCAGTGCCGGCCTCGTTCGCGGCGTTCGAGCCGGTGCTGGCGCCCGACAGCGACAAACTCATGGGCCTGCGTTTCGTGTTCCCGCCGTATCAGGTCGGGCCCTACGTCGATGGCGTGCGCACGGTCGAAGTGCCGACTGCGGTGCTGTTGCCAAATCTCGCCCCGGCCTACCGCGCGATGTTCGTGGTGGCCAAGCCGGCGCCGGCGCCGCCGCTCGACGAAACCGTCGCGCCTGCGGTGCAGCCGACGCAATAATCTCAGGTGGCGGGGGGGAAGGCGGCCGCAAGCACTTCGCTGCAGTCGCCTTCCAGTTTCAGGTCGACCAGTGCGTCCGCGCGGGTCTGTCCGCGATTGAGGATCGCCACCGGCATGCCGCGCTCATGGCCCATGCGCGCGAAGCGGAATCCCGAGTACACCATCAGCGACGAACCCACGACCAGCACCGCCTCGGCCGCATGCAGCGCCGCGAGCGCCTGCGCGTAGCGCGCAGCCGGCACGTTTTCGCCGAAGAACACCACGTCCGGCTTGAGCATGCCTCCGCAAATCATGCAGTGCGGCGGCTCGAACGCCGCCACCGCCGCGGGATCGATATCGGCATCGCCATCCGGGGCAGCCGACGCATCGCGTGGGCGCCAGCCGATGTTGTTCGCGGCCATCCGCGCCTGCAATTCATCGCGCGGACGCCCATTGCCGCAGCCGAGGCAAACCGTGCCGTCCAGTCGACCGTGCAGATCGATCACCTCGCGACTGCCGGCGCGCTGATGCAAAGTGTCCACGTTCTGGGTGATCAATGAGGTGATGCGTTGCTGCCGCTCGAACGTGGCGAGCGCGCGATGCCCGGCATTGGGCAGCGCGGTCGAAAACATGGGCCAGCCGACGAAACTGCGTGCCCAGTAGCGGCGATAAGTGGCGACATCGCCCACGAACGCCTGATAGGTGACCGGCGGCGGACGTTTCCACGCACCGTCGGTATCGCGATAGTCGGGAATGCCCGAGCCGGTGCTGATGCCGGCGCCGGTGAGCACGAACACAAGCTCGAAACGATCGACCCAGGCGCGCAGGCTGCGTGCGGTCGCGGCGTTGTCTTCCGATGGATGCGATTGCGGCATCGATACAGCTTATGTGATCGCAAGGCGATGTTGCATCGCCATCTGGATACGACACCGCCCGGGCATGCCGGGCGGTGTTGGTGCAACACGATGCGAAGAACTTACTTCGCGGTCAGACCGCGACGTTCCAGCAGCGGCTGGATCTCCGGGTCGCGGCCGCGGAAATCGCGGAACAGTTCCATCGCGTCCTTCGAGCCGCCGCGGCTGAGCAGCTTGTCGCGGAACCAGTCGCCGTTCTTGCGGGTCAGGCCGCCGTTTTCCTCGAACCATTTCACGCTTTCCGCATCCAGCACTTCCGACCAGATGTAAGCGTAATAGCCGGCCGCATAGCCGCCCATGATGTGGCTGAAGTACGGCGTGCGATAGCGCGGCGGCACCGGGGCGTAATCCACGCCGATGTCCTTCAGCGCCTTGGCTTCGTACGCCATCACGCCCTTGGCGTCGGGCAACTGGTCTGCGGACACCTGGTGCCAGCGCTGATCGAGCATCGCCGAGCCCAGATATTCGGTGGTGGCGAAGCCCTGATTGAATTTGTCGGCGGCAAGCACCTTGTCCAGCAGCGCCTTCGGCATCGGCTCGCCGGTCTGGTGATGCTTGGCGTA
The DNA here is from genome assembly GCA_031364125.1 of Lysobacterales bacterium. Classification (GTDB taxonomy): domain Bacteria; phylum Pseudomonadota; class Gammaproteobacteria; order Xanthomonadales; family Xanthomonadaceae; genus Lysobacter_I. Next base: position 19,993 of record JANLVT010000074.1, on the reverse strand, counting down.
GTTCGCCAGCACTTCCGGCCAGGTCGACCACATTTCATTGACCTGCGACGGATATTCGACGAAATCGCGCGGCACATTGGTGCCGCTGAAGTACGGATACTTCACGTTCGAGAACATGCCGTGCAGCACGTGGCCGTATTCGTGGAACGTGGTGTTCACGTCGTCCCAGGTCATCAGCGCCGGTTTGCCTGCGGCCGGCTTGGTGACGTTGAGGTGCAGCGCGACCACCGGCTTGTTGCCCATCAGTTCGGACTGATTGACGTAGGAACTCATCCAGGCGCCGCCGCGCTTCGACGGACGCGCGTACGGATCGACCAGAATCAGCGACAGCAGCGAGCCGTCCTCGTTGGAGATCTCGTAGACGCGCACGTCTTCGTGATACGTCGGCAGATCGGTGCGGCGCTTGAACTTCAGGCCGTACAGTTTCTCCGCGGCGAAGAACATGCCGTTATCGAGGACGTTGTCCATTTCGAGGTAGGGCTTGAGCTGGGCTTCGTCGAAATCGTATTTCGCCTGACGCACTTTCTCGGTGTAGTACGACCAGTCCCAGGCTTCCAGCGCGAAGGTGGGCTCGCCCTTGGCCTTCTGTTCCTGGTCGATCATCGCCTGCAGCTCGGCGGCCTCGCGCTTGGCGTTGGCGACGGCGGGCGGCGCCAGCTGCGTCAGCAGCTTGTTCACGGCTTCTGGCGACTTAGCGGTTTCCTCGGCCAGGCTGAACGCCGCGAAGTTCGGGTAGCCCATGATCTTGGCGCGCTCGGCGCGAAGCTTGGTCACCCGGGACACGATGTCGGTGGTGTCCCACTGGTTGCCGCGGCTGCCGCGCGCCATCGATGCCTTGTAGATGCGCTCGCGCAGCGCGCGGTTTTCCAGCTGCGCCACCAGCGGCTGGCCGGTGGTGTTGAGCAGGGCGATGCGGAACTTGCCGTCCTGCTTGTTCGCCTTCGCGGCTTCCGCCAGCCCCGCGATCTGCTCGTCGTCGAGGCCTTTGAGCTCATCGCGCGAATCGACCACCACCGCCGAATCGTTCACCTCGTCCAGCGTGTTCTGGCCGAACTTGGTGGCCAGCGTCGCCATCTCGCTGTTGATGGCCTTGACCCGGGTCTTCTGCTCTTCGGTGAGGTTGGCGCCGGCGCGGACGAAATCGGTGTAGTAGCGCTCGATCAGACGCACGCCTTCGGCGTCCAGACCCAGCGTGTCGCGCTTCTCGTACAGCGCCTTGATCCGCTCGAACAGCTTGGGATTGAGATAGATGCTGTCGCCGTGCGCGGCGAACTTCGGCGAATATTCCTCGTCCAGCTTGTCCAGGGCATCGTTGGTGTTGGCGCTGGTGAGGTTGGCGAACACCGCGATGGCGCGCGACAGCAACTGGCCGGTGCGCTCCATCGCGAGGATGGTGTTCTCGAACGTCGCCGGCTCGGCGCTGTTGGCGATCGCCTCCATGTCCTTGACCTGCTCGGCCATGCCGCGGTCGAACGCGGGGCCGAAATGGCTGTCCTTGATCTTGTCGAACTGCGGGAATTTCAGCTGCAGAGGGCTTTCGACGAAGAGGGGGTTGTCCTGGGCGGCGTCTGTGGGCATGGCGGCCTTGTCGGAAGTGGTCGGTGCGGGCGCGGAGTTCTTGTCGCAGCCGACAAGCGCGGTCGCGGAGATGGCCAGCGCCAGTGCGCAGGCGAGAGGGCGATTCATGAAGTGTTCCTCGGCAGGGACGGAGCGGGTGTCGTGGTGCGGATGTTGGGTGGGCATCAGGGTAGCGGATGGGGTGCTGCCCCGGCCCATGACGAAAGGCATGCTCCGGCCACGCATCGGTCGCTCCGGGTGTGCCGTTCCTGCCGTTTCGACAGACCGGGCCGGGCGGATCACGAATTGTTTACAATCCCGCCGGGATTGGGTGCAGTACAAGAGCGGTCGCCCCTGTCGGCCGCAAGATGCCCGCCGATCGCCGTTTGCCCACGCCCTTTTCTCCCTTCCAAGGAACCCATCGCCATGCCTCATTCCAACCGTCCCGGTTGCCGCACTCCGCGCGTCGGCGCCCTTGCCGTCGCCGTCATGCTCGCACTGCCGACTCTGGCCCAGGCACAGGACGCCGCCACCGCGCCCGACGCCCCCGAGCTCGACGCCATCACCGTCACCGCCCAGCGGCGCGTGGAGAACATCCAGGACGTGCCGATCGCGATCACCACCGTCGACCGCGAAAAGCTCGAAGTGCTGACCGCCAGCGGCGACGACATCCGCCTGCTCTCCGGCCGCCTGCCCAGCCTGAACATCGAATCCTCGTTCGGCCGCGCCTTCCCGCGTTTCTACATCCGCGGCCTCGGCAACACCGATTTCGACGTGAACGCCTCGCAGCCGGTCTCGCTGGTGTACGACGGCGTGGTCCAGGAAAACCCGATCCTCAAGGGCTTCCCGCTGTTCGATCTGGAACAGATCGAAATGGCCCGCGGCCCGCAAGGCACGCTGTTCGGCCGCAACTCGCCGGCCGGCGTGATCAAGTTCGAATCCGCGCGTCCGGAAGAAGACTTTGGCGGCTACGGCCGCATCGGCTACGGTTCGTACAACACCATCAATGCGGAAGGCGCGATCACCGGTTCGCTCAGCGACACGGTGACCGCGCGCGCGTCGGTGCTGCACCAGCAGCGCGACGACTACGTCGACAACACCTTCAACGGCAGTGGCGACGACCTCGAGGGCTACGAAGAAACTGCGGCCCGCGTGCAATTGCTGTTCCAGCCCAGCGATAACTTCGAGATGCTGTTCAACGTGCATGCGCGCCAGCTGGAAGGCACCGCGCGCCTGTTCCGCTCCAGCATCATCCGGCCCGGTACCAACGAACTGGTCGACGGCTTCGATCGCGACGAAGTGTCGATCGACGGCGTCAACGAACAGAAGCTCGACCAGCTCGGCGCCAATCTGCGCATGCGCTGGGATCTGGGTCGCGTCAGCCTGTACTCGATCACCGGCTACGAAAGCGTCGACGCCTTCAGCCGCGGCGATATCGACGGCGGCTCCAGCTATGTCTTCCCGCCGGATGCGCCGGGCGAAGCGCTGTTCCCGGCCGAATCCGCGGACGGTCTGCCGAACCACCGCCAGTACAGCCAGGAATTCCGCATCGAGTCCAACGAGTGGGGCCGCTTCGACTGGCAGGCCGGCCTGTTCTGGTTCGACGAAACCATCGACATCGACAGCGTCAGCTATAACACGCTCGCGCCCGGCAATCCGCGCAACGGTTACGCCACCCAGCGTCAGGAAAACACCGCGTGGGCGGTGTTCGCCTCCGGCGATTTCGACGTGACCGATAAGCTCAAATTGCGCGGCGGCGTGCGCTACACCGACGACAGCAAGACATTCTCCGCGCGGCGCGTGACCGGCCCGTTCGGCCCGCCCATTGCGCCGATCGAAGTCAGCCCCAGCGACACCGACGTCAGCTGGGATCTCAGCGCCGTGTACGCCATCAACGACAACGTCAACGTCTATGGCCGGGTCGCCCGCGGCTTCCGCGCACCGAGCGTGCAGGGCCGTCTGATGTTCGCCGACGCCACGCTGCCGGCCGATGAGCTGGTGACCGTGGCCGACACCGAAACCGTGCTGTCCTACGAGGCCGGCGTGAAGGCCACCCTGTTGGACAACCGCATGCGCCTGGGCTTCGCGCTGTACCGCTACACCGTGGACGATCAGCAGCTCACCGCCGTGGGTGGCAACGCCAACGTCGCGCGCCTGGTCAACGCCGACCGTACCATCGGCCAGGGTGCGGAACTCGATCTGCAGGCATGGGTGACCGACCGTCTATACGTCACCCTGGGTGCCAGCTACAACGACACCGAGATCCAGGACACCAGCCTGGCGGTGTTCGGCTGCGGCGGCGGTTGCACCATGCGTGACCCGGCCGGTTCGGTGCCGGGCACGTTCCTGATCGACGGCAACGCGCTTCCGCAGGCGCCCAAGCACGTCTACAACGTCACTGCGCGCTACGGCATCCCCACCAGCCACGGCGAATTCTTCGCGTACACGGACTGGGCCTATCGCAGCAAGGTCAACTTCTTCCTCTACGAATCGACCGAATTCACCGGCGATGCCATGCTGGAAGGCGGCCTGCGCGCCGGCTACAACTGGAACGACGGCAATTACGAAATGGCCGTGTTCGGCCGCAACATCACCGACGAAGAAGCCATCGTCGGCGCCATCGACTTCAACAACCTCACCGGCTTCCTCAACGAGCCGCGCACCTGGGGCGTGGAGTTCAAGGCGAGATTCTGATCGCAACTTGGCGTTCGGCTGCAACCAACGCGCATAAAACAAAACCCGGCCCGCATCGCTGCAGGCCGGGTTTTTTTCATCGCAGGCCGAACGTGTCCGCTATTTCTTGGGGAAAGCAGCGTTCACCGCGGCGTGCATCGACTCAGCGCTTGTCGCTGCCGGTCTTGTCGCTGCCGGTCTTGTTGCCGCCGGTCTTCTGGTCGTCGTGCTTCTCGCCCAGTTTCTGGTTCTGCTGCGACGGATTGGCGTTCGGATCCTTGGACGGCGCGTTCTGGGTGTCTTTCTTGTCGTTCGGATTGGTGGTCTGGTTCATGGGTATTCCTCGTGGGGGATGCGTGGATTACGCACATGTAAGCCATGCATCAACCGTGCCAGGCGCGGATTCCATATGAATCAGTGGCTTGCGATCAAGTTGCGCGCTGCGAATGATGCAATCTGCGAATCGATCATGCGGCCTGTTCATCGATATGCCGCCTCAGAGCCTGTTTGAATTCTCACAATCTTTGACCAGATCCATGCGCGGAGCGGAGATTGCCCAGGAATCTTCGTTCTGGACTGCGACGTTGGTGAGGCCGAAGCCGGTGCCCGGCGACCAGTTGCCCAGCGAGACGATGTTGTCGACCCGATCGAGCGATGGCTGATCACGGCGATGGCGACGTTGAACGCGTATGAGAACAGAACCAGCCCGATGGTGTCGTAATGGTGCCGGGCATGCGCGGTCAGGCCGGTGAGTGCGGCCACCCGACCGATGGTGCGTGCGCGTAGAGGCATGGGGTGCCATTTAGGCGAGTGGACCATGCTGTAGATGTCCGTGAGCCTGACGTGGCGTCAGGCTCAAGCGATTCCGACGCTTGCCATCGCCGGTGGCGACCGGATGCGGGCAAACGGGCTAGACTTCGGCCCTGGCCGGCTGCGCATCGCTCGGCCCGGTCCGAGCAGCAGGGGGCAACACTTCATATGTATGGGAGATGGATATGAACCGCAGTGGTTTCCTTGGCCTTCTGTTGGCGTTGGCGTTGGCGTTGCCGCCAGGCGCGGCGCACGCGGCGGAGACGATCGAGTACATCGCCCTGGTCGATGGCGGCAAGCAGGCCGGCCACCAGATCGTGGTCCACGGCGACGACGGCGTGACCCGGGTCGACTACCTGTTCAAGGACAATGGCCGCGGGCCTGAGTTGAAGGAGGAATACACCCTCGCCGCCGACGGCACCTTCGCGACCTACGCGGTGAAGGGCCAGTCGACGTTCGGCGCGCCGGTGGACGAGAGCTTCCGGGTCGAGAACGGCGTGGCGCGCTGGAAATCGACCTCCGATGCCGGCGAGCAGCCCGCGGCGCCGGGCGCCGCCTACTGGTCGCTGGGCGGTACGCCGCAGAGCATGTCCGCCGCGCTGGCAGCGCTGGCCCGTCGCGGGGACGGCAAGCTGCCGCTGATCCCCAGCGGCACGCTGAGCATGCGGCCCGTCGCGCAGATGGACGTCGTCAACGGCACCGAGACGCGCAAGGTCCAACTGATGGTGGTGACCGGGGTCGGCTTCACGCCGACGTTCGTATGGACCACGGCCGACGTCCAGCCGCGGTTCTTCGCTTTCATCTTCCCCGGTTATCTGCAACTGATCGAAAAGGGTTGGCAGGGCAACGCCGACACGCTGGAAGCACGGCAGAAAGAGGCCGAAGGCGAGGTCTTGAGCGACCTGCAGCGCCGGCTGTCGCACCCGCTGCGCGGCACGACCCTGATCCGCAACGCGCGCCTGTTCGAGAGTGAGAACGCGACCGTCGGGGCGGCGTCCGACCTGCTGATCGAGAACGGCCGGATCGTGTCGATCTCCGGCGCGGGCCAAGGGCGCGCGTCCGTCGATCAGGTCGTCGATGCAGGCGGGCGCATGCTGCTGCCGGGCCTGTTCGACATGCACGGCCACATCAACGATTGGCAAGGCGGTCTGCATCTGGCCGCGGGCGTGACCACGGTCCGCGACATGGGCAACGACAACGCGAGCCTGCAGGAACTGATGGCCGATGAGCGCGCCGGTCGCACAATGTCGCCGGCCATCGTCGCCGCGGGCTTCCTCGAAGGCGAAAGCCCGATGTCCGCCCGCAACGGTTTCGTGGTGGCCGATCTCGCCGCGGCGAAGAAAGCGGTGGACTGGTATGCGGCGAACGGTTATCCGCAGATCAAGATCTACAACTCGTTCCCGAAAGAGATCCTGCGTGAGACCGTGTCCTACGCGCACAGCCGCGATCTGCGCGTGAGCGGCCACATCCCAGTGTTCCTGCGCGCGCAGGATGCGCTGGACGCCGGCTACGACGAGATCCAGCACATCAACCAGGTGCTGCTGAACTTCCTGGTCGAGGACACCACCGACACCCGCACCCTGGAACGCTTCTATCTGCCGGCCAAGCGCATCGCGGACATGAACTTCGACGCCAAACCGGTGCAGGATTTCATCGCCCGGCTGGCGAAGGACCAGATCGCGGTGGATCCCACCCTGGCGACCTTCGATTTCATCCGTCAGCGTCCGGGCCAGATGTCGAAGGCGTTCGCGGCGGTGGCCACGCATCTGCCGCCGGACGTGCAGCGTGGGCTGACGGTCGCCGAATTCGATATTCCCGACGACGCCACCGCCGCACGTTACGACAAGTCCTACGAGAAGATGGTGGACTTCGTGGGGCGGATGTATCGCGCCGGCGTGCCGATCCTCGCCGGCACCGACGGCATGCCGGGTTTCACGCTGCAGCGCGAACTCGAACTGTACGTGCAGGCCGGCATGACCCCGGCGCAAGCGCTGCAGGTCGCGACCTGGAACGGCGCCAAGCATTCGCGCACGCTGCCGGATCGCGGTTCGATCGACGTGGGCAAGCGCGCCGACCTGATCCTGGTCGACGGCGACCCCACCGTGAACATCGCCGACATCCGCAATGTCGCGCTGGTGATCAAGAACGGCACTGCCTACTATCCCAGCGACATCTATGAAGCGTTCGGCATCAAGCCGTTCGCAGCGCCGGTCAAGGTCGCAGCGGCTGGCGCTGCGCCCGCCGTTGCCGCGTCGCCGACGCAGCCCTGATCGCATCCGCCCACACATCAGCATGGAGACGCCGACATGACCACCGCCTACGATTTTTCCGCCATCGATATCGACGGCCACGACAAATCGCTCACCGACTACAGCGGCAAGGTGCTGCTGGTGGTCAACGTCGCGTCCAAGTGCGGCTTCACGCCTCAGTACACCGGGCTGCAGTCGCTGTGGGAGACCTATCGCGAGCGCGGTCTGGTGGTGCTGGGCTTTCCCAGCGACCAGTTCGGTCACCAGGAACCCGGCGACGAATCGGAAATCAAGAATTTCTGTTCGCTCACCTACGACGTCGACTTTCCGATGTTCTCTAAGGTCGAGGTCAACGGCGGCAATGCGCATCCGCTGTGGAAGTGGCTGAAGGACGAGAAGAGCGGCCTGCTGGGCATCGGCGCGATCAAATGGAACTTCAGCAAATTCCTGGTCGGCCGCGACGGCAAGGTCATCAAGCGCTATGCGCCGACGGACAAGCCGGAGTCGCTGACCAAGGATATCGAAGCGGCCTTGGGTTGAGCGGAGCGCCGACATGGATGTCGATGTCGATCCCGCGCGTTTCGATCCGGAGAATCCAGGTTTCGAGCTGATGCTGGATCTGGAAAGCAGCGGCCTGATGGCGAACGTCACCGGCAGGATCGACGGCATCGAAGCCCTCATCGCGATGTTCATGAGCATCGCGACCGAGCTGCGCCGCACCGGTCTGCGTCAGGTGCTGGTGATCGATCACAGCTTCGGCGTGGTGCCGCCCGAGGACCAGTTGAAACGACTGGTCGATTCGGTGGGCGGGCAGGGCTTCGCGGATGTCCGGGTGGCGTATGTCGACGCCCGCGGCACCGCGATCAGCCGGATGGAGGTGGGCGAGATCGTCGGCCGCGAACACGGCTACGAATGCCGCGTGTTCGACAACGAATCCCGCGCCCGCATCTGGCTGCACTACGGCGAATAGCGCTGACTGTAGAGCGGCCGTAGAGCGGCCTTCAGGCCGCTACCCCACTCACCGGGCCAACGAACCCCCACGCTTCGCATCCACCTTCCGCAACACCTCGCCCATCGCCGGCGACCACACCGTCCACGTATGCCCGCCCTCGCGCACCAGCACGTGATCCTGCGGCAGCGCCGGGATCAGCTGCGGGAATGCCTTGCGCAGGCGATCACGATCGCCATAAGCCAGCCAGATCCGGCCGGCCTGTTCGGGATCGTGCGACACGCGCTGGATGTGACGCCAGAGTTCGCGCTGCCAGCCATCGGTATCCGCGGCCTGCGGTGGCCCGGCTTCCCACTGCGCGACGCCGCCAGCGTCCGCGATCTCCTTCACCAGTCCGGCGTCGCCCAGATACGGCGCCAGCAGCACCAGCCCGTCCATCTCGCCCGGATACAGGCGGTCGTACATCAGCGTGCCCATGCCGCCCATCGATGCGCCGGCCAGCCAGACTTCGCGATACCGGCCGCGTTCGCGCGCCGGCACGATCACTTGGGCATGCAGCCGTTCGGGCGCGTCGCCGCGCATGTAGTCGCCGAGCGTGACTTCGGCCAGCAGAACGTCGGCATCGGGCCACGCGCCCTGGATCGCTTCGGCCATGCCGCTGCGGCGCAGGGCGTCGAGATCGTCGGCGCGTCCCGGCAGCACCACGACCAGACGTTGTCCAGGCTGCTGCGCCGCGATGAGCTGGGTGGCGATGGGTTCGCCCGCATCGCGGGTGGGCAGACAGCCGCCGAGGACGAGCAGCGCAGCGACGACGAGCGCGAGGCGCGCGAGGCGATGGGCTATGACATTACGGGGCGTGAGTGTGGCTCGCATGGTGTTCTCCGACTTGACTACTGGTCTACGCAGTCGCCGGGCCAGCAGATGCAGCGTTGTCGCCGGCGTCTCAACCGCCGGCCGGTCGCTGCAGGACTTCCGGCGGCAGCAGGTCCGCGATTTCCCTGACGAAAACCTTGATCTGTTCTTCGCTGTAACCGCGATGCACGTGGGCGACGCGGCCCTCGCGATCGATGATGAACATGTTCGGCAGCATTTCCACGCCGTAGCGTGCGCTGGTCGCGCCGCTGACGTCGTGGACCCAGGTCAGGGCGATGTCCTTGTTGGCGCGCACCACCGCGTTGTAGTCGCTCTTGGGCTCTTTGACGTTGACCGCGATGATTTCCAGATGATCCTTGCCGACCACGCTCTGGAATTTGCCGAGCACCGGCAGCTCGCGGCGGCAGGGGCCGCACCACGACGCCCAGAACGTCACGATCACCACCTTGCCCCGATGCATGCTGACCGTCTGCTCGGTGCCGGCGCGGTCCTTGCCCAGAGCGTCGGGTAGATACTCGCCGACGGTGGGCTGCCGCCGGACATCGGCTGCCATCGAGATTCCTGCGCAGAGCATCGCTGTCAGGGGCAGTCCCAAGAAGAACACTCTGATCGGGAGCCGCCTTGCCAGCCAATGGCATGGATGAAGCGCGCGGGAGCAGGGCGGTGTACGCATGTGAAGTAAGAGCGGCGCTGCGGCATGCAGCGCACGGAGTGTATGTCAGCTGCTGAATGATGTCTCGACGGAGGCGCGCTCGATCATCCTATGCTGCAGCGAAGAATCTTTTTTTCACAGTGCTGGCGGACACACCGCAGGATGCGATCAAGACAGAATTCGACGATGGCCGCCGTATTCAATTGCCGTGCGCATTGAAGCTGGTTTAACGTGGTTCCTCGCAGGGAACGCACCGGGAAAATCCATGCATGGATGCAAGCGCGTAGAGAGTGTTGGATGTTCCATCGACTTTTCTATCGATCGGATCAGCTCCATTGATCGTCTCAATACCCAAGCACGCCTGGATCGTGATCCGGTTGTTTTCCTCTGAAATCAGACCTGCGATGCAGCTTTTTACGAAGCTGCCCACGATTCATTGCGTGGAAATCAGTCTCAGGCGCTGAGACTGTGTGGGGCTAAACAGTGCGGACCCGGAAGAGGGCTGCGACAAAAAAATTCACGTGTAGTGGTCGGCTGAAGCGGCGGATCAATCGATTCGCATCGCGTATGGAAACAGGGGGCGATAGTGGAGTTTTATGCGCATTCCACAGACAAAGTGGACAAGACGGACTGGCAAACGCTGTCCGACCATTTGATCGGCGTGGGTGAAGGCGCTTGTCGCGCTGCAGACTGGTTCGGCTGTGGCGAGATGGCGCGCGCGGCCGGCCTGCTGCACGATCTGGGCAAGTACACCGCGCGTTTCCAGGCGCGCCTGGAAGGCCGCGAGCCGAAGCTCGACCACGCCACCTGGGGCGGGTGGATCGCCCGCGACCACTACGGAAAGCGCGGCATGCTGCTGGCCTATGGCATTGTCGGCCACCATGCCGGGCTGGCCAACGGCACCGATGGCGAGACGCGCACAGCGCTGAAAGATCGACTGGAAAGCGAGCTGGCGCCGTTGATGCCGGCATGGCAGGACGAGATCGTTTTGCCCGACCGCAGCGCTGTCGCCCTGCCGAAAAACTTTCAGAGCAAACCCGACCGCAACAACTTTCAGCTGTCGATGCTGGTCCGGATGCTGTTTTCCGCCCTGGTGGATGCGGATTATCTCGACACCAATGCGTTCTACCGGCGCATCGGCGGAGACCCGGTGCCCACGGCCGCCGCGCCCACGCTGCAACAGCTGCGCGACAAGCTCGACAGCACGCTTTCCACCTTCAGCGCGAACAGCGACGTCAATCGCATGCGCGCCGACATCCTCGCCCACGTGCGCGCGCAGGCCGACCTGGAGGCCGGTCTGTTTTCGCTGACGGTGCCCACCGGCGGCGGCAAGACGCTGGCCTCGCTGGCGTTCGCGCTGGATCACGCCATCGCCCATGGCCTGCGCCGGGTGATCTATGTCATTCCCTATACCAGCATCATCGAACAAACCGCGCAGGTGTTTCGCGATGCGTTCGCGGATCTCGGCGACGCCGCCGTGCTGGAGCATCACAGCGCCTTCATCGACGACCGCACGCACAACCCCGAGGCGAAGGAAAAACTGCGCGTCGCCATGGAAAACTGGGATGCGCCGGTGGTCGTCACCACGGCCGTACAGTTCTTCGAGAGTCTGTTTGCAGACCGTCCCTCGCGCTGCCGAAAACTGCACAACATCGCCGGCAGCGTCGTGATTCTGGACGAAGCCCAGACCCTGCCACTGCATCTGTTGCAGCCCTGTGTAGTGGCGTTGGACGAGCTGGCCCTGAACTATCGCACCAGCATCGTGCTGTGCACCGCCACCCAGCCCGCACTGCATGCGGCCGACGGTTTTCCCGGCGGCCTGACCGGCGTGCGCGAGCTGGCGCCCGATCCGCCTGCGCTGTATCGCAAATTGAAGCGGGTGACCGCGCGCCACCTCGGTGCGCTCGACGATGATGCGCTTGCATCGCAGCTGGGCGACCGCGATCAAGTGCTGTGCATCGTCAACAACCGCCGCCACGCGCGCGCGCTGTTCGAGCGTATCGCCGACCGCCCCGGGGCCTGTCACCTCACCACGCTCATGTGCGCCAAACATCGCAGTGAGGTGCTGGCGGAGGTGCGCGCAAAGCTGAGCGCCGGTCGTCCATGTCGGCTTGTGTCCACCTCGCTGATCGAAGCGGGTGTGGACGTGGACTTCCCCACCGTGCTGCGCGCCGAAGCGGGGCTGGACGCCATCGCCCAGGCCGCAGGGCGATGCAACCGGGAAGGTCGCCGCGCCGTGGACGCCAGCGAAGTGCTGGTGTTCAGCGTGGCCAATCCCGATTGGGCGCCGCCGCCGGAGTTGAAACAGTTCGCGCAGGTGTTCCGCGAAATCCACCGCCATTACGCACACGATCTGCTTGGCCTGGACGCGGTGCATGCCTATTTCCAGCAGCTGTATTGGCAAAAAGGCGCGGATCAGCTCGACCGCCACCAGCTGCTGTCGCTGCTCAGGAACAGCCGCATCGAAAGCCTGCCGTTCGAAACCCTCTCCGCCAAATTCCGGATGATCGAAAGCGTCATGTGTCCGGTGATCGTGCCTTTCGACGGCGACAACGACACGGCCAAAAATGCGCTGCATGAGCTGCGGAATCTGCCTTTTGGGAAAAGCTGCGGCGCCATCGCCCGAACCCTGCAGCCCTATCTGGTGCAGCTGCCCAGGGCGGGTTACGAGGCACTGCGGGCCGTCCAGGCCATCCAGCCGGTCGCCTTCGATCGCTACGGCGAGCAGTTCATGGAACTGGTGAATCCCGATCTGTACCACCGAAGCTTCGGGCTTCGGTGGGATAACCCCACTTTCATGGAGGCAGACAGGTGTGTGATTTGATGTCTTGTCATTTGCACTAATATGAAACTTGGAATAGGATTCCGCCCACCAAGGCCCTATGAAGAGCGCTCCCCATGTCCGAGCCGCAAGAAAAAGACTCCAACTCTGATTTCCGCATCAAGTTGCGTCTCGACGTCGATGGGAAAAAGCCATCTTCCCCGTGGCCTTGGTACGTCGCTCTTCTAGCGATCGTTTTAGGGTCGCCGGTGATAGATCACTTGATCAAAAAGCTGTTGTAGAGCGTGGGTTGAAACATATTGGTTCTGCTGACGCGAAGTGAAGCCCCCTCGGTTTTCCGAGGGGGCTATAACCAAAGGAGGTGTCATGGCATACGGAATCAGGCTGAAAATCTGGGGCGAGCGCGCCTGCTTTACCCGGCCCGAAATGAAGGTGGAGCGCGTCAGCTACGACGTGATCACCCCGTCCGCCGCGCGCGGCATTCTGGAGGCCATCCACTGGAAACCGGCGATCCGCTGGGTGGTGGACAGCATCCAGGTGCTCAAGCCGATCCGCTTCGAATCGATCCGCCGCAACGAAGTGGGCGGCAAGCTCTCCGCCGCCAGCGTCGGCAAGGCGATGAAGGCGGGGCGCACCGACGGTCTGGTGGCGTATGTCGAAGAAGACCGCCAACAGCGCGCCGCCACCATCCTGCGCGACGTGGCTTACGTGGTGCATGCGCACTTCGAGCTGACCGACAGGGCCGGGGCAGAGGACAACATCGGCAAGCATCTGGACACCTTCAATCGCCGGGCGCGCAAAGGCCAGTATTTCCATGCGCCGTGCCTGGGCACCCGCGAGTTCCCGGCCAGTTTCGAGCTGCTGGAAGGCGACATCGATCTGTCTGCATTGTCCGACGCGCTGCGCGGCGAGCGCGATCTGGGCTGGATGCTGCACGACATCGACTTCGCCGACGGCATGACCCCGCATTTCTTCCGCGCGCAGATGAGCGATGGTCTGATCGCGGTGCCGCCGCTGGCGGGCAAGGCGGTGAAGACATGATCCTCTCCGCGCTCAACGATTATTACGAACGCCTGCTGCAGCGCCAGACGCCGGGTCTGTCGCCGCCGGGCTACAGCCAGGAAAAGATCGGCTATGAGCTGCTGCTGGACGCGCAGGGCGCGCTGGTTGCAGTCAACGACATCCGCGACACCTCGGGCAAAAAACCGCTGCCGCGCAGTCTGAGCGTGCCGCAGCCGGAAAAACGCACCGTCGACATCAAATCCAATGTGCTGTGGGACAAGACCAGCTACAGCCTGGGCGTCAGTGCGACCAGCAAACGTGCCGATGAGCAGCGCGCCGCCTTCAAAGCGCTGCATCGCGAAGCCTTGGCTGGCGAGACAGATCCGGGGCTGCAGGCATTGCTGGCATTCATCAACGACTGGGAACCGGCGCGTTTTGCGGAGGATCCGCGCTTCACCGACGACATGCTGGACGCGAATATGGTGTTCCGCATGGACGGCGAGCGCGCGTATCTGCATGAGCGGCCCGCCGCGCGCGCGCTGCGCGCACGCCTGCTGGGCGGCGATGGCGGTGCCCGCACCGGGCGGTGTCTGGTCACCGGCGAAACGCTTCCGCTGGCCCGCCTGCATGCATCGATCAAAGGTGTGAACGGTGCGCATAGTGCCGGCGCCTCGATAGTGTCCTTCAACCTGGGCGCGTTCACCTCATACGGCAAGGATCAGGGCGATAACGCCCCGATCTCCGAGCAGGCCGCGTTCGCCTACACCACCGCGCTGAATTATTTGCTGCGTCGCGACCCCGGCAACCGCCAGCGGATGCAGATCGGCGATGCCACCGTGGTGTTCTGGGCGGTCGCTGCAGATGCGCGGCAGGCCGAGGCCGCCGAAGACCTGTTGGAGAGCATGCTCGACTCGCCCAGCGAAGACGGGCAGGAGGCGCAGAAGCTGCGCGGCGCGCTGGAGAATGTCCGCCAGGGCCGGCCGCTGCGCGAGTTGGACCGGGATCTGGATGACGGCACGCAGATATACATTCTGGGCTTGGCACCCAACGCTTCGCGGCTGTCGATCCGCTACTGGCAGCGCGACACCCTGGCGGTGTTCGCACGGCGGCTTGCCGATCACTTCGACGACCTGCACCTGCAGCCGTCGCCGTGGAAAACACCGCCGGCCATCTGGAAACTGCTGCTGGCCACGGCCCCCGCGTATCAGGGCAAGGCCAGCAGCGAAGACGTGCCGCCGCAGCTGGCCGGCGAACTCACCCGCGCCATCCTGGGCGGTGGACGTTACCCGCGCAGCCTGCTCAACACCCTGGTGATGCGGTTCCGTGCAGACGGCGATATCTCCGGCACGCGCGTCGCCCTGTGCAAAGGAATCCTGGCGCGCGAACGTCGCCTGGATGGCATTCACAACCTTCATCACCACAACCAAGGAGTTCCCGTGAGCCTGGACACCGCCAATACCGATCCCGGCTATCTGCTGGGCCGCCTGTTCTCCACCCTGGAAAATGTCCAGCGCGCCGCATTGGGCAAAGATATCAACGCCACCATCCGCGACCGCTACTACGGCGCGGCATCGGCCACGCCCGCCAATGTCTTCCCGATGCTGCTGCGCAATGCCCAGCACCATCTCAGCCGGGTGCGCAAAGACAAACCAGGGCTTGCCGTCAATCTCGAAAAGGACATCGGCGAGACCATTGATCTGCTGGGCACTGCTTTCCCGCGCAGCCTGCGCATCGACGCCCAGGGCCATTTCGCCATCGGCTATTACCACCAGACCCAGGCACGTTTCGCGCCACGCAGCGGGCAAGACGCCACCGACACCACGACAGAAGGAAAAGACGCATGACCGCCATCCAGAACCGCTATGAATTCGTGTACCTGTTCGATGTCTCCAACGGCAACCCCAACGGCGACCCCGATGCCGGCAATCTGCCGCGCCTGGACCCCGAAACCAATCAGGGGCTGGTCACCGATGTCGCCATCAAGCGGAAAATCCGCAATTACGTCGCCCTGGAGAAAGAGCATCAGCCCGGGTACACCATTTACATGCAGGAAAAATCGGTGCTCAACAACCAGCACAAGCAAGCCTATACAGCGCTGGGGATTGAGCATGAAGCCAAAAAACTGCCGAAGGATGAAGCCAGGGCGCGTGAACTCACCGCATGGATGTGCGCCAACTTCTTCGACGTGCGCGCGTTCGGTGCGGTGATGACCACCGAAGTCAACGCCGGCCAGGTACGCGGCCCGGTACAGCTTGCTTTCGCCAGCTCGATCGACCCGGTGGTGCCGATGGAAATCTCCATCACCCGCGTCGCCGTCACCAACGAAAAAGACCTCGAAAAAGAGCGGACCATGGGCCGCAAGCACATCCTGCCGTATGGCCTGTATCGCATGCATGGCTTCATTTCCGCGAAACTCGCCGAGCGCACCGGCTTTTCCGAAGACGATCTTTCGCTGCTGTGGCGCGCGCTCACCAACCTGTTCGAACACGACCGCTCTGCCGCACGCGGCGAGATGTCGGCCCGCAAACTCATCGTCTTCAAGCACGATCACCCGATGGGCAATGCGCCCGCGCACGTGTTGTTCGACACCGTCACCGTCGCCCGCGCGGACGACGAGACGCAGGCACCGATACGCAGCTTCGCCGACTACCGCGTCGCCATCGATCGCGATGCGGTGCCCAGCGGCGTAACCGTCACCGAAGTGTTCTGAACACCGCTCGCTGCCGGAGGAGGGCAGGGCCATGGACGACGACCTGATTCCAATTTCTGCCCTCCAGCATTACCTGTATTGCCCGCGTCAGTGCGCATTGATCCACATCGAGCGGCTGTGGGCCGAAAGCCGGCACACAGCCGAAGGCCGCTTGCTGCACGAACGTGCCGACCGTCCGCACAGCGAAAAGCGCAAAGGCGTGCGCACCGTCACCGCAATGCCGCTGCTGCATCCGGGCCTGGGCATCACCGGCATTGCCGATGTCGTCGAATTCCATCGCGACGCCAGCGGCGAGCGCGCCCTGCCGGTGGAGTACAAGCGCGGCCGCCCCAAAGCTCATCGCGCCGATGAAGTGCAGCTCTGCGCGCAGGCGCTGTGCCTGGAAGCGATGCTGGGCAAGCCGGTGACGGAAGGCGCGCTGTTCTATGGGCAGACGCGCCGACGCAAAGATGTGCCGATCGACGACACCCTGCGCGCGCTGACCAGAACCGTGATCGATGAAACACGCGCCATGATCGACAGCGGCCGCACGCCATCGGCCGTCTACGATGCCAAACGCTGCGATGCCTGTTCGCTGATCGATCTGTGCCAACCGCGCTGGCTGGCGCACAGCGATGGCGTCGCCGGCTGGTTGCGCCAGCAATTGGAGGACTGAGATGCGCCAACAGCTCAACACGCTTTACGCCACCACCGACGGCGCCTGGCTGCACAAAGACGGCGCCAATATCGTCATGCGTGTCGAAAAGGAAGAACGCGCGCGCATTCCGGTGCACCTGCTGGAAGGGCTGGTCTGCTTCGGCCGGATCTCGGTCTCGCCGCAATTGCTCGGATTCTGCATGGAGCAGGGCATCCGCATCTGCTATCTCACGCCGAACGGCAGGTTTCTCGCCCGCGTCGAAGGCCCCGTGTCCGGCAACGTCCTGCTGCGCCGCGAGCAGTACCGCCGCACCGACAATCCACCGCAGTGCGCCGCCATCGTCCGCAATATCCTCGCTGGGAAAATCCACAACCAGCGCGCGGTGCTGGCGCGCGGGTGGCGCGACTACAGCGATCAACTTCCGGATCCGCCCGCGTTCCAGCACGCGATGAAACGACTCAAGCGCATTCCGCAGCGGCTGATTACCGAAACCGATATCGATGTCCTGCGCGGCCTGGAAGGCGAGGCCGCGCAGTCCTACTTCGGCGTGTTCGATCAATTGATCCGCGTCGATTCGCCCGCCATGCGCTTCGGCGGACGCAACCGCAGACCGCCCCGCGACCCGTTCAACGCAGTGCTGTCGCTGCTGTACACGCTGCTGACCCACGACTGCCGCGCCGCACTGGAAACCGTGGGCCTGGATCCCGCCGTCGGCTTCCTGCACCGCGACCGCCCGGGCCGTCCCAGCCTGGCGCTGGACCTTGTGGAAGAATTCCGCCCGCTGCTGGGCGAGCGTCTGGCGTTATCGCTGATCAACCGCAGACAGCTCGTCGAAAAAGATTTCCGCACCTTCGACAACGGCGCCGTGCTGCTGACCGACACCGCCCGAAAAACGGTGCTTGTCGCCTATCAGGAACGCAAGCGCGAAGAGCTGCTGCATCTTTTCCTCGGCGAAAAAATCGCTATCGGCCTGCTGCCCTACGTGCAGGCGCAGTTGTTGGCCCGACATCTGCGCGGCGACATGGACGCCTACCCGCCATTCCTCTGGAAATGAGAATCGCATCATGATGATCCTGGTTACCTACGACGTCAGCACCATCAGCGAAGGCGGCCCCGCCCGCCTGCGACGCATCGCGCGGGTCTGCCGCGACTACGGCCAGCGCGTGCAATACTCGGTGTTCGAACTCGAAGTTGACAGCGCGCGTTGGGTCTTCATCCGTCAACGCCTTTGCGACCTCATCGATGCGGACGTCGACAGCCTCCGCTTCTATTTTCTCGGCGCGAAATGGCGCGGCCGCGTCGAACACATCGGGGCCAAGCCCGCCCAGGATTTTTCCGCCCCCCTCATCGTCTAGCCGCGAACCCCAAGCGACCGCCCATTCCCCGGGGCGTTCGCGCGCGGCTAAGCGCTTGATCTCAATACGCACGCCTGTCGCGGGCCCGGGAAAAGCACCCCGGCCCGCGCTTCTGCGCCCCGGTTCGCTGGAAAAGCCGAATATCCCTATCCATAACAAACACTTATGATGGCGGAGTCGCGCCCCACGTGGGCGCGTGGATTGAAACAACTCGAAGCGCACGCTGCTGGAAGAGTACGAGCGTCGCGCCCCACGTGGGCGCGTGGATTGAAACAAGTGCTGCCCGCCGTCGCCAACAGGCGAAAATCGTCGCGCCCCACGTGGGCGCGTGGATTGAAACTCGACTTCGCGAATCTCCATGGCCACCTTGGCCACGTCGCGCCCCACGTGGGCGCGTGGATTGAAACCTGCTGGCCATGCGCATTGACGACAGCCCGTTTTGTCGCGCCCCACGTGGGCGCGTGGATTGAAACCATCGTTGGCACGATCGGGACGCCGGCCGGTGAGTGTCGCGCCCCACGTGGGCGCGTGGATTGAAACACTGTCGGATGCACGTTCTTTCGGCCATGTCCGGTCGCGCCCCACGTGGGCGCGTGGATTGAAACACCTGGACGCTGCAGCGTGACGTGATCGATGATGTCGCGCCCCACGTGGGCGCGTGGATTGAAACACTTCGTGGTGACCGCCAGTCATCCAGTCGCGCAGCAGTCGCGCCCCACGTGGGCGCGTGGATTGAAACGTTTCTGCTGCGCTGCAGGTGACTGGCGTGGTGCAGTCGCGCCCCACGTGGGCGCGTGGATTGAAACTATGACCTGTTCCTCATGCTGCAGTCGCTGGGCGACGTCGCGCCCCACGTGGGCGCGTGGATTGAAACAGCGCGTCGATGGCCTCGCGGATCTCCTGTTCGCCGGTCGCGCCCCACGTGGGCGCGTGGATTGAAACGGGCAATCGTTCCTGCGTAACCTGATCGGCATGTAGTCGCGCCCCACGTGGGCGCGTGGATTGAAACCTGACCAACACGCCGGGCCAGTGGCAGGCGCTGGTCGCGTCGCGCCCCACGTGGGCGCGTGGATTGAAACAAGCAGTGGGGCGAATGGGCGCCGCGCGAAGAATGTCGCGCCCCACGTGGGCGCGTGGATTGAAACGATGCACGCGCGGCGCGGGAACTGGCATGAGGTGCGTCGCGCCCCACGTGGGCGCGTGGATTGAAACCAAAAGACAGCGCGATTTCAAGGAACGTAACGCGTCGCGCCCCACGTGGGCGCGTGGATTGAAACCCGGTGATCGCCTGTATGGTCGCGAAGCCTGGCGGTCGCGCCCCACGTGGGCGCGTGGATTGAAACACATTCGAGGGGGAGCAGTGATGGAAACCGCGATCAGGTCGCGCCCCACGTGGGCGCGTGGATTGAAACTTTACGTGGTTGAAGTCATCGCACGAAGCGAAGAAGTCGCGCCCCACGTGGGCGCGTGGATTGAAACCAGTCCTTGAACTTGAAGTAATGACGACGCCCCTTGTCGCGCCCCACGTGGGCGCGTGGATTGAAACTCCGAAGTCCTGCAACAGCAGGTCAACTTGTTCAATGTCGCGCCCCACGTGGGCGCGTGGATTGAAACCGAATAAAGCTGCGTCTTTATGAAGCTGTCATCTTGTCGCGCCCCACGTGGGCGCGTGGATTGAAACTGCATCTTTCTTTTCCTTCCGGCGTTGAACAACTTGTCGCGCCCCACGTGGGCGCGTGGATTG